>NZ_JBIWEM010000007.1:321562-337359 GCF_044762545.1 Pseudomonas sp. NPDC096925 | reverse complement strand
GCTCAAGGCACCTCTGGCATTCAGCTTGCCATTCACCGCTCTCACTCCAGATTCTAATCCCCTCTCAAGACACAAGCGGCTTTAGCCGCGAAGAATCCAACGCGGTGCCATAGATCGTGTCGCCTGCTTCGCGGGTGAACCCGCTCCCACAGGTATGGTGCAGGTTTCGGGTACCCTCGGTTCCTGTGGGAGCGGGCATGCCCGCGAACACCGGCAACGCCGGTGCCATCCACCGCGTTACCTGATCAGGCTTGAGCGGGCTATTTGCGCTGCCACACCTAGCCTTGTTCGCTGACCACCCAGGGCCTGTCCGCGGCATCGATAAGCACTTCACCCAGCGCTGCGCAGGGTTGTGGTCAAGCCAGTGCGCCTGCCCAGCGAGCACCTGCTCGGCAAGCGCGGTCAGCCGCAACGGCCGTTGTGTCCAAGACAGGTCGAGCAGGCCGTAGTGGCGGAATGCATTGATGGCGGGCATGCCAACTCCTTTGGGCTCTGTCCGCCGACAAAGCATCGACTTCCTCGGCCGATGAGGATAGCCTCGGCGCAATGCTGCCGAGCAGCCAATAGAAAAATCATCGCCATGCCTGCAGGTTTTCCCGGGTTGCCCTCACTCAATGCGTTACGGGTGTTCGAAGTGGTGGCGCGTCACTTGAACTTCCGCCTGGCCGCCGAGGAGCTCGGCGTCACCCAGGCCGCTGTTGCCCAGCAGATTCGTGGGCTGGAGGCCGGTCTGGAGGTTCGCCTGTTCGAGCGTTTGCCGCGCGGCCTAGGCCTGACCGATGCCGGGCATGCCTACAGCACCAGCGTGCGCAGTGCCTTGGCGATGATCGACGAAGCCACGCGGCTGTTGCGTCCGGCGCCCTCCCATCTCACGGTCAGCGTAACGCCAACCTTTGCTTCGAAATGGCTGATCCCCAAGCTGGGGCACTTTGCCGAGCACAACCCAGAGATTGACTTGCGGGTGCTGGCCACCGACCGGCTTTCGCATTTTCATACCGATGGTGTGGACCTGGCCGTGCGTTATGGCCAGCCGCCGTTCGGCGCCGGGCTGAACGCCGAGTTGCTGATGGAGCCGCCGGTGGTCGCGGTGGCGAGCCCGGCGTTGTTGGCAGACGTGGGCTGGCCTGAGGGTTTTGCCGCCTTGCAGCGCTATGTGGCATTGCACGATGCGCACAACTTCTGGCCGCAGTTCTGCGCTGCGGTGTTCCCTGGCCACCCGACGCCCACGGCGAAGACCGTGCGCTTCAACCAGACCTCGCTGGCCATCGAAGCTGCCATAGGCGGGCAGGGCATTACATTGGCCAGCCATGCCTTCGTCAGCGACGATATCGCCGCCGGCCGGCTGGTGCAGGTGTTCCCCCAGCAACTGCGGCTGGACAAGGCGTTCTACCTGGTATGGCCGCGCAAGGGGCAGCCGCCAGCGGCCCTGCAAATCGTCAGGGCGTGGCTCAAGGCTCAGGCTGACGAAAGAAAAACTACTGGCTAGACGAAGTCCGGCTGCCTCCCTGCGCACCTGTGTGGCTGCTAGTGTGAATGCACTTGCAAACACAGGGTTCCATCGCCGAAGGAGGCAATATGTCTGTGCAAAAGGTAGCAATCATCACCGCCGGTGGCAGCGGCATGGGCGCAGCAGCGGCACGTCGCCTGGCTGCCGACGGCTTCAAGGTCGGCATCCTGTCGTCCTCGGGCAAGGGCGAAGCACTGGCCAAGGAGCTGGGCGGTATCGGTGTTACCGGCAGCAACCAGTCGGTCGAGGACTTGCAGCGCCTGGTGGATGCCGTGGTCGGGAAGTGGGGGCGCGTCGATGTGCTGGTCAACAGCGCCGGCCACGGCCCGCGCGCGCCGATCCTGGAGATCAGCGACGAAGACTGGCACAAGGGCATGGACACGTACCTGCTCAATGTTATCCGCCCGGCACGCCTGGTGACGCCAGTCATGCAACGGCAGAAGGGGGGAGTGATCATCAACATCTCTACCGCCTGGGCATTCGAACCCAACGAAATGTTCCCCACATCGGCGGTGTTCCGCTCGGGCCTGGCGGCGTTCAGCAAGATCTTCGCCGACACCTATGCCGTGGACAACGTGCGCATCAACAACGTATTGCCTGGCTGGATCGACAGCCTGCCGGCCACAGAGCAGCGGCGCGACAGCGTACCGCTCAGGCGCTATGGCACCAGCGAGGAAATTGCCGCCACCATTGCATTCCTGGCCAGCGACGGAGCTGCCTATATCACCGGGCAGAACATCAAGGTCGATGGTGGCCTGACGCGCAGCGTCTGACCGCCCTCAGTACGCAGCCGTCGGCAGCACGCCGTCGCCCTGGGCCTTGTGCGCGGCTTCTATCAGCTGCAGGTTGCGGCTGCGTAGTGCGTGATTGTTGCCAACACGCAGGTTGGAGCGCTGCGCCAGGGTTTCGGCCTGTTCGTACAACCCTTGCTGAAGGCGCAGGACGCCAAGGTAGTGCAGGGTTGCCGGGTTGTTCGGCTGAATGTGCAGCGCGCGCTCCAGGGTGGCTGCCGCCTGGTCCAGTTGGCCGTCGGCATACTGTTGCGAGGCGGTTTCGATCAGCACGGTCGAGGCATGGTTGCTGCGTGCCGGCGCGGAGCGCTCGCCGGCCAGTGCGCCTGGTGCCGTGATTGCGCTGAACAACAGGAGCAAGGCGGACAGAACAGGTGTGCTGGGCATCGGCGGTAGACTCGGCAGGGCTTGGGCAAGCCCCTGGCTGGAGGGCAAGGGGATGCTATCGACCGAAGTGGAGCGTTGAAGTTCCCGCTTGGGCAATTTGTTGCCTGTTCCCCGCCCTTTGCCCTGGCAACATCTGTTCGGTTACCGCCCAAAACCGCATTCCGGCGCCTCAAGCCTGCGTCAGTACCTCCGATAGCAGCACACCCACCATCGAATCATCGACCAGAAGTGGTGCCAACAAGGAGTACTGCCCGCATGCTTGCCAACCTGAAGATCCGCACCGGAATGTTCTGGGTGTTGTCGCTGTTCAGTCTGACCCTGCTGTTTTCCACCGTCAGTGCCTGGCGTGCAGCGGTGGGTAGCGACCAGCAGATCACCGAACTGGACCAGACCGCGCACCAGTCGGACCGGTTGAACAATGCGTTGCTGATGGCGATTCGCGCCAGCGCCAATGTGTCCTCGGGCTTCATCGAGCAACTGGGTGGCCATGAGGAAAGTGCCAACAAGCGCATGGCGCTGTCGGTCGAGCTGAACGACAAGAGCCAGAAGCTGGTGGACGAGTTTGTCGAAAACGCCCGCGAGCCTGTACTGCACGCACTGGCAACCGCGCTGCAGGCCACCTATGGCGAGTACGCCAAGGCAGTCGCCGGGCAGCGTGAGGCAACCCGTCAACGTTCGCTTGAGCAGTATTTCAAGGTCAACACCGACGCCGGCAACGCCATGGGCCGGTTGCAGGCGCTGCGCCAGCAACTGGTCGGCGCGTTGAGTGAGCGCGGCCAGCAGATCATGCTGGAATCCGACCGGCGCCTGGCGCGCGCGCAGCTGCTGAGCCTGGCGCTGCTGGGCGTGACGCTGTTACTGGCGGCGCTGTGCTGGGCCTTTATTGCCCAGCGCGTGCTGCACCCGCTGCGCGAAGCCGGTCGGCACTTCCAGCGCATTGCCGGCGGCGACCTGAGCGTGCCGGTGCAGGGGCAGGGCAGCAACGAGATCGGCCAGCTGTTCCATGAGCTTGAGCGCATGCAGCAGAGCCAGCGCGACACCCTGGTGCAGATCAGCAGCTGTGCCGGGCAACTGGATGCAGCCGCCACGGCGCTGAATGCGGTCACCGAGGAAAGCGCCAACAACCTGCGCCAGCAGGGCCAGGAACTGGAGCAGGCCGCCACCGCTGTCACCGAGATGACCACAGCCGTGGAGGAGGTTGCGCGCAACGCCATCACCACCTCGCAGACCACCAGCGAATCCAACCAGCTGGCAGCGCAAAGCCGCCGGCAAGTCAGCGACAACATCGACGGCACCGAGGCCATGACGCGTGAGATCCAGGCCAGCAGCGCGCATCTGGAGCAACTGGTCGGGCAGGTGCGGGATATCGGCAAGGTGCTGGAGGTGATTCGCTCGGTGTCCGAGCAAACCAACCTGCTGGCGCTCAATGCCGCCATCGAGGCAGCCCGCGCGGGCGAGGCCGGGCGCGGCTTTGCGGTGGTGGCGGATGAGGTGCGTACGCTGGCCTACCGCACGCAACAGTCGACCCAGGAAATCGAGCAGATGATCGGGCGTGTGCAGGCGGGCACCGAAGCGGCCGTGGCCTCGATGCAGACCAGTACCAGCCGCGCCCAGTCGACGCTGGACGTGACCCTGGCCTCGGGGCAGGTGCTGGAGGGGATCTACAGTGCGATCGGCGAGATCAACGAGCGTAACCTGGTGATTGCCAGCGCAGCCGAAGAGCAGGCCCAGGTGGCGCGAGAGGTGGACCGCAACCTGCTGAACATTCGCGAGCTGTCGACATCCTCGGCAGCGGGGGCGCAGCAGACCAGTGAGGCGAGCAAGGCGTTGTCGCGGTTGGTGGGGGAGATGACGGCGTTGGTGGGGCGGTTCAGGGTTTGAGGTCAGGTGGGCATCAGGCTGTTGGGGGAGCAGTTGTCTTTACAAGGGCTTCCCCAGCCGAAGGAATGCGCCATGCCCGTTCTCATAGAACTGCACATAACTCATTGAGTTAGCAGGGACCCTGTGGGAGCGGCTTTAGCCGCGAACACCGGCGCAGCCGGTGCCATGCACCGCGTCGGATGCTTCGCGGCTGAAGCCGCTCCCACAGGTTCAGCGCCGCCCTTGAGGATTGTGCAGTGCCTGCAGGAGTGGCGTGCTTTCAGTTATCGATCATGCTTCGAAGAGGAGCGCCCGGCCTTGTTGTGCTCCTTGGAATGGGCAATGCCAGACTGGGTAGTACCACGGCCGTTGTCATCGTTGCGCAAGCTGCCATAGTGATTACCGCTCTCGCCATGGTTGCGCGTGGCCTTGCCGGCATGGTCACTCTCATAACCGGCGCCATTGCCGTTGATGCCACCCTTGCCGCCACCCTGCCCACCGCCGTTGCCACCACCTTTGGCATACGCGGAGCCGATCGGCGAGACATTGGCAGGCAACAATGCCGTTGCGCCGAGCGCCAGGGCACAAGTAAAGACGGCTACCAGGGTTTTTTTCATGTTTGTTCGCCTCCAGAAGGCGCAGGGGGAGCTTGGGTGCGGATAGGACATGAGGTTACCCTTCAAGTTCCGCTGGGTACTGCCCCGACTGCTCAGATCTCGACCTGAGTGCCAAGCTCGATCACCCGGTTCAGCGGCAGCTGGAAGTATTTGAGGTTGCTGTTGGCATTCTTCAGCAGGAAGGCAAACAGGTGCTCCCGCCAGCGGGCCATGCCCATCTGCTTGCCTGCAATGACCGTCTCCCGGCTGAGAAAATAGGTTGTGCGCATGGGGCCGAACTCCAGGTCCGCACGCTGGCAGCGGCTTAACGCCAACGGCACGTCGGGTTCCTCCATGAAACCGAAATGCAGGTTCACGCGGAAGAAACCGTCACCAAACGCCTCGATCTCAAAGCGCTTGCCAGCGCTGACTCGTGGCTCATCCTCGAACACGACGGTCAACAGCACCACCTGCTCATGCAGTACCTGGTTATGCAGCAGGTTGTGCAGCAAGGCGTGAGGCACCGCCTCGGGCCTGGCGGACAGGAACACCGCAGTACCGCCCACGCGGTGAGGCGGCTGGGCCTTGAGGCTGTTGATGAACAGGTCCAGCGGCAGCGAACTCTCGTCCAGTCGCTCGACGATGATCCTTCGTCCGCGCTTCCAGGTGGTCATCAGGACGAACAGCGCCAGGCCCGCAATCACCGGAAATGCACCGCCCTGGAGGATCTTCGGCGCATTGGCGGCAAAATACAGGCTGTCGACCAGCAGGAACGCCAGCAGCATCGGCACTGCCAGCCAGCGTGGTGCCTTCCACAACAACAGCACCACTGCCGAGGCCAGCAGCGTGGTGATCAGCATGGTCCCGGTCACGGCTACACCATAGGCTGCCGCAAGCGCCCCGGACGACTCGAAGCCGACCACCAGCAGCACCACGCCGACCATCAGCGCCCAGTTCACCATGCCGATGTAGATCTGCCCCTGCTCCTCACTGGAGGTGTGCTGGATGAACATGCGCGGTATGTACCCCAGCTGGATGGCCTGGTGCGTCAGCGAGAACGCACCGGAGATCACGGCCTGGGACGCGATGATGGTGGCCAGGGTGGCCAGCCCGACCATGGGCAGCAGGGCCCATTCGGGCGCCAGCAGATAAAACGGGTTGCGCACTGCCTGCGGGTCGCCGAGGATCAAGGCGCCCTGGCCAAAGTAGTTCAGCACCAGGCCGGGCAGCACCAGCATGAACCAGGCCCGGGCAATGGGTTTGCGGCCGAAGTGCCCCATATCGGCGTAGAGTGCTTCGGCGCCGGTCAGGGCCAGCACCACCGCGCCCAGAATCGCCACCCCCATGCCCGGGTGCAGCAGGAAGAACTTCACCGCCCAGAGCGGATTGAGCGCCTGCAGCACTTCCGGGCGCTGGACGATGCCGTGCAGGCCCAGTGCACCCAGCACGATGAACCACAGCACCATGATCGGCCCGAAAAGGATGCCGATGCGCGCAGTGCCGTGCTTCTGGATCAGGAACAGCGCCACCAGCACCACCACCGACAGCGGCACCACCCAGTGTTCGATACCGTCGAAGGCCAGTTGCAGCCCCTCGACGGCCGATAGCACGGAAATCGCCGGCGTGATCATGCTGTCGCCGTAGAACAGCGCGGCGCCGAACAGGCCGAGCAGCACCAGCACCTTGCCCAGCCGCTGGTAGGGCGCCGCCGCCCGATGCGCCAAGGCGGTCAGGGCCATGATGCCACCCTCGCCCTGGTTGTCGGCACGCAGGATGAACAGTACGTACTTCAGCGACACCACCCACAGCAACGACCAGAACACCAGGGACAGCACGCCCAGTACACCGGCGGTATTGGCCTGCACGCCGTAGTGCCCGGCGAACACTTCCTTGAGGGTGTACAGCGGGCTGGTGCCGATGTCGCCATACACCACGCCGACAGCGGCGACGAGCATGCCGATGGGGTTGGACTTGCCGGGAAGGGATTGGTTTGCGATGACGGTGGACTGGCTCACGAAAGGCTTCTCTGGACTGGCGGGTTGAAATGCATGCCATCCTTGAGCATCGCGCGCCCAGTATTCCTTCTGGCTGTCGGCTCAGCCGTAAAAAGAGCGTAAAAAATCAGCCTGCGCCCTGCTCAGGCAGATTGTGCCGCCAGGCTGTTGCTGACGTTGCGCCCCAGCACCAGCACCGTAGCGAAACCGCAGCCCACCAGGGCCGTGGCCAGACTCAACAGTACCGAGCTGCCCAACTGGTCGACGATCCGCCCGCCGAAGAACGAACCCAGCGCAATGATCACCTGGAACATGGCGACGAACAGCGGCATGCCACGTTCGACATCCTTGGGCGCGACGACGAACATCCAGATACTGGCGCAGGCCGGGAACGCACCGAAGGCGAAGCCCCACAACCCAATCAACATTGCGGCACCGGTCATGCCGGTGGCGAAGTGGGGGAACAGGGCGGTGCTGGTGCCGATCATCAGTGCGACCAGCAGCAGAGTGTGACGTACGCTGCGGTTGGCGGCGAAACCGGCGAAGATGTTGCCGAATACCCCGGCCACACCATAGAGCAGCAGCAACGAGCCAATGGTCGGCCCATCGAAGCCGGAGCTTTGTTTGAAGAACGGGGCGACATAGGTGTACGCGGCAAAGTGCGCCAGGCCGATCAGCAACACGGCGATCAGGCCAACCCGCGCTTGTGGGTTGATGAACAGGGCCGGCAGGTCGCTGATGCGAATGGCCTTGTCCGGGTTGAGCCGCGGTAGCAACAGGATCTGCGCCAGCAGCACCGGTACGCCCAGTAGCGCGGTTACCAGGAAGGTCATGCGCCAGCCCATCAGGCCACTCAACCAGGTGCCTACCGGCACGCCCAGCACGGTGGCCAGGGTTACACCGACCATGATGATCGAGGTAGCCTGGGCTACGCCCACGCCCTTGGGCGCCAGGCGGCCGCTGAGGGCAATGGCCGTGGCCCAGAAACCGCCGATACTCACGCCCAGCAGTACGCGGCCGAACAGCAGCAGGCTGAAGTCACTGGCGTAGGCCACCACCGCGTTGGCGATGATCATGATCAGCGTCAAGCCGATCAGCAGGTAGCGACGGTCCAGGGCGCCAATGCCCACCGACAGCAATGGGGCGGCGAGGGCGGCCATGATGCCGGGCAGGGTAACCATCAGGCCGGCGTGGCCTGCACTGATGCCGAGGTCGCTGGCGACATCGTTGAGTACGCCCACCGGCAGAAACTCGCTGGTCACCAGGGCGAAGGCACCGACGGCGACGGAGAGAATGGCCAGCCACTGTTGGCTGACACTCTGTTGATCATGTTCGGGGCGGCCGCGAGGGGCCTGACTGGCACTTGGCATGGTATTGGATTCCAAGAGAGGGATGTCGCCTGAGGCAGGCGCAGGAGCGGGGGAAATGTGCTGGCGATTATAGGGGGTGGTTTTGCCGGGCCAACAGGCGGGGGGCTCGATAGTAATCATCAGCGCAATCGATGAAACGCCTTGCGCAGAGCACCCGCTGTTGGCCGGGGAGTTATGCTACAGGTTCCGCAAGCAGGTGTTGCGGAGGATGGCACGGGCTTCGCCCGTGTTCGCGGGTGATCCCGCTCCCACAGGTTTGTGTGCTGCTTGAGGCCAGAAAAGACCTGGGGACGCAACGGCCTTGCTCACAACCTGAACGCTGGCGCGATCCCTGTGGGAGCGGGTTTAACCGCGAAGCAGGCGCCGCGGTGGATAGCGCGGGCTTCGGTGGAGGACACACAAGCGTCCTCCCCATCAATCGACCCTATGGCGACACCAGCACATCGCACTGGGACTCGTTCAGCACATGCTTGGTGACGCTGCCAATCAGCAGCTCTTCAAGCGCACTTTCCCCTTGCTTGCCGACCACGATCAGGTCGCATTCCAGCGCTTGTTCCTGCTCGGCAATCTGCCAGCCAGGGTCACCGTGCACCACGATTTGCCGAGCATCGGCCACTCCGGCGATTTCGCTCAAGACTGCGAGTTGTTTCACCGCATCTTTGCGGATGACATTGCGATAGTGCGTCAGGGTGTCGTGATCGATGTTGGCGAAGCGCATGCTGCCTTCGAACGGCGCCTCGTACACATGCAGCAAAATGATCTCGGCCTGTGGGGCAATGGCTTTTGCCAGTTTGATGGCGCGCAGTGACGAAGACGAAAAATCAACTGCAACCAGCAAGGTGCGGTACGCATCGCGAGGTGCCTGCTTGACCACCAGCAAAGGGCAGGGCATGCGGTTCAGCATTTTCTGCACAGTGGAGCCCAGCAGCAGGCGCCTCGCCACGCTCTGGCCCTTTGCCCCACACACCAGCAGGTCGTTGCGTTTATCCTGCACCACGCGGGTGATCTCCGTGGTCACCGAGCCGTGCGCGACTTGCACGCCAGCGGCGATGTCGTAGCGCTGGAACAGCATTGCAGCCAGTGCGCGAATTTTTTCACCAGCGGTATCCAGTACACGCTTCAGCAGATCGTCATCAGGTGCCACCAGTTGCTTCAGGCGCTCGAAGGGGGCCGGGTTGGCAACGTATAGCAGGTCCAGTGATGCTTGTTGCGCCTTGCACAAGTGCGCAGCGCGCTCTGCCGCGTTGCGGGCAGAGGTGGACAGGTCGGTGGCTACCAGTACGTGGTTCAGCGGGCTCATGTGGGGTTCCTTATCCAAAGCCGCGCACGGTGATCGATGGCGATGCCTTGAGCACGATGCGCCTGGCGGTTGTCGATTCGTTCCTTGCTGGCAGCCATCGTCTCGCGAACCCGGCCCGGCGACTTGATGTGTGTCAAAGGAGTGAGTGACCTATCTTGAGCTGACCACTTCTGCGCACCAAATCAACGCCAGCGGGCATTGGCAACAAGTCCGCGGCTCATGATGCTCTAGGTCTTCTGTCTGGCAACACGATCAGCTGTCGTTGTGGTGTGCGCCATGCGACAGCAGCAGTTCGGCGAGCTTGTCCATGGCCGGTGTCGCCTGGCTGCCCTTGCGGGTGACCAGCTCATACGGGTCGCTGACCGAACCCATGGTCAGGGGCAGAATGCGGACCTGTTGGTTCATCGCACATTGCCGAGCCACGTCGATCGACACCAGTGCCACGAAGTCGGGGCTGTTCTGCAGCAGCGACAAGGTCGCCAGGATCGAGGTGGTCTCCACCAGGTGCAGCGGGAAGCGCAGCCCGGCATCGTGGAATTCGCGCTCGAGCTGTACCCGCATCGGCATGTTGGCCCGGTACACGATCCAGCGGCTCTCGGCCAGGTCTGCAAGGTTCAGGTTTTGCGCGTGCTTGAGCGGGTGGTCGATATTGGCAATGACCGCCAGCGTCTCGTCCTTGACAAACCTGCTGGAAAACAGCTGAGGGGTATTGCTCACGCTGGTGCGGCACAAGGCGACGTCCAGGCGACCGCTTTCGATCTGTGCCAGCAGCGACTGGCTGGTGTCTTCAATGATTTCGAACGACATCTGCGGCTGGATGCTGGCCAGCTGCGACACCGCCCTCATCAGCAATGGCACGGCGCCCATGATTGCCCCCACCGCCAGCCGGCCGCCGACCCCGCGCAGGATGGCATCCAGGTCATGCCGCAGGTTTGAAATGTCCGTTTGCACCACGCGTGCGTAGCGGATAGCGCAGTGCCCGGCAGCCGTGGGCTCCAGCCCGCGATTGGTGCGGTTGAACAGCACCGTGCCGAAGGTGGTTTCGATTTCCTGCAAGGCCTTGCTCGCCCCGGGCTGGGTAAGCCCGACACTGCTTGCCGCACCGAGCAGCGAGCGGTGCTCGTCCAGCTCGATGAGCAGGCGCAGGTGGCGAGCGTGGAGCCTGGACATGATCGAGTTGAGTGATGGGGTCATCTGGTATGCGTCCGGGTTATACCGATATGGATTGTTCTCAATACCATGGTCAGGCGCGCATTCCTATACTGGTGCTGCACGGTGTCGCATCCAGTGCGGCTGAACCGCCTATAAAAATAACCCCAGGAGGCTGCTGAGGCCCTATGTCCCTGATCAACTACATCACTCAGATCCAGTTCGATGTCGGCGCCATTGTGCATCTGCCTGCCGAGTGCGAGCGCATTGGTATAACCAGGCCTTTGATCGTGACCGACCGTGGCGTGCGTGCCGCCGGTATCGTCGATGTGGCCTTGAGCACGTTCAGCGGCAGCAGCGCGCAATGGCCGATCTATGACGGCACGCCGCCCAACCCGAACGAGAACGCCGTGCGTGAAGCGGTGGCCATGTTCCAGGAGTGTGGCTGTGACGGGATCATCGCCATTGGTGGGGGCTCGGCGATCGACCTGGCCAAAGGTGTGGCCGTGTGTGCCAGGCACGACGGTCCATTGAAAAGCTTTGCGGTGATCGAGGGCGGCCTGGCCCGCATCACACCGGCAACCGCACCGGTGATCGCCGTACCGACCACGGCGGGCACCGGCAGCGAGGTAGGGCGGGGTGCCATCCTGATTCTCGACGACGGGCGCAAGGTGGGTGTCATCTCGCCCCATGTGGTGCCCAAGGCCGCCATCTGCGACCCGGCGCTGACCCTTGGCCTGCCGGCGCAACTCACCGCCGCCACCGGCATGGATGCCATTGCCCATTGCCTGGAAACCTTCATGGCACCTGCGTTCAACCCGCCCGCCGATGGCATTGCCCTGGATGGCCTGTGGCGTGCCTGGCGCTTCATCGAAACCGCCACCCGCGAGCCCGGCAACCTGGATGGCCGCATCAACATGATGAGTGCTTCGCTGCAAGGCGCCCTGGCATTCCAGAAGGGCCTGGGCTGCGTGCACAGCCTCAGCCACGCGCTGGGCGGTATCAACCCACGGCTGCACCACGGCACCCTCAACGCGATCTTCCTGCCCGCCGTTATCACCTTCAACCGCAAGGCCGAGACGGTGTTGAACGAGCACAAGATGCAGCGCATTGCCCTGGCGATGGGGCTGGCTGACGAAGGCCGGATCGAAGACGCCATCCGCCAGATGACTCGCGCGCTGGGCCTGCCGACCGGCCTGCGCGAGCTGGGCGTCAGCGAAGAGCTGTTCCCGCGCATCATCCAGGGCGCGCTGGCCGATCACAGCCACCGCACCAACCCACGTGAGGCATCTGCCGAAGACTACCAGTGGCTGCTTGAGGCATCCCTGTAATTTGCTGATCCGCTGTTCAACCAATAACAACAAAAGTGAACGCCCATGACTACCAAATATGCGCAAGCCGAGCTTGGCCGCGAGCCTGAAGCGACCGCGAGCTCGAACCCGCTCAGGAAGTACCAGGTCATCACCGTCAGCCTGCTGCTGGTGATCGGCATCATCAACTACGTCGACCGCAGCGCGCTGTCGATCGCCAACACTTCGATCCAGCGAGACATGGCCATCACGCCGTCGCAGATGGGCATTCTGTTGTCGGCGTTTTCCCTGGCCTATGCCTTTTCCCAGTTGCCGCTGGGCATGATCATCGACCGGCTGGGCAGCAAGATCTCGCTGGGGGCGGCGCTGCTGGGTTGGTCGGTGGCGCAGACAGCCACCGGCCTGATCAACAGTTTTTCCGCGTTCATCGGGCTGAGGGTGGTGCTGGGGATTGGCGAGGCACCGATGTTCCCGTCGGCGGCCAAAGCGCTGGCGGAGTGGTTCGCGGCCGAGAAACGCGGCACGCCGACCGGCATCGTGCTGTCATCGACCTGCATCGGGCCGTGCATTGCGCCGCCGCTGCTGACGCTGCTGATGGTCACCTGGGGCTGGCGAGGCATGTTCATCGTCACTGGGGTGTTCGGCATTCTGGTCGCCGCGTGCTGGTTTGCCTTCTATAAAAGCAAGGAACGTTACCTGGCCGAGTTGCCTGCCGAGGAGCGTGAGCGCCTGCTGGCGGCCCAGGCGCAAAAACAGGCGGTGGCAACGGCCAGGCCGAGCATGAAGGCACAACTGGCGGCATGGGCCGAGCTGTTCCGGCACAAGAGCACCTGGGGCGCTGTACTGGGCTTCATGGGGGTGATCTACATGCTGTGGCTGCACCTGACCTGGTTGCCGGGCTACTTCGAACGTGAGCACGGGTTGAGCTTGTACAAGACGGCCTGGGTGGTGTCCCTGGCCTACGTTTTTGGCGCCCTTGGCACCATTGTCGCGGGCCGTGTGTGCGACCGCCTGGTGAGGAACGGCGCCAGCGTGCTGGGTAGTCGCAAGCGGGTAGTGGTGAGTGCACTGTTCGCGGCGGCGGCTTTCACCGTGCCGCTATCGTTCGGCAGCGGCTTCATGCTCAGTGTGGCCCTGCTGTGCTGCGCGTTGTTCAGCGTGAACATGGCCAGTTCCACCGCCTGGATGATTGCCAACACCGTCGTGGATAGCCGGCGTGTAGCCTCGTTTGGCTCCATCCAGAACTTCGGCGGTTACCTTGCGGGTTCGGTGGCACCGATCGTGACGGGGTTCAGCATTCAGCAGACCGGGTCGTTTGCTTCGGCGTTCCTGATCAGTGCGGCGGTCGCGGCGGTGGCGGCGATGGCCTATGTGTTGCTGCTGAAGCAGCCAGTGTCTGCTGACAGGTAACTCCCGTAGAAGATCGACCAGACCTTTGGGCTGCGCTTGCGCACAGGGAACAAGGCTCGCGAGCATCCCATAGTGACCGCATGTGCTTTTCAATTTTGAGCAAGACAGTTGCTCCCCAAAGGTGCCCGCTAAATCAACGATGAGGCCGACTCGGCGAATGGCCCTGTTCGAACGCCGCCAGCATCCTTTGCCGCGTCAGCGGGTCGGCAGGAATCAGGTGCTCGATGCGCAGCGATTCCACGGTGATGTCCAGTGGCATGCCGAAGGTGGTGAAGGTGGACAGAAACCTCAGCTCGCCGTCCGGGGTGTTCACACGGGTCAGCAACACCGGCGTGGCACTCGTCGCCTGGGTGGGGTTGCGTGGGGCTGGCAGGTCGCGCAGGCGCCTTGCCAGCGCCGGGTTGCCGGCGGCTTCCCTGGACGCACGTTGCCAGGCAACGGCGCGGATCTCCGCTGCATTGGCCAAATGGTCACCCAGGCCGCCGGGTTGAAGCAGTGTTTCCAACAGGTTGAGGCCTGACGACGCCTGTGCGGCAATACCCGCCATCGCCAACAGCAAGCCGGTGCTGGCATTTGCGGCGATGACGTTCCAGTTGCTGTCGATGACGATTGCAGGCGCCGGGTTGTTTGCCTGCAGGATGTGCTCGATGGCGGCATGCACCAAGGCCAGTTCGGGGGCATCGAGCGGCGAGGCTGCGTAGCGGGGGGCGTACCCGGCCGCGACGAACACTTCGTTGCAGTGCTCCAGTGGGGCGCCAAGGGCCGAAAGCAGGGCATGCAGTGTGCCGGGGCTGGCGTTGGCGCGCCCTGTCTCCACGCAGCTAAGATGACGCTGTGATAGCCCGGCCAGCAGCGAAAGTTCAAGCTGGCTGAGCCCGGCCTGCTGGCGCAGGTGGCGCAGTTGCTGGCCCGCCGATGTGCTCGGTGCGGGGCTTTTGCGATGGAATGGATGATGACTCATGCGTTGACCCTGACCGTCCTTGAGTACAGCGTCCATGACCTCACAGGTCATTGAGCGCAGCCAACCCTACCACTACCGTGCCGAAAAACCCTACTCAGGAGAGGACGATGGGCATGCGTATCTGTGCGCTGGCGTTGCTGGGGCGGCTGATTCACTTTGTGGTCAGGGGCGTTGCCGGGGAGCGCCAGCCATGAGCAACGCCTTGGCTGTATACGCGCTGTGTGTGGTCGTGCTGTTCTTCAAGATGTTCATGGTCTCCTGTTACCAGGGTTTTTACCGCTTGCGCTTCGTGGCTTTCACCAATCCGGAGGATGCCGCTGTCTTCAAGCGACCTGCGCAGGTAGCGGAGCGGCCGGAGGTAGCTCGCGGCGCCAGGGTATGGGCCAACGATCTGGAAAATATCCCGGTATTCTTCGCCCTCTGCGGGCTGGCCATTGCCCTCGGTACAGCGGAGGGGCCCAACGCCGGGCTGAGCATCGTGTTCACCCTTGCCAGGGTCCTGCACACATGGGCCTATCTGGCAGAGCTGCAGCCCTGGCGTACCGTGTTTTATGGCATCGGGGTCGTTTGCCTGTTGGGTTTTTGCGTAATCATCACGGCGAGAGTAATGAATTCGTTTGTCTTCTGATACTGCTCGGCCTTAGACATGTTGCGGTTGCTTTTTCATGAGCCAACTTGATGCTTTCCTGTAACGGTACTAATACTAAGAAACTGCCGGGAGGGGGATGATCATGCAGACGCGCTTTGTTGTGGTTCCCGCTGTGCCGCTCAAGAAAGAGATTTACCCTCGCAGTCTTGGCTTTCCCGCGACGTTAGGGGAGGGTTATGACCTTTATGACACACAAGAAAAGCTGCGCCTTACCCTCAACTACCCGACACGCGCCGAGGCGGAATTCGTATGTGCCTCCCGCAACAGTTGCCTTGATGCTGGCGTGGCGGATATAGCCGGGAATGGTTGATGCTGATGATGTTCCGCGGGCCTTGAATGCGACGCGGTCCGGGTAGGAACAACTGACCGGCGTAGCCGGTGTCATGCACCACGATGCCTGCTTCGCGGGCGCGCGCCCGGCCGAGGATTGGCGCCATTCCTGTTAAGGCCATAGCCTCGCTCAAAGATCCTGAAGCCTGCACGGTCGGTGTGGGAGCGGCTTTAGCCGCGAAC
>NZ_JBIWEM010000007.1:0-321467 GCF_044762545.1 Pseudomonas sp. NPDC096925 | reverse complement strand
GGATTCTTCGCGGCTGAAGCCGCTCCCACAGGGTACGCGGACTGCTTGCGAATTCAGTTCTCCAAGCGACAGCGCAGCCCGAAGGGCTGGGCCATCTCCCACGGGGATCGCGCCCGGCCGAGGATTGACGCCATTCCGCGGGTGGCGGAGGGCTTGCGTCATGCCTGCGCGAGCGCTTCCACCAATTGCGCCTTGGTCATGGTGGAGCGCCCCTTGATGTCTTTACTACGCGCTTCTTTCATCAGGCTTTGCTTACTCTGGGTTTCCAGGGAACTGCCTGATTTGCGGGAATGACCCTGGCGTGACTTCGCTGCACGTTTGGCAGAGTCCGAACGGGCAGTCTTCTTTTCGCTGGAGGATGTCGTTTGCCCCGAGCCTCCTTTTTTCTCACCACCCCCGGACTGCTTGTTGACGGTGGCCCAGGCCCGCGCCTCGGCCTGGTCTTTCGGCACGCCTTTGTGCTCGTAGCTTTCCTCGATATGTTCGGCCTTGCGCTTTTGCTTGTCGGTGTATTTGTCCTTGTCGCCGCGTGGCATGGCATTCACTCCCGTCTGGTTTGCATGAGCGGTTGAATGCCGGGGCAACACCAGAGTGCCCGCTAATCGACGAGTGGTGCCAGGAAGCCTGTTGCCCACCAGAAACCGTCATTCAAACGACACTTTGAGGCCTTAGGGTTGAGGCAGCCCTTGATGCTGCCGTGATGGCGCACCCGGACGGCTCTACCCTGCGGCCTGCCATTCATTGGTCACAAAGCTGTAACATTGCTGCTGCAAAGTGTGCCGGCCATCACACGGAGCGCTTTTCGATGATACGCCTGATGAAGTCTGCTGCACTTGCCGTTGCCGTTTCTCTTTGCGCCACCTCGGCTTCCTTTGCCGCAGAGAACGTCCGCCTGACCGGTTCCGGCGCCAGTTTCCCGGCCCCGATCTACCTGACCTGGTTCAAGGCCTTCAGCAAGGAAACCGACGGTGTCACCGTTGACTACCAGTCCAAGGGGAGCGGGGCGGGTGTTCAGGACTTTCTGAATAAAACCGTCGACTTCGCCGCCAGTGACTCGGCCATGAAAGCCGAAGAAATCGCCAAGGTCGGCGAGGGCGTACAGTTGCTGCCGATGACCGCCGGTGAAATCGTCCTGGCCTACAACCTGCCGGGCAACCCAAAAGGGTTGAAGCTGCCGCGCGATGTGTACTCCAATATCTTCCTCGGCAAGATCACCCAGTGGAACGACCCGCAGATCGTCGCGGCCAACCCTGAGCTGAAACTGCCAGCTACCCCGATCACCGTGGTCGTGCGTGCCGACTCCAGCGGTACCACTGCGGTATTCACCAAGCACCTGTCGGCCATCAACGCTGACTTCAAGCAAGCGCTGGGTGAAGGCAATACCGTCAACTGGCCGGCCAGTGACAAGTTCATCAAGTCGCCGAAGAACGATGGCGTAACCGCCACCGTCCGCCAGACCCCAGGCGCCATCGGCTACATCGAATACGGCTTCGCCAAGCTGGCCAAGGTCGACTTCGCCCAGCTGCAGAACAAGGCCGGCCAATACGTCGTGCCGAACGCCGAGAGCGGTGCCGAGGCACTGGCGGCGGTGAAAATGCCGGAGAACCTGGTGGCCTGGCTGCCTGACCCGGACGGTGCCAAGTCCTACCCGATCACCTCCTACACCTGGATGATCTTCCGCAAGGACAACGGTAACCCGGCCAAGGCCAAGGCCATGCGCGAAATGGTCGAGTACAGCCTGACCGAAGGCCAGAAGATCGCTGACTCGATGGGCTACATCCCGCTGCCACCGTCGGTTGTCGATCAGGTGCGCAAAGCGTCCGCCAACATCCAGTAACACGCCCAGGCGCTCCCGGTGTGGTCTTGCGGCCATGCCGGGTGTGTTTGCCCTCTGTCCCGGAACTTGCCAATGAACACACCTTTTGCCATCCCGGCTAACCCCGACTCCGCGTGCCAGCCACCGTCTGCGAAGGACTTCCTGGTTGATCGCACCTTCCGTGCGCTTGCACGCATCGGCGTGGTGCTGGTGCTGGCGTTGGTCTTCGCGCTGGTCTACGAAGTGGGCCGCAAGGCACTGCCAGGCATCGAGAAGCACGGCTTTGACGTGCTGTTCGGCAGCGTCTGGGACGTCAACCAAGGCAAGTACGGTATTCTGCCAGCGATCTGGGGCACGCTTTACAGCGCCCTGATCGCCCTGTTGATCGCCGGTTTCTTCGGCATCAGCATGGCCATTTTCCTGACCCAGGACTTCCTCCCGGCCAGGCTGGCGTCGGTGTTCCGCACCATCGTCGAGCTGCTCGCTGCCATCCCCAGCGTCGTTTACGGCCTGTGGGGGATCTATGTGGTCATCCCGGCCATTCGCCCGCTGACCACATGGCTGAACAGCGAGCTGGGCTGGATTCCCTTTTTCGGCACTTCCCTGAGCGGGCCCGGGCTGCTGCCGGCTGCGCTGGTGCTGGCGATCATGATTCTGCCGACCATCGCCGCCGTTTCGCAGGATGCGCTGACCAGCGTGCCGATGAAAACCAAGCAGGCCGCCTATGGCCTGGGCGCCACCCACTGGGAGGCCATCCTCAAGGTGATGGTGCCATCGGCGGCCACCGGCATCTTCGGTTCGCTGGTGCTCGGCCTGGGCCGTGCGCTGGGTGAAACCATGGCGCTGGCCATGCTGGTGGGCAATGCCAACACCATTTCCCTGTCCTTGTTCGCCCCGGCCAACACGCTGGCGGCCTTGCTGGCCCTGAACTTCCCGGAGGCTGGCCCGAACGAGGTCGAGGTGCTGATGTACGCCGCGCTGGTACTGATGTTCATTACCCTGCTGGTGAACGTACTCGGTTCGATAATCATGCTCTACGCCCAGCGGGGTAACAAATAATGACGAACCTCACCACCCCTGCAAACGCGTTGCCCAGCCTGCAGCGCAAGCTGGAAGGCCGTTCCCTGCGCAGCCTGGTATTGACCACGCTGGCATGGTTCGCGGCTCTGGTGGCCAGCGTGCCGCTGATTTCCGTGCTGTACATGCTGATCACCCGTGGCGGTGCACGCCTCAACCTGGAGGTGTTCACCGAGCTGCCACCCACCGGCTTCGAAATGGGCGGGGGCTTCGGCAACGCCATGGCCGGTACCTTCGTCATGGTCGGCATTGCTGCTGCCATCGCCGTGCCGGTCGGTATCCTGGCCGCGGTGTTCCTGGCCGAACTCGGCCCGGACAGCAAGCTGGCCAACGCCGCACGCTTCGCCGCCAAGATGCTCACCGGCCTGCCGTCGATCCTGGCCGGCGTATTCGCCTACGCCCTGGTGGTGATGACCACCGGCACCTACTCCGCGCCGGCTGGCGGCGTGGCCTTGGCGGTACTGATGCTGCCCATCGTCGTGCTGACCGCTGAAGAGTCGATGAAGATGGTGCCCAAGATCATGAAAGATGCCGCCTACGGCATGGGCTGCACCCGTGCCCAGGTGATCTGGAAAATCGTCCTGCCCACCGGCCTGCCGGCCATCCTGACCGGTGTCATGCTGGCCGTGGCCCGCGCCGCCGGCGAGACCGCGCCGCTGCTGTTCACCGCGCTGTTCAGCAACTACTGGATCCTGCATGACGGCGACCTGGCGGTCATGAACCCGACGGCCTCGCTTGCCGTACTGATCTACAACTTCTCCGGCATGCCATTCGACAACCAGCTCGAGCTCGCCTGGGCGGCCTCGCTGGTACTGGTGATGATCGTGCTGGTAATCAACATTTTGAGCCGAGTATTCGGCAAGCCCAAGTATTGAGAAAGGGAGCATCCGAACTTGAACGTATCCACTGCGCCAAAAGCCGCTCCCGTGGTCAGCGAAGCCCCCATCGTCATGGACTGCAAGCTGGACAAGATCTTCTACGGCAATTTCATGGCCGTTCGCGACAGCCATGTGCCGATCAGGAAAAACGAGATCACCGGTTTCATCGGGCCGTCCGGTTGCGGCAAGAGTACCGTGCTGCGTAGCCTCAACCGCATGAACGACCTGGTGAAGGGCTTCCGCTTCGAAGGCCATGTGCACTTCCTGGGCCAGGACGTCTACGGCAAGGGCGTCGATCCTGTGGTGGTGCGCCGCTACATCGGCATGGTGTTCCAGCAGCCCAACCCGTTCTCGATGAGCATCTTCGACAACGTCGCCTTCGGCCTGCGCCTGAACCGCTACAAGGGCGACATCGGCGACCGCGTCAAGCACGCGCTGCAGGGCGCCGCGCTGTGGGACGAAGTGAAGGACAAGCTCAAGGTCAGTGGCCTGGCCCTGTCCGGCGGCCAACAGCAGCGTCTGTGCATCGCCCGCGCCATCGCCACCGAGCCGGAAGTGCTGCTGCTGGACGAACCCTGCTCGGCACTCGACCCGATTGCCACCCGCCGGGTGGAAGAGCTGATGGTCGAGTTGAAGAAGGACTACACCATCGCCCTGGTGACCCACAACATGCAGCAGGCGATTCGTGTGGCCGACACCACCGCGTTCTTCTCGGTCGACATCTCCAGGGGCACGCGTACCGGTTACCTGGTCGAGATGGGCCCGACCACGCAGATTTTCCAGAACCCGCGTGAACAACTGACCGCTGACTACATCAGCGGCAAGTTCAGCTGAGGCCGCATTACCTTCCATCAAGTGTTACCAGGGATTTCCAATGCGAGCGACGCGTCGTCTTGATCTGCCAGCGGTAGAGCGTGCACTGCGCGAGGTGCAGGCCCGCTTTGCCGAACTCAGCCGGCACTTCACCGAACCGCGGGATCCGTTTACCGACGAGGTGCTGCTGAATGTGGTTGAAGGCTACGCACTGATTGACGACTATGTCGCCCGGGGTGTCGACCTTTTCGACCTTCAGCAGCTGAACCTGATGCTGGAGATCAATGCCACCGTACTGTGCGGCAGCGACCCGGCGCGCAGGTTGGAGTTTGCCCCGCACCTGGCGGCGACCGAGGCGCACTTTTTCAACAATGTGGAGGGCGGCATCAAGGACCTCTACAACTGGTATTGCTCGTATGGCAGCGACTCGATCTGGAAGCGCGCGGCGGGTGTCTACGTTCGGATTCTCAGCAAGCCGCAGCTGTTCATCGAAGGCAACAATCGCACGGGGTCGCTCATTGTCAGCTACTTGCTGATGCGCGCGGGGCTACCGCCCTTCGTGCTGTCGCTGGACAACGCCGAGGGTTACTTCAACCCGTCCTCGGTCATACGCAACTCTGCCAAGCATGGTGTCAAGGCCTTGTACGAACTACCCAAGATCAAGAAAAAGTACGCAGCCTTCCTTGAAGCGAAGGCGCCTGAGCCCGGCAAGTTCTTCCTCTGCGGCACATCCGTGCCTGCGCGCGAGAGGTGCCGCTGATGCCAAGGCCTTCACTGCTCCAGCGCGGGCGGCAAGCCATCGAGCGCACGTTCAACCGCCCGCAGGTACGCATTTCGTTCGATATCGACGACACGCTCGCCTGCCAGGCCGACCATGCCGCCGCCGAGGACAGCAAGCTGCCGGCGTTCGTCCACCGCTGGTTGGGTGAACCCCTGCGCAGCGGTACGCGCTCGCTGATCCGCGACCTGCGCCGTCAGGGCTGCAGCATCTGGATCTACACCTCGTCCGGGCGCACGCCGTCCTACATCCGCCGTTGGCTGATGCTCTACGGCATCCGTGTCGATGGCGTGGTCAACAGTGATCGGCACCAGCATATCCTGGCCGTGAACGGGCTTGAGAATGCGCCCTCGAAGTTGCCATCGGCCTTCGATATCGACTTGCATGTCGATGATTCCGACGGCGTGCGGCTGGAAGGCGTCGACCACGGTTTTCGCGTGGTGGTGGTGTGCCCGAAGGATGACAACTGGGCACAGAAAGTGATGGATGCGGCAGTCGATGTCCAGGCACAGCTGGCCTGGCAGCAACCGCACCGCTATCAGATGCCGGTACGGCAGCGTTCGCAAGCCCTCGCGTCCTGAGGGCTTCAAGGTACCTTTCTCGTTACGCCTCTTCGTGCCTTGTTACCCCCCTATATCTCCCTGCGCAGTTCCCGTTTTCAGATCCGGCTTGACGCGTGAAATTTTTCATGTATTTTTTCATGAAAAATAACTCTAAAAATTTCACGGCAGTCTCAAACGATGAAGATGCACGAAGAGGTTGAAGCCCTCGCGATCCTTATTCACGACCTGCGCAAATTCAAGAACCTGACCCTGGGCGAACTGGCCGAGCGCATCAACCGCTCGGTCGGCTTCCTGTCCCAGGTCGAACGCGGTGTTTCGCGCCCTACCGTGGCGGACCTTACCGCCATCAGTGAAGCGCTCGGCGTATCGACCGCGTACTTCTACAACCTGAGCAAGCCCCGCAGCATCAGCTGGGTCACGCGCCCTCACGAGCGCCGCACGCTGTACCTCGAGTCGGGCATCACCGATGTGCTGGCTTCGCCCAGCATCGCCGGCGCGTTCTCCATGCTCGACAGTCACCTCGAGCCAGGCGCCAGTAGTGGCGAGCTGTACCTGACTGACCGTTCCGAGCAGGGCTGCTTCGTGCTCGAAGGCGAACTCACGGTATGGCTGGACCACGGCGACGCCGTGACCCTGCAGGCCAACGACTGCTTCCAGCTGCACCCCCACGCGCAGTTCCGCTACGCCAACCTGACGGAAAAAACCACCCGCGTGCTCTGGGTTTTCAACTGAATTCGTTCACCTCACAAGGACAAGAAGATGAGTGTCATCTTTCCGGATCTGCTGACTGAAGTGCGTTCGTTCCGAGCGAAACACCCAGAAATACGCTATGTCGACCTGATTGCGCTGGATATCCCTGGGCACTTCTACGGCAAGCGCTACCCCATGGACATGCTGGAAAAAGTCGCAGCCGGCACGCCGCTTAAGTTGCCGCAGAACTGCGTGCTGCTGGGCACCCAGGGTGGCCTCTACCCAATCGGTGACTACTGCTTCGCCGACGGCGACCCGGATGCCGCCCGCCGCCTGGTGCCGGGTACCCTCAAACCAGTGCGCTGGGAAAAGGAAGTGATCGCGCAGATGCTCATCACCTCCGACGGTACCGCCAAGCCCATCGAGTTCGAGCCCCGTGAAGTGCTGGCCCGGGTGCTCCAGCGCCTGGCCAGGCGCGGCATCCGCCCGGTGGTGGCCTTCGAACTGGAGTTCTACCTGTTCGACCGCAAGCTCGATAACGGCCTGCCCCAGTACCCACGCGACACGGCGACCGACGACCAGGACGACCAGCCGAACATGCACATCGAGCGGCTGTCGCGCTTCGCACCGGTGCTGCACGAGATGGTCGATGGCGCCAACGAGCAGGGCGTCCCGGCGAACGTCATCACCGCCGAGCTGGGCCCAGGCCAGTTCGAGATCAACTTCTCCCACAGCGACGATGCCCTCAGTGCGGCGGACTGGTCGGCGCTGTTCTGCCGCAGTACCCGTGGTATCGCGATGAAGCACGGCTACCGTGCCAGCTTCATGAGCAAGCCGTACCTCGACGCGCCGGGCAGCGGCATGCATGTACACGTCAGCCTGTACGACAACGCCGGCAACAACATCCTGGCCGGCGCCGAACAGCGCAAGCTGCGCCATGCGGTGGCGGGGTGCCTGGAGCTGCTGCCCCATTGCATGCCGATCTTCGCCCCCAACCACAATGCCTACCGCCGTTACGGCGCCATGGTCAACGCGGCGAGCAAGGCCAGCTGGGGCTTCGAAGATCGTGATGCGTGTATTCGCATCCCCGAGTCCGACCCGCGCAACCTGCGCATCGAACACCGCCTCGCCGGTGCCGACGCCAACCCGTACCTGGTGCTGGCGGCCATCCTGACCGGGATGGAGCATGGCCTGGATCGTGGTGTCGAGCCCATCGCCCCGCTGAACGACAACCGCCAGAGCGGCATCGACTTCCCCAAGGATGCGCTCAGTGCCCTGGCCGCCATGCGCCACCACCCGGTGGTCAACGAGGGCCTGGGCAGTGAGTTCGTGATGGTCTATTGCGAAAACAAATACCAGGAGCAACTGGACTTCATGCGCCACATCGATGCCCGCGAATACCGCTGGTTCCTGTAGGTGCCGAGGTTCGAACAGCGACGCCTCCCTTTCTACCGTTTCAATACAACGCGCAATATGGATTTGCCGGAGGAAGATATGCCACGTGTGCCCGTTATCGGCATCACCGCATGCACCAGCATGATCGAGCTGCATGCAACCCAGACCATCAGCGAGAAGTACGCGCGCGCGGCGGCCAAGGCAGCGTGTGGGTTACCCATCGTGATTCCCAGCCTCGCAGACCTGATGGACAGCGCCGATATTCTCGATGTGGTGGATGGGCTGATCTTCACCGGTTCGCCGTCAAACATCGAGCCGTTCCACTACAACGGCCCGGCCAGTGCAGCGGGTACCCACCACGACCCGCTGCGGGATGCCACCACGTTGCCGCTGATGCGTGCGGCCATCGCCGCCGGTGTGCCGGTGCTCGGCATTTGCCGTGGCTTCCAGGAAATGAACGTGGCGCTGGGCGGCACCCTGCACCAGAAGGTCCACGAGACCGGCATGTTCATGGACCACCGTGAAAGCAAGGGTGAGCCCATCGAAAAGCAATATGGCCCGCGTCACGCCTTGCATATAGAGCCCGGCGGCATGCTCGACCGCATGGGCTTGCCGGCGATCATCAACGTCAATTCCATCCACGGCCAGGGTATCGATGTACTGGCCCCTGGGCTGAGGGTGGAGGCGCTGGCACCCGATGGCCTGGTGGAAGCGATTTCGGTCGAGAACAGCAAGGGTTTTGCCCTGGCCGTGCAATGGCACCCCGAGTACCAGGTCATGGATAACCCGCATTACCTGACCATCTTCCAGTCCTTTGGCAAGGCCTGCCGGCATCGCTCGGTGCTGCGCCAGATGCTGTTGAAGTCCGCCTGAACAGCGACCGTTCCCAATTACAAAAAAGTACCCGCGCAGCACGGCTGCGCAACTTGATGGAGTGAAGTCAATGAGTGAACAGCATTCGCAGACCCTTGCCTGGCAAGCGATGAGCCGCGACCATCACCTGGCGCCGTTCAGCGATGTCAGGCAACTGGCCGAGAAAGGCCCGCGCATCATCACCTCGGCCAAGGGCGTGCACCTTTGGGACAGCGAAGGCCACAAGATTCTCGATGGCATGGCAGGCCTTTGGTGTGTGGCGGTGGGCTATGGCCGCGATGAGCTGGCCGACGTCGCCAGCCAGCAGATGAGGCAGTTGCCGTACTACAACCTGTTCTTCCAGACTGCGCACCCGCCGGCGCTGGAACTGGCCAAGGCGATCGCCGATGTGGCCCCGCCAGGCATGAACCATGTGTTCTTCACCGGCTCCGGCTCCGAAGGCAACGATACCGTGCTGCGCATGGTCCGCCATTACTGGGCGCTCAAGGGCCAGAAGAACAAGAAGGTCATCATCGGCCGCATCAACGGCTACCACGGCTCCACCGTGGCCGGCGCGGGCCTGGGCGGCATGAGCGGCATGCACCAGCAGGGCGGGCTGATCCCGGATATCGTGCACATCCCGCAGCCGTACTGGTATGGCGAAGGCGGCGACATGGCCGAGGCCGACTTCGGCGTGTGGGCGGCCGAACAGCTGGAGAAGAAGATCCTCGAAGTTGGCGTGGACAATGTCGCCGCCTTCATCGCAGAACCGATTCAGGGCGCTGGTGGGGTGATCATTCCGCCGCAGACCTACTGGCCGAAGGTGAAGGAGATCCTCGCCAGGTACGACATCCTGTTCGTCGCCGACGAAGTGATCTGCGGCTTTGGCCGTACCGGCGAGTGGTTCGGCAGCGACTACTACGACCTCAAGCCCGACCTGATGACCATCGCCAAGGGCCTTACCTCCGGCTACATCCCCATGGGCGGCGTGATCGTGCGTGACGAAGTGGCCAGGGTCATCAGCGAAGGCGGTGACTTCAACCACGGTTTCACCTATTCCGGCCACCCTGTGGCGGCTGCGGTGGGCCTGGAGAACCTGCGGATCTTGCGTGACGAACAGATCATCGAACAGGTGCACGACAAAACCGCTCCTTACCTGCAACAACGCCTGCGCGAGCTGGCCGACCACCCGCTGGTAGGCGAAGTGCGCGGCCTGGGCATGCTCGGCGCGATCGAGCTGGTGAAAGACAAGGCCACCCGCGCCCGCTACGAAGGCAAAGGTATTGGCATGATCTGTCGCCAGCACTGCTTCGACAACGGCCTGATCATGCGCGCGGTGGGCGACACCATGATCATCGCGCCGCCGCTGGTGATCAGCATCGAGGAGATTGACGAACTGGTGGAAAAAGCCCGCAAGTGCCTGGACCTGACGTACGAGGCTGTTCGGTAAGGGACGAGCCCTGGGACTGGTGCCAGTCAGTTGAATGGTTTGGGGCCGCTTTGCGACCCTTCGCGGGCACGCCCGCTCCCACAGGGTTGGCGCTAGGTTCAGGAGAGGCGCGATCACTGTGGGAGCGGGCGTGCCCGCGAAGGGCTGCAAAGCAGCCCTAAGATCGCCATGAAGTATCTTGCTTTGTGAGATGAATCATGTACTTTTCAGGGCATCAATTTTCCCGTCGAAAGTCGCGATTCAACCATGAAAGTGCACGAAGAGATCGAAGGCCTGGCCGTACTGATTCGCGACCTGCGCAAGTTCAAGGGCCTGACCCTGGGCGAACTGGCCCAGCGCATCGGCCGTTCGGTGGGCTTTCTGTCCCAGGTCGAACGGGGCGTGTCGCGCCCGACCGTGGCCGACCTCACGGCTATCAGCGAAGAGCTCGGCGTCTCCACGGCCTATTTCTACAAGCTGGACAAGCCCCGCGAACTCGACTGGGTCACCCGCCCTCACGAGCGTCGTACGCTTCACCTGGCCGGCGGCATCACCGATGTGCTGGCATCCCCCACGATCACCGGGGCGTTCTCCATGCTCGATAGCCACCTGGAACCGGGGGCCAGTAGTGGCGAGGAGTACCTGGACGACAGCTCGGAGCAGGGCTGCTTCGTGCTCGAGGGCGAACTGACCGTCTGGCTGGATGGCGGCGAGCCGGTAACGCTGCGCGCCAGTGACAGTTTTCAGCTGCAACCCCACGCCAGTTTTCGTTACGCCAACCTCACCGACAAGCCCACCCGCGTGCTCTGGGTGTTCAGCTGACGGGAAAACCCAAGCCATGCTGGCTCTGGAGTCACCAGGCAATCGGTGTGCCGTCCCACGCCCAGAATGTACCGCTCTGCTTTGGGCCGTGTCGGCTCACGAGCTCTAGAACGCATGACGCGGCAAATGCCGGCGAGAACAGTTTTCCCGGGGCCACATTGCCCTGAAAGGGCTGGGAAAGGCGGGTGGCGGTGGTCCCGGGATGCAGCAAGAGTATCGTGGAGGCGGGGTTCAGTCGCTTGAACTCGATGCTTGCAGTGCGCATAAGCTGGTTGAGCGCGGCCTTGCTGGCGCGATAGCTGTACCACCCGCCGAGATGATTGTCGCTGATCGAGCCGACCCGCGCCGACAGTGCCACATAGGTCATCGGTTGTTGTCGCAACAAGGGCTGCAAATGCCTGAGCAGCAGGACAGGTGCGAAACAGTTGGTCGTGAAACTGCTCAGTAGCCCTGCCATATCCACCTGTGTCAGCGCTTTTTCGGCCCGTGCAGGTGCCTCTTGCAGCACGCCAAGCGTACAAAATACCAGGTTCAGCTGGTTGCAACGGGCGCTCACCTGCGTTGCCAGGGTTTGCAGTGCCGCTTCGGAACACGCGTCGCAGTCGATGCGCAGCATCTTCTGCGGATGCTCGGCGAACAAGGCATCCAGCGCGGGGCTGCTGGTGGCATGTCGCGAGACGGCAAACACCTGCGCGACATCGTCGCGCGCCAGCAACTGCGTGCACAGTGCAAGGCCAATCCCCTGGCTGGCTCCGCAGACCAGAACGTTGGCGGGCGTGTGAAGGTGATTGACAAGGCTCACTGAACTACCTCCTTTGC
The DNA here is from genome assembly GCF_044762545.1 of Pseudomonas sp. NPDC096925. Lineage (NCBI taxonomy): Bacteria > Pseudomonadati > Pseudomonadota > Gammaproteobacteria > Pseudomonadales > Pseudomonadaceae > Pseudomonas > Pseudomonas sp. NPDC096925. The sequence goes on along the minus strand of NZ_JBIWEM010000007.1, from coordinate 309,535 downwards.
AGGCCCCCGCCGCCTCTCTGCCACTTCCACCGGCTTCGTCGAAAACTGGCGCCGAGAGCTGCAAGTAAAGTTGTACAAGTTGGCAAAAAGCTATACATGACTGCTAATATTGTACAGGTATTTTCAGGTGCTCGAGGTCAACATGGGGCACACCGCTCGTTGGGCCTGGCTTTGCCTGCTACTGACTGCCCTGTCGGAGGCGGCGGACTGGCGAACGGAGCTGCCAGGCGCGCAACGGCTGGGCGCCGGTGAGTTCACATGGTTTGGCCTGCGTCTTTACACCGCTCAGCTATGGGCAGCCGGTCCGGTTGAGGACTGGAATCGGCCTTTTGCCCTTGAACTGGCCTATCACCGAAGGCTGTCCAGGGATGTGCTGGTACAGGCCAGCCTCGAGGAAATGCACCGCCTGGACCCTGACAACGCGACGCCGCAGCGGCGCGCGGCGTGGGCCCAGGCCATGCAGCAAGCGTTTGTGGATGTGCGCCCTGGCATGCGCATCACTGGTGTCTACATGCCGGGGCAGGGCTGCCGCTTCTACGTCGACGGCAAACTCAGCCGGGCGATCGCCGACCCGCGCTTTGCCCGGGCGTTCTTCGCCATCTGGCTAGATCCGCGGGCCAGGGATCAACAACTGCGTCAGCGTCTGCTGGGAGGGCTTCCATGAATCTGCAACAGCCAGGGGTAGCCTGACGATGCGCCTGGGCCTGGTACTGGGTGACCAGCTGACGTTCGACCTGGCAAGCCTGAGGGCCCTCGATCCTGCCCGCGATGTTGTGCTGATGGCAGAAGTGGAGGGAGAGGCCCGGTACGTGCCGCATCATCCACTGAAGATCGTTCTGATCTTCAGCGCCATGCGGCACTTCGCCCAGGCACTGCGTGAGCGCGGTTGGCAAGTGCATTATGTGCAACTCGACGATGACGGCAACAGCGGTAGCATCGTTGGCGAGTTGCGGCGCTGGCAGCAAGCCCTGGGAGCCACGCACATTCACCTGACCGAGTGCGGTGAATGGCGCCTGGAGCAGGCGTTGCGCGATGCCGCACTGCCGCTTGTGTGGCATCGCGACACGCGATTTCTTTGTTCTCGCGAAGCCTTCGCGCGCTGGGCCCGGGAGCGCGGCCAACTGCGCATGGAGCACTTCTACCGTGGCATGCGCAAGCGTACCGGCCTGCTGCTGGAGCCTGACGGCAGCCCGGCAGGTGGAACCTGGAATCTCGATGGCGACAATCGCAAGGCCTTGCCGCGTCAGCTACGTGGCCCCTTCGCCGCGCATTTCGAGCAGGACGAGATCACGGCGGCGGTGATAGCCCTGGTACGCCAACGCTTCAGCGACCACTACGGAGCCATCGACGGTTTCGATTACCCCGTGACCCATGCCGAGGCGCTGCAGCTCTGGCAACACTTTCTGGAGTTCGGCCTGGCGGCGTTCGGTGACTACCAGGACGCAATGGCCGAGGGCGAGCCGTACCTGTTCCATGCGCGCATCAGTGCGGCACTGAACATCGGGCTTCTGGACGTACGTTGCCTGTGCGACGAGGTCGACAAGGCCTGGCGCGACGGGCGAGTGCCGCTCAATGCGGCAGAGGGCTTCATCCGCCAGTTGATCGGCTGGCGCGAGTATGTGCGCGGCATCTATTGGCTGCGCATGCCGGAGTATGCTGCGCTCAACTACCTGGGCAACGAGCGGGCGCTGCCGGAATTCTACTGGACCGGGCGCACCCGCATGCGCTGCATGGAGCAGGCCATCGGACAGACCCTTCGCCTGGGCTACGCTCACCATATCCAGCGGCTCATGGTCACCGGCAACTTCGCCTTGCTGGCCGGTATCGAGCCAGCCGCGATCTGTGAGTGGTACCTGGCGGTCTACATGGATGCCTTCGACTGGGTCGAGCTGCCCAACACGCTGGGTATGGTGATGTACGCCGACGGCGGCTACCTGGGGTCCAAGCCTTACTGCGCCAGTGGTCGCTATATCCAGCGCATGTCCGACCATTGCAAGGCATGCAGTTACAGGGTTGACCAGGTGACCGAGGAGGATGGCTGCCCGTTCAATGCCTTGTATTGGCATTTTCTGATTCGCCATCGCCCCCTGCTTTCGGCTAACCCGCGTCTGGCGCTGGTCTATCGAAGCCTCGATGGCATGGCGGCTGACCGTCGTGATGCCGTGTGGCTGCGTGGCCAGTCACTTTTGGCACGACTCGATGCGGCGCAGCCGATATGAAAAAGGGTCTTTTGCCCAGCAAGGTCTGCGTGGTGTGTGGGCGGCCATTCAACTGGCGCAAGCGCTGGGCGCGTTGTTGGGCGCAGGTGCGCTACTGCTCCGAACGATGCCGCAAATCAGCACCGTACCGCGAGGCGCGCGAGCAGGGGCAGGGTAGCGGCCCATATAGGCACCAGTAACAGGCCGGTTTGCAGCGGGCCCATGGGCAAGTCGACATTTGCCAGCCTTGCTCCGCTCAGATAGGCCAGAGGGCCGCCAACTGCACCCACCAGCGCACCGAGCCGCCAGTGACGGTCGGCCCATGCCAGGCTGTGGCGCATGCCGCTGGCCAGCACCAGCCACAGCAGCGCAAGCCACAGCGGCAGTGGCCAGGTGTCGAAACCGAACACGCCCAGCGCGCCCAGCACGCTATCCAGCAAACATCCGACCGGCGTTACGCGCAACAGCGCCTTGACCTCTGCGTGGACGTCCGGGCACAGGCTCAAGTGCACGGCCAGGCCAGGAATCACCAGCATCGACAGGAAGGGCTTTTCGCTCCCCAGTACGCAGAGCCACCAGCCAGCCTGTAGCCACAAGGCATTGGCGACCAGCCAGCGACGGCTCATCAGGCACTGCCGGGCAAGGGCGCGCGCCGTGCCTGGGGCGCTGCCCAGAGCAGATGCGCGACACCGATGGTGCGCTCCTCGAAGCCGCCTTGGCAGTAACACAGGTAGAATTCCCACAGGCGCTGAAACATGTCGTCGTAGCCCAGCTCCGTCAATGCCGTACGTGCCTGGCGCAGGTTTTCTCGCCAATGCCGCAGGGTGCGGGCATAGTCCTGGCCGAAATCTTCCATGTGCAAGAGGTTGAGTGCGGTGTGCCGGCTGGCAGTTTCCAGCAACACGCTCAACGAAGGCAGGGCGCCACCGGGGAAGATGTAGCGCTGGATGAAATCGACCGACCGCCGCGCCTGTGCATAGCGCTGGTCGCGGATGGTGATCGCCTGCAACAGCATCAGGCCGTCGGGCTTGAGTAGCGAGGCACACTGGCGGAAGTACACCGGCAGGTAACGATGGCCCACGGCCTCGATCATCTCGATCGAGACCAGTTTGTCGAAGGTGCCTTGAAGATCGCGGTAGTCTTCGCGAAGCACTTTCACGCGCTGCTCCAGCCCCAGTGCCTGAACGCGCTGCAGGGTATGGCTGTACTGCGCTTCGGAGAGCGTCGTTGTGGTGACCCTGCAGCCATATCGGGTGGCGGCGTGGATCGCCAGGCTGCCCCACCCGCAGCCGATCTCCAGCAGGTGGTCGTCAGGGCACAGTTCCAGCTTCTGGCAGATGCGCTCCAGTTTGTGCAGCTGAGCGTGCTCCAGCGTCTGTTCAGGGTGTTCGAACTGGGCTGCCGAGTACATCATGGTGGGGTCCAGCAGCCGCTCGAACAGGGCATTGCCCAGATCGTAGTGCGCCAGGATATTGCGGCGGGCACCGCGCCTGCTGTTGCGGTTGAGTTTGTGCTGCAACCGCAGGGCAGGGCGGCCGAAGCGGGCCAGGCCACCCTCGAGTGCGTCAAGTACCTCGAGGTTTGCGACGAACAGGCGAGTGACCAGCGCCAGGTCGGGGCTTCGCCAATAGCCGTGGATGTAAGCTTCGCCAGCACCGATCGAGCCATTGCCGGCTATCAGGCTCCAGGTGATGTCATCAAGGATTTCCACCTCGGCCTGCAACGGGCTGTCGACATCACCGAAACTCCATTGCTGCCCGTGGCTGAGCAGGCGCAGGTGGCCATGGCGCAGCCTGCCCAGCCGGGCGAGCACGGCGTTTCGTGCCAGACCACCGAACAAAGGCCCGAGGCCTGCGAACTTGCTAACGCTCAGGGTGGGGTTCGACATCATCAGGGTCCTCGCAGGAATGGCCGAGCGCCAGGTCACTCTGGCTGGGCGTGTGGTCGTGGATGGGCGTGCGTTTGAACAACAGGCGCAGTGCCTGCCAATAGATGGCCGAGACGGTGCGCAGGCTCATCCATGGGAAGGCCAGTACGTATCGGTGCACGGCGGCCTTATCCAGCGGCTGGCGCTGCAGGGCCAGGTCGGCCTCGAACACCTTGCGATCGGCTTGCCAGTTCTCCATGTGGATGCGTACATGTTCAGCGTCCAGGGCGAAGCGCAAGCGATAGTCCATGTGCAGTGGCATGAATGGCGACACATGGAAGGCCTTGGCGACGGCGAAGGGCCTGGCAAGGTTTCCTTGCACCGGCAGCACGTAATGAAAGCGCTCGCGCCATGGCGTGTTTCGCACCTCCAGCAGGATCGCCGTCAGTCGCCCATCGCGGTCATGGCAGAAATAGAAGCTCACCGGGTTGAACGACAGCCCCCAGCAACGCAATTGCGTGAGCAGGTGCACCGGCCCCTCGGGCATATCTCCCGTCGCGTTCTGCACCAGCAAGCGTGCAGCCTGGACCAGCGTCTCGCCTTTGCGGGTCCGAGCTGGCAGGTAATCTGCCTGGTGCCAGCTCAGCGGCGCCAGGCGCCAGCGCCACAGCCAGCGTGACAGGCCTGCCAGCCAGGCTTGCTCGTCCAGGTCCAGGTAGAACATGCCGATCCTGTAGCGGAACGCATGGGGGCGCGGCGCCAGGCGTCGGTGGCTGACCCAGCCCACGCAAAGGCTGCTGTTCACAGGTGCTCTCCGAAATGCGCGGCCACCTTTAGTGCACTGACCACGCCATCTTCGTGAAAGCCATTGCCCCAGTAGGCGCCGCAGAAGTAGCTGTGGCGATGGCCTTGCAGCTGCGCCTGGCGCATCTGCGCGGTGGATGCCGCAAGGCTGTACTGCGGATGGTCGTACCGGAAGCGGGCGATGACCTGTGCCGGATCCACCAGTGCGGTTTGGTTAAGGCTCACGCAGAAAGTCGTCGGCGCCTGGATACCTTGCAGAATGTTCATGTTGTAGGTCACCGCGGCAGGGGCCTGTTGTGGCCCGCCGAGACGGTAGTTCCAGCTGGCCCAGGCGCGCTTGCGCCGGGGTAGCAGACGGGTATCGGTGTGCAGCACCACATCGTTGCTGGCATAGCCGATGGCGCCGAGCACTTCCCGTTCCTGTACGCTCGGCGCTTCCAGCAGCGCCAGGGCCTGGTCGCTGTGGCAGGCGAACACCACATTATCGAAACGTTCGGTACCGGCACTGCTCGTCAGGGTGACGCCACCTTCGTCGCGGCTGACCCGGTAAACCTTGCAATCGAGGCGGATACGATCGGCAAACGGTCGGCACAGCGGGCCGACATAGCTGCGCGAGCCCCCTTCGATCACGCGCCACTGTGGACGTTGGTTTACCGACAACAAGCCGTGGTTGCGACAGAACCGCACGAAGAACGCGAGTGGGAAGCCGAGCATGTCCGCGCGGGACATCGACCAGATCGCCGACCCCATCGGTACGATGTAATGATCGATGAAGCGCTGTCCATAACGCTGCGCCTGGAGGTAGGCGCCGAGGGTAGCGTTGGCATCGATACGCTGGTTATCCAGGTCGGCGAGGGCCTGGCGATTGAAACGCAGAATATCCCGTAGCATCCCCCAGAACCCCGGTGACACCAGGTTGCGGCGTTGGGCAAACAGGGTATTCAGGTTGTGCCCGTTGTATTCCAGGCCGGTGACCGGGTCATGCACGGAGAAGCTCATTTCGGTCGGCCGTGAGGCGACCTTCAGGTGGTCGAGCAAGCGGATGAAGTTCGGATAGGTCCAGTCATTGAAGACGATGAAGCCGGTATCTATTGCATGGCGTTCACCCTGCCAGATCACATCGAGGGTATGCGTGTGGCCCCCGATCCAGCGCTCGGCTTCGAAAACCGTGACCTCATGCTTGCGTGACAGCAGATGAGCGCAGGATAGGCCTGCGATGCCGCTGCCGATGATTGCTATACGCATGGGGCATCATTCCTGTTCATGACGGGCAAGGCGTTGCCCTAGCGCCAGGCGCAGGCGTGCGGGCAGTGCGCCAAGCAGGCGCAATACCAGGGTGAAAAACCGGGGAAAGTTGATTTCCAGCGGGCGTTCAGGCAGGCGTTTGGCAATGTGGCTGGCTGCGCGCTGCGCCGACCATAGCTGGGGCATCGGGAAATCGTTGCGACGAGTCAATGGTGTATCCACAAAGCCGGGGCTGACGAGGGTAACGGCGATGCCTTCGCGGGCCAGGTCGATGCGCTGCGATTCCACCAGATAACGCACGGCTGCCTTGGACGCGCCATAGGCGCCGGCGCGGGGCAGGGCCAGCCAGGTCACCGAACTGCCCATCACCACCAGGTGAGGCTGCTGGCCGACGCGAAGCAAGGGCAAGGCTGCTGCCAGGCAGTAGCTGACAGCCAGGAAATTGGTACGGACCACGCGCTCGACCAGGGCAGGGTCGAAATGGCCCGGTTCCAGGTACTCGCAGGTGCCTGCATTGAGGATTACCCGGTCGAGCCCGCCCCAGGCCTGCTCGATACGGGTTGCGATCCCTGCTACCTGTACAGGGTCGTCAAGGTCGCCAATGGCCAGCAGCACCTGCCCGGGAAAGTGTTCGGCCAACGGTGCGAGACGATCGGCATGGCGTGCGCCCAAGGCAACCTGGTGGCCTTGCTCCAGCAGGCATCGTGCAAGTGCGGCACCGATACCGCTGCTTGCGCCTGTCAGCCAGCAGCGGCTCATGCCATCCGGCCTTTGAGCCATCGAATCGCACTGCCCATGACCGGAACATGTTCGTAGAGCAAGGCTGCAGCGTCGAAATAGTCCTGGTGAAAATGGACCCGGTCATGCCATTGCAGGTAACTGCATCCCTGCAAGGTGATCTGCCGACCACGGGACAGGCGTGGATGACGGAACTGCAGGGTCCAACGCAGATAACCTTTCCCGGGCATCACCTCGTCGATGCTGGAGAAGTCATAGCGAATATCGTGAGCGTTGGCGTACTGCTGCGCCAGGTATGCCTGCAGAGCCCGAAGCCCTTGGATCTGATGCAATGGATCGCGAAAGGTGACATCGTCGCTGTACAGCTTTTCAAGAGTGTCGAGGTTGCCCCCGTCGAGTCTGGTGAAGTGCTCGGCGAATTGCTGCAGATACGCTGACATGCTGGGCTCCAGGAAATCCTGTACAAGAATGGCTTGCTGTACAGGTATATCCGAAGTCTAAGCCTAAATCTATACAAGTCAACGATATTGTATAGGTTTGCTCAGCGTTCCGACTGGCCCAGTAGCCGACGCAATTCAGCTACCTCGGCCTCCAGCTCGCGTAGCTTTTCCTCGGCGAAAACCTGCGCTGTGACGTCGCGCTGGATGCCGATGTAGTACGTCAACTGGTCCGCCTCGTTGTGCACGGGCGTGATGGACAACTCGTTCCAGAACAGGCTCCCGTCCTTGCGGTAATTGCGCAGCACCTGGCAGCAGGGGAGGCCTCCACGGATTGCCTCGCGGATGTTGGTGAGGCCCGCCTGGTCATGATCTTCGCCCTGGAGAAAACGGCAGTCCTGATAGAGAATTTCCTCGGCGCGATAACCGGTCAGGCGTTCGAAGGCAGGGTTGACGTAGATAAGGATACTGTCGTCGCCTTCTTGTTCGGCGACGACGATGCCATCGTTGGAGTGCTCGACCATCAGTTGCAGGAGTTTCGCGTTGATCATGGGGCCCACCTACAGGCTTTCGTATGCGAAGTGCGCAGCGTGGCCTGCGTGCAGAAGGCCTCGGCGCCGTTTGTTGCATGATGAACCAACGAGGCTCGCCGCAGAAGGTGCATATGGGTTTAGAATGTGCCACCCCCCAGATAAACCCATATCATGACCGACGTCACCCCAGCCGATTTGCTACCCATGCGCGATGTGGTCAGCCTGACCGGCATCAACCCGGTGACCTTGCGGGCCTGGGAGCGGCGCCATGGGTTGATAAGCCCGCAGCGCACCGAAGGCGGCCATCGCCTGTACACGGCCCGGGATGTTCAGCGCATACGCGACATCTTGCACTGGACCGGCAATGGCGTGCCCATCAGCAAGGTAGGCGACATTCTGGCAGGCCAGGCAGACGCGCCGGTGCAGCAGCACTCGGTCTTCGACGACTGGCGCGCCGCCGTGGCGCGCGCAACCAAGGCATTCGATACGCAAGCGCTGGAAAGCATTCATGGGCAGTTATTCACCATCCTGCCCAAGGCCACCGTGCTGCGTGAGGTACTGATGCCGGTCTGGCACGGCCTGGCTTCAGGCATTGCGCCGGGCCAGCGTAGCCAATGGCTGTTCCTGGACATGTTCCTGCGCGCCCGCCTGCTGATGCGTCTGCAGATGAACCAGGCCGATGCGCCGCGCGTACTGCTGGCGGGCACCGAGGGGCAAGCCGAACTGCAGGTATTGTGCGCCGGGCTGTTGTTGAGCAGCGAGCAGCAACGCATCGAAGTACTCGGTTGCGGGCAGCCGTTGGAAGAAATCCCCATGCTGTGTGCGGCGATGCAGCCTGCGGCACTGGTGATCAAGGTTCAGGTGCCGGTAGACCCTGCCTTGGCCAAGCGCCTGCGTTCGCTGCAAATGCAGATTGCGTGTCCGCTGGCCCTGATTGGCGAAGGGCTGGCCGATTCGCCACCAGCCTGGCAAGGCTTGCCGTTGTGTCTGCTGGATGAGCAACGCGCTGACGCCGCAAGCATGCTCAACGCCTTGCTCAATGGTGCCCTGGACCTCTGACCGCTGCCGCTTGCCGGGATAACCTCGGCAAGTTCCTCTGGCCCGCCCCTGATCACGATGTGCATTGTCACGGCCCGAACCGGGGCCGGCAGTAGTCTGTCGTATTGATCCCTGCCTGCTCCTGTGGGTTACACCAGAAGTCTTGCCCCAGGGCGTAACCCGGTCCTGGGCCGGAATCATCGCGCCCCCCGCACTGGCCCAAAGCGCCTGCCAGCCCCCTCCAAGGCAGCGTTTCTGGCTGTTTGCCAGCTTCTGATAATCGCCTCCGACATCCCGTCCCCGTTTCGGAGCGCGCCATGTACAACAATAAGAATCTGTCCCCACGTTTGCTGGCGGCTGTTACCGCCAGCCTGTCGACCCTTTGCCTGAGCAGCCTCGCCCAGGCCGAGATCATGCTGTACGACAAGGACCAGACGACGTTTTCCACCGACGGCTATATCAACGCCTTCTACGTCAACAGCGATGTCGATCGGCAGGGCGAGCAATTCGATCGTCGCCAGTCACGGGTGAAGATGGGCTTTTTGCCCAACTACCTGGGCTTCAACATGGGCAAGCAGGTGGATGACCTGAAGCTCGGGGCGCGTGCCTCGTTCTGGGTCACCATCAACGACAGCGAAACCAACGGCACCGACACCGCCATCGACGTGCGCCAGTTCTACGGTACCGTGGCCAATCCCGAGTGGGGCGAGGTGCTGATCGGCAAGGATTTCGGGCTGTTCGCCCGTTCCAACATCCTGCTCGACGAACTGCTGGCCGGTTATGGCCAGGTCAGTGACACCCTGGGGCTGGTGGACGGCGGCGGGGTGTCGTTCGGCAACATCGGCAGTGGCTACCCGTACCCGTTCCCCACGTCGCAGATCACCTACCGCACGCCAGTGATGGACGGCCTGCGGGTGGCGGTGGGCATCATGGACCCGGTAGATACCAACGACAGCAGCCCGACTGGCAAGGCCTACCAGGAAAACCCGCGCACCGAGAGCGAGATCACCTACCAGTTCGACCTGGCTGGGGCGCAGATCTACAGCTGGGTCAACGGCAGTTACCAGACCTCCGACAATACCGACCCGGCGGTGCAGTCGGTCACCTCCAAAGGGGTCGGCTACGGTGTGCAGGCGAAGATGGGAGGGCTGTCGCTGACCGGCTCGGGGTTCCAGGCCAAGGGCATCAACCCGTTCTTCACCAACAACGCTGGCGAACCGACCTTGCGCAATGTCGACAGCGATGGCTACCTGCTGCAGGGCTCCTACAAGGTCGGCAAGAACCGTGTGGCGCTGTCCTATGGCAAGACCAAGGACGATGGCAATGGCGCGGTGGGCAGTGGTGCGGATTACCAGACTCGTGGCGTGGCGCTGTTCCATGACGTCAACGACAACCTCAAGCTGGTTGCCGAGTACAACCAGTTCTCGATCGATGGGCATGAAACCAGTGACCAGAACGAAGACACCGATACCTTTGCGGTGGGGGCGGTGTTGACCTGGTAGGCCCTCGGCTTCGACTCAAGATTGCCGGGGCTGCACAGCAGCCCCGGCAATCTTCGGTGAAAGCAATTACAACCATGGAACCGCCCACCCGCTACCCAAGTAGCATTCGTCCCCGGTACCCACCTTCGTACACTGAACCCTCAGCCACCCCGCGCCGGAGACCACGATGCAGCAGGCTCACAACGACGGTGTGGTCAGCGCCATGTCCCAGGCAACCGACGCCCGGCTGGCAGCCCAGGAGCTGGCGGCGCAGTTGCTGCACCCGCACCTGGGCTTCGTGCTGTTCTTCTGCTCTGCCGAATACGACCTGCAAGCCCTGGGCGAGGCCCTGGAGCAGGGCTTTGGTGGTATCCGCCTGGTCGGTTGCACCAGCGCCGGTGAAATCACCCCGCTGGGCTACGGCCGCAATTGCATAACGGCGGTAGGGTTCGACCATCGGCACTTTTCCATCGCCACCGAGCTGATCGATGAAATGGAGCGCTTCAGCCTGATCGACGCCCAGCAGATGGTCGAGCGCCTGGTTGGCACCTGCCGCAGCAATACCCTGGCACCGATCAAGGGCCACAGCTTTGCCCTGACCCTGCTCGATGGCTTGTCCAGCCGTGAGGAGATGGTGCTCGCTGCCCTCAGTGCGGCCCTGGGCGACATCCCGCATTTCGGTGGGTCGGCCGGCGACGACAACTACCTGACCCGCACCCACGTGTATTTCGGTGGCGCGTTCCACCACGGCGCGGCGGTGGTGGTGCTGGTCAACACCTGGCTCGACTTCGAAGTATTCACCACCCACCACATCCTGCCGCGCCAGGAAAAGCTGGTGGTCACCGGTGCCGACAGTGCCCAGCGACGGGTCTTCGAACTGAATGCCGAGCCTGCTGCCGAGGAGTACGCCCGGCACATCGGCGTGCCGGTGGACGAGCTCGACCACCGGGTGTTCGCCGCCCATCCGCTGGCCGTGCGCATCCACGACCAGTATTACGTGCGGGCGATCCAGCAGGTGCACCCGGACCTGAGCCTGAGTTTCTACTGCGCGGTGGAAAACGGCATCGTGCTCACCGCCATGACCCCAGGCCCGTTGTTACCGAACCTGCAGCAGTTGTTCGACGGCTTGCAGCAACGCCTCGGCCCGCTGCTGCTGACCATCGGTTGCGATTGCTTCCTGCGGCGGCTGGAGTTGCAAGCCCATCACGGCCTGGAGCCGATCGGCGCGTTCCTGCGCGAGCAGCGGGTGATCGGCTTCAACACCTATGGAGAACAGTTCAATGGCATGCACATCAACCAGACCTTCACCGGGGTCGCCATTGCCCGCAACCGGCCTCCTGTCGGTCGCTGAACTGCAGGCCGAGGTCGCCCGGCTGCAGCACCAGAACCACAAGCTGCAGCGCATCAACGGCGCGCTGATAGAACGCATCGAGTCCGGCGTAACGCGTGGCAATGACCCTTACGCCGCGTTCCAGCATTCGGTGGTGCTGGCCGAACAGGTGCGCGAACGCACCGAAGCGCTGAACCAGGCCATGGCCGAGCTCAAGGCCGTCAACCGCCTGCTCAGCGAGGCCCGGCAGCGGGCCGAGACTGCCCACCAGCACCAGATTCGCCTGATCACCGACCATGTGCCGGCGCTGATCGCCTACCTGAATGCCGACCTGGTCTACGAATTCACCAACAAGGTCTACGAAGAATGGTACTGCTGGCCCCGCGGCGTGATGCTGGGCCAGAGCCTGCGCGAGGCCCACAGCGAACAGCATTACCAGCGCCTGGAGGCCTATGTGACACGGGCGCTGGCGGGGGAGAGCGTCACCTTCGAGTTTGCCGAGACCAACATCAACGGCCAGGAACGCTACATGCTGCGCTCCTATGTGCCGAACCGCCTGGCCAACGGTGAAGTGGTGGGCATCTTCGTGTTGATCCGCGACATCACCGAGCGCCGTAATACCGCACAGGCGCTGCACCAGGCCTATCAGCATCTGGAGCAACGGGTACGCGAGCGCACTGCCGAGCTGACCAGCCTCAACGAGCAGTTGCTGCGCGAAATCGAAGAGCGCAGCCGGGTGGAATCGCGCCTGCGCGAGGCCAAGCGCGAGGCCGAGCAGGCCAACCTGTCGAAAACCAAATTCCTTGCTGCCGTCAGCCATGACCTGCTGCAACCGCTGAACGCGGCGCGGCTGTTCACCAGTGCCTTGCTCGAACACCGCGAGCTGCAGAACAGTGCTCATCTGGTACGTAATGTCAGCAACTCCCTGGAGGATGTGGAGAACCTGCTAGGTACCCTGGTGGACATTTCCAAGCTCGATGCCGGGGTAATCAAGGCCGATGTCGCCCCGTTCGCCCTGCGCGAACTGATGGACAACCTCGCTGCCGAATATGCCCAGGTGGCGCGCAGCGAAGGGCTTGAGCTGCATTTCGTGGGTTGCTCTGCCGTGGTGCGCAGCGACATCCAGCTGCTGGCGCGGATCCTGCGCAACCTGCTCAGCAATGCCATTCGCTACACCCCCAGCGGGCGCGTGGTACTGGGTTGCCGGCGCCAGCGTGGCGGCCTGCGGATCGAAGTGTGGGACAGCGGAATCGGTATTGCCGAGGAGCACCTGGAAGAAATGTTCCAGGAGTTCAGGCGCGGCGATGTGCAGCGCCCGGACCAGGACCGCGGGTTGGGCCTGGGCCTGGCGATCGTGGAAAAGATCGCTGGCATCCTCGGCCACCGGATTCGGGTGCGCTCATGGCTGGGCAAAGGCTCGGTATTCGCGGTCGAAGTGCCGCTGAGCACCACCGCGCCCAAGGCCCAGCCGAGCCTGGCGATCAGCGAGCCGATGCTCGAACGCCTGCGCGGGGCGCGGGTGTGGGTGCTGGATAACGATGCGGCGATTTGTGCCGGCATGCGCACCCTGCTGGAGGGGTGGGGCTGCCAGGTGGTCACCGCACTGTCGGAGGAGGACCTGGCGCGCCAGGTGGACAACTACCATGCCGAAGCCGACCTGCTGATCGCCGACTATCACCTGGACAACGACTGCAATGGCGTCGATGCCGTGGCGCGGATCAATGCCCGCCGCGCCCAGCCGCTACCGGCGATGATGATCACCGCCAACTACAGCAACGAGCTCAAGCAACAGATCCGCGAGCTGGGCCACACCCTGATGCACAAGCCGGTGCGGCCGATGAAGCTGAAGGCGGCGATGAGCCATTTACTGGGCAGCAGCGTGGCATAGCCGCCGGCCTATTCGCGGGCTTGCCCGCTCCCACAGGGTTCCCGCAGTTTTCAGTGTTGCGCAATACCTGTGGGAGCGGGCAAGCCCGCGAAGAGGCCGGAACAGGTCAGCGGCGCAGGTAATCACCGAAATCGATATCACCGGCACTGAGGATGGCCTGCACCCGGTTGTGCACGTTGAGTTTGCGCAGGATCGCCGAAACGTGGGCCTTGACCGTGGTCTCGGCGATATCCAGGGTGTAGGCGATCTGCTTGTTCGATTCGCCCTTGGTCATGCGCTCGAGCACCAGCAACTGCTTGCGGGTCAAGGCCTGGAGCATCTCCGGCGGGAAGCTCGGGGCATCGCTCAGGCGCCGGCTGGTGCTGCTTTTCTGAGCGCGGATGATATCGGGCGGTAGGTAGACATTGCCGTTGAGGATCTGCTCGATCGCTTCGATCATCTGTGAGCGTGGCGAGGACTTGGTGATGAAACCCACCGCACCGTAGGTGATGGCCTGCAGCACGATCTGCTTTTCCTGCTCGGCCGAAACGATCACCACCGGCGTGGTCGGTGCCTCGTTGCGCAGGGTGATCAGGCCATTGAGGCCATGCATGCCGGGCATGTTCAGGTCGAGCAGGATCAGGTCGAGGTCGTCGTGCTCGTGGGTCAGCGCCAGGGCACTGTCCAGGTCGGCAGTTTCCATGACTTCGCTGCCCTGGAAACCATCGCTGATAACGTTGTGGATGGCTTCGCGAAACAGGGGGTGATCGTCGGCAATCAGAATTTTGTACATGGCCTTTTCACCTCGTTTTTATTGGATGGAGCGGGGCACGCGTTCGCAGGCAATGAACTCAGGGGAAGGGTTCCGGCTGTGCCGGTTGCAGTGGCAGGTTGGCTTGCTGCCAGGCGTCCAGGCCGTCGCGATACCAATACAGATTCTTATAGCCCAGGGCTTTTGCGCGTTTTACCGCGTTCCAGCTCAACCAGCAATCGGAGCGGCAGTAAAAGACCAGCGGTTGCTCCGTGCGCCCGGCGGTGGCTTTTTGCAGGTTGCGCACGAAGTAATCGTGCCACGCTGGGCTCAGCTCGCCGTCGCCGGTGTTGGCCAGCCAGCGGCTGCCGGGGATGTTGGTGTGGGGTTCATCTTCGATGAAGCGGCCCTGCAGCCATTGGCGGCGATAGACGTCGATCAGCACCGGCTTTGGGGTGTGCCCCAGCAGGTTTTGCAGCGTGGCGGTGTCGATGACCTGGCCGCCTTCGACCTGCTGTGGGGTCGGGCTGCGGTAGAGGGTAGTGCGATAGCCCTCGGCGGAAAACAGCGGTGTGCTGTCGGCCTGGGCTATGCCCAGCGTCAGGCTCAGCGAAAGCGCCGCCAGCAATGGGCGTGGCAGCCGGGGCAGGGCACTTGGCATGGGGTTTATCCTTTTTGTTATAGGCCCATTACATGCCAGTGGCGGGGCATTGTGAATGCGACGATCAGACAGCAAAGGCAGTACTAAAGTAGTAGATGGCCGTGCGCGCAACCCAGTGGGAGCGGGCGCGCCCGCAGGGTTCGCGCTAAGCAAGGGATCGCTGCCGCTCAGCGCGGCTTGCGCAGCGCCGCATGCTGGGGGTTGAAGGTGAGGATCGCCAGCAGGGTGAACAACACGGTCAGCCCCAGGCATACCGCCAGCGCCAGCGGGTTGAAGCGTTCATACAAGGCAAAGCGCACCAGTTCCACGGCATGGGTGAACGGGTTCACGGCGCACAGCCAATACAGCCACTGGCTGGCCTCGCGCATCTTCCACAACGGGTACAGCGCCGAGGACAGGAAGAACAGCGGGAATATCACGAAGTTCATCACCCCGGCAAAGTTCTCCAGCTGGCGAATCGCATTCGACAGCAACAGCCCCAGGGCGCTGAGCATCAGTGCCACCAGCAACAACGCCGGCAGCGCCAGCAACAGACCCGCAGCCGGTGGTTGCACGCCATACAACCAGGCGATGGCGAGGAAGGCGTATACCTGCAGCAGGGAAATCAACGAGGTCGCCAGCAGCTTGCTGCCGAGCAGGAATGGCCGCGGCAATGGGCTGGTCAGCAGCACGCGCATGCTGCCCATCTCCCGGTCATAGACCATCGACAACGAGCCCTGCATGCCGTTGAACAGCAGGATCATGCAGGCAAGGCCCGGGATGATGTACACCTCGTAGGGAATGTAGGTGTCGTAGGGCTCGATGATCGCAATGCCCAGGGCCGCGCGAAAGCCGGCGGCGAACACCAGCAACCACAGCAACGGGCGCACCAGGGCGCTGAGGAAGCGTGTGCGCTGCAAGACGAAACGCAGGCATTCGCGCAGGAGAATGCCGTTGAAGCACTGCCAGTAAGCGTTCATCGGGCATTGACTCCTGTGGGGGCGCTGGTCAGGCGGGCAAAGGCATGGTCGAGGTCACCGCCGTGCTCCAGGCTCAGGGCATCGGCCGTGCCGCTGGCCACCAGGCGCCCCTGATGCAGAATCAGCAGGTCGTCGCTGGGCTGCACTTCGTCCAGCAAATGGGTGGTCCACAGCACACTGAGGCGCTGCTCGCGGCACAGCAGCCGCAGGTGCTGGTTGAGCGCCAGGCGGCTGGCCGGGTCAAGGCCGACGCTGGCCTCGTCGAGCAACAGCAAGCGCGGTTCATGCAGCAGCGCGCGGGCAATCTCCACCCGGCGCCGATGGCCGATGTTCAGCGCCCGAACCGGCTCACGCCGCCGCTCATCGAGGCCCTGGCGGGCCAGTTCGGCATCGACCCGAATAGTGCCCTGGCGCCGCGACAGGCCATGTAGCGAAGCGTGGTAGCGCAGGTTCTGCTCCACGCTCAGGTCCAGGTCCAGGGTGCTTTGCTGGAACACCACGCCCAGCTGGCGCAAGGCCGGGCGCGCCGCGTTGCGCAGCGAGCAGCCGCACACGCGGATGTCGCCATGCTGCAGGTCGTACAGCCGGGTGAGCAGGGCGATCAAGGTCGACTTGCCGGCACCGTTGGGCCCCAGCAAGGCGGCGAAGCGCCCGGGCGCCAGGCTGAAGCCGACCTGCCTGAGCGCCTCGCGCTGGCCGTAGGCAAAGCTCACGTCACTGACTTCGAGGGTATTCATGGCGTCACCACCACGCCCCAGGGGTAGCGGCCGACCTTCACCGACTTGAGCACCTTGAGGTTTTTTGCATCGATCACCGAAACGTCGCCGCTGACCCCGTTGGTGGCCAGCAACTGGCTCTGGTCCGGGGTGAACGCCAGCTGCCAGACCCGCCGGCCCACCAGCAGGTAGTCGAGTACTTCGTAGGTGTTGGCGTCGACCACTGCTACATGGTTGGCCGGGCCCAGGGCGACGAATGCGTACTTGCCATCGGCGCTGAGCTTGATGCCCACCGGCTGGACCTTGTCCGGGTGCACGCCCTTGATCTGGAAGTTGAGGGTTTTCAGCACCTGGCGGCTGGCCACATCGAGGATGGTCACCGTGCCGCCGATTTCCGCCGAGGCCCACAGTCGCGAGCCGTCCTGGCTGAACTCGACGAAGCGCGGCCGCTGGTCCACCGGGGTGCTTTGCGCCAGGGTCTGGGTGCTGGTATCGATCCAGTGCAGCATGTTGGTGGTCTCGCTGGTGTTGACCGCCCACTTGCCATCCGGGCTCACCGCCATGCCTTCGGGCTCGATGCCGACGTCGATCTGCCCGAGCACCTTGTCGGTCTGGGTATCGATCACCGTCACCAGCGCGTCGTCCTCGTTGGACACGTACAGCCAGCGGTCGTTGGGGTGCAGGGCGAACTGCTCGGGGTCCTTGCCGGAGGGCAGTTCCTTGATGATCTTGCGGGTGGCCACGTCCATCACCTGCACCCGGTCCGAATCGCTGGCGCAGATGTACAGCAGCGTGTTGTCGTGGGACAGCAGCAGGCCGCGCGGGCGCTGGCCCACCGGCAGGGTCTCGGTGACTTGCAGAGTGTGCATGTCGATCAGGCTGAGGCTGTTGTCCTTCTCGTTCGACACCCAGGCAGTGGCGGCCACGGCGTGCCCGCCGGCAAGGGCCAGGGCGCCCGACAGCAGGCTTGGGTAAAGCAGTGCCCGGTGAAACGGGGAGCGGCGCATGGCGAAATCCTTTTTTGTTGTGGTTATCGGGTCAGGGGTAGCCGCAGGTCACTTCGGGCTTGTCGTAGCCCAGGCTGTCCATTTCGTTGAACGGGTGCAGGAAGCCCTCCTGCGGCGAGGTGCTGACCAGGGCCCGCGGTTGTACCAGCGGGATCGGTTGGCGCAGCTCGCCGTTCCACGGGCGGTAGCTGAGCTTGCGGCCCTTGAAACCGTCCAGCGGCAACTGCTCGCTGAGCAGCAGTTGCTGCAGGGCACGGGGCTCGGCCTGGCGCAGTTTGTTCACTGCGCTGGCGACGCTGCGCACGGCCATCCAGGCGGCGAAGTCACGGTCGTTCATCCAGCGCCCGGCCTGGGCTTCGAAGCGCTTTTGCAACTGCGCCGCGCCGAAGGTTTCCACGGTCTTGTGCCAGCCGGTGGGGGTCAGGCCCTGAGTGCCGGCCACCGGGCGCGGGTACCAGGTCTGGTAGGGCAGGTACTCGCCGAAGTCGCCGCGTTCGTCGGCCACCAGCACCACGTCGTACTCGGCGGTTTGCGTGAACAGCGGCATGTCGGCCTGGGCGCTGCGACGCTGGTCGTTGTCGAATGTCCAGGCTTTCTCCGCCACCAGCTGCATGCCAAAGCGTTTCATGGAGCGGCGCAGGGCCGCCGCGTAAGCCCGGTCGTCGTCGGTCTGGCCGACGATCAACAGCGCCCGCTGCC
The DNA here is from genome assembly GCF_044762545.1 of Pseudomonas sp. NPDC096925. Lineage (NCBI taxonomy): Bacteria > Pseudomonadati > Pseudomonadota > Gammaproteobacteria > Pseudomonadales > Pseudomonadaceae > Pseudomonas > Pseudomonas sp. NPDC096925. The sequence continues at coordinate 291,204 of NZ_JBIWEM010000007.1, read as the reverse complement.
ACTTGCGCAGCACCAGGAACTGCGCCAGGGCATCGGCCAGCATGGCGCGGCCGGGCAGGCTGTGCAGCACATTGCCCAGGCACTGGCTGCTGCGCAGGCTGTCGTCCGGGCTGCCGGCGTTGAACAGCAGGCTGTCGGGCAGGGCGGCCGACAGCTCGCGCAGGCTGGCGGCGGGGGCATTTACCACGAACAGTCGCAGGCCCTGGTCATGCTGGGCCTTGGCGGCTTGCAGCAGGGCTTCGGGGCTGTCGACGCTGGCCTTGGCCAGTTGGAATTCCTGTTTGAGAAAGCGCCCGCTGCTGTTGCTGTCGACAATGGCCAGTTCGGCGCCCTGCAGCCCGGCATCGGCGGGCTCGGGGATGATGTTGGACAGCAGCGGGCCGGGATCGGGGCGATAGCCCAGGTAGCCGATACGCACCTGCAGCGGTTCAGCGACCTTGGCCTGTGCGGGGGGCGCCGGCAGCGTCGCGGCCAGGGCCAGCAGGCAGGTCAGGGCAAGGTGGGCAGGCTGGCGCATAAAGCAACTCCACGGCAGATGGCGCCAGCATAGGAAGCCCGCCGGGAGGGGGAAATATGCAGAAAGTAGCGCACGGCCGGTACCAAGGTAGTAATTCGCCACGCGGGCCCGGGTTTTACGATGGGCCGCAGCACCCTCGGAGGAGAACCGCCCATGCGCCTTGTCAACCTGTCGGCCCTGTGGCGGATCAACCTCTGGGTCACGTGTTGCTTCGCGCTGGTGACGCTGGCTTGTGCCGGGGTGCTGTTGCATCAGGCGGTGGCTGATGTGGAGCGGGAGTTGCAGTCGGCCGAGGCCGTAGTGGCGTACCTCGGCGACACCGCCGAGCGCGACCCGCAGCGCCTGCAACCACGGCTGACGCAAAGCCTGCGCCATGTGCGGGTGCACTGGCTGGCGGCGGAAGAGGCAGCGCGGCTGCCGCAAGAGGCCGGCCTGGATGCCTGGCTGGGCCGCCAACTGCTTGGCCAGCGCCACGGCAGCAGCCGGCTGCTGGAACTGGGTGACGGCCGCCGGGTAGTGATCGCCGTGGATGCCCGGGATGAAATCGACGAGGTCCGCGACTCCCTGCAGCAGCTGTTGGTCCTGTGCGGCCTGGCGTTGTTGCTGAGCTTGTTGACCATCCGCTGGGCGGTGCGGCGGGGCATGGGCTTGCTGGACGATCTGCTGCAGGCCTTGCGCCAGGTCTCGGGCGGCCAATTGACCACTCGCCTGCGCGAGGCCGGCCTGCCGGAGGCGCGCCAGCTGGCGGAGCACTTCAACCGCATGACCGCGTCTCTGGAGCAGGCCCGGGCCGACAATACCCAACTGACCCAGGCCCTGCTGGCGGTGCAGGAGCAGGAGCGCACTCAGCTGGCGCAGACCCTGCACGACGACCTTGGGCAATACCTGGCGGGTATTCGCGCCCAACTCTGCCTGCTGCGCATGGTGGCCGACCAGCCCACCATGGTGGCGCAGACGACACGTGCCCTGGAGCTCGATTGCGAACGCCTGCAGCAGGGTTTTCGCGCCTTGGTACACGACCTGTATCCGCTGGCGTTGCAACACATGCCGCTGGCCGAAGCCTTTGGCCTGCTGGTGAGCCAATGGCAGGCCAGCCAGGGTATCGAATGCCGCCTGCGGGTCGGCGAGCAGCTGCCGGTGCTGCCCGGGGCGAGCCGCACGCATTTGTATCGCTTGCTGCAGGAGGCGTTGACCAACGTCGCCCGGCACGCCGGCGCCAGCCAGGTGCGGGTGCGCCTGCAACGCAGCGCCAAGGGCTTGCGCCTGCTGGTTCGCGACAACGGTTGTGGCGCGAGCCAGCCCCAGCGCCCCGGGGTAGGCCTGCACTCGATGGCCGAGCGCGCCCGCAGCCTGGGCGGTGAACTGCGCATCCTCAGCCGCCCGGGTGCCGGCTGGGCGCTGGCCCTGAACATTCCTATGGAGGTGTGATGAATATCGTATTGGTCGATGACCACGCCGTGGTCCGCCAGGGCTATGCCAGCCTGCTGCGGGCGGTGCTGCCGACAATACAGGTGCGTGAGGCTGCCAGTGGCGAAGAGGCGCTGGCCCGGGTTCAGGAGCAAGTGCCCAACCTGGTGATAATGGACTTTGGCCTGCCAGGCATCAGCGGCCTGGAAACCACCCGGCGCCTGCGTCAGCGCCTGCCGCAGCTGCGGGTACTGTTCTTCAGCATGCATGACGAGCTGCCGCTGGTGCGCCAGGCACTGGACGCGGGGGCCTCGGGTTACCTGACCAAGAACTCGGCACCCGAAGTGCTGATCGAGGCGGTGCAGCGGGTGTTGGCCGGGCATGCCTATATCGAACAGCCTTTGGCCACCCAGCTGGCCTGTACCTCACAGCAGAACGCCAGTGACCCGCGCCTGCAGCGCATGACCCAGCGTGAGCTGGAGATTTTCGTGATGCTGGCCAAGGGTACACCGGTGCGGGGGATTGCCGAGCAGCTGTGCATCAGCGCCAAGACCGTGTCCAACCACCTGACCGTGCTCAAGAGCAAGTTGCAGGTCAGCTCCCATGCCGAGCTGGTGCACCTGGGGATTGATCTGGGGGTGGTGCGGGTGGCGGGGTGAGGTCTTTATGGGTCGGGTCCGGACCCTGTGGCAGCGGGCATGCCCGCGAACACCGGCGAAGCCGGTGCCAGACACCGCGTAGGCTGCTTCGCGGGCGAGCCCGCTCCCACAGGTAACCGAGCGGTTGCAAAAATGGCAGCGCTCAATTGTCCCAGGTCTCAGGGCACCCCTTGCATCCTTCCATGTTGGCCTCCTGAAAATTCCCGTAATGCTGCCGCGCCCCACGCAAGTCGGCGCGGGCCAGGTTGCTCTGGCCGAACTTGGCCTCCTGCAGGTTGGCATCGCCAAGGTCGGCCCCTTGCAGGTCAGCCTTGCTCAGCCAGGCCATTTCCAGGTCCGCCGCCCGCAGGTTGGCCTGGTGCATCTTCGCCCCTGACAACCTGGCGAACTGCAGGTAGGCCGCGCTGAGGTCGGCCTTGGCAAATTGCGCACCCTGGGCAAACAGGCCCCAGCCCTGAATCGCCACCAGCCGGCCATGGCTCAGGTCGGCCAGGCGCAGGTTGCTCTGCTGCAGGCTGGCGCGGGTCAGATTGGCGCCCTGCAGGCGTGCCTTTTCCAGGTTGGCCAGGTCCAGCCGGGCATGGCGCAGGTCGGCATCGCGCAGGTCGGCGCCGGCCAGGTTCATCTTGCGCAGGTCCTGGTTGGCCAGGTTGGCGCCACGCAGGTCGGCCCCCGGGCACTGGCTGGCTTCGGCAATCACGCAACCATTGATGGTCAGGGGGGTATCGGTGCCAGCGTCGTCGGCATTGTCGGCCATGGCAGGGGATAGCACGATCAGCAAGGCAAGTGGCAGGTAGTTCATGGTGAAAGGCTCCTGGCAGGAGAAAGGCAGAAGCGGGGAGGGGCGCAGGCCCGCTCCCCGCTGCAGGTCAACGCTGTGCAGTCTTGTTGTCCCAGCTGGGGATCTTGAACACCCAGAACGAACCGCCCTGGGCTACCGGCTTGGTCAGCTCGGCCATGTCGCCGCCCCACAGCGGCACCGCACCGCCGTAGCCCACGGTCACGCCGATGTACTGCTCGCCGTCCTGCTCCCAGGTGATCGGCGGCGAGACGATGCCGCTGCCGGTCTGGAACTTCCACAGCTCCTTGCCCGTTTTGGCGTCGAAGGCCTTGAAGAAACCGTCGCCGGTGCCGGTGAACACCAGGTTGCCCTTGGTCGCCAGCACGCCGGCCCACAGCGGCAGGTGCTCCTTGTGCTCCCACACCAGCTTGCCGGTGGTCGGGTCCATGGCGCGGAGGGTGCCGACGTGATCGTCATACATGCGCTTGATGCGGAAGCCCATGCCCAGGTAGGCCGAACCCTTCTTGTAGTTCACTTCCTCGGTCCAGTACTCCTCCTTCCACTGGTTGCCGGGGATGTAGAACAGGCCGGTGTCCTGGCTGTAGGCCATGGGGTTCCAGTTCTTGCCGCCAAGGAACGGTGGCGAGACCTCCACCGGCTTGCCCTTGGTTTCGCCCGGCAGCGGTTTGGCCGGGCGCTGCCCGGGGTTCTCCACCGGGCGCCCGGTCTTGAGGTCGATGTGGCTGGCCCAGGTGATGTTGTCTACGAAGGGGAAGGCGTTCTGCAGTTTGCCGTTGCTACGGTCCACCACATAGAAGAAACCGTTGCGGTCGGCGTGGGCGGTGGCCTTGACCTGCTTGCCATCCTTGTCCTTGTAGTCGAACAGCACCAGCTCGTTGTTGCCGGAGAAATCCCAGGCATCATTGGGCGTGTGCTGGTAGAACCACTTCACCTCGCCGGTACTCGGGTCGACACCGACCTGCCCTGAGGTATACAGGCTGTCGAAGTCCTGCGGGTTGCCATCCTTCGAGGTGCGCGCCCAGGTGTTCCAGGGGCCGGGGTTGCCCGCGCCGACAATGATGGTATTGGTCTCGGGGTCGAAACTGGCGCTTTGCCAAGGGGCGCCACCGCCATGGCTCCAGGCTTCGACCTTACCGGTTTCGGTGGTGGGGTCGTCCGGCCAGGACGGTGCTTTGACGTCACCGGTCGGGGTGCTGTCCTTGCCGTTCAGGCGGCCCATGTGGCCTTCGACGAAGGGCCGCATCCACACTTCTTCGCCGGTTTCCGGGTCGCGGGCGAACAGTTGGCCGACCACGCCGAATTCATCGCCGGAGCTGCCGTGGATCAGCAGCACCTTGCCGCTGGTCTTGTCCTTGATCAGCACCGGGGCGCCGGTCATGGTGTAGCCGGCACTGTGGTCGCCGAACTTCTTGTTCCACACCACCTTGCCGGTGCGCTTGTCGAGGGCGATGACCCGCGCGTCCAGGGTGCCGAAGTAGATCTTGTCGCCGTAGATCGCCGCGCCGCGATTGACCACGTCGCAGCAGGGGCGAATGTTGTCCGGCAGGCGGTGGTTGTAGGTCCAAAGGCGCTTGCCGGTTTTGGCATCGAGGGCGAACACCCGCGAGTAGGAGCCGGTGACGTAGACCACGCCGTCGCTGACGATGGCCTGGGATTCCTGGCCGCGCTGCTTCTCGTCGCCGAAGGAATAGGACCAGGCCGGGGTCAGCTTGAACACGTTCTGGTCATTGACCTGGGCCAGCGGGCTCCAGCGCTGGGCGTTGGTGCCCATGCCGTACTGCAGCACGTCCTGGGTGGTCAGGTGGTCGTTGGCGATGTCTTCCCAGGTCACGTTCTTGCTGGCAGGTGCTGCTGGGGCGGTGGCCGCCGTGGCCGCGTTGCTCAGGGCCAGGCTACCGACCAGCAGCAAGGCCCGCACGCTCAGGGCCAGAGGGGAAAGGGCGGGTAGCGTTCTTGTTGTCATGGTTGCAGTTCCCAGTGGAAGTTTTGGCCTGCACAGGGTGGGGCGGGGCGGACGTTGCGGGATACGGAAAAAGTCCCGCCCTTGCCGGGAATAGTTCCCGCGGGGCACCTCATTTGGCCCTTCGCCACAAGCCCTACTACCAAGGGATTAAGGCCCGGCCACCAAAGCAGCATTCGGCCGCCTGCGGGCTGTTTCTAAGATGGCGGCACGGCCTCTGTGGTTGAGGCCTTGCGTGCAATCGTGAGGGCATAAGAATGACAACAAAACGCAACGTCTTGCTGGCTGCCGGGCTGCTTGCCAGTGCAGTGCTGACCGGCACGGCCTGGGCACATGGCAATGTGGTGCCCCAGGCCGTGGAAACCCAGGGCCTGACCCCGATCAAGGACGCCGGCGTAGCCCTGGATGGCGATGGCTGGGCGGCGGTCAACCCGTACCGCAGCTCTCCCGAGCACGACAAGGCGGTGGAAATCGGCGCCTCGGCCTACAACCAGAACTGCGCCGCCTGCCATGGCCTGGAGGCCAAGTCTGGCGGTATCGCCCCGGATTTGCGCATGCTCGATGCCGGCGAGGCCGGGGATGAATGGTTCGTCGAGCGGGTACGCCACGGCGCCGTCCGCGACGGCCGGGTGTACATGCCGAAGATGGCCGACTACCTGAGCCAGGAAGCCCTGTGGGCGGTGCGCACCTACCTGGACAGCGTGCACGTCGAGGAGTGACGGCCATGCGCCTGTTGGCGGTGCTGTTCAGTACCCTGCTGCTGTGTTGCGCGGCGGCGCAGGCACAGGTGCGCAGCTATGACGCGATCATCGCCTCCGGTGAACTGAAGGTGGCGGTGTACAAGGACTTCGCGCCCTACAGCTTCGAGGACCACGGCCAGCCACGCGGTGTCGACGTGGAACTGGCGCAGGCCCTGGCCACGGCGTTGGGGGTGCGTTTGCAGCTGGTCTGGGCGCCACCGGGGGAAAAGCTCGACGACGATCTGCGCGACTACATCTGGCGCGGCAGCCCGCTGCGTCACCAGCAACTGGCCGACCTGATGATGCGCGTGCCATACGACCACGCCTACGCGCAAAGGCGCAATGAGGTGGGCGAGTTGGAAAACGCCCAGGTGGTGATGTTCGGCCCCTATCAGGAGGAGCGCTGGCAGGTCGCCTACGATCGCCGCCGCCTGCCCTCGGTGGCCAGTGTCGCGGTGTTCCGGCAGCACCCGATCGGGGTCGAGGTGGACAGCGTGCCGTCGTTCTACCTGACTTCTGTGTTCAACGGCATGCTGAGTGCCAAAACCCATCATTACCCCAATGTGCAGCAGGCCTTCGGTGCCATGCAGGCCGGCCAGGTAGACGCGGTGATGGCGATGCGCGGCGAGGTTGACTGGCAATTGCACCAGGCCGCCGACCCGCAACTGGCACTGGCGGAAAACGCCTACCCGAACCTTGGCAAGCAGGCCTGGGAGATCGGCATGGCGGTGCATGAAAGCAACCGGCAGCTGGCCTATGCGGTGGAGGAGGCGCTTGAGGCGCTGATTCGTGATGGGCGGATGAAGGCGATTTATGCCAGTTACGGCCTGCGTTACCAGGTGCCGGAGATGTACCAGTAACAAGCTGCGCAGGCTTGCGGGTTTTTAAAGGCAACACATCCTCCCTGTGTGAGCGTGTTCACCGAGGCGTCGAACCGCCGCGAACACCGGCGAAGCCGGTGCCATATACCGCGTCGCATTCTTCGCGGGTGAACCCGCTCCCACAGGGACCGCGCAAAGTCAGTGAGATCCGTGTTGATTAATGGGAGTGGGCGATGAACTGGCGAGCGACTTTCCTGCTGGCCTGCTGGGTGCCCTGGGCCGCACAGGCCCTGGCCAGCGAGCCGAGTAACCACAAGGATCCGGTACCGTCGGTAATGTGGGACTTCTACCACAAGCAGCTGCTGGGCCAGGCCGCGTTCGTCTTCGATGACCGGGTCAAGCTGCTGGCGCCACCCTTTGCCGAAGACGCACGCCAGGTGCCGCTGGAGATCGACGCTAGGGCGTTCAGTGGCGAGGTGGTGCGGATGCTCGCCTGGGCCGAACTCAACCCGCTGCCGCGCATTGTCGACTTCCAGCCCGGCGAGCGGGTGCTGCCCTGGTTGTCGATCCGCATCCGCGTCGAGCAGGCCACGCCACTGCGTGCTGCGGTGCTGACGCGCGACGGCCTGTGGCATGTCGGCTCGACCCTGATCGATGCCGCCGGTGGCGGTTGTACCGCGCCCAGCGTGGTACGCACTCAGCCCGGCTGGGAGGAGCACCTTGGCGAAGTCCTGGGCGGGCGCTACCCGCGCGGCGACAGCAGCCGCCTGCGCCTGCAGGTGGCCCACCCGATGGACAATGGCCTGGTCAGTGGTATCCCCGAATTCTTCCTCAACCATGCCGAGCTGCAGGACGCTGACGGCCAGCGCCTGGCCAGCCTGGAACTGTACCCGGCGGTCAGCGAAAACCCCAACCTGGGCTTCGACATCCAGGGCCCCGGGCCGACCCGGTTGGTGTTGCAGGACAACAGCGGCAACCAGTTCGAGGCGGCGGTGCCCTGAGCGCGTTGCCCCACTTCATCCCTGACCAGAGGCGCCCGTCATGCGTTGCATCCTGCTGTTGCTGCTGTGCCTGGGCCTGCCGGCCTGGGCAGACCTGGACTATCGGCTCAAGCCCCGGCAGATCGCCGAGGGCACCTGGCTGCTGGAGGGCAGCACCGACAATTTCGCCAAGGATAACGGCGGCAATATCGTCAACACCGCGTTCATCGTCACCGACAGCGGGGTGGTGGTGATCGACAGTGGGCCGTCGAAACGCTACGGCGAAGCCATGCGCCAGGCCATTGCCGCCACCACCGACAAGCCGGTTGTCGAAGTGCTGCTGACCCATCATCACCCTGACCATGTGCTGGGCAACCAGGCCTTTGCCGATGTACCCATCGGCGCCCTGGCCGGTACCCGCGAGCTGTTGCGCCAGCAGGGCGAGGCCATGGCCGAGAACATGTACCGCCTGGTCGGCGACTGGATGCGCGGGACCGAGGTGGTGCTGCCGACCCGGGTGCTGGAGCCGGGTATTCATGAGGTGGGCGGGCACCGCCTGCGGCTGCTGGCGCTGGGCGGGCACACCGGTGCCGACCTGGCGATTCTGGATGAAAACACCGGCGTGCTGTTCGCCGGTGACCTGGTGTTTTACGAGCGCGCGCTGACCACGCCCAACAGCCCGGGGCTGGAGGTGTGGCTGAAGGACCTGGACACCTTGCAAGCGCTGCCCTGGAAGCAGCTGGTACCCGGGCATGGCCCGCTGGCCAGCGATGCCCGGCCGTTTGCCCAGATGCGTGACTACCTGGGCTGGCTGGATGGGCTGATGCGTGACGGCGCGGCGCGTGGCGACGACATGGCCGAGATGATCCGCAGCCCGATACCCGAACGGTTTGCCGGTATCAGCCTGACCCGTTACGAGCTGATTCGCAGTGTCAGCCACCTGTATCCCCGTTACGAACGCCAGCAGCTGCGGCGCTTGCCGTGAGATTTTCTGCGCCTTCGAGATCGAGCGCCGCCCGCGTGGCGCATCGCGAGCAAGCTCGCTCCTACATCTGTTTCGGGCCAGTAACGCCTGCGCCGACGCGCGCGACCGCCTTGCTTGTCCCTCTCGATATCGAGGTGAACGCCAAGAGACCGCGCGCCTCTGCCTCAGGATCAATTGGCCCGAAACAAATGTAGGAGCGAGCTTGCTCGCGATGCGCCACGCGGGCGGCGCTCGATATGCGCACCAACCCAAATCCCAAGCCCCATACCAAGGAACTAGAAAACTCCGCACTGCGGGCAATTGTTGGCAAGCAGGTCGGGACCAAGAATTCCCGACACACCGGGAAGTTTTCCCGGATACAACAAAAAAACCAAAGGTAGCCGTCATGACCCGATCCCCACGTCGTCCCGTGTTCGCCTTGAGCCTGGTGCTCAGCGCCATGCTGCTTGCCGGCGCGGCCCACGCCGCTGTCAGCAATGAAGAAATTCTCCAGGACCCGAAGAACCCGCAGCAGATCGTGACCAATGGCCTGGGCGTGCAGGGCCAACGTTACAGCCCGCTGAACCTGCTCAATACCGACAACGTCAAGGACCTGCGGCCGGTCTGGGCGTTTTCCTTCGGTGGCGAGAAGCAGCGCGGCCAGCAGGCCCAGCCGCTGGTCAAGGATGGGGTGATGTACCTGACCGGCTCCTACTCGCGGGTGTTCGCCGTGGACGCCCGTACCGGCAAGAAGCTGTGGCAATACGATGCGCGCCTGCCCGATGACATTCGCCCGTGCTGTGACGTGATCAACCGCGGCGTGGCACTGTACGGCGACCTGGTGTTCTTCGGCACCCTTGACGCCAAGCTGGTGGCGCTGAACAAGGACACCGGCAAGGTGGTATGGAGCAAGAAGGTGGCCGACCACAAGGAAGGCTACTCCATCAGTGCTGCGCCGATGATCGTCAACGGCAAGCTGATCACTGGCGTCGCCGGTGGCGAGTTTGGCGTGGTGGGCAAGATCCAGGCCTACAACCCGGAAAACGGCGAACTGCTGTGGATGCGCCCGACCGTGGAAGGGCACATGGGTTACGTGTACAAGGACGGCAAGGCGATCGAGAATGGCATTTCCGGCGGCGAGGCGGGCAAGACCTGGCCCGGCGACCTGTGGAAGACCGGCGGTGCGGCGCCATGGCTTGGCGGTTACTACGACCCGGAAACCAACCTGATCCTGTTTGGCACCGGCAACCCGGCACCGTGGAACTCGCACCTGCGCCCGGGCGACAACCTGTATTCCTCGTCGCGCCTGGCCCTGAACCCGGACGATGGCACCATCAAGTGGCACTTCCAGAGCACGCCGCATGACGGCTGGGACTTCGACGGCGTCAACGAGCTGATTTCGTTCAACTACAAGGACGGCGGCAAAGAGGTCAAGGCCGCCGCCACTGCCGACCGCAACGGCTTCTTCTACGTGCTGGACCGCACCAACGGCAAGTTCATCCGCGGCTTCCCCTTCGTCGACAAGATCACCTGGGCCACCGGCCTGGACAAGGATGGCCGGCCGATCTACAACGAAGCCAGCCGGCCGGGGGCGCCGGGTAGCGAGGCCAAGGGCAGTTCGGTGTTCGTCGCCCCGGCGTTCCTCGGTGCCAAGAACTGGATGCCGATGGCCTACAACAAGGACACCGGGCTGTTCTACGTGCCTTCCAACGAGTGGGGCATGGACATCTGGAACGAAGGCATCGCCTACAAGAAGGGCGCGGCGTTCCTCGGCGCCGGCTTCACCATCAAGCCGCTCAACGAAGACTACATCGGCGTGCTGCGCGCCATCGACCCGGTCAGCGGCAAGGAAGTGTGGCGCCACAAGAACTATGCGCCGCTGTGGGGCGGAGTGCTGACCACCAAGGGCAACCTGGTGTTCACCGGTACGCCGGAAGGCTTCCTGCAGGCGTTCAACGCCAAGACCGGCGACAAGGTCTGGGAGTTCCAGACCGGCTCCGGCGTGCTCGGCTCGCCAGTCACCTGGGAAATGGACGGCGAACAGTACGTTTCGGTGGTTTCCGGCTGGGGCGGTGCGGTGCCGCTGTGGGGCGGCGAAGTGGCCAAGCGGGTCAAGGATTTCAACCAGGGCGGCATGCTCTGGACCTTCAAGCTGCCCAAGCAACTGCAAACGGCAAGCGCCAGTCGCTAAGCCGACAGCCTGCCGCTTGCTGCCAGGGACCCTGCGGCAAGCGGCCCTACTACCAAATGACGAGAGCCCCGCTGCCAACGATGCATTCGCCCGGCAGGCGGGGCTTTTTACCATCGGCTCATCGCCTGTCGCTGGACAGGCATCGACCCACAGAGGCTCAGCATGATCTACGCACAACCCGGAACCCCAGGCGCCATCGTGTCCTTCAAGCCACGCTACGGCAATTTCATCAACGGTGAGTTCGTGCAGCCGCTGGGCGGCCAGTACTTCACCAACAGTTCGCCGGTCAACGGCCAGCCGATTGCCGAGTTCCCGCGCTCTGGCGCCCAGGACATCGAGCAGGCCCTGGACGCCGCCCATGCCGCTGCCGAGGCCTGGGGCAAGACCTCGGTGCAGGACCGTGCCCTGGTGCTGCTGAAGATCGCCGACCGTATCGAACAGAACCTGGAAGTACTGGCCGTTACCGAAAGCTGGGACAACGGCAAGGCCGTGCGCGAAACCCTCAATGCCGACGTGCCGCTGGCGGCGGACCACTTCCGCTACTTCGCCGGCTGCATCCGCGCCCAGGAAGGCGGCGCCGCCGAGATCAACGAAGGCACTGTGGCCTACCACATGCACGAACCGCTGGGCGTGGTCGGGCAGATCATCCCGTGGAACTTCCCGCTGCTGATGGCCGCCTGGAAACTCGCCCCGGCCCTGGCCGCAGGCAACTGCGTGGTGCTCAAGCCGGCGGAACAGACGCCACTGTCGATCACCATTTTCGCCGAGCTGATCGCCGACCTGCTACCGGCAGGCGTGCTGAACATCGTCCAGGGCTTTGGCCGCGAAGCCGGCGAGGCCCTGGCCACCAGCAAGCGGATCGCCAAGATCGCTTTCACCGGCTCCACCCCGGTGGGCTCGCATATCATGAAGTGCGCGGCCGAGAACATCATCCCGTCCACCGTCGAACTGGGCGGCAAGTCGCCGAACATCTTCTTCGAAGACATCATGCAGGCCGAGCCTGAGTTCATCGAAAAGGCTGCCGAAGGGTTGGTGCTGGCATTCTTCAACCAGGGCGAAGTGTGCACCTGCCCGTCGCGGGCGCTGATCCAGGAGTCGATCTACGAGCCGTTCATGGCCGAGGTGATGAAGAAGATCGCCAGGATTACCCGTGGCAACCCGCTGGACACCGCGACCATGGTCGGTGCCCAGGCCTCGGAGCAGCAATACGACAAGATCCTTTCCTACTTGCAGATTGCCCGGGAGGAGGGCGCGCAGCTGCTCACCGGTGGCGGTGCCGAGCGGCTCGACGGCGACCTGGCCAGCGGTTACTACATCCAGCCGACCCTGCTCAAGGGCAACAACAAGATGCGTGTGTTCCAGGAGGAAATCTTCGGCCCGGTGGTTGGCGTGACTACCTTCAAGGACGAAGCCGAAGCGCTGGCGATTGCCAACGACAGCGAGTTTGGCCTGGGTGCCGGGTTGTGGACCCGTGACATCAACCGTGCCTATCGCATGGGCCGTGGGATCAAGGCCGGGCGTGTGTGGACCAACTGCTACCACCTGTACCCGGCGCATGCGGCGTTCGGTGGCTACAAGAAGTCCGGGGTGGGCCGCGAGACGCACAAGATGATGCTCGATCACTACCAGCAGACCAAGAACCTGCTGGTGAGCTACGACATCAACCCGCTGGGCTTCTTCTAAACCGCGTCGCGGCCTTCGCGGGCTCGCCCGCTCCCACAGGTATTGCACTGGTCTTGAAACTTGTGCAGTCCCTGTGGGAGCGGGCGAGCCCGCGAAGAGGCCGGCACTGCCATGCACAAATCCACAGCAGCTCCGTATTACCCCTACCAACGCACCCCGCAAACCTGTCCCAAAGTAGCATTCGGCCCCGTCGCCCCTCGTGCATTAATGCCTCTACCGGAATCGCCCGGCACCAAGAAGAGGAATGCCCCATGTGGACTAAACCCGCCTTTACCGACCTGCGCATCGGCTTCGAAGTGACGATGTACTTCGCCAATCGTTGATGCCTGTCCGGCCATCGTAGCGATGGCCGGGTCTTTATAGCGTAAACCCCCTTGTGAACCTGATCGATCGCAACCAAGCCCTGGCCTTGCGCAAAGGCTTCTGCCTGCGCTGGGAGCCGCACCAGGCGTGCCATGTGCTGCTGTACCCCGAGGGCATCATCGAGCTCAACGCCAGTGCCGGCTGGGTGCTCGAGTTGCTGGACGGCCAGCGCAGCGTGGCAGCGGTCATCGACCGCCTTGCACAGCGCTTCCCCGGTGTGCCGGGGCTCGACGAGGACATCCTGGCGTTTCTGGAGGTGGCCCGTGCCAAGTACTGGATCGAATGAGCGCTGGCCACGCTTTGGTCTGGTTGCTTTCGCTGCGGGATGCTTTACGCTGGCGGTTACCTTCCAGAACAATAAGAACAGGCTTTCCGATGAGCCAGAGTTTCAGCCCGCTTCGCAAGTTCGTTTCGCCTGAGATCATCTTTGGTGCCGGCTGCCGGCATAATGTCGCCAATTACGCCAAGACCTTCGGTGCGCGCAAGGTGCTGGTGGTCAGCGACCCCGGTGTGATTGCCGCTGGTTGGGTGGCGGACGTGGAGGCCAGCCTGCAGGCCCAGGGCATCGACTACTGCCTGTACAGCGCTGTATCGCCCAACCCACGGGTCGAAGAGGTGATGCTCGGCGCCGAGATCTACCGGCAAAACCACTGTGACGTGATTGTCGCGGTCGGCGGCGGCAGCCCGATGGATTGCGGCAAGGCCATCGGTATCGTGGTCGCCCACGGGCGCAGCATCCTCGAATTCGAAGGCGTGGACATGATCCGCGTGCCCAGCCCGCCGCTGATCCTGATTCCGACCACGGCCGGCACCTCGGCGGACGTGTCGCAGTTCGTGATCATTTCCAACCAGCAGGAACGCATGAAGTTCTCCATCGTCAGCAAGGCGGTGGTGCCGGACGTGTCGCTGATCGACCCGCAAACCACCCTGAGCATGGACCCGTTCCTGTCGGCCTGCACCGGCATCGATGCGCTGGTGCATGCCATCGAAGCCTTCGTCTCCACCGGCCACGGCCCGCTGACCGACCCCCATGCGCTGGAAGCCATGCGCCTGATCAACGGCAACCTGGTAGAAATGATCGCCAACCCCACCGATATCGCCCTGCGCGAGAAAATCATGCTGGGCAGCATGCAGGCGGGGCTGGCCTTTTCCAATGCGATCCTGGGGGCGGTCCACGCCATGTCGCACAGCCTGGGCGGGTTCCTCGACCTGCCGCATGGCTTGTGCAACGCGGTGCTGGTGGAGCACGTGGTGGCGTTCAACTACAGCTCGGCACCGGAGCGTTTCAAGGTGATTGCCGAAGTGCTGGGCATCGACTGCCGCGGCCTCAACCACCGGCAGATCTGCGGGCGCCTGGTGGAGCACCTGATCGCGCTGAAGCATGCCATTGGTTTCCATGAAACCCTGGGCCTGCACGGGGTGCGCACGGCCGATATCCCGTTCCTGTCGCAACATGCCATGGATGACCCGTGCATCCTCACCAACCCGCGTGCGTCGAGCCAGCGTGATGTCGAGGTCGTCTATGGCGAGGCCCTCTGACGAGCAGCAGCGGGCGCTGGCCGGGCTGCTGGGGCTGGGCGACCACTCGGCGCGCAAGAGCCATTACCCGGAGTTGGCGGCGCGCCTGGACGAGCTGGAGGCCGAACGCAACCGCTACAAATGGCTGTTCGAAAATGCCGTGCACGGGATTTTCCAGGCCAGCCTGCAAGACGGCATGCGCGCCGCCAACCCGGCGTTGGCACGCATGCTCGGTTACGACAACCCGCAAGCGTTGCTGTTTCCACTGACTGACCTTGCCGCCGACCTGTTTGCCGGCGGGCCTGAAGAGCTGCACGCCATCACCGCGACCCTAGCCCGTGAACGCAGCCTGCATGGCTATGAAACCCGCTTGCGGCGCAAGGACGGCAGCCACCTTGATGTGCTGATGAACCTGTTGCTCAAGCCCGGTCAGGAAGGGCTGGTGGAAGGGTTTGTCGCCGACATCACCGAACGCAAGCAGGCCCAGCAGCGGCTGCAGCAACTGAATGACGAACTCGAGCAACGGGTGGCCGCCCGCACCGATGAGTTGCTGGAGGCCAACCGCAACCTGCAACAGCAGATCGCCGAGCGCAAACAGATCGCCCGCGCCCTGCGTGATGCCCGCGACGCCGCGGAAACCGCCAACCGCAGCAAGGACAAGTACCTCGCTGCCGCCAGCCATGACCTGCTGCAACCGCTGAATGCCGCGCGGCTGCTGATCTCGACCTTGCGCGAAAGGCCACTGCCAGAGGCGGAAAAAGTGCTGGTGGAGCGTACCCATCAGGCCCTGGAGGGCGCCGAAGACCTGCTGACCGACCTGCTGGACATTTCCCGGCTCGACCAGGCGGCAGTCAAGCCGGACGTGGCGCTGTACCGCCTCGACGAATTGTTCGGGCCACTGGTCTCGGAGTTCCGCTCGGTGGCCGATGCGGCCGGCCTGAAGCTGCGCGCGCGCATTGCCGACTATGCCATCAGCACCGATCTGCGGCTGATGACACGTATCCTGCGCAACTTTCTCAGCAACGCCTGCCGTTATACCGATGAGGGCAAAATTCTGCTGGGGGCCAGGCGCCGCGGCAGCCATTTGCGCCTGGAGGTGTGGGATACCGGGCGAGGCATTGCGGCAGATCGGCTGCAGGCCATTTTCCTCGAGTTCAATCAACTGGACGTTGGCCGCGCCGCCGATCGCAAGGGTGTGGGCCTGGGGCTGGCCATCGTGGAACGGATCGCCAAGATTCTCGGCTATCGGGTCGAGGTGCGCTCGTGGCCGGGGCGTGGCTCGATGTTCAGCATCGACGTGCCGATCGGCGAAGCGATGCCGCTGCCTGTTCACCAGGCTTCGCCGCAGCCGGGCACCGGCAACCCGCTGCCAGGCCGCCGCCTGCTGGTACTGGACAATGAGGTGAGCATCCTCGAGAGCATGGGCGCACTGCTCGGGCAGTGGGGCTGCGAAGTGGTTACCGCGACCGACCAGGCCGGGGCCTTGCTGGCCTTGCAGGGGCAGGCACCGGAATTGATCCTGGCGGATTTTCACCTGGACCACGGCGTGGTCGGCTGCGAGGTGGTCAAGCACTTGCGCGAACATTTCGGCGTCGCCATTCCCGCGGTGATCATCACCGCCGACCGCAGCGATCAGTGCCGACGCGCCTTGAACAAGCTCGGTGCGCCGTTGTTGAACAAACCGGTCAAACCGGGGAAGTTGCGTGCGGTGTTGAGCCAGTTGCTGGGCCAGGCCTGAGGCCCGTCGCCGGCAAGCCAGGCTCCCATGGAACTGCACATGACTCATTGAATTAGCAGGGACTCTGTGGGAGCGGCTTTAGCCGCGAACAACGGCGCAGCCTTGGATGCATCGCGGCTAAAGCCGCTACCACAGGGTACGCGTACCGCTTGTGAATTCAGTTCTCTGCCGCTGTTGCCTGTGCTTCCAGCAGGGCTGTACCGAGCGTGTGGTGATAGTGCTCAGGGCCAAGCAGCCGCAAGATACCGGTCCTTTCCAGCTTGCCGAGCACCTTGCTGTTGGCTTCGCACAGTTTCACCACGATCTGGCGTTTGTGCAGTTGCTGGATCACTTCCTCCAGGGTTTGCAGACCCGTGATATCCATGAACGGCACCCGCTTCAGGCAGATCACCAGCAGCTCAGGGTCGGTATGCGTTTGTGACAGCGCGCGCTCGAAGGTTTCAGCGGCGCCAAAGAACAGCGGGCCTTCGATGGTGTACACCATCACGCCGGGGGGAAGCGATGTCTGGCCGTTGCTGTGCAGTTCACTGGCCAGTTCCTCTTCGACCACCTGTTGGACTTCGACGGACGATGCCATGCGGCGCATGAACTGAAGCATGGCGAGGATGACGCCGATATTCACGGCAATCACCAGGTCGCTGAACACCGTCAAGGTGAAGGTGACGAGCAGGATGGCGATGTCGGCTCTCGGTGCGCGTTGCAGCATGCGCTTGAAATGCTTCAACTCGCTCATGTTGTAGGCGACGACGAACAGAATCGCCGCCAGTGCGCAGAGTGGAATGTTCGACGCCAGCGGCGCGAGGAACAGAATGATCAGTACCAGCGTCACGGCATGGACGATGCCGGCCAGTGGGCCGGTAGCTCCATTGCGGATGTTGGTCGCTGTCCGGGCAATGGCCCCGGTGGCGGCAAAACCCCCGAATAGCGGCACGACCAGGTTGGCGACCCCTTGGCCGATCAGTTCCTGATTCGAGTCGTGCCTGGTCCCTGCCATGCCGTCGGCCACGACAGCAGAAAGCAACGATTCGATGGCCCCGAGCATGGCGATCGCGAAGGCCGGCCCGATCAGTTCGATCACGCGCGCGAGGGAAACCTCGGGCCAGGTGAGCGATGGCAAACCCTGTGGAATCGCGCCGAAGGCGGTGCCGATGGTAGCCACACCGTCAAAGTGGAACAGAGATTGAATGAGCGTCGCGAACACCATGGCTACCAGTGGCCCGGGCAGGCGTTTCAGCACGGGCAACCTTGGCGCAAGGATCAGCAGGGCAAGGCTGCAGGTTGCGAGCAGCGTCGTGGCAATGTGGAGGTCCGGCAGGGCTTGCAACAGATGCCATAGTTTTTCGTGGAAGTGCCCGCCTTCGATTTCGGGCAGACCGAAGAAATCCCGCCATTGCCCCACCCAGATGATAATGCCGATACCCGCGGTGAAACCCACGATCACCGGGTCGGGAATGAACTTGATGACTGCGCCCAGGCGGGTAATGCCAAGCACCAGCAGTATGGCGCCAGCCATCATCGTGGCCAGTTGCAAGCCTTCGACTCCGTACTTCGCCGTCACCCCTGCGAGGATCACGATGAATGCTCCGGTAGGCCCGGCGATTTGCAATCGACTGCCGCCCAGCAGGGAAACCAGCAACCCGCCTATGATTGCCGTGTAGATACCTTGCTCCGGCTTGACCCCGGACGCGATGGCGAAGGCCATGGCGAGAGGAAGCGCAACAACCCCAACGATAAGGCCGGATACAAGGTTGCGCATCCAGTGTTCACGTTTGAACAAGCCGGCTTTCCAGGCTTCGCGTACCGCGATCATTGCAGGCTCCTTGGTGGGTGCATGCACATAGTATTTAGCATGTCATGCGCAGGAGGAGCACCCAATGGTAAACCTGGGCCGCTGTTCGTGAGATGGGACACAGCGTCCCGGAATCCAGCCTGTCGTCAGTAAACCTGCTTTCGCCTCCAGTCAATGTACTAACCCGGCCTGGCGAACCATGCGCCCCTGCGCGGTTCCCTGGTCGTGTCCCGAGGTGCCGGATGGCTCCACTGATTTCGTATTTCAAGCTGGCCTTGAACCCTGGCCGTGGGGTGCTGTTCTTCGCACTGCGCACCATCGTTGCAGGCTTGCTGTGCCTCTACCTGGCGTTCATCTTCGACCTTGAGCAGCCGAAGTGGGCGCTGATGACCGTGATCATCATCAGCCTGTCGTTGGCCGGCATGGCCCTAAAACGCAGTTTTGCCCAGGTACTGGGCACCGCCGCGGGGGCAGCCATGGCGGTGGTTCTCATGGCCTTGTGGCAACCGCCTGCTGGCCAACGTCAACCCGAGTTACACCTGGGTCAAGCTTGCCCAGCGCATCCCGGTACGGCTGCGCCTTGAGCGCTGTGCCGACGCGCCCCCTTTGCGCGCGGGGACCACAGCCGCCGTCACCATTCTCGAGTAACAGGGGGGCAGCGTTCATCAGGCAGAACGCTGCGGTGCATTTCATCGCCTATCGTCAGTTCAGGCGTGCATCTATCATTCAGGCTTTGCAGCCTGCGTTGCCAGGTGGCCACAGGCAATCGTCAATCAGGAGTTTCAATGGCAGAGCGAGCTATTCGCGCCTCTTTTGCAGGCGTGGCGTACGAGGTGAACGTGACAGACGGCCTGCACCAGTGGGCCAGCGATGTTGACGCGGCGGCAGGGGGCGGGGATGTCGGTCCGTCACCCCATGGGCTGTTGCTGTCTTCGCTCGGCGCCTGCACCTCCATCACGGTTGCCATGTACGCTCATCGCAAGGAAATGCCGTTGCAAGCCATTGATGTGGATATCCGCATCGAGCAGGAACAACTGGGGCGCGAACCCCGGATCCAGATTGCCCGTGACATTCGTTTGAGCGGCCCGCTGAGCGAAGAGCAACGCACGCGCTTGCTGGAAGTTGCCAATGCCTGCCCCATTCACAAGGTGTTGAGCGGCGAAATCATCATCGCCAGCAAGCTGGTTGGATGAAACAAGGTGCTGCATTGGGCAATCCACCGTGAGGCCTTCGCCCGATACGTCCACACGACGGTTGGTGGCTTCAAGATGCACCTGCACCTCAGGGTTTTCGGCCATGAAACGACTGTCCAGCCCACCTACGCGGTAGTGCAGCAGGGGGAGTGGGGCATGTCCTGCGGATCGTGCCCTGGGTTCTGCACGGGTACTACCTGTGGGAGCGGCTTTAGCCGCGAATACCGGCGAAGCCGGTGCCAGACACTGCGGTGCCGTGGTGCTTAACTGCACCTCACACGTTTCCTGCGAAGGCACACCGTAGGAAACGTAATATGCCAGCCCCACGAAGATCGCCCCACCCACCGCATTCCCCAGGAACACGGCCACCAGGTTCTCCGCCAACTGCCCCAGCTCAAGTACCCGGCAAACCTTTGGCCCAGCTTCGAAGAGGGCGGCAAGCTACATGAGGCAATTTGACGCGGTCAAATCGATGGAATGGATGAGTTGACAGACCGCGTCGATGAGGCCCGCAGTTCAGCGCGCGTAGATCAGCTTCCCGGCAAACCAGGTCTGCAGCACATGGGTATCGCGCAGCGTTTCGGCATCGACGTCGAACACGTCCCGATCAACCACGATCATATCGGCCTGCTTGCCGACCTTGAGTGAACCGGTCTGCTGCTCCAGACGCATGGCCCGGGCGGCGTTGAGGGTATAGGCCTGGAACATCACCTGACGGTCGATGGTTTCAGCCGCGTTGAGCACACCGTTGGGCCCCTTGCGGCTGATGGCCTGGTAGATCGCTTTCCAAGGGTCCGGGGTAGTGATCGGCCAGTCGCTGGCGCCAGCAAGGGTGGCGCCATGCTTGAGCAGCGACCGTGCCGGGAACGTGTGCATGAACGCCATGGCATCCACATACGGCTTGACCAGTTCCATGTTCGATTGGTCGGCGCTGGCCCAGTACAGCTGCATCGCGGCAATCACGTCGAGCTGTTTGAAGCGGGTGTATTCCCTGGGGTTGACCATCTGCAAGTGGGTGATGGAGTGGGGGATGCCGCTGTGGCGATCACGCCGGGCCTGCTCGATGCCGTTGAGTGCCTCGCGCACGGCGCGGTCGCCGATGGCATGCACGTGCACCAGCCAGCCACGGGCATCGGCGGCGCTGACCAATTCGCCAAAGTGCTGCGGGTCCAGCAGCAGTTCGCCGTGCTTTCCGGAATTGCTGTAGGGTTCGAGCATTGCCGCCGTTTGCGCTGGCGCTTCGGCAACACCGTCGGCAAACACCTTGATGCCCGGCAGGGTGAGGTTGTGCACACCGAGAAACTGCCGGCGGACCTTGTCCAGCTCGTCCAGGTCAGCGGGGCTTGCCCTGGAGTCAGCCATCAACAGGGCGGCGACGTGGGCGGTCAGTTCGCCGCGTGCGGAGAGGTCCTTGTACACCGGCAGCACGCCCAGCGAATGGTTGTTCACATCGGCCCCCGGCAACTCGTTGGCCAGTGGGTCCATCCAGCCGGTGATGCCCAGCTGTTTGTAGTAATCCAGGGCCATGCGCCCTGCGTTCAGCAGGGTGGCGTGGGGTAGCGCGGGGAGCAGGTCGGTCACCGGGTAGTAGCTGGCATCGGCGAGGAAACCGTTTGGTGTGCCGTCCGGGTGTTGGCCAATGGTGTTGCGTGCCTCGGCAGGCAGGGCAGCAATGGTGTCGGCATCGATTGCGGCGCGCTTGAGCATGGCCTGGTTGGCCCAGCCGGTGTGCATGTCGTTGGCGGCGAACAGGATCGGTTGCTCGGCCCATTCGCCGTGGTTGAAGCGCTGTTCCAGCGCTGGAATGTCATTCCAGTAGGTGCCCGGTACACCACCGACGACAAGGAACTCGCCGCGCACGGCCTTGCCGTCGCTGCGCCACTGGCGCAGGCGCCGTTCCAGTTCGTCCAGGGCAACCTGCTCGCCGGCGAGGTCGGCCAGCACCCGTTGCAGGCCACCCTTGATGGCATGCGAGTGGGCGTCGAGCATGCCCGGCATCAGCACCTTGCCACCCAGGTCGATGACCCGGGTGCCTTTGGCCTTCAGGCGTAGCACGGCCTGGTCGGAACCTACCGCGACGATTTTCTCGCCTTCGACGGCCACTGCCTGCTGCAAGGGCTGGCCGGGCTCGGCGGTGTAGACCTTGGCGTTGTGCAGGATCAGGTCCACTGCCGCGAAACCCGGCACGCAGGTGCAGGCCAGGCCGGCGCTGATTGCCATCTTCAGGAGCTGTTTCATGCTGTGCCTCGTTCTTGTCGTGATGGCGCCGCAGCCTAGCCAGGGGGCTAGGGCGGATAAAGGCGAGGGCAGGCACAACTTTTTTCGTGATGAGGAAAAAATCCCGAGCCCGTATTTGCCAAGGTGCAAGCAGCGGACCTTGCCGTGCCTATTCAAATCGCCGGCATTTGCGGGTTTGATAGGAGGGGCAGATACTCGCCACCCTCGCATCACTCCCACCGTTTGTGCCGAACAGGAAGAAACCATGGACAAGATGATGGCCCTGACCATCTTCGTCGCTGCCGCCGAACACGCCAGCTTCAGCCGTGCGGCCGAGCAACTGGGCAAGACGCCGTCGGCCATCACCAAGGCCGTCGCGCACCTGGAGAGCGAACTGGGCGTGCGGCTGTTCGAGCGCACTACCCGGCGCATGGCGCTGACCGAGGCGGGTACCTTGTACCTGGAAGGCGCGCGTCAGGCGTTGATGCACCTGCAACGGGTGACCGAGGAAGTGGAGCAGTTGCAGCACGCGCTGCGCGGCACCCTGCGCATTACCGCACCGCCGTCGTTCGGCCCGGCATTTCTCAACCAGGTGTGTTGCCGCTTCATGCGCGAGCACCCGCAGGTGCGCCTGGAGGTCAACCTCAACGATGCCAACGAAGACCTGATCGATGGTGGCTACGACCTGTCGCTGCGCGACGGCCCCACCGACCAGCCGGAGCTGATCGCCCAGCCGCTGATCGAGAACCGCGTGATCCTTTGCGCCAGCCCTGCCTACCTGGCCCGACATGGCGAGGCGATCACCCTGGAGAACTATGCCCAGCACGATTGGCTGCTGCTGCGCCACCCGCTGCTCAACCGCAGCTTCTGGTGGATCGAACACGGCGGCCAGACGCTGCGTGTGCGCCAGCCCACCCCCCGCCTGGTGAGCGACAACTTCGACTTCCTGCTGGCCTGCCTGCTCGATGGGCAGGGCTTGCAGTTCGTACCCACCTGGTGCGCCGCGCCCTACCTGGCCAACGGGCAACTGGTGGAGGTGATGCCTGATTACTGGCGGGCCCTGAGCGCGTTTGGCCCTTGGGTACACGTGCTGTACCTGCCGCACCGGCGCAATACCCGCAAGGTGCAGGCGTTCATTGCCTTGCTGCATGAACATTTGCACGGGCAGGGGGCGCAGGCGCTGGCGTGGGGCTGAATTTTTCCAGCGGGGCACAAAAGTTGTGCGGGTTGTGGCGATGATCGATCAGGGGGCGCCTCGTTAGGCTAGCGGTGCTTGCCTGACCACCCCGGCCTGTACCAGGAGTCCCCCGCCTTGAAGATCCACACCCATGTCAGCGACATCCACCACCCGCTCGAGCGCGGCCACCAGATTGGCGCGCGCTTCGCCGAACAGATCCGTACCACCACTGCACTGTACCTGGGCTTTTTCCCACGGGTTGGCGTGCCCTTGAGCGAGGCGCAACGCATCGGCGAAAACAGCCTGGCTGCCCTGGAAACCTGGAGCCCGGGCCTGGCCGCTGAAGTGGTCGGCATGGCCCGCGGTGCCGACCTGCCGCTGTGGCAACTGGCGAGCCTGAACGCGCGCACCGAAGTGCTGGCGGCCCGCACCCGCCACAGTGAATGCTCCACCACCGTGCATGCACCCCGTGGCGCGCGTGCGCCGCAGACCCTGCAGACCTGGGACTGGCATGACAGCCTGTGCCCCCATGGTCTGATGCTGGCGCTGCACACCGAACGCGGCATGCTCGTCAAACTGTTCTGCGAATTCGGCATGCTCGCCAAGCTGGGTGTGAACAGTGCGGGCCTCGGTCTGCACTTCAATATTCTCCACCATGCCAGTGACAACGACCATGGTGGTGTGCCGGTGCACGCCATCGCCCGGCGTCTGCTGGAGGAGGCCAGCAGTGTCGAGGAGGCCATCGAGCTTGCCCGGTCGGCGCGGGTCAGTGCCTCTACCGTGCTGACAGTGTTCTCCCGGCAGGACAGCAGCCCGCGCGCAGCCAGCATCGAACTGAGCCCCGCGCGCACTGCCCTGGTGCTGCCACGAGAAGACGGCTGGCTGCTGCACACCAACCACTTCCTCGACCCACAACTGAGCCTGGGCGAGCAGGTCGCCGACCGTGCCGATAGCCAATGCCGCCTGGGCCACCTTGAGCAGGTGGTCGGCCAGATGGCCAGCGCTGACCTGCGTGCCCGGGCCGAGGCCATGTGCGGCGCCGAGGGCGACCGTGCGCCGATCTGCTTCCACCCGGACATGGCCATGCCCGATACCGAGCGCTGGGAAACCTTGCTCAGCGTCGGCATCGACACTGAACGCTGTGCCCTGCAGTACGTAGCCGGTAAGCCTGTGCACCTGGCCAAGGCCGGCTTCGACACTTTCTGAGCCAACCCGGTGCCGCCAGCCAAGGCGGCACCGCCGAACGAGAACAACAACAATGCATGCGCACCATTCCCACCCTGCGTCATCCCGCTCCGCCTTGCGAACCTTCTGTGTCTCCGGCCTGGGGACGGCGCTGGAGTTCTACGACTTCATCATCTACGGCACTGCCGCTGCACTGGTGTTTCCCCAGGTGTTCTTCCCGCACATGGACCACCTGACCGCCACGCTGGTGGCCTTCAGCGCCTTCGGTGCGGGCTTTCTTGCCCGACCGTTGGGAGGGCTGGTGTTTGGCCACTTCGGTGACCGCATCGGCCGACAGAAGGTCCTGGTCGCGACCTTGCTGCTGATGGGCATGAGTACCTTCCTCATCGGCTGCCTGCCCGGCCATGCCAGCGTCGGCGTGGTCGCGCCGATCCTGCTGGTGCTGCTGCGCCTGGTCCAGGGTTTTGCGGCAGGCGGGGAGTGGGGGGGCGCCGCGCTGTTCGGCATCGAGTCTGCGCCACCGGGGCGGCGCGGGTTGTGGGGCAGCTTCACCAGCATGGGGATCGGCGTGGGGGGCATCCTCGGTGCTGGAGTGTTCGCCATCGTCAGCGCGGCCTTCGACGACAACCTGGTCGATTTCGCCTGGCGCATCCCGTTCTGGCTGGGTGGCACCTTGGTACTGATCGGCCTGTACGCGCGCCTGAGGGCGCCGGCAGCGGCCACTGCGTCACTGACCAAGCCCGTGCGTGCGCCGTTGGCCGAGGCCCTGCGCCAACGTCCGCGGCAGCTGTTGTTGTGCACCGGGATCGCCTTCGGTTACTGCACCATCGCCTATATCGGCAGCACCTTCTTCCTGACGTACGCCACGCAGGTGGGTTTCGGCAGTACCGAGGCGCTGATGTTCGACCTGACGCTGTCGGTCGCCATCGTGCTGTCGGCACCGTTGTTCGGCTACCTGTCGGACCACCTGGGGCGGCGCACGGTGATGAGCTTCGGCGCAGCGGCCATGGCCCTGGGGCTGTTCGTGTTCTTTTCCCTGGTGGGCATGAAGAGCTTCGCCATCGCCTTGTGCGCCTACAGCCTGACCGGCCTGCTGATGGGCGCGACCCAAGGGCCCATCCCGGCCTTCCTCGGCGAGCAGTTCCCGCGCAGCATGCGCTATTCGGGCATCTCGGCCAGCTATCAGGTCGGCGCCGCGCTGGGTGGCGGCACCGCCTCGAGCGTTGCCACGGCAATCCTGATCCTCACCGACCATGACCCGCTGGGCGTGGCGCTGTATGGCGCGGGGGCACTGGCACTGGTCGCGGTGTGCTCGCTGATGTTGCGCGAGACATCGCGCTTGAGCCTGGCGCAGATCGATGAGGAGGCGCCGGGGCATCAGGCGTCAGCGGCTTTGGGCACTCATTGACGGTACCTGTGCTGCCTGGCAGCACCCGGGCCGAGTTGCGGGCGCTGGCAGGCTGAAGGCGACAGATGGGTCGTTGGCTGCGCCTGGCGATCGGAATGGGGCTGTTTTTGGCCCGACTGATGGCACTTCAGACACGGCCCGCCGCAAAAGGAGAACTGCAAAATAGCGGAGTAGAGCATTCAAAGTCGCTTGTGAAGTTTGGATCCAGTTGCCGTGAAAACTTTCCATTCGGTCAAACTATAACAACTTAGCAAACTAACTAACTTGACTAAGTGTACCGCCTGTCGGTCGTTTTGCCTGAGAAATGAACGATTTGGGCGAGGCTGACTCCTATTTGCCAGCAGGTGCTTTCAACAAGATCGCACCTGGTGCCTTTCCCCCAGAACTTATGGACGTTCAACCTCATCGGCATCGCAGGGATGCTCATGGGGCTTTTTTTTTCGAACCAGTGGAGCAATGCCATGCCCAACCGAGGCTCTTCGGGTGAGCCACCGTGTGTATTAAAAACGATCTGCTATTTCAACTAACGATTTGAATTTGGTCTTGCCGCTGCGATTAAACCGTTCGCGCGCCTATTGCAAGGTCATCTAGCGCTAACGCATTACGTGGAGAAAACGTCGTGGAGATTAATACAATTATTAGCCTGTTCGGGCAGAAAGAATCCATGGAGCTGGTGCGGTTGTCGGTGATTTACGTTCATTTACTGGCCTGTTGCATTGCCATCGGCCTGGTATTCGCCAGTGACGCCGAGATGGTCAGGAACTTGTTGAAAGGCCATAAAGGGGCCGGGCATGACAGTCAGCATATGACGCGCTTGCAGAAGTCCGTGGCCAATGCCCTGATATTCCTGTGGCTCACGGGCGCCGCAGTGATTGGAATTGACTACCTTGATAAAGGTATGAACTATTTTGCCAATCCCAAACTTCACGCGAAAATCATTATCGTCATGTTGTTGACCTTTAACGGCATGTTGTTGCATCGCTATGTTTTGCCTGCCCTGCTCAAAGCGGGAAACTTGCTCGACCTGAATTTCGGCGTGCGGATGTTCGCGCTGTTCTCCGGCGCACTGTCGGGTGTGTCCTGGCTGTATGCGGCGATGCTGGGCGTCGGTCGCCCACTGGCCTGGAAATACTCGCTGACCGAGTTGCTGCTGGCCTATCCGGTGATGATCCTGCTCGGCTTTGCCATGATGGCTGCCCTGACCCAGTGGGCACGCAACCGCAGCCAGGCCGAACCGGTTCAAGCGCCTGTGTGGCGACTGGCTGGCATTCCTACCTGATTGCCTGAGTAACGCTTCAAATACGCCGTGAACCGGGAAACCTGGTTCGCGGCGAGCTCGTTTCATGCGCCGAGGCTGGGCGGGAAACTTCAGGATCTCGACATGGCCATACAAGACAGGCCAATGGCGTTGAATTTGAACGTCGCTGCGTGGTGGAGGCTCATAATGCAAAGGACACCTTGAGGGCCCCATCATGAGCATTGACCGCAGCATCCCCGAGCTCGAGGCCTGGTACGCCCAGTACGACGACATCAGTTACCGCCGTGAGTCGCCGGATGCCTACCACCATGAACTGCTGCGCACCGCCGAGGCCCTGCGCGACGATGGGGCCATCGATTGGGACGACTGGCTCGCACTCAAGGCATTGGCCGATGACGCCCATGTACGTGCTCTGGAAGATGCCGTGCAGGCCCACGTCAGCGACCCCGACGCATGAAAGCGCTGAGGATTGCCACGTTCAACATCAACGGCATTCGTAGCCGACTGCCGGCACTGCTGGCCTGGCTGGAGCGGGAGACGCTTGCCTCCTTGCGCAGGATTGGGTGACTGGGGGCAGCATTGCCGGCGAAGCAGGCAACGCCGCTCGATGGTTGAGCCTCAGCCGTCAGACTGTTTCTCCGGCGGCACCTGGCCTTCGGGCCAGTCGGGTGCTTCCTGCTCCTGTTCTGGTTCAGGTACAGGTTCGCCCGGGTTGTGCGGTATGTCGTCCACGTAAGGGTCAGGGTTGTCGGGTTCGATCATGGTTTGGTCCCTCGCCGTTGGGCTCTCGGGTTTGTGAGCGGGCGTCAGCCCGACTCCACAGCAGCATTTTTCTTCCAGCCCCGCAGGTTCATGGCGCACAGGCAACCCTGCAGGAGGATCAGCGCCCAGGCTTGCGCCTGCCACCCCCAGATGGCCCACAGCACATTGCTGGCGATGAAGCAGCAGAAACCCAGCTTGCGCCGGCCAGGGCGCCGCGAACCGATGCACCAGGCGGCAAGCACCGTCAGGGCCATGGCCGGCCAGTCAAGCAAGTCGATCCAGTCCTCCATCACGCGGCACGCTGTTCGCCCTTGAGCAGCTTTTTCTGCGCCTCCATGGCCTGTCCGAGCTTGTCCAGTTCCTGTTTGCCCAGTAGTTTGCGGGCGGTCGGGAACAGCTCGCTTTCTTCTTCCTCGATATGGTGTTCCAGCAGTTCCTTCATGACCTTGACCCGCCCGGCGAACTCGACGGTGCCGGTCTCGGTCTGCAGCAGGTCCGGCAGCACCAGCGAGTCGACGGTGCGGTGCTCCTCCTTGGCTTCGTAATACATTTTCGCTTCTTCCTTGCCGCCGGCCTGCTTGATGGCCGGGTACAAGATTTCTTCTTCCAGCGCGGTATGGATGGTCACTTCCTGCTTGATGCGTTCGAGCAGCTCGGCGCGCTTCTTCACCGCTCGCTCGGTGGTGGAGGAGAGTTCCTCCAGCAGCTTTTTCACCAGCTCATGATCCTGGATCAGCAGTTCGATAGCGTTCATGAAACACCTCTTCAGGGTTGGAAAAATCACGATTGCCTTCGATGGAGTAAGGCGCGTGCGACAAGGTTCAAAGCGGATGATCAACGTACCGGGCCGCAGCTGCCTTGTACCCGGCAGGTAGGGTCATTCCTGCGGGATGATCGAGATCTTGCCATTGCGCTCGACGATGGCGAACTTGATCTGCCCGACGCTTTCGATACCCTGGCTGTCCCGGGCTGATTCGAGAATGTCGTCTTCGGTCAGCCGTGCCCGCCGCATTCGGTGGTGGAGAAAGCGCCCCTGATCCACGACCAGTGTCGCGTGGCCATCGACCAGCCGGGCCAGGCGCCTGGAGTTGAGCTTGGCCAGTGACAGGCCGACATCCAGAACGATCAGCGTGGCGATCACCAGCATGGCGTTGGTGAATGAGAAGTCCTCGCCCAGCAAGGCCTGCTGGGTCGCCTCTCCAATGATCAGCAGCAGGACGAAGTCGAAGGTGGTCAGGTCGGCCAGCGAGCGCCTGCCAGCCACGCGAAACAGCAGCATCAGCGCGATATACATGCCTGCCGCACGGAGAATGGAGTCCATGTCGCGCTCCTAGGGGTAGAGAAAGGTCGAGAAATGCACTGTGCTGCTCGGGCCAGCCCTGACAACACCTTCGAGCGTGCCGACGTATTCGCTGCGCAGGGTCAGATAAAGAGTGGCGATCCCTTCTTTGCTGGTACCAAGCTGGAGCAGGAGCGACCGGCCTTGGGAACGCGATGCTTGCGGTTGTGGCTGCAGCGTTTCGATGCTGGCTTCGCGCAGCAGGGTGCCCCCGAGCAACAACATCACAGGCTCCCCTGCGGTGCCGCGAACCGTGATACGCAGTTTATCGGTGGTGCCGCTGCGGCTGAGACGCTGATAGTCCACCTGTACCCGGCCGTCTTCACTCGAGACCTGTGCGTTACTGAGCGGGCCGTTGCCGAACAACCCGGCCAGGGCCAGCAGCACGATCAGCACCAGGGCATACCATCCGACCCGTTCGAAACGCCACACCCGCTGCTGCATCCGCATGTCTTCCTCGACGGGATGGCGCCTTGAAACCAGCTCCTCTTCGTCCATGCTCGCAGCCCCCTCAGGCGCGCTCACCGCGCAGCCAGCGTTGGTGGTAATGGGCCAGGTGCGACAACCCGTAGAGTGCACCCTGGCGCATGACCTCCGCGCGCTCGCCAAAAAAGCGCTGGCTGCGAGTGAACACGGCCAGCGGCTCGCCGGCAAATGCCCAGGCGAAGCACACGGTGCCTGGGGCGATGGCATCCTGCGGCTCCGGCCCGGCGACACCCGTGCTGGCGATGGCGACGGTGGCGTCGCTGTCTTTCAAGGCGCCAAGCGCCATCTCCCAGGCTACGGCCTCGCTGGTCAGACCGTAGCGTTCGATAGTCTGGGGATTGACGCCGAGCAGGCGTTTCTTGGCACTGGGCGAGTACACCACGTAGCCGCTTTCCAGCACCTCGCCGGTACCGGGTACTGCCGCCAGCAGCGCAACCATGGCGCCGGCCGTGCAGGATTCTGCGGTGGTCAGCAGCAGCTTGTGGGCCTTGAGGTAATCGAGGGCCTCGCGTACAGGGTCGGTTGCCATGGCCGGTCACTCGTGCGTTGTTTTCTGGTGGACGTGTTTCTTGCGGGGTTGGTTCATTGCTTGTGAGCCATTCATCGATGTCAGGTAAAGCTCCCTGAACTTTGTTGCGACTGCTGGCTTCCTCTTGGTAGGAGGACGCGCGAGCCGCGTACTGCTGCCGGATCAAACAGAGGAGAGGGGATCATGACCGAGCCTGTGGCGTATTTCTGGATCGCCGTTGCGGCGATCATTCTGTTGGTCGATCTGTGGGCCATCGTCAGTGTTTTTCGCAGCGACAAGTCCGAGGTGACGAAGGCGATGTGGGCGCTGCTGCTGTTGGCGCTGCCTGTTGTCGGCCTGGCCATCTGGGGTGTGCTCGGGCCGCGTGGAATCAAACGCGGCACAGGGCCATCTTCGCCTGAACACAGCAAGGGATAGGAGGGGAGATGAAGAAAGAAGCGATGACAACTCGCAGCGCAAACGTTAAGTCGGCCTGGGCAGTTGCGCGGTCGTTGCAGTACTTTCGCTTGTTTCGCGGGCACGCAAAGGACTGATCAGAAGCCAGCTTCGCCGCCTGCTGCTGGGACCGCAATTAGCCTACGACCGTTGAAAATTCCTAAAGTTTCAATTTAAAAACAGCAGCTTAGAAAATTTTCTCAAGCCGTGTTACTCGTCGGATTTTCATTGTAAGCCCCCTTCCAGAGCCTCAGGATCGCCTCGGTATCCCTTTGAGGCTTTCACAAATGAAGTACTCCTCGATTCTCTTGTTGTCACTTGGCCTGCTTAGCGGTGTTGCTTCGGCAGGCGGTAATACCGAAGCAGGTATAGGTGGCGCATTGGGTGGAGTATTGGGCTCGGTAGTCGGCCAGTCGATCGGCGGCAGCACCGGCTCGGCAATCGGCGCAGGCCTGGGTGGCGCGGCCGGTAGTGCGGTGGGCGCCAACAAACACAGCCGTGGCGAGGCGGCCATTGGCGGCGCCTTGGGTGCAGCTGGCGGTAATGTGGTAGGTCGCAAGATGGGCGGCACTACGGGCAGCATGATCGGCGCAGCGGCCGGTGGCGGTGTGGGTGGTGCCTTGGGCAACCACATGGGCCGGGACTACGATGATGAAAGTGGGCATCGCTACCGTGATTATGACGACGATGATGACGATCGGGGCTGGCGTCGCCACCGTCACGACCGTGGCCATCACTATGGCTGGCGCAAACACCGCCACGACGACTGACCCTGGCGTTACAGGCCCATCGAAAGGGCTGGCCGCAGGAGCTGCGGCCAGCCAGACCAATACCAGCAGCGCCAAGGTGGTGGCTTGAAACCAGCGAACGGCGTACCAGGTTCGGGTAATGTGATTCAAGCGCAGCGCGCCAGTCCTCGGCAAAGCGGGGGCTAGCGCGGAGCAACCACGGTGGTGTGCCGTGGCAAGGCGATTGAAATCAGGGCAGCCAGCACAACGAAGGCCGTGGAGATCCACAGGCAGGCTTGCAGCCCGTAAGCCTGGAATACCCAACCGGAAAGCAGCGTACCGACCAGCCGCCCTAGCGCGTTGGACATGTAATAGAAGCCCACATCCAGCGATACCCCGTCTTCCTTGGCATAACTGACGATCAGGTAGCTGTGCAGCGACGAGTTCACGGCGAACAGCACGCCGAACAGCATCAGCCCGCCAAGCACCACCACCTGAGCCGACCAGCCTGCCGACAGGCCCAGGGCGATGAGCGCAGGCAGCCCGGCAAGGGCGATCGCCCAGATGAAAGCCGCCCGACCGTCGGGCACATGGCCGCGCTTCTTGCCAGTGATGTGGGGGGCAAACGACTGAACGATGCCGTAGCCGATTACCCATGCAGCCATGAAGCCGCCGACCAGCCAGAAGTCCCAGCCAAAAGCCGTGCTCAGGTACACCGGCAATGCCACGACGAACCAGACGTCACGGGCGCCAAAGAGAAACAGCCGTGCGGCCGAGAGGATGTTGATGGCCCGGCTCTTGGACAGCACGTCGCGGAACTTTGGTTTGGCCTTGGCTTTGCCCAGGTCCTTCTTCAGCAGGATCAGGCTGCCGACCCAGATCAATGCCAGTACCGCAGCCATGGCCAGCACCGCCAAGGTAAAACCGAGCAGGGCGAGCAGGGCGCCGCCAAGGAAGAAACCCACGCCTTTGAGCGCGTTTTTCGAGCCCGTCAGGATGGCCACCCACTTGTAGAGGGTGCCTTGCTGGCTGTCCGGCACCAGAAGCTTGATGGAGCTCTTGGCACTCATCTTGTTCAGGTCCTTGGCGATGCCGGACAACGCCTGGGCGGCCATCACCCAGGGTACTGTCAGCCAGGCTGACGGTACCGTAAGCATCAGCAACGCCAGCACCTGCATGCCCAGGCCGATGTTCATGGTGCGGTTGAGCCCCAGGCGGGCGCCAAGGTAGCCGCCCACCAGGTTGGTGATCACGCCGAACACTTCATAGAACAGGAACAGCGCCGCGATCTGCAGCGGCGTGTAGCCCAACGAATGGAAGTGCAGTACCACCAGCATGCGCAACGCGCCGTCGGTGAGTGTGAAGGCCCAGTAGTTGCCGGTAACCAGCAGGTACTGACGCACTTGAGCAGGCAGGGCTGACAACGCCATCATGTTTGCCGTCTACTCCGCCAGGCCGACCATTCGGGCCAGCTCCGCTGCACGGTTGGCGTAGCCCCACTCGTTGTCGTACCAGGCGTAGATCTTCACCTGGGTGCCATTGACTACCAGGGTCGATAGCGCATCGATGATCGAGGACCGCGGGTCTGTGCGGTAGTCGATGGACACCAGTGGTCGCGCTTCGTAGCCCAGAATGCCTTTCAACGGGCCTTCGGCAGCCGCCTTCAGCAACGCGTTGACCTCTTCAGCCGTGGTCTCACGCGCCACTTCGAACACGCAGTCGGTCAGCGAGGCGTTGGCCAGCGGTACACGCACGGCGTGACCATTCAGCTTGCCGCGCAGCTCAGGGAATATCTCGGCGATTGCGGTAGCCGAGCCCGTTGTGGTCGGGATCAGGCTCATGCCTGAGGCACGGGCGCGACGCAGGTCCTTGTGCGGCGTATCGAGGATGCTCTGGGTATTGGTCAGGTCGTGGATGGTGGTGATCGAGCCGTGGCGGATACCCAGGTTCTCGTGAATCACCTTGACCACCGGGGCCAGGCAGTTGGTGGTGCAGGACGCGGCGGTGACGATACGGTGTAGCGCCGGATCGAACAGGTGCTGGTTGACCCCCATCACCACGTTCAGCGCGCCTTTCTCCTTCACCGGAGCGCAGACCACCACGCGTTTGACGCCCTGATCCAGGTAGGCCTGGAGCACGGCTACCGACTTCATCTTGCCGCTGGCCTCGATGACCAGGTCGCAGCCCGACCAATCGGTGTCGGTGATCGCCTTGTTCGCAGTGACCTTGATGCGCTTGCCGTCGATCACCAGCGCGTCGCCTTGTGCCCCGGCTTCACGATGCCAGCGCCCGTGGACCGAGTCGAAGTTGATCAGGTGGGCGTGGGTCTCGGCGTCGCCGGCCGGGTCATTGATCTGGACGAATTCGAATTCCGGCCAATCCCAGGACGCCCGCAGCGCCAGGCGACCGATACGGCCAAATCCGTTGATGCCTACTTTGATTGCCATGTTCCTGTTCTCGAGTTGGGACTTCAGATGGATCGTTGATTGACACGCCTGGACAGTTCTTCGGCCGACTCCTTGCGCTCGGAGTAGCGGTCGACGAGGTAGTCGGCGCGGTCGCGCAACAGCAGGGTGAACTTCACCAGTTCTTCCATGACATCGACGACACGGTCGTAGTAGGGGGACGGTTTCATGCGGCCCGCTTCGTCGAACTCCAGGTAGGCCTTGGGCACTGACGACTGGTTAGGGATGGTGAACATGCGCATCCAGCGGCCCAGCACGCGCAGCTGGTTGACCACGTTGAACGACTGCGAACCGCCGCACACCTGCATGACCGCGAGGGTCTTGCCCTGGGTCGGGCGCACAGCGCCCATGCTCAGGGGGATCCAGTCGATCTGCGACTTGAACACACCGGTCATCGCGCCGTGGCGTTCCGGCGAGCACCAGACCATGCCTTCCGACCACAGCACCAGGTCGCGCAGCTCCTTGACCATGGGGTGGTCTTCGGGGGCGTCATCCGCCAATGGCAGGCCGGACGGGTTGAAGATTCGCGTCTCGGCACCGAAGTGCTCCAGCAGGCGGGCCGCTTCCTCCGTCAGCAGGCGGCTGAAGGAGCGTTCGCGGGTCGATCCGTACAGCAGCAGGATGCGCGGCTTGTGGTTGGACTGCCGGGCGATCGCCAGTTTCTCGGCGGATGGCAGGTCGATCAGTTCACTGTCGATGTTGGGGATAACATGTTCGCTCATGGTTCTACTCCTGGGACAAGGCACCGGACGCCTGATCGAACCAGCGGCGCTTGAGCCACCAGGCCACGCCAACCAGCGAGATCAGTACCGGCACTTCCACCAAAGGCCCGATGACGGTGGCAAAGGCGACCGGCGAAGCAAGGCCGAAGGTGGCGATGGCCACGGCAATGGCCAGTTCGAAATTGTTGCTTGCCGCGGTAAAGGCCAGCGCAGTGGTGCGGGGGTAGTCGGCTGCCAGCAGCTTGCCCATCCAGAAGCTGATGAAGAACATCACCACGAAATAGATGGTCAGTGGGATGGCGATGCGCAGCACATCCAGCGGCAGTTGCAGGACCATGTCGCCTTTCAGGCTGAACATGGCCACGATGGTCAGCAGCAACGCCACGAGCGTCAGCGGGCTGATCTTCGGAATGAACTGCTCCTGGTACCAGGTTGCGCCCTTACTGCTGATCAGGATCTTCCGGGTCAGGAAGCCGGCCAGGAACGGGATACCCAGGTAGATCAGCACCGATTGGGCGATATCGAGGAAGCTGGTCTCGATGACGCTGCCCTCCAGGCCGAACAGCGGGGGCAGCAGCCCCAGGAAAATCCAGGCGTACACACTGAAGAACACAATCTGGAAAATGCTGTTGAAGGCAACCAGGCCGGCCACGTACTGGTTGTTGCCGCCGGCGATCTGGTTCCACACCAGCACCATGGCGATGCAACGTGCCAGGCCGATGAGGATAAGGCCGGTCATGTACTCGGGCCTGTCGGAAAGAAAAACGACCGCCAGCCCGAACATCAGCACCGGGCCGATCACCCAGTTCTGAATCAGCGACAGGGCGAGGATGCGTTTGTCCTTGAAGACCTGCGGCAACTCCTCGTATTTCACCTTTGCCAATGGCGGGTACATCATCACGATCAGGCCGATCGCGATGGGGATGTTCGTCGAGCCCAGCGACAAGCTGTTCAGCCAAACCGGCAACCCTTGGAACAGGCTGCCCAGGGCGATGCCAAGGCCCATGGCCAAAAAGATCCAGACCGTCAGGTAGCGGTCGAGGAAGGAAAGTCGGCTTTTGCTCATGGTGTATCTCCCTGAACGTCAGAGCGTTCCGATACGTGCCAGCTCGCCTTGAGCTGGGTGGCATCCAGTTGTTCGAAAGGCAATGTGAAAAATGCCGTGTTTTTCTCGGCAGTGGTCAGCAGCAGGTAGCGACGCGCTGAGGGCGGTCACCCATGCTGTCCAGTCGTTTGGCGCTGGTGTTCAACCAGTCGCGATTGGCCTCCAGCGTTGTTACCAGGACATCGCGTACCCAGGTGGGCAGTTCTGGATGCAGGCGGTAGTAGACCCACTGGCCTTGGCGGCGGTCTTCAAGCAGGCCGCAGGTACGCAGTTGTGCCAGGTGGCGGGAGACCTTGGGTTGGCTTTCTTCCAGGGCGCAAATCAGTTCACAGACGCATAGCTCTTGCTCGCGAGCGATCAGCAGCATCATCCGAATGCGGTTCTCATCGGCGAGGCATTTGAAGACCTGGGTCGGGGTCAGCGAGTCAGTCATGGCGGTTCTCGGTGTTTGCTCTTCATGCTTGAAATATATGGTTTTTCAAATATACGAATTTTCGCATGTATTGCAAGGCCTGCCAGATTGATTCCTGCAGACGAAA
The DNA here is from genome assembly GCF_044762545.1 of Pseudomonas sp. NPDC096925. Taxonomy (NCBI): domain Bacteria; kingdom Pseudomonadati; phylum Pseudomonadota; class Gammaproteobacteria; order Pseudomonadales; family Pseudomonadaceae; genus Pseudomonas; species Pseudomonas sp. NPDC096925. The sequence goes on along the minus strand of NZ_JBIWEM010000007.1, from coordinate 255,524 downwards.
AGAAGGCCTTGCAGGAGATCGGCCAGCTTGTGGGCTGCGCTGACGCTTGGCGAACTGAATTCGCAAGCAGTCCGCGTACCCTGTGGGAGCGGCTTTAGCCGCGAAGAATCCAACGCGGTGGATGGCACCGGCTGCGCCGGTGTTCGCGGCTAAAGCCGCTCCCACAGGGTCCCTGCCAATTCAATGAGTCATGTGCGGTTCCATGAGGGCGGGCCAGTCCGTTCCACCGTAGCGTCCTGTCGATCAAGGCTTGAGCGCCCACGCTGTGCAAATACGGTTAACATGCTCCAGGCCTGCCCCCATCGTTGAAGAGAGTTGTATGGAGTTACGTCAGCTTCGCTATTTCCTGAGTGTTCTGGAGTACGGCAGTCTTGGCAGGGCGGCGGTCGAGCTCGGGGTCGGCGCCTCCGCACTGAGCCAGCAACTGTCGAAGCTGGAGAGCGAGGTGAGTACCCGGCTTTTGACACGTTCGAGCACCGGCGTCTCGCCGACGGCGGCGGGCCTGGCCTTTGAATACCATGCGCGCCTGGCGCTTCGTCAGGCGGAGCATGCTGTGCTGGCAGCACAGAGCGGCCGCATGAGCGGCTACGCCAGCGTGGGGTTGGCACCGACCACCGCATCGATTCTTGGCCTGGCGTTGATCGACAGGATGCGCGAACGCTATCCGGACATCCGCCTGCACCTGGTGGAAATGCTGTCTGGCTATCTGATGAACCAACTCAATGCCAGGCACCTTGACCTGGCGGTGCTGTTCCAGGCAGAGACGGGGCCGCGGCTGGATGTCCGGGCGCTTCTGACGGAGCGGCTGTTCGTGCTGGTTCCCGCCCCGCTGGTCAAGGCCGAGTGGGGCGAGTCGCTTACATTGCAACAGATTGCGACGCTCCCCTTGGTGATGCCCAGCACCCAGCATGGTCTGCGTACGACATTGCGCTCGATTTTCGAACGGGCCGGGCTGGAGGCCAGCATCGTCATGGAAGTCGATGGTCTGTCGCTGTTGATGGATTGTGTCTGTGCGGGCCATGCCGCCACCATCCAGCCCGGCGCCACGGTGGCCCGGGCGCATCAGGCGGGCTTGCGCGTGTTTGCCATCGATGAAGCACAGGCGCAGCGTCGCAATGTGATTGTCAGCCTGACCGATGACGAGCTCTCGCCGGCCGCGTTGGCGACACGGATCGTACTGCAGGAGGTCGCTCGGGATCTGGTGGAGCAGGGCCGATGGCCTGGGGCCCGGTTGCTATGACCCAGACTGTGGGTTCATTCATCCAACCCCTTTAGAAAAACTGAATGCCTCCCCCCGACGATCGCGTTTCGCACCCTCCGGGCACTCATTAAAGTCCGTGGCCACGAGGAGCACCCGAACATTCGGCTCTTCGTGACCTGGAGGCGAAATGATCGATGTGCTAGTCATCGGAGGGGGCAATGCCGCCCTCTGTGCCGCGCTGATGGCGCGAGAGGCCGGAGCCAGCGTGCTGCTGCTCGAGGCCGCGCCCCGCGCCTGGCGTGGTGGTAATTCACAACACACACGTAACCTGCGCTGCATGCATGATGGCCCGCAGGACGTGCTGGTCGAGGCTTACCCGGAGGAAGAGTTCTGGCAGGACCTGCTGAAGGTCACCGGTGGCCAGACTGACGAAAAGCTCGCGCGTCTGGTGATTCGCGCGTCCTCCAGCTGCCGCGGGTGGATGCGCCGCCATGGTGTGCATTTCCAGCCCTCGTTGTCGGGTGCGCTGCACACCGCACGGACCAATGCCTTCTTCATGGGCGGCGGCAAGGCGCTGGTCAATGCCTACTTTCGCAGCGCCGAAAACCTCGGGGTGCAGATACGCTACGACACGCCTGTAGCCGACATCGAACTGCAGGACGGACGCTTCGTTGCGGCCCATGTGCCGGCGCGTGAGGTTCAGGGGCGGCAACTGCCCGCCGAGCGCATTGAGGCACGCACCTGCGTGCTTGCCGCCGGCGGTTTCGAGTCCAACCGCCAGTGGCTGCGCGAGGCCTGGGGGCAGAACGCGCGAGGGGAGTGGCCTTCAGACAATTTCCTGATCCGCGGTACGCGTTTCAATGACGGGGTCTTGTTGCGCCGCATGATCGAACAGGGTGCCGACACGATTGGCGACCCGACCCAGGCGCACATGGTGGCGATCGATGCTCGCGCTCCGCTGTACGACGGCGGCATCTGCACGCGCATCGATTGTGTGTCGCTGGGCGTGGTGGTCAACCGCGACGGCCAGCGCTTCTATGACGAAGGCGAGGACTTCTGGCCCAAGCGCTATGCCATCTGGGGGCGTCTCGTGGCCCATCAGCCCGGGCAGGTGGGGTTCTCGATCATCGACCAGAAAGCGCTCGGTCGCTTCATGCCGCCGGTTTTCCCCGGTGCCACCGCCGACAGCCTGGAGGCGCTGGCCGGCCTGCTCGGTTTGCCTGTGCAGGCCTTCCTCGAAACCGTACATGCCTACAACCAGGCCTGCCAGGTGGGCACTTTCGACCACACCCGGCTGGATGACTGTCACACCGTGGGCCTGGAGCCGGTGAAAAGCCACTGGGCGCGCCCGATCGATACACCGCCTTACTACGGTTACCCACTGCGTCCTGGCGTGACTTTCACCTATCTGGGGTTGCGCACCGATGAAACTGCCGCGGTCCATTTCGACAGACGTCCCAGTCCGAACCTGTTCGTTGCCGGCGAGATGATGGCGGGCAACGTACTGGGCAAGGGCTACACCGCAGGTGTCGGCATGTCCATCGGCACCGCCTTCGGCCGTATCGCCGGGACCAGCGCCGCTGCGGCGGCAGGTTACGAACATCCAGAAAAAGAGAATCGCCATGACCGTGCAACTGCCTGAACCACGCCAGCCTGATGCCGCCCGGCCGGCCCTCGCACTGATCCCGGTGTTGAACCTGGAGGAGCGGGAAGTGGACCGGCAAATGCGGATCTGCAACGCCTGCCGATACTGCGAAGGCTTCTGCGCAGTATTCCCGGCCATGACCCGCAGGCTGGAGTTCGGCAAGGCCGACATCCATTACCTGGCCAACCTGTGCCACAACTGCGGCGCTTGCCTGCACGCCTGCCAGTACGCCCAACCCCACGAGTTTGCCGTCAACGTGCCCCAGGCAATGGCCAAGGTGCGCGGGCAGACTTACGCCGAGTACGCCTGGCCGGCCCTCTTCGGACGGCTGTATCGGCACAACGGCACCTATGTCGCCACTGCATTGGCCGTCGCCTTGTCGCTGTTCTTGCTGCTGACCTTGTACGTCAACGGCACGCTGCTGCCCGGGCGGTTGGCGGGGAACTTCTATGCGGTCTTCCCGCACAACGCTCTGGCGCTGATGTTCGGTAGTGTCTTTGCCGCTGCAGGTGTGGCCCTGGCGGTGGCGGTACGACGTTTCTGGCGCTCGGTCTCGCCTGCCGAGGCGCTGGCGCAACCGGCCAAAGGGGCAGTGTTCGAGGCATCAAGCGCAGCGTTGACCCTGAAATACCTGGACGGCGGACACGGCCAAGGTTGCAACAATGCCGATGATCGCTACACGCTCTGGCGCCGGCGCTTCCATCACTTCACCTTCTACGGCTTCATGTTGTGCTTTGCCGCCACGGTGGTCGCCACCGGGTATCACTACCTGCTGGGCCAGCAGGCGCCGTACCCGCTGCTGAGTGCACCGGTGTTGCTCGGAACACTCGGCGGCATTGGCTTGATCGTCGGGCCGGCCGGGCTGTTGGCGCTGAACCTGCGCAGGGCGCCGGAGCAGGGCGATGTTGCCCAGCGGCCCATGGACCGGGCGTTCATCTTGCTTCTGCTGCTGGTCAGCGCCACGGGCCTTGCGTTGCTGGGCCTGCGTGATACCGCAGCGATGGCGATCCTGCTGGCGATCCATTTGGGCACTGTGATGGCGCTATTCGTCACGCTGCCCTATGGCAAGTTCGCTCATGGCCTGTTCCGCAGCGCGGCACTGCTGAAGTTCGCGATCGAGAAACGCCGGCCCAACGCCCTGGGGCTGGGAGGAGAGTGAACCATGGACGCCGCCGGTTTTTCCCCTGTGCCGCGCCGCGCGAAACGCAAGGCGTTTCGCTTATCGGTTGGGCCACTTGTCCAGCAGGATCGACACGAACTTCTCCGCTGCTGGCGACAGCGACGCCCCGCGGCGATAGACCAACCCCAGGGTGCGGGTGACCTGGGGTTCGATCAGCGGCACGCTGACCAGCGTCGGGTGGTCGGCGTTGGGCATGGCCAGGCTGGGCATGGCCGACACGCCCAGCCCGGCCTCGACCATGCCCAGCGAGGTGGACAGGTGCTGAACCTCATAGAACCACTTGGGCCGCAGATTGAGCCCGGACAGGGCATGGTCCAGCAGCATCCGGTTGCCGCTCAGTCGGCCTACGCCGATCAGGCGGTAGTCGGCCAGTTCTGTCCAGGTGACGGCTTCGCGGTTCGCCAGCTTGTGGTCCCTGCGGCAGGCCAGCACGAAATGCTCCTGTACCAGGGAGACGAATTCGATGTCCGGGTGCTGGCCGCTCATCATGTTGATGCCGAAATCGGCCTCACCCCGCAGCACGGCTTCGAGCCCGTCGTTGGCGCTGAGGTCCAGCAGACGAATGCGGATCTTCGGGTATTGCTCGTTGTAGTCGCGGATCACCGACGGCAGGAAATAGAACGCCGCGGTCGGGATGCAGGCGAGGGTGACCTGGCCGGTCTGTCGTTCGGCGAGTTCGCGAATGCTCAGGATCGAGTCCTCGAAGTCATCCAGCAGGCGCCTGGCCTTGGGCAGGAAGTCACGCCCGACGCTGGTCAGGCTGACGCGACGGGTGGTGCGTTCCAGCAACGACGTGCCCAAGCCTTCCTCGAGCTTCTTGATCCGTCGGCTCAAGGCAGGCTGGGACAGGTGCAGCGCTTCTGCGGCTTCGTGGAAGCTACCGAGTTCGGCGATTTTCACGAAAGATCGTATGTCTTGCAGCTCATATTCCATCTCGGTTCGCTCTTGGCATTGGGCTCTTTATTGATGCTCAAATCGGAATAATGACTACGATATTTGCATTGGATTGATTTATCCATCCCTGTCAATCTTTTGTCCACAGCATCAATGATGTCCATTGATCAACAAGAGTGCGAAATCATGCAACGAATTCCTTGCGTACTCATGCGCGGTGGCACCTCCAAGGGCCCCTTTTTCCATGCATGGGACCTTCCTGCCAATGTGGTCGAACGCGACGAATTGCTGATCAACCTGATGGGTTCCGGGCATGAACTGGAAATCGACGGTATCGGTGGCGGTAGCCCGCAAACCAGCAAGGTAGCGATTGTCAGCCCCTCGCTGCATGCCGACGCCGATGTCGACTACCTGTTCGTGCAGGTCATGGTCGCCCAGCGCCGGGTCGATACCGCGCCCAACTGCGGCAACATGCTGTGCGCCGTTGGCCCGTTCGCCATCGAACAAGGCCTGGTCAAAGGCCAGGACGGCAAGACACTGGTGCGTATTCGCAACCTCAACACCGGTACTTTCGTCAATTCGCTGGTGGAAACCCCCGGCGGCATCGTGCGCTACGAAGGCCGTACGGCGATCGATGGCGTACCGGGCACTGCCGCCCCGGTGCACCTGACCTTCCTCGATGCGGTCGGCAGCAAGACCGGCAAGCTGTTCCCGACTGGCAAGGCCAAGGATGTGATCGATGGCGTATCGGTCACCTGCATCGACATGGCCATGCCGATGATGGTGATTGAAGCCAGCCAGCTGGGTGTCACCGGCTCGGAAACCCCGGCCGAACTCGACGCCAACGTCGGTCTGCTCGAGCGCCTCGAGGCGTTGCGCCTGAAGGCCGGCAAGGCCATGGGCCTGGGCGATGTCAGCGGTATGGTCATCCCGAAGCCGGTGCTGGTGTCCAAGCCCCGCTATGACGGCACGTTGCAGGTTCGCTACTTCATGCCGCACAACTGCCACCGCGCCCTGGCCATCACCGGCGCGATAGGGTTGGCGACTGCCTGCGTCAGCCCCGGTACGGTCATCGGCGAACTGCTGGGCGAGGGCGCCGAGCAACTGGCCGAGGTACGCCTGGAACACCCAAGTGGCGGTATCGATGTCGCGCTGTCACGCAGCGGTGCCGATGGCAAGACGATTCAGGCCTCGGTGGTGCGAACTGCCCGGCGGCTGTTCTCAGGCTTCGTTTACGCCCCTACATTCCGCAGGTTGGCGGGGTAAGCCCAGGCGGTAGCCCAGACCTGTACATTCGCAACAAGCGCATCCGCACAATTTGAACAATGGGTGATGCCTCATGAGACTTGCCAAATCGCTGTACTTCCAGATCCTCTGCGCCGTCCTGCTGGGCGTGGTGGTCGGTCACTTCTGGGCGCAACAGGCCGTTGCGCTCAAGCCTCTGGGTGATGCGTTCATCAAGCTGATCAAGATGATGATCGCGCCCGTGGTCTTCTGCACCATCGTCACCGGTATCGCCGGCATGACCGACAAGCGCTCCCTGGGGCGTTTGATGAGCAAGACCTTGCTGCTGTTCCTGGTACTGACCGTCGTCAGCCTCATGATCGGCCTGGCAGCGGTATACCTGTTCCGCCCGGGCGTCGGCATGAACATCGACCCGGCCACGCTCAGCACCGAGGGGCTCGGCCAGTACGCCGCTTCTGCGGCGAAGCTCAGCGTGGTCGACTTCTTCATGCACATCATTCCCGACACGTTCATCGGGGCGTTCAGCAAGGGTGAAGTGTTGCCGGTGCTGTTCATCGCGGTGCTCAGCGGTTTTGCCCTGTCGTCCATGGGCGAGAAGGGCAAGCCGGTACTCGATGTGCTGGAGTCCGCCTCGACCATGGTGTTCCGCATTTTCGGCTACCTGATGCGCTTCGCCCCGGTCGGTGCCTTCGGTGCGCTGGCCTTCACCGTCGGGCAGTACGGCGTGACGTCCCTGGGCGCACTGGCCAAGCTGGTCGGTACGCTCTACATCGCCTGTGCGTTTTTCGTGCTCGTGGTGCTTGGCGGCATCTGCCGTGCCCATGGCTTCAGCCTGTGGAAGCTGCTGCGCTATTTCCGCGAGGAGTTCCTGGTGGTGCTCGGCACATCGTCCACCGAGCCTGTACTGCCACGCATGCTGGAAAAACTGGAAAAGCTGGGCTGCAAGAAAGGTGTGGTCGGGCTGGTGCTGCCAACCGGCTACTCCTTCAACCTCGACGGTACTGCCATCTACCTGTCGCTGGCGGCGGTGTTCATCGCCCAAGCCTGCAACATTGATCTGAGCCTCGGCCAGACGGTGACGATGCTGGCGATCATGCTGTTGTCGTCAAAAGGCGCCGCGGGTGTGACCGGTAGCGGTTTCGTTGCGCTGGCCTCGACCTTGACCGTCATTCACGACATCCCGCTTGCAGGGCTTGCCTTGCTGATCGGCATCGATCGCTTCATGTCCGAGGCGCGTGCCCTGACCAGCCTGGCCAGCAACGCCGTGGCCACCGTGGTCATCTCACTGTCTGAGAATGCCTGTGAACGGGAAACCTTGCTGCGCCGCCTGAACGGCACCCCGGCTGCACCGGACGTGGCGGACACTGTGCCGGCCGACTGGTCTGCCGAGCCTAGGCATCACGGCTGAAAGCCTCTTCTACCTCCCATTGTTGACTTAGAATCCCACTCAGCATCCCAGCGATGTCGAGTGGGGTAGGGGGCCGTCTGCCTTGGCGATGGCCGCAATAGAATAAAAACAAGAGATAAGACCATGCTCGCACTCCTGGGCCTGATCACGGTGGTGACCTTCACCTACCTGATCATGAGCAAACGCCTGTCACCGATCGTTGCGCTTACCGTAGTACCCGTTGTCTTTGCAGTGATCGGTGGCTTCGCCCCCGAACTGGGCAAGATGATGCTCGATGGCTTGAAAATGGTGGCGCCTTCGGCGGCCCTGTTGCTGTTCGCCATCCTGTTCTTCGGCCTGATGATCGATGCCGGCCTGTTCGACCCGTTGATCCGCAAGATCCTCAAGCGCGTCAATGGTGACCCGATCAAGATCGCCATCGGTACTGCGCTGCTGTCCCTGCTGGTGGCGCTCGATGGTGACGGCACCACCACCTACATGATTACCTGCGCGGCCATGCTGCCACTGTACAAGCGCATCGGCATGAACCCGATGATACTGGCAACGGTGTCCATGCTGTCGCTGAGCATCATGAGTGGCATGAGCCCCTGGGGTGGGCCGGCCACCCGGGCCATTGCCGCGCTCGGGCTGGATGCGACCGAGTATTTCATTCCGATGCTGCCGACCGTGATCGGCGGTGCGGCCTGGGTGGTGTTCACCGCCTACCTGCTGGGCCGCGCCGAGCGCCGACGCATCGGCAACATCGCCCTGGAGTCCGGTGGCGGCAACTGCTACATCAAGGAAATCCTCGGTGATAACCCGCACAAGCGCCCACGGCTGGCGTATGTGAACCTGGTGCTGGTGATTGCCGTGATGACGGCTCTGGTGATGGGTGTCATGCACGCGGCACTGTTGTTCATGATCGGTTTCGTCGCGGCGCTGATGATCAACTACCCGCAGCTGGATCTGCAGAAGGAGCGCATCCTCGCCCATTCGGGCAACGCCATGACCGTGGTGCTGCTGGTGTTCGCCGCAGGCATCTTCGCGGGGATCTTCTCTGGCACCAAGATGGTCGATGCCTTGGCGCAGACCCTGGTCGACTGGATTCCCGACGCGTGGAGCCACTGGTTCCCGCTGGTGGTGGCGCTGACCAGCATGCCGCTGACCTTCGTGCTGTCCAACGACGCCTATTACTTTGGCGTGGTGCCGATCCTTGCCAACGCCGCGGCCGCCTATGGCATCGACCCGGTTGAAATCGCCCGCGCCTCGGTGCTGGGGCAGCCGGTGCACCTGATGAGCCCGTTGGTGGCCTCGACCTTGCTGCTGGTGGGCATGGTCGATCGTGACATCGGCGACTTCCAGAAGGCCACCGTGAAATGGGCGGTGCTGACATCGCTGGTCATCACCGCGCTGGCCTTGGTCACGGGGGCCTTGTCCTTCTTCGTCTGATCTGTATGGGGCGCCGCTGGCGCCCACCTCATCCAAGAACAACAACAGAGTACCGAACATGTCCCGAACTGTTTTCCGTGGGGCCACCTGTGGCCTGCTCTGCGGCTGGCTGCCTGTGGCCGGCGCTGCCGGATTCATCGACGACGGCAAGCTCAAATTGCAGCTGCGCAACGTTTACTTCAACGAAAACTTCCGCGACGAACAAGGCATGAGCGCCCGCGCTGCTGCAACTGCCAAGAGTGAGCGGGTGGAGTGGGCACAGGGCTTTTTGCTGGACTACCAATCGGGGTTCACTCAAGGCCCGCTGGGCCTGGGGCTCGATGCCCTGGGGCTTGTAGGCGTACGGCTTGATTCGGGCCGCGGCCGCAGCGGTACCGGCTTGCTGCCGGTGCATGACGATGGCCGTGCGGCTGACGAGTTCGCCAGTGCCGGGGTGACGGCCAAGGCGCGACTGGGGCAGACCGTGGTCAAGCATGGCACCTTGCTGCCCAAGACGCCGGTGCTGGTCTACAACGATGCGCGGTTGTTGCCGCAGACCTACCAAGGCACGCAGCTGACCAGTACCGATGTCGATGGCCTGACCTTGACTGCCGGCCACCTGGACCGCTTCAAGCAGCGGGATTCCTCCGACAGCACGGGCCTGTTCCTGGATGGCTACAGCGGCGGGGAGTCTGGCGACTTCAACTTTGCCGGTGCCGACTATGCCGTCAGCAAGCAGCTGCGCTTGAGCTACTTCCACGGCCAGCTCGAACACTTCTACCGCCAGGACTATGTCGGCCTGGTCCATGACCTGCCGTTGGCCGGCGGGGTGTTCACCACCGACCTGCGCTATTTCAAGAGCCGCGACAGCGGAGCCGCTCACGGTGGCGAGATCGACAATGACATGTTCAGCGGGCAGCTGTCCTACACACACACCGGGCACACGGTCGGTGCCGGTTACCAGGTGCTCGACGGCGAGGCCGGGCTGCCGTACATCAGCGGTGCGACGGTCTACTCGTTCAGCAACGTGGGTATCGGCAAATTCATCGAGGAGGAAGAGAAAACCTGGATGGCGAGCTATGCCTACAACTTTGCAGCAGCCGGTGTCCCCGGGCTCACGTTCATGGCGCGCTACCTGAGCGGCGACAACGGTCGCTCCGCTGATGCCGGGCTAAGCGAGTGGGAGCGTGACGTGGAGCTTGCCTACGTGGTGCAGTCCGGGCCGGTGAAAGGGTTGGGCGTGAAACTTCGCAACTATGTCTACCGTTCTGACTTTTCCCGAGGTCGCGACAGCAACCGGATCTACCTGACCTACGATATAGCGGTTTGGTAATGCGGCGGCGCGAGCATGCGCTCTTGGAGCGCTTGCTCGCCAGGTGCAGGCAGAAGAACGAATCACGCTCCGGACGGCTGTGGCGCTTTCTTGCCTAACCGGATCAGCTCGTTGGAGAAACACAGTCCGCTGAGAATCAACCCGGCCCCAAGGTACAAGGTGTCTCGAGGTACCTCATTGAGGATCATGAACGCCAGCAGCGCGGCAAACAGCGGTTCAGTCAGTTCCAGTGCCTGGACCTGCGATGGCTTCAGGTACTCGATGGCCTTGGTGGTACAGAAGAAGCCGAGGATGGTCGGCAACGCAGCCAGAGCCAGCAGCGCCATGACCGCCGCCAACGAAAGCTCTCCGATGATGAACCCATCGGTCGCAGCTGGCATCAGCAGGTAAAGACTGCCGAAAAACAACAGTTGGCGAGTGAAATGCAGCCCCCCGGAAACGCCCATGCGCTTCATGGCAACCGAAAATGCGCCATAACCGCAGCCTCCGATCGAAGCGAGCACTGCGCCTTGCAGCGTGAAGCCTTGTTCCAGATCGGCTCCGAAAATCACGGCTATACCGGCTATCGTCAATCCGGCGCCTACCGTCGCGTTGGCGGTGATTGGGTCCTTGAGGACTATCCGTCCCAGCAGTATCGAAGAAATGGAGGCACTCGCCATCAGGATCACCACGACACCTGCCGCGGCGTAATGGCTATAGGCTGAGGTTTCAAAGTGGAACAGCACGAAAATGCCGAGAAAGGCGCAAACAGCGGCAGGGAGCCACTTGGCCGTATGCAGGGGCCGCTTGAGAAACATGAGCAAGGCTGACAGCAGCAGGCAGCCAAGTACGGTTTTTATCAGGGCGATGCTGCTGGAGCTGAATCCACTGTTCATCAACACCTTGCTGAGTACGCCGATCGTTGCATTCAGTGCTGCGGCGCAGAGTGCAAAGAGGACGCCTTTGCCGAAATGAGATTGCATCAATACGTTCCTTGTCATTGGCTTTATACATTCGCCCCGTCGACATGCAGGCGATTGCGGCCCGCTTGCTTGGCGATATAGAGCGCCTGGTCGGCGCGTTCAATTAGCGATGGCGGGCTGTCGAGGGCCGATCCATCGGAGCAGGCGATGCCGATACTGGCGGTCACATGCCCGAAAGGGCTACCTTTGTGAGGGATAGGTTGCAGGGCCAAACGCTCGAGTATCAGCCTGGCAACGACGGTCGCTCCGTCGATGTCGGTATCGGGCAGGATTACAGCCATTTCCTCGCCCCCGTAGCGTGCCAGCAGGTCGCGAGGGCGGCGGATGCAGGAAGAGAGCAGGTAAGCCAACTGCTGCAGACAGGCATCGCCAGCCGGATGCCCATAGGTGTCGTTGTAGCGCTTGAAATGATCGATGTCGATCATCAGCAGAGCCAGCGTGGTCCCATCTCGATGGGCCGTGCGGATCTCCTGGGTCAGCGCCTCGTCAAAGCAGCGCCGGTTGGCAAGCCCCGTCAGCGCATCATGCATCGCTTGGCGTTCGAGCTGTTGGTTGCTCTCAAGCAACTGCTGTTGGGTCAGTCGCAGTTCGTTTTCGACCGCGCTTCGCCGGCTCATGGCTCGAATCAGCAGCCAGCCAATGGTTCCGGTCAGTGCGAGCAGCGCAGCGACCACCAGCGACGACAGCAGCGCCTCGAGCCGCCAGGCTGCAAGTGCTTCCTGCTTGCCCAGCGCGACCGTTGTCACCAGGGGTAGCTTGTCACTCTTGCGAAACGCATAGAGGCGGTCTACGCCGTCCAGGCTGGAGGTGAATGACGCGGTGCCGGCTGACTGGTCGATGAGGTACTTGGCGAAGATTGGCGACTTCGAAAAGTTGCGCCCCATGTCCTGTTCCCGAAACGGATAGCGCACCAGCATGGAACCGTTGGTAAAGGCCAGCCCGATGGCACCGTCATGGCCGACGTCCAGCTTGCCGAAAAGTTGCAGGAAGTTTTCCACGCCGAGCGTCATGGCAACAACGCCGGCGAATTCACCGCGGCCGTCGTTGAATCGCCTGCTGATGGTGATCACCCATTCCTGAGTGACGCGGCTTCGGATTGGCAAGCCGATGAAGGGGTCGCGGGACGGGTCGTCACGGTGGTGGATAAAAAAGGCCCGGTCGCTGCTGTTGGCGCCGACGGGAGTCGGACGGTTGGACGACATGAGCCAGCGCCCATCCTTGGCATAGATGGTGATGCCGCTCATTGGCGGCATCAATGGTTGCTGACGCTTGACCAGCTGACCCAGCCGTTCGATCTGTGCAGGTTCGGTGCCCTCGGTTTCCAGGCGCTCGACCAGCCCGAGCAACAGCATTGAGCTCTGCCGGACGATACCTTCCGAATAGGTGGACAGTGCCTGGGTCAGGTTCAGGCCATGGACATTGATGTCTTCCAGGGCGCGCTCGCGAGAGGCCATGACCTTCCACAGCGTTAGCGAGGCGAGAGAACAACCTATGACCGATAGCAGTAGCACAACAAGGTGGATGTCACGCTTCACGTCAATTCACACGCCTTTTTCCCTAAAGACCAAGCTCAGCGCCGACACGCTGTAACTAACCAAACGGTCAGGATGTAACTATCTGGTCCATGCCCAAAAATATAGCACCTAAATTATTGGAATGTCCGACAGAATTACGCGAGCTGGAAGTTTTCCTTGAGGGCGCGAGTCGTTATCTTCCAGCCGGGTTTTCAGAAGAGTCAGCATGGTAATCAGGCAAGTAACCCTGGACGTAGCGCACGGTCTTCTCCAGCGTTCGCGCCATGTCGGGATGTGCCAGCTGATACTTTCGTTCCAATTGCTGGCTGTTACGCATGTCGAAGCGCTGTGTCTGAATGAAGTTCAATGACTCGGCGCTGATCGCGAATCGGGCCGCCAGTCCGGGAATCATCAATAGCCACTTGAGCAACCCTATCGGTACATGGCGGCGGGGGGCCTTGATCTTCAGCGTTTTTGCCAGTTGTTCGAGCATACCCTGCAAGTTCGGGGTGTGCTCATAGAGCGCCAGGACCTCCCGGTTGGCCATCGAGGGGTCGAACGCCACGCAGGTCATCATCATCACCAGGTAGTCGACGCTGACCAATGGCAACCAGTGCCTGGCGGAACCGGGGACAGCCTTGAACCGGCCCAGGGCCAGATTTCGAATCAGTTCGGCCAGGGGTTGTCCTTCAGGGATGTGCCCACTCTCGCTGTGGCCACACACCGTGGCGGGATGAACGATGGAGTAGTCCGCGCCCACCTCCTGCATGAAACGGATGACCGCAAAATGGGACTCCAGCTTGCTGCCTTCGTAGCCACCGGCACGGCTGTAGACTGCGGGCCAATTGGTGTTTTCAGGGCGCTCGTTATCAACCCCGATACTCGCAAGGTGGGTAAGGTTCTGCAGCATATAGCCGCCCACCATCAGTAATCGGACGCGCTGGCTCGCCGCGAGCCTGGCGACTCTCAGCGCTCCTTGTACATTGACTGCGCGGGCCTGTTCCATTGTCAGGCCCCAGGTAAACTGCGCCGCGAGGTGGAAGACAACAGCGGCCGAAGACACGCATTGCTTGTCTGCTTCACTGAGTCCAAGTCCCTCCCTGCTGATATCGCCTTCAACTGCATGGATATAGGCAGGGTCACCGCCCAGTCGGCTTACCTGGGCTCTCAGGCGCTCGATGTTTTCGGGGTTACGCATAAGTACCCGGGTCGTGTGCCCTGTTGCAGTAAGGTGGGCCAACAAGTGTTGACCCACAAACCCACTGCCGCCTGTGACGAAGCATTCCACGCTCATGTCTGAACCCTTGTATGGATGATTGGCGCAGGCTAAGGTGTAGAGCGTACTCTACAGTCAAGGGATTTTTGCTGTGAATATTGGTGAGTTGGAGCGCCGCAGTGGAATCGGCCGCCATACAGTGCGTTATTACGAGCAACTCGGGCTAATCGTGGCCCATCGACAAGCCAACAACTACCGCAGCTATAGCGACCAGACCATTGTTGATCTGGCCTTTATCCAGAGTGCCCAGAGCGGCGGTTTTTCACTCGCCGAGATCGGCGACATCCTTGCAGCCAAGCGGGGCAATACGATCGATTGCGCGCAAGGCGCGGTCCTCGTCGCCAGCAAGATGGCCGAAATTCAAGCGAAGATCACCACGCTGCAGGCCGCCTATGTGTTTCTCGACGCGGAGCGTGCAAAGCTTGAAGCCAGCGCCATTGCCAACGGACTGACTGTTCCTCAGTTTCCTGCCCAGCTTTAAGGCCGATGGTGTCCGCGTATTTCTAAGCGGACGCGATCACCCTTATCGCCAGGATTTTCATGCGCCAACGAAGCTCTTGCCCGACACCATTCAAAGCCCAGGTCGATCCGGAATGCCTGCAACCTGGCGCAACCGTGTCCAGTGTCGCCATCAGCCATGGCATCAACGCCACCGTCAAATCCTGCGACGGTTACTTCATGCAGGGCGATCTGGATATTTCGTCTGTTTATCGGGTAGACCATTGTGTTCCTCTTGGGTATTGCGAGCGCTGGTGTGCTGATGGCCACAGCAATTGTCATGCTCACCCCTTCCACCGTGTTCATGTCCGCCATTCCCATGTCCACGGTGCATGAAAAAGTGCATCAGTGGACAGGCCAGTAGCAGCAGGAATGGCAGATATGGAAGGACGTGAGCCCTATGCTCGGTGAACAGGAAATAGCCCGCGATGACCAGAAAACCTAAAAAGTACCAGTTGGTGCCCCGTGCGCGGTTCTGGGGCAAGTGCTGATGGCTCATGATGGCACTCCTTGGAGGGAACGGGAGTGAGGTCGTGACGCAAGGCCACTTCCAGTTTGGCTGGCGCGATCGTAGGTGTGAGCATAGCGAGCTGGAGCATCGGTTTACGTGTCCAATGCGTCGCAAACTCAGGTAGTGAATCGCATAAGGTATCAAGGCAGATTCTTCCTTTTCAGTTGCCGTTCAACCTCGGCCATGTCCTTGTCAAATTGGCGGACGCCTCGAAAAAGTTGGACACCGACCAGGACCGGGCACAGCAGGAAAATCGCTGCTATGACAAACGATTCTTCGGTCAGTCCCAACAGGTAAAGCACGGTGGCGATGCCCACAACACTTACGAGGAGGCAGATAACAAAAATCTCGCGCTTCATGGCTTGGCCTCCCGGCTTAAGCCAATATGGGCACGCTTCAGCATCGCGGAGTTGGCGATCACAGATAATGAACTGAGCGCCATCGCGGCGGCAGCGATGATGGGATTAAGCAGTCCGAAGGCCGCGATTGGAATACCGATGCCGTTGTAGATGAACGCCCAGAACAGGTTCTGTTTGATCTTGACCATGGTTGCGCGTGACAGCTTGATCGCGGTGACCACGTCGCGTACATCATTCTTGAGCAAGATGATGCCGCCGGTTTCCTTGGCTACATCAGAACCTGAGCCAATAGCGATGCCGATGTCAGCGGTGGCCAGGGCAGGGGCATCGTTGACACCATCGCCGACCATTGCCACGATCTGCCCTTCGCTTTGCAATTGACGGATCACTGCGGCCTTGTCGTCCGGCAAGACCTCGGCAATCACTCGCTCGATGCCGACCTGCCGCGCGACCGCTTCGGCAGTGCGGTGGTTGTCGCCGCTCAGTAGCACGACCTTGATGCCGCTTGCCTGCAATGCTGCGACGGCTTCAGCCGCTTCGGGTTTAACGGTATCGGCCACAGCAATCACCCCGACCAAACGTTCGTCGACACCGACCAGCATGGAAGTCTTGCCATCGGCTTCCAGGCTGACGAGGTGTTTCTCGGCAGCCTCGGTCGAAATGCCTTGGCGGGAGAATAAACGCCGGTTGCCCAGCCAGATTTTTCGACTATCAATACTGCCTTCGATGCCGTGACCGGCGATCCCATTGATGCCGGTCGCTTTCGGCAGAATGATGCCGCGATGGCGGGCAGCGCGGACTATCGCTGCGCCAAGCGGATGTTCTGAACCAGACTCCACGGCGGCGGCGAGCATCATGACTTCGTTTTCCAACGCTGTGCCAAGCGGGATCACATCGGTCACGTTTGGTTCGCCTCGGGTAATAGTGCCAGTTTTGTCGAACACTACCGCACTCAGTTTTTCTGCCCGCTCTAACACCTCGCCGCCGCGGATAAGTATGCCGTTGTTGGCACCCTTGCCAACACCTACCATTAACGCGGCCGGCGTAGCCACGCCCAGTGCGCAGGGGCAGGAAATGATCAACACCGCGATAAAGGCCAATAACCCTTGTGGGAAATTCCCCGCAAGAGACCAGCCGACCAGGGCCAGCAGTGCGACCGACACCACCAACGGTACAAAGTAGCCAGTGACCTGGTCGGCCAACCGTTGGATCTGCGCCGTGCTGGTCTGTGCTTCTTCGACCATCTTGATGATCTGTGCCAGTGCGGTGTCGGCACCGATCCTGCTCGCCTTGAAAGTGAGCACACCACTGCCATTGAGCGTACCCCCGATCACCGGACTGCCTGGGTGCTTGTCAACCGGCATCGACTCACCGGTCAGCATGGACTCATCTACCGTTGACTGACCTTCACTTACATCGCCATCGGTGGGGATTTTTTCGCCAGGTTTGACGATCAGAAACTCGCCGGCCATAACGCTTTCAGCGGGCAGGTCGACTTCTTGGCCATCACGAATCACATGCGCGATCGCTGGTTTGAGATCAAGTAAGCGTCGTACTGCGGCTGAAGACTTTTTCTTGATGATTTCCTCCATGTACCTACCAAGCAGTACGAAGGCGATGATGACCGCCGACACCTCGAAATAGACGTCGCGCTCGGCAACCTTGACCGGCAGGACGTCGGGAAAGAACAACACCGCGACGCTGTAGAAATAGGCGACCGACGTGCCAAGGGCGATCAGGAAATCCATGTTGATGTTACGGGTGCGAATGGCGTTCCACGCCCCCATATAGAAACTCCAGCCACCAATGAACTGCACCGGAGTGACCAACAGGAAAAGCCAAATTCCCCACGTGAACCACGGTAGCGCCTGGATCGGCACCCAAGTCAGCAGCGTCGCACCAGCAGCCAGCGCAATGAAGGCGCCCGCACGCAGCAGCGCCAAGGCCAGTACACCTGTGAGGGCGATGGTCACGCGGGTTTTCATCGCCTTCAGTTCACTTTCTGGCGAATCGAAGGTGCGCAGGCAGGTATCGCTGCAAAAGTAATAGCGGCGCCCGCCACGTTCTCGTGACAACGCTTTGGTCTTATCTACCATCATTCCGCAGATCGGATCTTTCGCCATTTTTTCTGATGCGAGCGCCTGCGGATGCTGGCTGTGTTGCATGTGTGATTCGTTCATCGCTGCCTCCTACTCGAAGCGGCTATCAAGGCCTTCCATGGAGCTTGGCGGACCGCCAGGCGAACAAGGTGCCGACCATCGCGCCCCATACACTCAAGATCAGCAGGGGCCCGACGAAAGTCGCCACACTGTAGTCTTGCGGAACTTGAAGACGACCAAAGTCGAGCCCGTGAAACAAGGCGCCAAGAAAAGCAATACCCTGCGCTGGTCATTGCGCATAGAGCAGCGCGCAGATTGTGCAGGAGATGCTCATGGCCATGGTCATGGCCAGGAAAGTCCGGTTCTCCAGAGAGCGTTCATGACTGCCTTCCTGAGCTTGGAGGGGCGCCAGCAGGTGTGTTGGGACTGCGGGGGGATGACCAGGGCAGGAACGCCGGAGTATGTTCGCAGTAGTTGCGATAGGCATCGCCGAAGTGCGCAAGCATCTCCTGTTCTTCCTGCTTCGCCAGCTTGGCGTAGACCAACAGGAGGATTGGAAACATTATAAAGGTGATCAATGTCGGCCACTGCAAGAGAAAGCCAAACATGATCAGCACGAAGCCAACGTATTGTGGGTGGCGGATCCGCGCATAGGGCCCGTCGAGCGCGAGTTGGTCAGTACTTTGAGCCTTGTAGAGCACACGCCAGGCGCTTGCCAATAACCAGAAGCCGCCTGCGATCAGCAGGTTGCTGATAATGTGGAATGGCCCCCAGTGCGGATTGACCTTCCAGCCCATGACAGTTTCGAGCAAATGCCCAGCGTCGTGTGAGAGGAAATCGATGTTTGGGAAGTTACGAGAAAGCCAGGGCATCAACAGGTAGATGGTCAGCGGGAACCCGTACATTTCGGTAAATAGAGCTACCAGGAACGCCGAGAACATGCCAAAAGAGCGCCAATCGCGGCTCGTCTTGGGCCGTGTGAAGCTGAAGGCGAACAACACAAACACTAATGAGTTGATGATGACCAGTGACCAGAGGCCGTAGGCCGGTTCAGTATGGTTCATGGTTGGTGCTCCTCACTTGTCGGGTGTGTTTGCTGTACTCATCGTGTATGCCTTCAACAGCAAACAACAGGCGGGTGCGTTCTGGTTTAACCCGCCAACACCGGTGCTTAGTAATTTGGATCAGCTCCAGTAGATTTACTTTTCATTGGCATTTCCATCATGGACGACTGCTGTTCCATCATTTGCATCATCATGTCCATCATCTCGTTGCCTCCGCCCTCCTTAGCTCCAGACATGCCCATACAACCCATTGCACGATGCTCCTTGCTCATCATGGCCATGCTGTCCTTCATCGCCTTCATGCCCTCTTGCATGGCCGCTTGGCGCTCGGCGGGAGTTTTTGCCGCCGCTGCTTTGTCATGCGCAGCCTGCATTTTCTGCATTTGATCGCTCATGGCTTTGGTGATGGCCGTCGCCGCTGGCGCTGTGCTCTGGGTTGAGTCGCCTGGTGCGTCAACCGGGTGATGTGCATCCTCGGCAGAGGCTATGCAAGCGCTGCCAGCCAGGAGGGCAGCCACAACGAATTTGGAATGCGTTTGCATGATGAACTCCAGGGAATGTGAGGGATAAGCAGGAATAGCTGAGTCCCGAAAAATCCGCACTCAACAAGATAGAGCGGCCGGTACCCGGCCACTCTGAAGCAGGGGGGTTAATCGTTGGAACGAACGAAAATCAGGCGGGCTGGGCGGTCCGGCGGCGCGGGGCGTTTCAGTGCAAGAGAGGCGAAGGAGGATTTCTTGTCGGGGTTAAGCCCTGTCACTACTGCCGCAGTCAGCAGCAAGAGGACGGCCCAATGGATGGGGTCTGATGCAGGAGTTTGCAATGCAGGCTTTATTGCCGTGGTGGCTTCCTCACAGCTCTGAAGGCAACCACTGGCGTGGAGAGCATGACCATCCACCACATACTGCTCGGCATGGTGGGGCGCGGCTAAATTGTGATCCGGTTGCACCAAGCACCCTTGGATTGCCATCACGGCCATAGCCAACACCCACACCACGAGGGTGAGATGCAACAGGCTTCGACGGTGACGGCGGAACCAGTACATGGAGCATTCCCTCGACTTATCACGTCGTATTGATTTTCAGTTTAGGCAGGAAGGCAATGAAGCATTTGATAAAAATCAAACTACTCGATGAAGTGTTTTTCGAGGTCGAGGCTTGCCTTGAAGCGTCCCTGGTTATTGGCTGAGTTCTGCATTGGCATCGACACCCTGCAGCTGCGCCAAACATGCCTTCCAATTACCTCTTGCACCCACTCGAGCAGCCAACAGCTGGGTAGAGGAGGGTGTTTATTCGCAACTATTTCTCATTTACACTTGCATCTTGTTTTCGGGGCCTACCTCTTTTCAGGATGCATCGTGTCGCTCGATCCCGCCAAACCGACGCTGCTGTCTACATTGGTACGTCACTATGACGACCTGGTGGACCACATTCGCCGACGCTTCGGCGACAGAAGCATGGCGCGCGATGTAGTGCATGACGTGTGCGTGCAGTTGCTTGAGCGCGGTGAGAAAGAAAACGTTCGGACCCCGCTGGCGTTGCTACGAAAAATCTCCAACGACACCGCCGTGAGTCGCTACCGTAGCGATCGCCGCCGAGGCGCCTGGGTAGAGGCAGTTTCCGAGCTTCCGGAGGTAGCCTGCCCGGCAGCCACGCCGATGAGCCAGTACGACAGCGAGCGCGAGTTTCAACTGCTCGTGAGCGCTATCGCAGACCTCCCACCTCGCTGCCAGGCCGTTTTTGTCATGCATAAGGTTCACGAAATTCCCCAGGCAGAGGTAGCCGCTCGCCTCGGTATTTCCATCAAGACAGTCGAAAAGCACCTACGCCTGGGGTTGGCGGCGTGCAGGCAACGGCTTGGCCGCGATGAGGTGCAACCATGACGAAGCAGCCCGAACAGGCGCCACTGGACGAGGCTCTTGGGCGACACCGTGAAGAGCTCAAGCACCTGTTCCCCCTGCCGCCGTCCAGGCCAGCGCCCGCCAAAGCGGTAAAGTCAGCAGGTATCACGCTAGCGGTTGCGATCGCCTTTGGCGCCCTTGCCTGGCTGAACCCCGCCTATAAGAGTGAGGGTTTCGCTACCGCCATTGGTGAGCGGCGCGCTGTGCTGCTGAGCGATGGAAGCAAACTGCTGCTCGACAGTGGTACGCACGTCGATATCAGATGGCGCCTGCTCAGCCGCGAAGTCGACCTGCGCGCTGGGCAGGCCCTCTTCGATGTGTCCTCGGCCGTGTACCGCCCCTTCGTAGTGTCTGCTGGCCTGGCGAAAGTCGAGGTGCTCGGTACGCTGTTCAATGTTCGCCGCCTGGATAACGAGGCGGTGCGTGTGACCCTGGCCCGTGGGCGCGTGGATGTCGCCGTGGCAGCTGCGGCGCAAGCGCCTGTCACCCTCAGGCCAGGGCAACAGGTCGACTCGATTGGCGGGCAACTGATGCCAGTGGCGAAGGTCGACGCCTTGAAGGCGATGGCCTGGAAAGATGATCGCATCGTATTCGAGCAGACGCCGCTGGATGAAGCGGTGTCGTTGCTGCGTCACTATCGCAAGGCATCCATTGAGCTGAGCGACCCAAGCTTGGCTGCACTCAAGGTGACAGGGGTCTTCGAGGCGCACAATGTCGACCTGCTGCTGGATCTGTTACCGAGCATCCTGCCCGTCGCCGTGTTGAAACAAGAGGATGGCAGCGTGCGAATTCAACCTAAATCGACAAGAAAATAATTCTCAAGCGCAGGTAGGGTTTCTCGATTCCCTTGGCGGCTATTGAAAAAAGCCCACCCAGAAAAAGGAACTCGAGAAGTGCATTTTCCCCTCCGCAGTCGCCAACTACGCCTGTCATTGCTTGCCAGTAGCCTGCTCATCGCAATGTCGGCCCAGGGCCGGGAACGGGTGAACGTGGATCTCCCTGCCGCGCCGCTGGGGGAGGCCATCAACGCCCTTGCACAGCAGTCTTCGGTACAGATCATCTTTGCCAGCGATCTCGGTGCAGGCCGAAACGCGCCCGCGGTGAAGGGGCGGTTCACACCTGAGGAGGCACTTCAAACGCTGCTCAAGGACAGTGGCTTGCAAGTACAGGCCAAGGATGAGCGCACCTTCGTCATCATCGCGCAAGGCACCCCTGCACCCAGTCCCGAGACCCAAAGCGTACCCGTGGAAATGGCGCAGATGGAAATCACGGCCTCGCGCACCAGCAGTAGCCTGGTGTCCGCGACGCGGCAGTCCACCGTTCTCGAGCATGAACAACTGCAGGAGCTGCGCCAGGGTTCGGATAGCCTGGCCACGGTACTGGCCAAGGCGATTCCGGGCATGTCCGACTCCAGCCGCACCATCACCGAGTATGGCCAGACCCTGCGCGGGCGCAGCATGTTGGTCATGGTTGACGGGGTGCCGCTCAATACCAACCGCGACTCTTCGCGCAACCTGGCCAACATCGACCCGGCGCTGATCGAACGGGTCGAAGTCATCCGTGGCAGCAGCGCCATTTACGGCAGCGGCGCCACGGGGGGCATCATCTCCATCACTACACGACCTGCTGGCGGTGAAAGCCGTGCCGAAACCAGCCTGAGCGCCACCTCGCCACTTACCCGCCTGGGCAGCGATGGCCTGGGGGGCCAGTTCCAGCAGTATTTTGCAGGCTCTCAGGGCGCGGTGGACTACTCGTTCGACTTCGGTACCCGCCACATCGGTGCCTCGTACGATGCGCACGGCGACCGGATCGCTCCGGAGCCCAGTCAAGGCGACCTGTTCGATTCGAACATCTACAACATTGGCGGCAAGCTGGGGCTGCACATCGACGAGAACCAGCGAATCCAGCTTGCCGTCAGCCACTACGATGCACGCCAGGACACCGACTACGCTACAGACCCAAGCGTCGCGAAACTCCCCGCAGGCTCGGTGCCGGCCAATGCGATCAAGGGCCTGGATCTCGACGAACAGAACCGCATTCGCAACACACTGCTGAACCTGGAGTACGAGAATCTCGACATTCTCGGCAGCCGGCTTTCTGCCCAGCTGTATTATCGGGACTACTTCACCCGCTTCACGCCGTTCGACGCCCGGGCCGTTGCCACACGCGGCGGCAACGTGGACCAGATCATGCAGAACAGCGAAGTGTTCGGCAGCCGCCTGACCCTGCGCACACCACTTGGCGACAGCGGCAGTACCGAGCTGGTTTGGGGTGGTGACTATAACCAGGAGCGCAGCGACATGCCGCTGGATGTCTTCGACCCAGCGGCTTATGACGCCAGTGGCGGCCTGGTCTTCGACAAGACCGGCAAGCTCACCTACATGCCCCCGCTCAAGACCCGAAGCGCCGGTGCGTTCGCGCAGCTTCAGCATCGCTTCGATGAGCACTGGTCGGTCGACGGTGGCCTGCGCTACGAATACTCCACCGCCGAATTCGATGACTTCGTTCCTTTGTCCGAATCCAGGGCTGCCTCCCCTGTGGCGGTGAAGGGTGGCGACATTCACTACGATGCGGTGCTGTCGAACCTTGGCATTGTCTATTCGCCGGTACCCGGCCAGGAAATCTACGCCTCCTTCAGCCAGGGCTTCCAGTTGCCCGACGTGGGCATTCAGTTGCGAAATGCGCGCCGTGGTTTCGACCTGGGGGCCTCGAACCTGGAACCGGTCAAAACCAACAACTATGAGATTGGCTGGCGAGGTGAGCTGGGCAGCAACACCCTGGGCACCCTGGCCCTGTTCTACACCACCTCCAAACTGGGGGACGTGCAAAGTTTCAACAACGGCCTGATTCTGACCCGCACCAAGGAGCGCATCTACGGTGCTGAAGCCAGTGCCGACTGGCTATCGGACGATGCGGTGTGGGGCGCAGGGGGGAGTGCGACCTGGATGCGTGGGCGAGAAAAGCCGGACGGCAAAGGCTGGCAAGACATGACCGGCTATCGCGTTCCGCCCCTGAAACTGACCGCCTACGTCCAGTACAAGCCGACCCTGGACTGGAGCAACCGCTTGCAAGCCACGTTCTTTGACGCCAAGGATTACAGGCTCGATGGTGTGGACAGCTTTGGCCGACATCAGGTGAGTACCTATACGACAGTGGACCTGGTCAGCCAGTACCAGATCACCGCTGATGACAAGGTGAGCGTCGGCATCCAGAACCTGTTCAACCGCGACTACTACCCGCTATACAGCCAATTGCTGCGTAATAACAACAACACCAGCCACTTGCCGGCACCGGGCACTGTGTTGACTGCCAGCTATACGCATGATTGGTAAGGTTGTAAAAGATCGCCGGGCCGATGGCGAGCCCGGCGCTCGACGGAAAGAAGAGGGCGCGTCGGGAAGGGTCAATGGGCGTCGGCGGAAGGCTGTGCCGGGGGTTGTACCTTGCGCATCAACGGCACCAGTACCGTGGCGAGCGCGAAACACACCATGATCACCAGAAAAGCGTCGGCGTAGGTCAGGGTTTGCGCTTCGCGCCAGGTCAATGCCCAGAGCTGGCGCAGCGCGGTATGGCTGGCATCCAGGCTGTCCTGGCCCAGGGCTTGGGCGTTGCTGCTCCATTGCTCGAGCCAGGCGTTCATCGTCTCGTTCTGAACGTTCAGGTGCTCGGCCAGGCGCAGGAAATGCAGGTTGGTACGGTCGTTGAGTACCGTGGCGCAAGCCGCGATCCCGAGCGCGCCACCCAGGTTGCGCATCAAATTGAACAAGCCCGAGGCGAGCTTGAGGCGTGCAGGCGAGAGTGCACCCAGGGTGAGGGTCACGGTCGGCGGCACGGCCATCTGTTGGGCAAACCCGCGAATGGCTTGAGGCAGCAGCAGCTCTTTGCCGCCCCAATCATGGGTAATCGAAGAAAAATCCCACATCGAAATGCCGAACAGTGCCAATCCCAGCATCAGGATCCAGCGCAGGTCTACACGGTTGGCGAGAAAGGCATACACCGGAATCGCCAGCAGTTGAAACACGCCAGTGGAAAACACCGCCAGGCCGATATCCAACGCGCCATAGCCGCGCACATGGCCAAGGAACAGGGGGGTGAGGTAGATCGTGGCGAAAATGCCGATTCCGGTAATGAAGGAAAACAGGCAGCCCAAGGCGAAGTTGCGGTCGCGCAGGGCACGCAAGTCAACGATGGGGTCTTCGATCTTCAGGCTGCGCCAGATGAACAGTACGCCACTGATGCCCGCCACCCAGGCGGTCGCAGAAATCGTTGCATCGCTGAACCAGTTCCAGCGCGGGCCTTCCTCCAGGGTGTACTCCAGGCAACCGAGAAACACCGCCATCAAACCAATGCCCAGGTAGTCAGCGCCCTTGAGCAAGTGCAGGTTGGGGTGGTCGACCTTGACCAGCAGCGGTACGGCGATGGTGACGAACAGGCCAGGAACCAGATTGACGTAGAACAGCCAGTGCCAGGACGACACGTCGGTGATCCAGCCGCCGACTGCAGGGCCCAGCGTAGGGGCGAGCGATGCGATGGCACCGATGACCGAGGCAGCGATCACCCGCTGCTTGCCGGTGAAGTAGATGAACGCGGTGGTGAACACCAGCGGGATCATCGACCCGCCAAGAAAGCCCTGCAGGGCACGAAAGGCAATCATGCTCTGGATGTTCCAGGCCAATGCACACAGCAGGCTGGTCAGGGTGAAGCCGGCCGCCGATGCCGCGAAAAGCCATCGCGTGCTCATGACCCGTGACAGCCACCCCGACAAGGGAATCACAATGATTTCCGCGATCAGGTAGGCCGTCTGCACCCAGGCGATGTCGTCTGCACCGGCCGAGAGCCCGCCGCCGATGTCCTTGAGCGATGCCGAGACGATCTGGATATCGATCAAGGCGATGAACATCCCTACGCACATGGTGGCAAAGGCCGTGACTTTCTGTGCGGGTGTGAGAACGGGCAGGGCGCCATTCATGGCCGGGCTGCCGATGCCAGTTTCGCTTGCGGCAGGGCCTGCGGCCCGGTGTCGACTTCGGCGATCACCGAAAGGCCCGGGCGCAGGGCGCCAAAGTCTGCATCGCTGCCCTCAAGGCGCACCCGCACCGGCACGCGCTGCACGATCTTGGTGAAGTTGCCGGTAGCATTCTCGGGGGGAAGCACGCTGAACTGCGCGCCCGTGGCTGGCGCGATGCTCTCGATGCGGCCATGGAAGGTATGGCCCGGCAGGATATCGGCGGTGACGCTGACCGTCTGGCCGACTTGCATGTTCGCGAGTTGGTCTTCCTTGAAGTTGGCGTCCACCCATAGCCCATGGGCGGGCACCACAGAGATCAACTGACTGCCGGATGCGGCAAAGGCCCCGACCTTGGCTCGGCGGTTGCCCACGTAGCCGTCCACCGGCGAGCGTAGTTCGGTGTAACCGATATTGAGCCGCGCCTGCTCCCTGTCTGCCTCTGCCTGGGCCAGCGCGGCTTGTGTCTGCTGACGTTGCGTGTCGATCACCGCCAGTTGCTGGCGCGCCGCAAGCCAGCCAGCCTCGGCGTGGGCCCGATCGGCTTGCGCCGTTTTCCAGGTGGCCTCGACGCGTTGGGCGCTTTGCACGGAAACCGCCTGGCTGCTGACCAGCGTCTGGTAGCGGACCTTGTCGTTCATGGCTCGCTGAGCTTCGGCGCTGCGGGCGTCGATCTGCGCTTTGGCCTGACTGATGAGCGCATGCTGCAACTGCTCTACCGCATCGAGGTTTGCAAGACGGGCACGTTGCGCGGCGACGGCCCCATCCGCTTTGGCCAGTGCCGCCGTGTAGTCGCGCACATCGATCCGCGCCAGGAGGTCACCTGCCTTGACGAACTGGTTGTCCACCACCGCGACCTCGGTGATATAGCCCGGTACCTTGGCGCTGATCACGGTGACGTCCGCGCCCACGTAGGCATCGTCGGTGTCTTCGATGAAGCGGCCATGGCTCCACCAGTGGCTGGCATAGCCTGCACCGCCAACCATCGCGAGCGCCAGTAGCGCCATGCGCAGGAGGGCTTTTCTACCGATGGATTTCCTTGCAATGGCTTCGGTGTCGTCCACCGGGTCAGGCGCTGCGCCAACGTGAGCATTCATGACGGTCAACCCTCTGAAGAGGCTTGGGTGGGGAAGGGGCTTACCAAGTTGCTGCCTTGGCGGTAGGCCTGCCCGGTTTCAGCGCGCCAATGGGTCAGCGGGTCCGCGTCGGGTGCGATACGCAGCCGGTGCTCGTCCACGGTGATGGGTTTTCCAGTGTTGGCGTCCATGAGCGCCAGGGCGACAGGCTCGCCGGTGCGTTCATCGGCCAGGTAGACCTTTTGCGAACCCTCGGCATGCTTCGCCCCCCACGCCATCAAGGTCAGGATCACCGGGCGCAGGTCACGCCCGGCCTCGGTGAGCAGGTATTCGAAGCGCGGCGGGTTGTTCTGGTACGGCCGGCGCTCGAGCAGGCCTGCGGTGACCAGGTCGGTCAGCCGACGGGTAAGCGTATTGGTGGCGATGCCCAGGCTGTGCTGGAACTCATCGAACCGGCGCAGGCCATAGAACGCATCGCGCAGGACCAACAGGCTCCAGCCATCACCGATGTGTTCGAGCGCACGGGCTACGGGGCAAGGCATGGGTTGGAAGCTGGCTTTTTTCATGGCATCGGCCTTGGGCGTCATCCTGGGATGACGTCACTATCCGCCAGTAACTTTCATTATGCAAGTTACTATGGCCATGGTTTTGATGTCCGTTGGTCGGCCAGATTGACTTACGTGCAGGGAATCTCATCTACCCGCCAGCGTCGTCATGCGACACCCGTTGTTCACTCGGACGCAAACGACGGCCGTTCCGCGAACCATGCCACCGCCAGCTCCTTGAACGCCTCAGCCGAAGGCGTCAGCGGATAGCGCTGGTCATGGGCCAGGACGATGCTATGCGTTGGCAATTTCTCCAGAGTCGGCCGACACACCAGCGCTTGACCATCATAACTACGGTCACCAAATGGCCGGGTATAGATCAGCGCCACGCCAAACCCGTTGGCGACGAGGCTACGCTGCAGTTCGAAGGTGCGCACACGGTGCACAGCGGCGGGTGATAGATCGTAGAAGCTGAACAGATCCAGCACGTGCTGCCAGCTGTGGACCTGATCGGTGACGACCAGAGTGTATTCGGATAGCGCTTTGAGACTGACGCGCGGCTCCTTGGCCAACGGGTGATCGACAGCCAGCAGTACCTGGGCAGTCAGCTGACACAGCTGTGTGCATTGCGTGTTCGGCGGCAGACCCAGATCGTAGGTGATTGCCAGCTCTATCGCGCCCTCACTCAGCCGCTTGCCAACATAATCGAAGCTGCCTTCGCGCATATCGACAGTCACCCTCGGGCAGGACTCCTGCATCCGTCGCACAATCTGTGGCAGGCAATAGGGCGCCAGGTCTTCAAAACATCCGACGACCAATTCTCCGACACACTCCCCGGCATTGGCATTGATCTCGGCAAAGGTCCGAGCCTCTGCCAGAACGCGACGGGCCTGGACCATGACGGTGCGACCGAACGGGGTCAGCGATATGCCAAGGCCACGTTGGCGTACGAAAATCGATTGACCCAGTACCTCTTCCAGTTCGGTGATGGCCGCCGAGATGGAGGGTTGTGAAACATGAAGCTCCATGGCGGCAGTCGTCAGGTTTCCGTGCTTGGCCGCTGCGAGCGCATAGCGAAGTTGTCGCAGTGTGAACTTCATAGTTTTTTCCGTTGTGATACATCAGGACATATTATTTTATCCTTTTTTAAGGTTGTGAAATATTTCTACTGCGCAGTGGCCACCGATCACAGGGGCCACGCCGATGCCGATTGCAAGGCTCATCAGCAAGTTTGGCGACCCTCTTTGGGCCGGATGCCCTCGACTACTGCAATCCATGTTCTTGTTTGGGAGCGTCACAATGAAAATTACAAAGGCTCTGCTGACCACGACACTATCTTTCGGGCTGCTGGCGGCCGCTGGCGCCAGCCAGGCGGCCGGTTGGTGCGAGTCTGGCAAACCGGTGAAATTCGCCGGTTTGAATTGGGAAAGCGGGATGCTGCTCACGGATGTGATGCAGTTCGTGCTGAAAAACGGTTATGGCTGTGATACCGATAGCTTGCCGGGTAACTCCATCTCCATGGAAAACGCCCTGAGTAGCAATGATATTCAGGTATTTGCCGAAGAGTGGGTGGGGCGCAGCGAGGTCTGGAACAAGGCAGCGGCTGCCGGCAAGGTGGTTGGCGTCGGCGCGCCGGTCGTTGGCGCGGTAGAAGGCTGGTATGTGCCGCGCTATGTGATCGAAGGCGATGCCGGGCGCAAACTCGAAGCCAAGGCTCCGAACCTCAAGACCATCGCCGATCTTGGGCAATACGCCCAGGTATTCAAGGACCCGGAAGAGCCGGACAAGGGGCGCTTCTACAATTGCCCGGCCGGCTGGACCTGCGAGCTGGACAACAGCGAGATGCTCAAGCGCTATGGCCTGGAAAGCAGCTACACCAACTTCCGCCCGGGCACCGGCCCGGCACTGGATGCCGCCGTGTTGTCGAGCTACAAGCGTGGCGAGCCGATCCTGTTCTACTACTGGTCGCCGACACCGCTGATGGGCATGGTTGACCTGGTCAAGCTGGACGAGAAGCCAGGCGTGGATAAAACCCTGACCATCAAGGTGGGCCTGTCGAAGGCCTTCCACGAGCAGGCGCCGGAACTGGTGGCGGTGCTGGAAAAGGTCAATCTGCCGATCGATCTGCTGAATCAGAACCTGGCGCGCATGAGCAAAGATCGTATCGAGTCGCCGGAACTGGCCAGGTTGTTCCTCAAGGAGCACCCCGAGGTCTGGCATGGCTGGGTCAGCGAAGACGCAGCCAAAAAGGTGGACGCGGCACTCTGAGCGTGTGAACTCGTCCGGCTCCTGCCGGACAAGGCGCATGACAGTCCGCTTCATACACTTGCTCGAGAGAATCCCATGTTTCCCAAGAACTTCACGTTTTCCATTGCCGACTGGGTCAATGGCTGGGTCGATGCGCTGGTAACCAACTACGGTGACGTGTTCCGGCACATCTCCGACACCCTGCTGTGGGCCATCGTCAACCTCGAAGGCCTGCTGCGCGCGATGCCCTGGTGGCTGATGCTGGCGATCGTCGCCGGTATTGCCTGGCATGCCACTCGTAAAGTCGTGACCACTGCCGTGATCGTCGGCTTGCTCTTCCTGGTTGGTGCGGTCGGTCTCTGGGACAAGCTGATGCAGACCCTGGCGCTGATGCTGGTAGCAACACTGATATCGGTCCTGGTCGGCATTCCGCTGGGTGTCCTTTCGGCACGCAGCGATCGCCTGCGGGCGGTGTTGATGCCGCTGCTCGACATCATGCAAACCATGCCCAGCTTCGTGTACCTGATTCCGGTTCTGATGCTGTTCGGCCTGGGCAAGGTGCCGGCGATCTTCGCCACCGTCATCTATGCCGCCCCGCCGCTGATTCGCCTGACCGACCTGGGCATTCGCCAGGTGGATGGCGAGGTCATGGAAGCGATCAACGCGTTCGGTGCCAATCGCATGCAACAACTGTTCGGCGTGCAGCTGCCACTGGCGTTGCCGAGCATCATGGCCGGTATCAACCAGACCACCATGATGGCCCTGTCGATGGTAGTCATCGCGTCGATGATCGGTGCCCGTGGCCTGGGTGAGGACGTCCTGGTCGGCATCCAGACCCTGAATGTGGGCCGCGGCCTCGAAGCGGGCCTGGCCATTGTGATTCTGGCGGTTGTGATCGACCGCATTACCCAGGCCTATGGCCGACCACGGCATGGGGTGGGCAAATGAGCGTTACGCAGACGATGAACAAGATCGAAGTCAAGCATGTCTTCAAGATCTTCGGTGCTCGCGCCGAAGATGCCCTGAAACTGATCCGCCAGAATAAAGCCAAGGATCAGGTCCTGGCCGAAACCGGCTGCGTGGTCGGGGTCAACGATCTCTCGTTGTCCATCGGCAGTGGTGAGATCTTCGTGATCATGGGGCTGTCGGGCTCTGGCAAGTCGACCCTGGTGCGCCACTTCAACCGCCTGATCGACCCGACCAGCGGCGAGATCCTGGTCGATGGCGAGGACATTCTGCAATACGACATGGACGCCCTGCGCGAATTCCGCCGGCACAAGATCAGCATGGTGTTCCAGAGCTTTGGCCTGTTGCCGCACCGCACCGTGCTGGACAACGTCGCTTACGGCCTGAAAGTCCGGGGCGAGAGCAAGGCCATATGCGCGGAGCGAGCCCTGCACTGGATCAACACCGTGGGCCTCAAGGGTTACGAAAAATCGTACCCGCACCAGTTGTCGGGCGGCATGCGTCAGCGCGTCGGCCTGGCCCGTGCTCTGGCTGCCGACACCGACATCATCCTGATGGACGAAGCCTTCAGTGCGCTCGACCCGCTGATTCGCGCCGAAATGCAGGACCAGTTGCTGGAACTGCAAAAAACCCTGCACAAGACCATCGTCTTTATCACTCATGATCTGGACGAAGCGGTGCGTATCGGCAACCGGATTGCCATTCTCAAGGACGGTCGCCTGGTCCAGGTCGGCACGCCGAAAGAAATCCTCTACCAGCCTGCGGACGAATACGTCGATCGTTTCGTGCAGCGTCGCGTAGCTTCGCTTTAAGGAACCGCGTGTATGTCGTTTGCCGAAAAAATCATCATCGCCGAGGCGCCAGTTCGTTGGCAGGACGTGGTGGCTGTGGCCCGGCATGGCGCGAAGCTTGAGCTGGCCCCATCGGCCTGGGCGCGGATCGAGAACGCCCAGGCGATTGTCCAGCGCATCGTTTCCAGCGGTGACCGCGCCTATGGCGTCAACACCGGGCTTGGCGCCTTGTGCAATGTCTCGTTGCAGGACGAACAACTCAGCCAGCTGTCGCACAACACCTTGCTCAGCCATGCCTGTGGCGTGGGTACGGCGCTGTCGGACGAACAGACCCGGGCGATCATGTGCGCGGCGATCATCAATTTCTGCCAGGGCCGTTCAGGCCTTCAGCGCAAGGTGGTCGAGGCGCTGCTGACCTTGCTCAACCAGCATGTCACCCCGCAGGTTCCGAAACAGGGGTCGGTGGGGTATCTGACCCACATGGCACATATCAGCATCAGCTTGCTGGGCGTAGGCCAGGTCAGCTTTCGCGGCCAGATCATGCCGGCGCAGCAGGCCTTGGCCGAGGTCGGCCTGGCGCCGATCAAACTGGGTGCAAAGGATGGTCTTTGCCTGGTCAACGGTACCCCGTGCATGACTGGCCTGAGCTGTCTGTCCTTGGACGACGCCACCCGGTTGAGCCAATGGGCCGACGTTATCAGCGCCATGAGCTTCGAGGCCCTGCGCGGCCAGCTCGATGCCTTCGACCCTGAAATCATCGCGATGAAACCGCACCCCGGCATGCAGCGCGTGGGCAGTAACCTGCGTCGCCTGCTCGACGGCAGCGAAATCATTGCCAGCAGCCAAGGCATTCGCACCCAGGACGCCTTGAGCATTCGCTCGATCCCGCAGGTTCACGGTGCTGCGCGCGATCAATTGGAACACGCTGCGCGGCAGATCGAAACCGAACTCAACTCCACGACCGACAACCCGATGTTACTGGGTACCCCCGAGTCGTATCGGGTGGTTTCCCAGGCGAATCCGCACGGGCAGTCCGTGGCCATGGCGGCCGACTTGCTGGCAATCGCGGTAGCGGAGATCGGGGCGATTGCCGAGCGTCGTCTCGATCGCCTGATCAACCCGTTGGTCAGCGGTTTACCGGCCTTCCTGGTCAGTCAACCGGGGGTGAATTCGGGCATGATGATTGTCCAGTACGTGGCCGCTTCACTGTGTGCAGAAAACCGTCAGCTGGCACAACCGGCAGTCGTCGACAACTACGTCACCTCCGGCCTGCAGGAAGATCACCTGAGCATGGGCACCAATGCCGGGTTGAAGCTGCACCGCGCCCTGGAGAACTGTACGCAGATCCTCGCCATCGAATACTTGTTGGCGGCCCAGGCCTTCGAGTTCCTCAAGGAGCAGCGCTTTGGTGCAGGTACCAACGTTGCCTGGCGGTTGCTGCGCGAACGGGTTCCGGCCTACGCCCAGGACCGTTGGCTGGCCCCGGATATCGCCAGCAGCGCATCGATTCTGAAGGACCCCGGTTTGCTTGGTGTTGCATTCCCCGAGCTGCTTTGACAGATGTAGGCGGCTCGCGACCTCGATCCATGACGAAGCAAGTTGTTCTGAGCCCGAAGATGCCCTAGGCTGCCTCCTTGTGAATCGATGCTATGACACTGGGTAGACGATGAGCGAATTACAAGGATGTTTAGGATTTTCCGGTCTGGAGTGCCGGCCTGTGGGGCCATCCGACGCAGAAATGATCTGCTCGCACCGCCAGGAAATGTTTCTTGAGGCGGGCGGGGACCCTGCAGAGCTACAGGTCATGACTCAGCACTTTCGCCCTTGGCTGGAGGAGCGGCTCGGTGACGGTCGGTATTACGGGTTCAAACTCCTGGATGGCGACCAACCGGTCGCAGCCATTGGCCTGATGAGCATTGATTGGCCGCCACATCCATCGCACCCAACCCAGGACAAGCGTGGTTATGTGTTGAATGTGTTCGTCCAGCCGGCCTACCGCCGCCGAGGCCTGGCTTCGGCCTTGATGCAAGCAGCTGATGCCGAGTTCGCCCGCCGAGGAATCACCTTCGCTGTCCTGCACGCCACCAGGACGGGCAAACCGGTCTACGAGCAGACCGGTTGGACTGGCACCTCGGAAATGGCCAAATCCATTACTTGAGAGTGGCCGCTTTCGACCCATAGCTGCCCTTCGTTGAGGACAGCTAACGGCCAGAAGCGCTCAGTGGCATTGTTGGCACTGGAGGATACCGAAAATTCGCTCAGCGACAACGGTAAGCCTCACCAACGACTATAGTTATTGGTGAGCCAGAGCTAATCCGACCCTTTCCCAGCCAAACTGGCCTAAATCCAATTCCGCGATTACACGGCGGACCTCCATGTGTTCCGTGATGCGGAACGTGAACGTTTCGTTGCCGAAATCACTCAGGCTCAGGCTGAGATCGAGGCACCGTTGTCTTTTGTAAACCCCTTGATGGTGGATGGAGTTATCCCGCCGGGCACGTCGTATCCCACTGAGCACGCCCCAACCACCCATCTATCAAGGTTCAAGCAATGAAAACTTCAGAATTTGATGATGCAAAAGAAACGAATGGCGATCTGGTTCAGGGGCCGCTGCCGGCCGGCACTGTCGCGCCCAACTTCACCCTTTACGCAACTCCTGATCAACAGTTGTCGCTGCGTGAACTCAAGGGAAATCCCGTGGTACTGGCGTTTTATCCCGCTGACTGGACTTCGGTGTGCGGTGACCAACTGACATTGTACAACCAGTTGCTACCCACATTCAGAGAATACGCCGAGAGGATACTTACATCCCCAAAATTCAAGCCGCCTTCAATGGCGGGGTACGAAGCGGCGTGAACGGCACCCCAACATTCTACATTGATGCGGTTCGCTATGACGGGGTTCCAGAGTTCAACGAGATGATTCAGATGATTGAACTTTTCTTGGTGCGTGGACGAAATCGGTAGAGAGCGACATCGGCTTGGTATCACCCACCCCAGAGCCGAGGGAAAGCCAGCGTCAGCTGCCTTCTTCATTAAAGAGGTGTACACGGAGCCGGCAGCTAATGAAGTCTTTGAAATATTATGAAAAAAATCGACGCGCCACATGGTTGGAGTTGTTTTTTGACCTGACTTTTGTTGTTACAATTGGCCAGGTTACGCATACTCTCGGACATGTTCATCAAGGCCACTTTGAGCATGGGCAATTATGGACTTTTTTGCTGCTTTTTATACCACTGTGGTGGGTCTGGTCCAGTCACACGATTTACTCCAATAGGTTTGATACAGACAGCAAACTTCACCGTTTGGCAACATTATTCATAATGCTGCTGCTCATTGTGCTATCTGCACGGATCGGAGAAGACCTGGAAGTTAACTACCCGCTTATTATTGCCTGCTATTTTGGTATACGTGCCATTATCAGCATCATGTACATTTCGTCCATAAGCAAGCTCGATTCTCGTGGCGAACTCTCCTCTAGGCTTGGCTTCGCCCTGTTAGTTAGCGCAGTTGTTAGTCTTTCATCAGTTCTTTTTAGTCCGCCCGCGCGTTACTTTGTTGCTTATATTGGAATCATTCTTGATATTTTGCTTCCTGTTTTTTTCTGGACTAAACTAAAACCATTGCCGGCACATACAGAACACTTGATTGAACGGATAGGCTTGCTCACGCTCATTTTATTGGGTGAGTCAGTGTTTAGCCTTTCTGGAGGCTTATCTGACATTCAATGGGATCGCTATAATGTGATGGCGGCAATCACCGGATTTATCATGATTTGCAGTATATGGTGGATCTACTTTGATAGCTTTTACCTGCTGAGCAAAAATCAAATCAGAATGAGCGGGCACTCCTTGATCTACTCGCACCTTTTTCTTTTTATGGGGCTTGCACTCCTGGCTAATTTGATCAGGCATGCGATCCTGAATGACATTGCGATGCGCGATTTCCAGATTATGTCGCTCATCGGCATGGCCTTGTTTTTCCTAGGCAAGCAGTATGGCTATTTCATAGCCGTAAGTAGAATAAGGAAATACATACTGCAAAACACCTTGATCGTGTTTTCTTTGGGTGTATTGGTCATATTCCTACCCCGCGTCGAGTACATATTGGTCGGCCTGACAGCAACCATGATCTCTTATGTTTTCCTAAATTTCAGATATCGTTGAATCACTACTATTAGACCGCAGATTGGGACAAAGTGATCAAGCGGCTGGCTTGCGGCTTACACGCCGCCCACTACGTCATTCTCACTACCCGTGCGCCACCCGCCGCTACCCTTGGTCTTTTGGGGTTTGTAATCCTGCCATCATCGACCATAGTTAAGAGTCGGATGCCCCTTGTGGCTATCGCGACCTGATAGCGCCAGCCGCACCGTAACAACAGGAGCCACGTCATGGTCAACGTAGCGTTGTTCGTTCGTCTGGAAGCAAAACCCGGGAAAGAGAAGGATGTAGAGAGCTTTCTCATGGGCGGCCTTCCAATAGTGGAGGAGGAGCCTGCCACCACCGCTTGGTTCGCAATCCGCTTGGGGCCTTCCACCTTTGGCATCTTTGACGCCTTCCCGGATGAAGCTGGGCGACAAGCGCATCTTTCGGGAAAGGTCGCAGCGGCGCTTATGGCAAAGGCTGCCGAGCTGTTTACCAAACCGCCGTCAATCGAGAAAGTTGATGTCCTTGCTGCCAAGCTACCCGGCTAA
This sequence comes from Pseudomonas sp. NPDC096925, assembly GCF_044762545.1. Taxonomy (NCBI): domain Bacteria; kingdom Pseudomonadati; phylum Pseudomonadota; class Gammaproteobacteria; order Pseudomonadales; family Pseudomonadaceae; genus Pseudomonas; species Pseudomonas sp. NPDC096925. The sequence continues at coordinate 219,703 of NZ_JBIWEM010000007.1, read as the reverse complement.
GGAAGCCCAACAAGACATTCCGATCAACGTTCCTGCCGCCACGTGAAGGCTAAGTTGCCAGCCGTTACCCGCTTCTCGGGAGGCAGCAATGGGTCGAAAGCGGCCAACCAAGGCCGAAAGCTTTCGACCCTAAGCAGACATTCTGCGTCCTTGTCGACAGCCCAATAGTTGCATATGATACTAAGTCTCATTTGCGTCTATTCAGTGGCAACTCATGGCATCCGTCGACAGTGCTCAGCTCACGGCTCTTTACGAACAGCAACACCGCTGGCTGCGTCGCTGGCTGTATCGGCAATTGAGCTGCTCACACCGCGCCGCTGATTTGATGCAGGACACCTTCATGCGCCTGTTGCTCAGCAAAGAGGCGTTGGAAGTCCGGCAGCCTCGACCGTTTCTGGCGAAGGTGGCACGCAGTGTCCTGTCAAACCACTACCGCCGCACACGCCTGGAAAAAGCCTATCTGGATGCGATCCAGACGGAAGACGAAAACGTGCTGCCGGATCTGGCGACCCAATTGATTATTTTCGAGACGCTGGTTCGACTCGACGAAGCACTCTGTAAGTTGGATATCGCCGTCAAAAAGGCATTCCTCTGGTCGCAACTGGATGGGCTCAGCCATGGGGAAATTGCCGAGCGGCTGGGTATTTCAATCGCTACCGTCAAACGCCACATCATCAAGGCAGGTGCGCAGTGCATGCTGGTGACGGAAGCGCTGGAATGACGATCACCGAAAACGCCTTTACCCGAGAACCCGCGCCATCACCGAAAATGTGTGAGGAGGCGATGGCATGGTGGCTCGATATGCAGGAAGCTAATTTTGATTCACCCGCACAGGCCGCCTTCATGGCATGGCGTAGTGAACACCCCTTGCATGAGCTGGCCTGGGAAAGGGCCTTGGCCCTGGCTGCGCAGCTAGACTCATTGCGTACCCAGGGCGATCCAAACCTTGCCCGACAGGCCCTGTTGCTTTCTTCTCAGGAAGGGTTGAGCAGACGACGGGCCATCAAGGGCCTGGCCTTGCTGCTGACCACAAGCGCGGGTGCATGGTTGGCCGGAGGCAGCGAAGTGGTTTCGCGCTTGAGCGCCGATTACGTCACGGGTGTTGGAGAGCAGCGACGCGTCGCGCTGAACGCCAATCTGTCGTTTGATCTCAATACCCGCAGCGCGATAAATGTTCGTCATACAGATCATCGCTGGCACCTTCGATTACTCAGCGGCGAGATCCTGGTCGACACGGTTTTGAACCAGGCACTCTCCATCGAAGCCACTCAGATTCGCGCACAGGCGACCTCGGCGCGCTTCACGGTACGCCAATTTGACAATGGCTCGACTCAGTTGGCGGTCTATCGTGGCTCACTTCAGGTAAGCCCGGCAAAAGCGAGCACGTGGACTTCCTTGCAGGCCGGGCAACTGGCTCGTTTCGGGGCGCTCGGCCTGCTCGATCAGGATGCACTGCAAGCAAACGCTCCGGCCTGGGCAGAAGGCATGATCGTCGCCAACGGCCAACCGCTCCAGGCTTTCCTGGATGAACTGGGTCGGTATCGTCATGGGCATCTCGGGTGCGACCCCGCATTGGCCAACCTGCGTGTATGGGGATCCTACCCGCTGGCAGACAGCGATCGAATCATCGATGCCGTTGCCCAGACGCTGAAACTGGATGTCCAGCGTTTCACTCGCCTATGGGTCAACTTGCGCGCCTTGCCGGCAACCGTTTGAACTATTTTCGTCTTCGATGAGCCGTTTTGATTTCTGGCGAGACTTATAGGCCATACATCAAAAGACATCGGGGAACTTCACATGCATCACCGCAGTATTTCGTCGTGCTACGCAACCCCGCTCGCCAGCACCCTGGGTTGCGCCGCGGCGGTTCTGATTGCCAGTTCATCGCCAGTGTGGGCAGCCGCCGATAGCAGCGTGCAACACTATGAAATCCCTGCGGCGCCACTGGGCACTGCGCTCAATCACCTGGGCCAGCAAGCCCATTTGTTGTTGTCGTTTCCCAATGAATTGATTGCCGGACAAAACAGCCCTGGCTTGAAGGGTGATTACACGGTCGACGGTGCGCTACAGGCGCTGCTTGAGGGCAGCCAGCTCATAGCGGTGCGCCAGCCGGATGGGCGATACACCCTCCAGCGAGCGCCGGCTTCTACCGCGCTGGAGCTTCAAAGCATTTCAATTTCGGGCAAAGCGCCCGGGTCTACTACAGAAGGTACCGGGCTTTACACCACCTACTCATCCAGCAGTTCCACCCGTCTGAACCTGACCCCCAAAGAGACCCCGCAGTCGCTGACCGTCATGACCCGCCAGCGCCTGGATGACCAGCGCCTGACCAATCTAAGCGATACCCTCGATGCCACACCGGGCATCATCGTGTTGCGCGACGGGCTGGGTGCCGAATCCGATGGTTACTTCTCGCGCGGCTTCGAGGTTCAGAACTTTGAAATCGATGGTGTGCCTACCGTCAAGCGCATGGACAATTACACCCAGAGCATGGCCATGTATGACCGGGTGGAGGTGGTGCGCGGTGCTACCGGCCTGATCAGCGGCCTGGGCAGCCCTTCAGCGACGATCAACCTGATCCGCAAGCGTCCGACCTCCGAGGCTCAGGCCAGCGTCACCGCAGAAGCTGGTAACTGGGACCGCTACGGAACTGGCTTTGATGTATCTGGCCCGCTGACCGAAACCGGCAACGTACGCGGTCGTCTGGTCGCCGACTTCAAGACAGAGCAGTCATGGGTAGACCGCTACAAGCAGGACTCGCAGCTGATCTACGGCATTACCGAGTTCGACCTGACTGAAGACACTCTGCTGACAATGGGCTTCAGTTATCAACGCACAGACGTTGACTCGCCCATGCGCTCCGGCCTGCCGTCCCGCTTCACCGACGGGTCTCGCACCAACCTAAAACGCTCGCTCAATTCGGCTCAAACGTGGTCTTACAACGACCATGAGCAAACCAGCTTTTTTACCTCGATCGAACAGCAGTTCGCCAATGGCTGGAGCGGAAAGATCGAGCTGACCCACTCCGAAAACAAGTTTGATGAAGTCTTCAACTACGTCAACGGCAGCCTCAACCCGGACGGAAGCGGCACCACTCAGTTGCCAGTGCGCTTCTCCGGCATCCCGCGCCAGAACAACATCGATGCCTACCTGACCGGCCCGTTCGGTCTGTTGGGCCGCGAGCACGAATTGATCGCCGGCGTGACCTTGTCCAACTACTACGAGGACGTGCCAAGCTACGGCGGCTGGAAATACGACTATTCCGGCTCTCCGGCTGGCGCGATCGATAACCTGTTGAACTGGAACGGCGGCTCGGCCAAACCGGAATTCGACGTCACTGGCAAATCCACTGCCGACGAAACCCAATACGCCGCTTATCTCGCCACGCGCCTGCACGCCACCGACGATCTCAGTGTCTTGCTGGGTAGCCGCGTGATCGATTGGCATCGTGACATCGAGGATAAACCCTACAACGCCGAGCAAACCAAGACCAAGGAGGCGGAAACCGGCGTCTACATCCCGTATGCTGGCGTGGTGTATGACGTCAACGATACGTGGTCGCTGTATGCCAGTTATACGAAAATCTTCAACCCACAGTCGTCCTGGGTTCGCGACATCGACAACAAACCACTGGATCCGATGGAGGGCACCGGGTATGAAGTTGGCGTCAAGGGAAGCCACTTCGACGGCAAGCTGAACTCCAGCGTCGCGCTGTTCAAGATCGAGCAGGACAACCTGGCGATCTGGATCGATACCCCAGGCGGTAACACGTATAAGTCGGAGCAGGGAACCACTACCAAAGGCGCTGAATTCACCCTGGACGGAGAGCTGGCCGAAGGCTGGCAGGCATCTGCCGGTTATGCCTATGCAGTCAGCACCGACGCTGACGACCAGCGTATCGTTACCACCCTGCCTCGCCACAGTCTCAAGACCTTCACCAGCTATCGCCTGCCGGGGATTCTGGACAAGCTCACCCTTGGCGGCGGTGTGAACTGGCAGAGCAAAACCGGTGCCGACCTGCACACCTTCACTCAGGGTAGCTATGCCGTCACCAACCTCCTGGCTCGCTACGACTTCAACAAGCATCTGAGTGCGTCAGTCAATCTGAACAACGTGTTCGACCGTGAATACCTCAGCTATGCCGGCGACCACGGTATGTACGGTGCTCCAAGAAACATCATGACGGGTTTCAAGTACAACTTCTGACGTTCGCGCGCTTCGTGCTGAACCGGAGCCATCGGTTTCAATCCAGTATCGACGCCCGCAAATCCAACGGCAATCGGCACTACTGGGAATCGATGGCTCGGGAGAGTGCGCCTGTGGCGCTCGACTCGTGGTTTCCCGGCGGTTCGAGCCAGACAGAGGGGCGATTAGCTGCCATTCACCCAGGGCCGGAACCTGCTAAGCCTGCGGCGAACCCAATGCAGCAACAACTTCGTCTATGAAGTGCCTGAGCTTTGCGGAGGGGCGACGGTCGAGGGGGTAGATCAGATTGACGGGATACGTGGGTCCTTCGAATTCCTCGAAGAGTACGACCAGCTCCCCCCGTTGCACATAGGGCATCAGTACATCCTCGACACACAGCGTGATGCCGAAATCCGACAATGCGGCGTTCACCTTGGCCTGGGTGTTATTGACTTTCAGTCGACTTGCAATGGGGACCGTGAACGTCTGCATGTTTTTGGTGAATCGCCAGAGTTTGTCCGTCATTCGATCGGAGAACAGATAGCCGAGACAATCATGGTCCACGAGTTGTTCGGGATGGAGTGGGGTCCCTTTTCGTGACAGATAAGCGGGAGATGCGCAAGCAAACATCCTGAAAGGTCTCAAGCCGCGCTGAACCAATGCCGCGCTGTCGGCCAGTTGGGGTTTGCCAAGCCGAAACACGACTTCGAATCCCTCTTCTACGACATTCACGAACCTGTCAGTCAACTCCAACTCGATTTCCGTTTCTGGGTAACGCGTTAGGTATTGGGTCAGGAACGGGATGAGTCGATGAGAACCATAATTATAGGGGGCGCTGATACGGATTTTTCCGCGCGGAGTCGAGTTTGCTGACAGCGCCAGCTGATCGGCGTCTTCAACGTCGCTCAGGATAGCCTTGCAGCGCAAGTAATAGTCCCTGCCCACGGCGGTCAGGCTTTGTCGGCGCGTGGTGCGGGTGATCAATTTAAGACCTAGCTCAGATTCCAGATTGCTGACCTGTTTGGCAATCAGCTGCGGCGTCACGCCTAACACGGCAGCTGCTGCCGAGAAGGAGTCTGACTCGGCTGCTGCTACGAACGCCGCCATGCTTTTTAGCTTATCCATATCTACAATCTTTGGTTGTTAATGTTATTGATTTTTGAGCATTTATCTTGAAGATCTTCGTGCTTAGTATCGCCTCGGTCAATAAAAAAGAAGCGCTGCGCGCTTTACTGAACGGAGAGTCTGAAATGGTGAACATTTCCCATGAAACAGTCCAGGATACGGAGCGTCGATTGTTGCACGTCATTACCCAAGCCCATTTGAGGCTCTTCCCCGGCACCTACGCCTTTCTCGAGTTTCCGTTGTCATCGTTTCCTGATGCCGCTCGCCCTGATGCACTGGCGCTCGTACGAGATGACCAGGTGTGGAGTCAACTGGTCCCCTGTGCCGACGTCGAGCAAGAGCTGTTCGGCGTCTTCCGATTCCATTTTCCGCAAGGCTCCGACAACAGCGGTTTCGTTGGCTGGTTGGCAATGCGCCTGAAGCAGAAGTTTGGGACCGGCGTTTTTGTGACCTGTGGCCAGAATCGAGATGAGGGCGGGATCTTTGATTATTGGGGCGTCCCGGCCAGCCTGGCTTCAGATATTTTCGCAGAGATCCAGGCTTTGGTGGATGGCCAAGCGGACGGGGAGGTGGCAGTTTCCCTGTAGCGGATACGTTCGAGTGTCCCCAGATCTCGGCTTCTGCGCGGCTGAATGGTCATCAGCCATGCGCGTATCTGAATGATGTGCTGACGCAGTGAGCCAGAGATATCTAGCAACTGCTTGCGCATCTGTGGATGCCTGATTGATCCGTGCAAGGTGTGTACGCTGGCTGCTTACTCTTTAGCAACCCATTCGAGATATTCATCTGACATTCCTACCATCAACGGAGTCAGCGCTTGTCAGTGGCGAAAGGATTGTTCCAGAAACTCGGTAATCAGCGAGGCAATCTGCGCCTGTATCAGCGCGCGCGGTCGTGCGTTAACGCCGTCCTGGCAAATGATGCCATCGCCAGGTGCATCTTCTTCAAGCAATGCCGTGGCGCCAGGTTTGCACATGGACAGGAAGCTGAAGTGGCTGGCGTCCTCGATCTCGACATAACGAGTCGTCGCCGGAGGCAAACGCTTGGCCAGGGCGGCGGATTCCAGCTGTGCAGGGAGATCTTCAGACGCTGCGCCCGCCGCGATCACCAGAGTCGGTACTGGCAACGCCATCAGGCTTTCATCGGTCAGGCCGCGTGAAAGGCCCAGATCCAGGGTAACAATGGCAGTGACACGTTTGTCGCGCAGATCGCTGCCCAGTCGAGCTTTCGAAGCCGGTGCGCTATCGGGATTGATCTGCTTGTAAACGCTGCAACTGGATAGCTTGGGATGAGTGATGCAGTCCTGGACGAAACGCTTGGGATCGAAACGGGCACCCGCGATTTCCAGCGCGGTCCAGCCACCCAGTGAATGGCCAGCCACTGCGATCTGACGCTTGGCTACCCGTCCAAACTGATCCGGCTGGGCCATGACTGCATCGATGGCCCGTTGCAAGTCGATGGGGCGCTGCCACAACTGTGCTGCGGCTTCAGTGCGGCGATCGTGGGTGGTGGTGCCAGGGTGGTTGACTGCCGCCACGATGTAGCCCTGGTGAGCCAGTGCACTGGCTAACCATGACTGGTTCCCCCAGTTGCCGCGAAAACCGTGGGAAAGTACCACCAATGGAAGCGCACCTGTGGCCGGGTGTGCATCGCGGACGGCGAGGGCACCGGCGAATACCTGGGTCTCAGCGATCAATTGTGGTGTAGCGGTGGTTGTGCTCGGGTACCAGACTGCCAGCTCCAGCGGGCGGCCATTTTGCGCGCCCGGCAACGTCGAGACCTGGAAGCCGATGGTTTTGTAGCCTGCGAATGCGGATATGTTCAGGCAGACATAGAGCAAGAAGCCGAATACTGTTTTCATTGGCTTATCTTCCTTGATGAGGCCAGCGTCGGTTGGGTGCGACCTGATGTGCGGAAAACATATCAGCCATCGCGCCCGCGCGCGCAGTCATTTTGAATCGCTTTTGATTTCACAGGCACTGAACGACCGCTTTTGGCCGATAGCTGTCCTCCACGAGCGGCAGCAATGGGTCGAAAGCGGCCTCCGCGTCCCTGGTTGCCTCAACCAAGGCCACCGGTGGCATCGACGCCGTGGGTGTGTTCGTGCCAGACGATCCGGGGGCGAAGAACGACCTGGCGAAGCAGGGCAAGATGGCCTTCGATTTCGGTGCGTTCTGGTTCAAGGGCCAATCCATCCGCACGGGCCAGGCGAACCTGAAGCCTGCAACCGCCGCCTGGCGCAGCTCATTCATCACGGGCGCACCACGCCTTCCCGGATCATTTCCCATCGTTTGACGCTTGCTGAAGGGCCCGACGCCTACAAGCACTTTGATGCGCGGGATGATGGCTGGACGAAGGTGGTGCTCAAGCCTGCTGCTTGATCCGTATACCGATGCCTCCAGGGAAGGAAGCTTGGCGAGGGACGCGTTCGTCTTCTAACCACCCCCTGTCTGAAACAATGCCCGAACCACCTCCCTCATCCAGCGATTCCCGCTGTCCTGCTGGTACCGTGCGTGCCAGTGCTGCTTGACCGTGAAGCCCTCCACTGGAAACGGGCAATCGTGCACCTGCAAACCATGCATGTCGGCAAGGGTCTGTCCGATGTGCCGTGGCAGCGTCGCCACCAGGTCGGTCGACCCGACGATCATCCCCAAGCCCAGAAACGCTGGCAGCTCCAGTATGATCCTGCGTTCGATGCCGGCCCGCGCCAGGCCAGCCTCCAGCAGCTTCTGCCCGGTCCCGGCACTGATCTGTACATGCCCCTCGCCCTGGTAATGCGCCACGCTCATGCCTTTACCCAAACGAGGGTGTTGTGGGTTGCTCAGGCAGACCCAGTCCTGCTCGAACAACACCTGTTGATACATCCCCGCGCCCAGCCAAGGCACAAAGCCGATGGCCAGGTCCGCCTCGCCCGACTCCAGCGCACTTTCGGTATTGCCATCGATGCGCGCCGCCTCCAGGCGAATACCGGGCGCGTGGGTACGCAGGTGGTTGAGGATGCTGGGCAGCAGGGTGATATGGCTGGCATCACTGACGCACAGGCGAAAGCGCCGTTGCGCCGTGGCCGGAACGAATTGCGGCTCCCAGGCAGTCAGGCGCCGCAGCGACTCCAGCACCTCGCGGCATGGCCCGATCAACTGGTCTGCGCGCGGGGTAGGGGCCATGCCCCCTGGCGTGCGTACGAACAGCGGGTCGTTCAACTCTTCACGCAAGCGCCCCAGCCAGATGCTCACAGTAGGTTGGCTCTGGCCGAGCTGTTCAGCGCTACGGGTCACGCTGCGGCACTGGTACAGCACATCGAACAGCTGCAGCAGCTTGGGGTCAGGCAAGGCGTCGAGCGCGCTCATTATTGCGAATCTCAATAGGCATATTAAGCCCATTGTATAGCCGAAATAAGCCTCGCTGCATAAGGTAGTCGCAAACAACAGGAGGTCTGCGACGTGAAAATCTGCATTCTGGGTGCCGGCGCCCTGGGTTGCGCCATAGGCGCGGCCTTGAGCGAGGCGGGGCATGAAACCTGGCTGTTGAACCGTGGCCGCGCACATGTCGAGGCGATGAACCTGCACGGGCTGCGGGTGCAGGACGAACGCGGCGAGCGGCAGGTGCGGGTCAATGCGGCCTGCGACGCCGAAGACGTGGGTGTGGCCGACCTGGTGGTGGTGCTGGTCAAATCGTTCCACACCCGCGAGGCGATTGACGGTGCCGGGGCGCTGATCGGGCCGCAGACGCTGGTGCTGTCACTGCAGAATGGCCTTGGCCATGAAGACATCCTGGCCGAAGTGGTGGGGCGTGAGCGGGTGCTGGCCGGCAAGACCTACGTCGGCGGCGTATTGCTGGCGCCGGGTTCGATCCGGGCCGGTGTAGCAGGCAAGCAGACCTTCATCGGCGAACTCGACGGCAAGCTGACGCCCCGTGTGCAGGCCATTGCCGAGGTCTTCAACAGCGCCGGGCTCGCGACCACGGTCAGCGACAACATCCTTGGCACCATGTGGGACAAGCTGCTGGTCAACGTCGCGACGGGCGCGCTCAGCGCTATCACCAGGCTCGGTTATGGCCAGCTCTACAGCGAGCCGCTGCTGGAAAGCACCGCCAAGGCAGCGGTGGCTGAAGCCATCGCCGTCGCCGGGCAAGCAGGCATCCGCCTGAGCCTCACCAGCCCGGATGCTGCCTGGCGGCTGGCCGCCGAAGGCCTGCCGGCAAGCTTCCGTACCTCGATGCTACAGAGCCTGGAGAAGGGCTCGGTCACCGAGATCGATTTCATCAACGGCTCCGTCGTGCGCTGGGGCCAGCGCCACGGCGTGGCGACGCCGGTCAACGCGACCCTGGTGGCCTGCATCAAGGGTATCGAACGCGCAATGGCCGATCAGCAGAAGGGGAGTCATCCATGAGTCAGCCGAAAGCCTACCTGGAACACGTTGCGTTCTGGGTGCGGGACATCCAGTGGCACATCCGCTTTTTCAGCGAGGTGTGCGGCATGACCATGCGCGAGATACAGGGTGACGTCGAGCAGCCGGCGCAGTACTGGACCCTCGGTGGCCTGCAGTTCATCCACCAGCCGGACTTTGCCGGCCCGGAAGGGCGCATGGCGCACCTGGGCATCATGTGCGAGGACCTTGAAGCTGCCCTGGCCGCTGCACAGCGTTTCGGCGTCAGCGAAATGCCCCAGGGCCGCAACTGGCTGCGCCTGCCGGACGGCCTGGCGGTGGAGTTCATTCAGGCATTGCCGGCGAAGTGTGTCGCCCAGGCATTGGCCATCGACCCGCGTGCGGAGGTGAAGGCATGAGCGTGGTGGAAAAATACTGGGACGATGCCCGCGAAGGCGATGAATGCATCAGCCCCACCTACACCGTGACCCGCGAACGCATTCTGGCCTATGCCGACCTCACCGGTGACCACACCCCGGTGCATGTCGACGAGGCGTACGCCAACGCGAGTCACTTCGGCTGCCTGGTTGCCCATGGCCTGTTCGGGCTGTCGATCGCCGACGGCCTGAAGACCCAGTGCGAATACCGCTTTGTGCCGGGCATGTCGCTGGGCTGGACCTGGGACTTCGTGCTGCCGATCAAGGTCAACGATGTGCTGCACGTGCGCATGCGCGTGGGGGCGATGCGCCCGAGCAACAGCCGACCGGGCTGGGGCATCGTGGTCTTGCCGTCGGAACTGATCAACCAGCACGGCGAAGTCGTGCAGCGTGGCGAGCACCGGCTGATGGTGCCCAGGAGAGTGCAGGCATGAGCCAGGCATTGCCATTGGCGGGTATCCGCGTCATCGATTACAGCCACTTCCTGGCCGGGCCCTATGTGGGCCGCTGCCTGGCAGCACTGGGCGCCGAGGTGATCAAGGTCGAACGGCCGGGCAGCGGCGATGCCGGCCGCCAGCATGCATTCACCCTGGATGAGCAGCAGAGCGGTTACTTCCTGCAGCTGAACATGGGCAAGCAGGGCGTCAGCGTGAACATGAAGGACCCGCGTGGCAAAGCGTTCATGCAACGCCTGACCGACTCGGCCGATGTGTTCATCGAAAACTATCGCCCCGGCGCCCTGGACAAACTGGGCCTGGGCTATGCCGAGCTGTCGGCGCGCAACCCGCGACTGGTGTACTGCTCCATCTCCGCGTACGGCCACACCGGGCCGGATGCCCACCGCGCCGGTTTCGGGCTGATTGCCGAGGCCAAGAGCGGGATCATGCAGATGGTCGGCGTGCCGGGCGAAGCGCCGCCGTTGCTGCGCATTTCCCTGGGCGACATGTACACCGGCATCCATGCCGTGGCGGCGATCAATGCGGCGCTACTGGGCCGGGTGAGCAGTGGTCGTGGCCAGCACATCGACATGGCCCTGTACGACACGCTGGTGTCGATGCATGAATACGCGGTGCAGTGCTACACCTTGTCCGACGGCACCGTCCTGCCTGAGCAGACCGGCCATGACATGCCGACCTCCACCCTGTACGGCGTGTTTCGCGCCGCCGATGGCGACCTGGTGATCGCCGCCCAGGTCGACGACGCCTGGAAGCGCTTTGCCGCGATGCTCGAGGCCAACGGTGGCCCGCCCGGCTTCGGCAGCGACAGCCGCTACCACAGCCTCAATGGCCGCAACGCCCATCGCCAGGCGATCCTGGCCGTGGTGCGTGACTGGGTCGGCGCACGGCGGGTAGCCGATATCCTGCAATTGCTCGATGGCATCGACATTCCCAGCGCCAAGGTGCAGCGCATCGACGAGGTCGTGGCTGACCCGCAGATCCAGGCGCGCAACATGGTCATCGAGCAGCAGCACCCGCGCTACGGTACCTTGCGCCTGCCCAACCTGCCGTTCCGCTTTTCCGACTGCGACACCACGATCCACCAGGTGGCCCCGGACCTCGGCCAGCACAATGCCGAAGTAGCCGCCGGGCTTGGCTTCAGCCCTGAAGAAATCACCGCCATGCAAGCTGACGGTGTGCTGTTCACCCACGGAGATGCCCGATGAGCGACCGCTATGCAGTGATCGGCCGACCGATCAACCACACCAAGTCCCCGTTGATTCATGGCCTGTTCGCCCAGGCCACTGGCCAGTGCCTGGAGTACGGCGCCATCGAGGGCGAACTCGAGGGCTTCGAGGCCCAGGTACTGCAGTTTCGCGATGATGGCGGGTTGGGCATGAACATCACCGCGCCGTTCAAGTTGCGTGCCTTCGAGCTGGCCGACCAGCGCAGCGAGGCCGCCCAGCTGGCGCGGGCGGCCAATGCACTGAAGTTCGAGGATGGCCGTATCGTTGCCGAGAACTTCGACGGCATTGGCTTGTTGCGGGATATCGAGGAAAACCTCGGTGAACCGCTGGGCAATCGACGGGTACTGTTGCTCGGCGCCGGTGGCGCGGTGCGTGGTGCGTTGCTGCCGTTCCTGCAGGCGGGGCCGAGCGAACTGGTGCTCGCCAACCGCGACATGGCCAAGGCGCTCACACTGCGCAACGAGCTGGATCACCCAAGGCTGCGCATCAGCCGTTATGAGGAACTGGAAGGACAGTCCTTCGACATCGTGGTCAACGCCACTTCCGCGAGCCTCACCGGTGAGCTGCCGCCGCTGCCTGAGGGTGTGCTGGGCGAGACGCGGCTGGCTTACGAGCTGGCGTATGGCAAAGGCCTGACGCCGTTCCTGCGCATGGCCCAGGCGCAGGGTGTGGCGCGACTGGCCGATGGTGTCGGCATGCTGGTCGAGCAGGCGGCGGAGGCGTTCGCCTGGTGGCGTGGGGTGCGGCCAGAAACCCGCACCGTCATTGATCGCCTGACTATTCCGCTGGAGTAGGACCAAGACCACTGTGGGAACGGGCATGCCCGCTCCCACAGTGGCCCTGCCAATCAGTACGGCGGCGGTGGCAATTCGGCCAACAGTCTTTTGAGCCCGTCGCTCCACTGCCTGCGTATCTGCTCGTAATAGGCATCGTCGCTGGCGATACGCTGGCGTTTCGGTGTTTCCAGGCTGTCCTTGTGATATACCAACAGGTCCAACGGCATACCCACCGACAGGTTGCTGCGAATGGTCGAGTCGAACGAGATCAGGCCACAGCGCAACGCTTCATCGAGAGGCATCTGGTAGCCGAGGTTACGGTCCAGAATCGGCCGCCCATACTTGCTTTCGCCCAGTTGCAGGAACGGGGTGTCTGGCGTGGCCTGGAAGAAATTGCCCTGCGCATAGACGTTGTAGATGCCCATGGCGCCGCCGGCAATCTGGCCGCCGACGATGAACGAACTGCTCAGGTCGATTCCGGCCGACAGCTTGCTGCGATCACGGCCGACCACTTCGCGCAGGGTGTCGGCAACCAGTACCGTCGCATCGTAGAGCGTGGCAACGTTCAGCAGGTTGGGGCCGGGGCCCCGGGTGCGTTGCTGCAGCAGGTTCACCACCGATTGCGAGGTCGCCAGGTTGCCAGCGGTCTGCAGCACGATCAGGCGTTCCCCCGGCACGCCGAACACGAACAACTTGGCAAAGCTGGCGATCTGGTCGATGCCCGCATTGGTGCGTGAGTCGCTGATGAAGACAAGCCCGTCCGCCAGGTGCATGGCGACACAATAGGTCATGCTGTTTCCCTTGTTTTCTTTATGAACGGGTGCAGCGCCTGTCACTGGCGATGCACGTGCACGCTGGCCTGCATCGATTCGGCGCCACCTCCGCGGCGCACGCCCCTGACCGGACAGGCATCGAGGTAGTCCAGGCCCACTGCCAGCTTCAGGTGACGCTCTGGCCGGGTAAGGCGATTGGTGATGTCGAAGCTGTACCAGGCGTCATCGACCCAGGCTTCGGCCCAGGCATGGCTGGCCAGATGCTGCTCGTCTTCGGTGCACAGGTAACCGGAGACGTAGCGTGCCGGAATACCCAGGCTACGTGCGCAGGCGAGGAATGCATGGGTGTGGTCCTGGCAGACCCCGGCAGCGCCGCCGAACGCTTCGATGGCGGTGGTGCCCACCGACGTGGCCCCGGGACTGTATGGCATGTGCTCGGCCAGGGCTTGCATCAGCCCGACCAGCGCCGCCCGGTCGCGGTGTTCGCCACAGTGTCGCTTGGCGAAGGCCTTGAGTGCGTCATCGGCCTGGGTCAGGTGGCTGCCGCGCAGGAATGGCAGGGGAGAATGTTCGCCGGCCTCCTGCTCGCGCTCCGGGTCGATCTCCACCTGGCCGCTGGCGGTCAGCGCCAGGTGACCGTGGGGTTTGTCCAGGGTCAGTACATGCAGGATGTTGCCATACGGGTCGATCTGGCCGTTGACCTTGCAGGGCAGGTCCAGTTGCCATTCATTGATGCGCTGGCGCTCGCTGCTGCGGGGTGTCAGGCGCAGGAACTGGATGCTGTTGCAGACATCGCTTGCGTAGCTGTACGTAGTGTCGTGGCGAATGGACAGTTTCATACGACCTCCAGATAGGAGTGATGGACCGCCTGGCCCAGTTGGTTGATGCGTCCGATGAAGTCGCTCAGCCACGGGTGCAACCCCGCTTCGAGGATTTCGTCGATCGCGGTGTAGCGCAGACGAGCGTTGAGTTCGGCGGCCATGCGCTGGGCGGCGCGCCCGGTGCTGCCCGGCAGGCAGGCAAGGATCTGGTCCAGTTCCTCGATACAGGCATGCAGCGAGCGGGGCACGTCGACCCGCAGCAATAGCAGCTCCGATACCGGCCGTGCACTGGGCGCGGCGCGATAGAGTTCGTTGAAGGCTTCGTAGGAGGTTAACGCGCGCAGCAAGGCGCTCCATTGGTAGTAGCCGCGGGCAGAGTCATCGCTGACCTCTTCAGAGGCCTCGCCGAACATTTCATAGCGTGCATCGAGCAGGCGCAGGGTGTTGTCGGCTCGCTCCAGGAAGGTCCCCAGGCGGATGAAACTGTATGCGTCGTTGCGCATGATGGTGCCTGAGGTTGCACCGCGGAACAGATGCGAGCGTTCCTTGACCCAGTCGCAGAACTGGCTGATGCCGTAACGGCCAAGGCCATTGCTGGCAATGTTGCGCATCTCGATCCAGGTAGCGTTGATGTTCTCCCACATGTCGGCGGTGATGCGGCCACGCACTGCGTGGGCATTGGTCCTGGCCGCCTGCAGGCAGCAATAGATGCTGCTGGGGTTGGTCGCGTCGAGGGCGAAGAAGTGCAGCATGCGCTCGGTGTCGAGTTCGGTGTGCCGGCGGCGGTAGTCGTCCAGCGTTCCGGATGCCAGCAGCGACATGGCCAGCTCGGCATGGCCGTCACTGCGCCCGGCCTGGGGCATCAGTGATAGCGAATAGCTGACCTCGAGCATGCGCGCAAGGTTCTCCGCACGCTCCAGGTAGCGCGACATCCAGTACAGGTCGGAAGCAGTTCTCGAAAGCATGGTTCAGTCCTCCACCACCCAGGTGTCCTTGGTACCGCCGCCCTGCGACGAGTTGACTACCAGCGAGCCCTCCTGAAGTGCCACGCGGGTCAGGCCGCCTGGCACCAGTCGGGTTTCACTGCCAGACAGCACGAACGGGCGCAGGTCGATGTGGCGCGGTGCGATGCCGCTGTCGACAAAGGTCGGGCAGGTGGACAGGCACAGGGTAGGTTGGGCGATGTAGGCATGCGGGCGGGCCTTGATGCGGGCGCGGAAGTCTTCGATCTGTGCGCTGGTTGCCGCTGGCCCGACCAACATGCCATAGCCACCGGAACCCTGGGTCTCCTTGACCACCAGGTCGGGCAGGTTGGCCAGGACATGGGACAGGTCTGCAGGCCTGCGGCACTGCCAGGTAGGGACGTTGTTCAGCACCGGTTCTTCACCCAGATAGAAGCGGATCATGTCGTCGACATACGGGTAGATCGACTTGTCGTCTGCCACACCGGTGCCCACCGCGTTGGCCAGCACCACGTTGCCGGCGCGATATACCGAGATCAGCCCCGGCACGCCCAGCATCGAGTCAGGGTTGAACGACAGCGGGTCGAGGTAATCGTCGTCCAGGCGGCGATAGATCACATCCACCTGCTGCGGACCGGCGGTGGTACGCATGTAGACATGCTCGTCACGGATGAACAGGTCCGCGCCCTCGACCAGTTCGATACCCATTTCCCGAGCCAGGAAGGCGTGCTCGAAATAGGCACTGTTGAAGCGGCCAGGTGTGAGCAGCACGGCGGTGGGGTTGTCCAGTGGGCTGGCGCTCTTGAGCGTGTCCAGCAGCAGGTTGGGGTAGTGGTCGATCGGGGCGATGCGCTGTGCGGCGAACAGCTCGGGGAACAGTCGCATCATCATCTTGCGGTCTTCGAGCATGTAGCTGACCCCGCTGGGGGTGCGCAGGTTGTCCTCCAGCACGAAGTAGCTGCCATCACCATCGCGGACCAGGTCGACGCCGGCGATATGGGCATAGAGCCCACGGTGCAGCCCCAGGCCCTGCATGGCGATCTGGTAGCCTTCATTGGCCAGCACTTGCTCCGGCGGGATGATGCCGGCTTTGAGGATGCGCTGGTCGTGGTAGATGTCCTGCAGGAACAGGTTCAGGGCGTGCACCCGCTGGATACAGCCGCGCTCGACCATGCGCCATTCGCTGGCGCGAATGCTGCGCGGGATGATGTCAAAGGGGATCAGGCGCTCGGTGTCTTGCTTGTCACCGTACAAGGTGAAGGTGATACCGGCGCGGTGAAACAGCAGGTCGGCTTCGCGTCGGCGTTGCTCCAGCAACTCCAATGGGGTGTTTGCCAACCAGCGAGCGAACTCCTGGTAATGCGGGCGGCAACTTCCGTTCGTTTCGTACATTTCATTGAAAAATGCCCGGGACATACCCACTCCTTGCCGCCGTTGCCGGCAGCTTCATTGCGGTTCATCTACATATTCGGGTGCGGCCTTGCTGGGGTCGGTGGGTGCTGTGTCTGCGGTGAGCCTCGAATCCAATCAATTGCTGGTGCGTCGTGCACGCAAGGGCCGTTGCAATGAAGGTGCCGAAAGCCCGGCACAGCTGCGAAATGGCAAGAAGCGAGCGGTAACACATTGAAACCGCGAGATTTTATTGCTGCATTCAATGACTGCGCAGCGCGCAGCCGTAGCGGAGCGGCCCGAGGGACCGCCGACAGGTGTGCCTCAAAAAAAGGCACGTCATGCACCGAGCTTCAGCTTTTGGCCCGAATTGGAGCGCGCCTGTTGATTTTCCGTAGTTCTGGATTAATGTAGCGAATTAAACAATTTATGTTGAATGAGCTACATAATGGATTGGTTGCTACTGATTCTCGGATTGCCGACGGCCAATGCCACAGAGCGAATGCGTGCCTGGAGAGCCCTGAAGGCCTCTGGAGCCGCAGTGTTGAGGGATGGTGTTTACCTGCTGCCCGAGCAACGCTCGGGTCGGGAGGTTTTCGAAGCCGTCGAGCGAGACGTACTGGCCATCAACGGCACGGCATTTCTCCTGTCGCTGCCGGAGCGTGAAGAGCGCTTCAGCAAGCTGTTCGACAGGAGCGATGAGTACGCCAGACTGATGGCAGAAATCGCAGGCTGCAGGGCTGAACTGGCGCCGGACAATGCGCTGCAGACAGCACGGCAGGTGCGCAAGCTCAGGAAGGCCTTCGGCCAGTTGGCAGCGATCGATTTTTTCCCGGGCGTGCCCAGGGCACAAGCCGACTCGGCGCTGCAGGAGCTTGAAGCCGCGATTAGCCGCGCACTGTCTTGCGATGAGCCGAGTGCGCACGATCAGGTTATCACCCGACTGGAACGTATCGACTACCAGGGCCGCTGCTGGGCAACCCGTAGGCGCCCCTGGGTGGATCGGCTGGCATGTGCCTGGTTGATACGTCGCTTCATCGATGCTGACGCCCGATTCATCTGGTTGGGCAGCCCTGACGACTGCCCGAGCGATGCGCTCGGCTTCGACTTCGACGGTGCAACGTTCAGCCATGTCGGGGAGCGTGTGTCCTTCGAAACCCTCATCGAAAGTTTTGCCATTCAGCAGCCAGGCCTGTCTCGGTTGGCCGCCGTCGTGCATTACCTGGATGTTGGTGGAAGCCAGCCCTCAGAGGCGCCTGGCATCGAGCGCGTCCTCGCGGGCTTGAGAGAAAGCATTGGCGACGATGATCAACTGACAACGGTCGCCGGGGGCATCTTCGACGGCCTGCTGACGGCTTTCGCAAGTGAGGAAAACCCAAATGGTTGAAACCACCTCCGCAGTAAACGAACAGCCTCCATCGCAAGCTGCTCGCAAGCCGATTGGCTTGTTTGAAGCGTTTCTGTTCTGGCTCAAGCTGGGCTTTATCAGCTTTGGCGGACCTGCCGGGCAGATCTCGATCATGCACGAGGAGTTGGTTGAGCGGCGGCGATGGATCAGCGAGAAGCGATTCCTGCACGCACTGAACTACTGCATGGTGTTGCCAGGCCCTGAGGCACAGCAGCTAGCCACCTACATCGGTTGGCTCATGCACCGCTCCTGGGGTGGGGTGATTGCCGGCGTACTGTTCGTGTTGCCCTCACTGTTCATCCTGATTGGCTTGTCCTGGGTCTACATTGCCTTTGGCGAGGTCCCGGTGGTGGCCGGGATCTTCTATGGCATCAAGCCTGCAGTCACGGCGATCGTCGTTCACGCGGCTCACCGGATTGGCTCGCGCGCGCTGAAGAACGGCTGGCTGTGGGCCATGGCCGCGGCGTCGTTCGTGGCTATCTTCGCTCTCAACGTGCCTTTCCCGCTGATCGTGCTGGTCGCCGGTATCATCGGTTATGTAGGCGGCCGGTTCGCGCCCGGCAAATTCGTGATTGGTGGCGGTCATGGCGCTGCCAATAGCAGTTACGGCCCGGCGCTGATCGACGACGACACACCAACGCCTGAGCATGCGCGTTTTCGGGTGGGGCATTTGCTGCGCCTGGTACTGATCGGCGCGGTACTCTGGGCCTTGCCCATGGGGCTGCTGACACTGGCGTTTGGCTGGGCCGGCACCCTGACGCAAATGGGCTGGTTCTTCACCAAGGCCGCACTTTTGACCTTTGGTGGCGCTTACGCCGTACTGCCCTATGTCTACCAGGGCGCCGTCGCGCACTACGGCTGGCTGTCACCTACCCAGATGATCGATGGTCTCGCCTTGGGGGAAACCACGCCAGGGCCGTTGATCATGGTGGTTGCCTTCGTCGGCTTTGTCGGTGGTTATGTGCATTTAGTGTTTGGCGCGGAGCACCCGTTCCTGGCCGGTGCGGTCGCGGCGAGCCTGGTCACCTGGTTCACCTTCCTGCCGTCCTTTCTCTTCATCCTGATCGGTGGCCCGTTGGTGGAGTCGACCCACAATGAGATGAAGTTCACTGCGCCACTGACTGGCATCACGGCTGCGGTCGTGGGGGTGATCCTCAACCTGGCCCTGTTCTTCGGCTATCACGTGCTCTGGCCAAAGGGTTTCGGCGGGGCGTTCGACTGGCCTTCGGCGCTGATCGCTATTGCTGCTGCAGTGGCCCTGTTCCGCTTCAAGCGTGGCGTGATCCAGGTACTGGTTGCCTGTGCTCTGGCCGGCCTGGCAGCCCACATGCTGCGTGGTTGATGCCGGTTGCCGGCCGACGTCGTCGGCTGGCTTTCACGAGCTGTGTCCAGGCGGCGGGAGGGTCGTGAATGACCGTATTCATCCCTTCGCCTTGGATAACGGGCTCCCTTCTTGCTGTTGCCCATCCAACAGCAGCCGTACAGTGATGCTGCTACCGCAGCATGCCGCTCCCGCTAAATAAGCAGGCACGCCTGGAAATACGTGGGGTCTGGCTGATTGGCATGGAGTCTGCTCAGTCGCTCTGGAATCTTGTGAACTCCAGGGGGCGACGTGATCGCTGATGAATACCCACTGATTGCCGGCGACCCAGTGAAAGCCACTGCGCTGGCCGGCACAGGTGGACGAAATATTGCCTTTGCCTCGGCATCGATCGCCGATATCGCGCTGGAATTCCGCGTGGTGACCAAACGCTACGAGGGCCGCAGGTCAGGCTCTAGTAGCGCGGTTGAGCAAGTGAGCCTCGCGGTGCGGCGTGGCGAGGTGCTTTGCCTGATGGGTACATCCGGCAGCGGCAAATCGACCTTGCTGCGCCACGTCAACCGGTTGATAGAACCAAGCAGCGGCGATGTGCTTATCGATGGCGAGCTGCTGAGCGACCTGACGTTGCCCGCGCTGCGCCAGCTGCGTTCGCAGCGCATCGGCATGGTGTTCCAGCACTTCGGATTGTTGCCGCATCGCAGCGTACGCGACAACGTTGCCTTGCCTCTGGAGCTGCGAGGTGAGCCGGAAAGTGCGCGGCACGCAGCGGCGCAACGGCAACTGCAGGCGGTGGGGCTGGCAGAGTGGGGCGAGCATTTCCCCCACGAGTTGTCTGGCGGCATGCAGCAACGCGTCGGGCTTGCCCGGGCGCTGGTCACCGACCCTGACATCCTGCTGATGGACGAACCATTCAGCGCGCTGGACCCGACCATTCGCCGCGACCTGCAGGGTCGCTTCCTGCAACTGGTGCGTGAACGCGGCATCACGACGCTGCTGGTGACCCACGATCCGGGTGAAGCGTTGCGTCTGGCCGACCGTATCGCCGTGCTGCGCGCCGGGCGACTGATTCAGGTCGGCACCCCCGGTGAACTGCTTGAACAACCGGCGGACGAGGGCGTGGCCGATTTCTTCGACGAGCGGCCGCATATCGGTCCCACCGCTGCGTCGCCTGGCGACGAGGTGCTCGGCGCGTCGCCGCCGGCCGCTTTGCAAGCGCCTGCGAAAAACAGCTGGCTTCGCCAAGGCCTGTTGGGCCCGGCAGCGCTGGCTGCCGCAGGACGAAGTAGCCTGTTCTGGCTGGCGCTGCTGGTGGAGTTGACGGCCCTCGCCGGGTTCGCTGGCGCGTGGCGCGAGGGGGCCGGATGGATGCTGGCCATCGCACTGGCAGCACTTCTGGTCAACCGCACTGCCTGCGTTTGGCTGAGCCTGCGCGGTCACGACCGTGACTCCCATGGCGCGGGATTGCCCCTGGTGCTGCTGCTGGCGAGCCAGGCACTGACACTATGGCGCGCCCTGACGCCTGATGCTGCCGGCGCACTGCTGCAGTTTCCCTCCGACCGCGACAGCATGCTTGCGGTAGCTGGTGCCATCGACCGGTTGATCAGCTGGTCTCAGTTGACCTTCGAGAGCGCCTTCGTCGGGGTGATCGTCGCTGTGCGTACTGTCATCGAAGGCGTTGAAGGCGCGCTGGGCTGGATTCCGTGGCCGGTGCCGGCGCTGGCCCTGATCTATCTGGCCTGGCGTTCCGCCGGAGCGACCCTGGCCCTTACCAGTGCGTTGGCCCTGGGCTACATCGGCCTGTTCGGTTTCTGGGAACGCACGGTCTCTACCGTCGCGCTGGTCGGCTCATCGGTGCTGCTGTCGCTGCTGATCGGTATTCCTACCGGCATCTTGCTGGCCAAGCGGCCGCTGGCGCGGCGCGTGATCACGCCGCTGCTCGATGTCATGCAAACCTTGCCGACCTTCGTCTACCTGATTCCGGCGGTAGCCTTTTTCTCCGTCGGCAAAACACCGGCGGTGATCGCCACGGTGATCTTCGCCCTGGCGCCGATGATCCGCCTCACTGCCCTGGGTATTCAGGAGGTGCCCAAGGCCGCAGTAGAGGCCGCAGTCGCCCACGGCGCGACGCCCTGGCAGACGCTCACCCGGGTCGAGTTGCCGCTGGCTTCCGGCTCCCTGTTGCTAGGGGTGAACCAGACCATCGTGATGAGCCTGTCCATGGTCGTCGTGGCAGCGCTGATCGGCGCCGGTGGCCTCGGCTACGACGTCATGACCGCCCTGCGCAACATCAAGGGTGGGGAGGGCGTCCTCGCCGGCATCGCCATTGTTTTCTGTGCCTTGGTGCCCGACCGGATCATCCAGGCATCCCTTCGCAAACGTCATCGTCCCACTCAGGAGTAAACCCCCTACATGGCCAGATTCCTTTCCCGCGCACTCGCTGGTGTCACGTTGCTGGGTGCGCTAGTGCCGACCGCGGCAATCTTCGCCAAGGACAAGATCGTCATCGGCGAGCAGAACTGGACCGGCGCCATCGCCATCCAGTACATCCTCGGTAACGTCATCACCAGCCGGCTTGACGGCGATGTGTCCTACCTGGCCGGTGACCTGCCGGTACTGTTCGCAGCCGCCGCCAAGGGCGACGGTTCGGTGGATGTGCTCACCGACATCTGGCTGCCGAACCAGTCCGCCGCCTGGGCCAGATACGTCACCGGCGGCACCCGTTCGCTGGTTCCCAACAAGCAGCCCTACGTTGGTGTACAAGGTTTTTATATTCCCGGCTATATACAGGACAAGTACGGGGTGAAGTCGGTTTACGACCTCAAGAGGCCTGAGGTCGCCGAGCTGTTCGCGCCGCCAGGGGGCGGCAAGTCCCAGCTGTTGGTCGGGCCGGCGGGTTGGGAGTCGACCTATATCGGTCAGATCAAGGCCAAGGACTTTGGCTTCGACGGCAACTTCGAGTCTGTCTCCACCGAAGCCTCGGTGACCTACGCCAAGCTCGACGCTGCCTACAAAGCTGAGCGCGGCGTGATCTTCTACGCCTATACGCCGGACTGGATCTTCTCTGCCTATGACCTGCGCCGTCTCGATGAGCCACCGTTCGATGGCTATGCCCAGGACAACAAGAAGGGCGATCCCCTGTACAAGGCTGACGGCTGCTGGAAGTTCATCAGTCCGACCGTCGATGCCGACTGGCTGAACAAGAGCAGCGTCACCTGCGCTTATCCTGACGCGAAGGTGCACATTCTCGCCTCTTCGGCGCTGCAGCAGCGTGCGCCCCGGATCGCCGCATTCCTGGAAAACGTGAGCATCGATCCGGCATCCCTTAACGAGCTGATCCTCAAGATCGAGCGCGAGAAGCAGCCGGCAGACGCCGCGGCCAAGGCTTGGGTCGCCGCCAACCAGGCGACCGTCGATCACTGGTTGAGTGCCGCTGGCACCAAGGTGGCAGCGCAATGACTCAGAATGCCTGGACCCTGCTTGATGGCGGGATGGGGCGAGAGCTCAAGCGTATCGGCGCACCGTTCCGGCAGCCGGAATGGTCGGCCCTGGCGCTGCTCGAAGCACCTGAATACGTAGCGCAGGTACATCGCGCGTTCATTGCGGCCGGCGCCAGCGTGATCACCACCAACAGTTATGCGGTGGTGCCGTTTCATATTGGCGAGGAACGCTTTGCCCGCTCCGGCCGGGCCCTGGCCGGGCTTTCCGGGCAGCTTGCCCGTGGTGCCGCCGACGAGGCAGACGCCCAGGTGCGGGTTGCCGGTTCACTGCCCCCCGCGCTAGGGTCGTATCGGCCGGACCTCTTCGACCCGCTCCGCTCCCAGGCCATCCACCGCGAACTGATCTCCGGCCTGGCGCCGTATGTGGATTTCTGGCTGGCGGAAACCCAGAGCTCCCTGGCCGAAGCCCGCGCCGTGCATGCCGCGCTGGACGGTGAGTGCAAGCCGCTCTGGCTATCCTTCACGCTGCTCGATCCCGACACGGAGCAGTCGCAGCCTTTGCTGCGCTCGGGCGAAAGCGTGGAGCAGGCAGTTCTCCTGGCCCTTGAGCTGGGTGCCAGCGCCTTGCTGTTCAACTGCAGTCAGCCGGAAAGTATGGGCGCCGCGCTCCACAGTGCCCGGCAGGTGCTGAAGAAGCAGGCCCGCGAGTTGCCACTCGGTGTGTATGCCAATGCCTTTCCTCCAGTGCGTGAAGACGCCCAGGCCAACGACACTCTGCTCGATATCCGCGCCGACCTTGGGCCTGAGGCCTACCTGCAGTGGGCGCAGCAGTGGGTCGAGGAGGGGGCTACCATCGTGGGTGGTTGCTGTGGCATTGGTCCGGAACATATCGCCCAGCTCAATCATCACCTGCAGGCGCACGAGGAGATCCCCGACTAGCTGGTGTCGGTGTCGTCACGCTGTCAGACCGCGATGATCAACGGCGGCCAGGTTGAGGGGCTGCACGTTGCTCGGGCCAGTCGCTGCTTGCGGTAAACGACATAGAAGTGATTTACGACGGCGCGATTCTCTCCGTGGCCGGGGTTTCACTGCAGGGTGGCGATATCGTCGCGCTGCTAGGCGCCAACGGCGCCGGCAAGAGCACCACGCTGAAGGCGATCTCCGGTCTGGTACAGGCCGTGGCCGTATCCACTTCCTGCGCCATGCCAGTTATGCCTGCATCCTGGAGAACGGCCGGGTGGTAGGTGAGGGAGCGGCCGCCGAGCGGATTGCACGGGAAGACATCCGGCATTTCTACCTGGGCGGCAAGGCCGGCTGATGGGGCGGCGGCATCTGCAACCGCCTTGCATCATCCAGCACTGATGCTTGTTTAATGCTCCGGGAACCCCCTGGCCGAATCCTGCGCCCGGCCAGGGCTGCGCTCAGCTCCAGGGATGGCGCGGCGGCTTGATGCCGTTGAGCAGGTAGTTGCCGATGAGGTGGTATTTCCAGCGTACGGGGTCGTGCAGAGTATGCACGCGGGCATTACGCCAGTGACGGTCAAGGGAGTATTCCTCCAGGGTCGAGCGGGTGCCTGCCAACTCGAACAAGCGATTGCTGGCAAGGATGGCCACCTCGGTCGTGAGCACCTTGGCTTCGGCCGTGCGGATGGAGGCCTCGGCCACGCTCTCTTCACTGGGTTCGCGTATTGCCAGGTCGATGGCATCTGCCGCCAGATCCAGCACGGCCTCGGCGGCGCGCAGGCGAATCTGCAGGTCGCCGAGTTGCTGGAGGATGTAAGGGTCATCGGTGGCTTTCTCCAGTCCCGAATCGATCCAGGGACGAGTGTGTCGGCGCACGTAGTCCAGGGTGTCGGCCAGCGCTTCTCGTGCCAACCCCGCATCGATGGCCGCCTGGATGAACTGCGAGATCGCTCCGCCAGCGGTAGGGCGGTCGAAGGCCTGCCAGATTGGCACCACTTGGCTGGCCTGCACCCGCACCTGCTCGATCAGCACCGTGCCGCTTGCCGTGGTGCGCTGGCCGAAGCTGGACCAGTCGTTGATCACCTTGAGCCCTTCGGTTTCCCGTGGCACCACGGCCAGATGCGGGCGCCCCTGCTCGTCCACGCTGACGATGGGAATCCAGTGTGCCACCAGGGCGCCGGTGGAGAAGAATTTCTGCCCGTTGACTACGTAGTCGTCGCCATCGCGTGTGATCCTGGTCTGGAGGTCCGCGACGTGCTTGCCATTGCGTTCGGAGAAGGCGTTGCCGAAGCGAGCTCCGGACAGGGCAAGGTCGAAGAAGAAGCGCTTCTGCGCGTCGCTGGCGTCGAAGCCGATGTGCGCGAGGATGACGAAGTGATTCTGCGGTAACTGGCCGAGTGAGCCGTCGGCTGCCGAGATGATCTTGAACACCTCGCCGACGGTGCGGTAGCTGGCTCCCAGGCCCCCATAAGCCTGAGGCACGGTGATGCTCCAGAGGCCGCTTTGCGAGTAGGCCTCCAGCTCCGCCAGGGGCAGGCGGCGTTCGCGGTCACGGGCGGCAGCCTCGCGGCGGAAGTCCTGAGCCAGGGCGTGCGCCGCCTCGATGGCTTCGCGCTCACTGCCTAAGCGGTGGGCTGGTTTGCTGGATGGGTGCAGCACGATGCTTTCATCTCGCTGCTGCAGGTGGGGTTCGCTCATCAAAGGGCTCCTTTAGAAACGGTCGTTGAGCTTGATGTCCTGGATGAAAAGTTACGCCGACCCGCGAGTGTGGCTCGGGGGTGGGCGTGATCGCAGGGGGATTGGAATGGCGGCTTCAGCGCTGCTTGGCACCACCGCCGATCTGCCAGACGTAGGGCGGCTCGGTGCCATTGACGTGCCAGTCGCCGATGATGCGTTCCTTGTAGATCACAGGGTTGTGCACGGCAGCGGTGCGCGCGTTGCGCCAGTGGCGGTCAAGTTGCTTGGTGGTACTGGTGCTGGAGGCGCCCAGGGTGTTGAACAGGTCGCTGGTGGCACGCAGCACCAGCTCCACGGCCGCCACCTGCGCCTGGGCTGACTCCAGTTCGGCGGCAATATTGGCCTGGCGCTCGGCGGCCTCGTCATGGCCGAAGCGAGCCAGGTAGGCTTGCTGCGCAGCCTCGGTGGCGCGCAGGGTGCCAGCCTCTGCGGCGTAGACCAGCGCGCAGGCCTTGCCGATGACCTGCAACACCTGCGGATCCTGGCTTACCGCTGGTGCATTGCCATGGCTGAACACGCGCGTGCGTTTGCGGGTTTCCTGGCTGAAGTCGCGCAGGGCGGCGCGACCCGAACCGACGATGACGGCGAGCAGTACCAGTTGGTAGAAGGCGGTCTGGTACTTGAAGCGGGTGGCGAAGTCGATGATGTTCTCTTCCTCGACCTCTGCGTTCTCGAACACCGAGGTGCCACTGCCTGTCGTGCGTTGGCCGAAGCCGTCCCAGTCATCGCTCTGGGTGATGCCTGGCTGTCGGGTGCGGATCGCCGCGATCACATCACCACCGGTGTCGTCGCGGCGGGCGAACAGGTCGATCCAGTCGGAGAAGAGGCTGCCGGTGCTGTAGTACTTGGTTCCGTTGACCACCCATTTGTCGCCTTTGCGCGAGACACGGGTGATGACATCGCCAATCTTCACCGAACCCACTTCCGTCCAGGCGCAACCCACCAGATCACCTTCGACGAAGCGTTTGAACCAGACGTCCTGCGCTGCACTGGCGTGGGCATTGAGACGGTCTTCGACGAAAGCGAAGTGCCCGCGCAATGCCTGCGGCACGTTGGAGTCGGCTTCGGCCAGTTCGATCAGCAGTTGGAACAGTTGCGGCAACGAGGCGCCAGCGCCGCCATGTTCGACGGGAACACGCACGGCGCCAAAGCCGGCCTCCTTGAGCCAGCGGATGGGCTCGAAAGGCAGGCTGCGGGTGCGCTCCCGCTCCACGCTACCTTCGGCGATGCGCGCAAAGATTGGCCGGAAGCGGGCGGCAAGGGTTTCGTAGTCGGTTCCGATGGACAGTTGAGGCAGGTGGGCTTGAGCGGTCATTGCAGTTCTCCTCGATGGGTGCGGTTGCGCACCATCGCTCCTTCGCAAACTCCGTGCCCTTTAAAAAAGTGCTTTTAAATCAAATGCTTGATCATTTTTCGTTGACGCGCGGGCTGTGTCGCTGGCAACAGCCTGTCGCAGGGCTGTTGCCAGGCGGTCATTCGGCGCCTCAGGCCCTGCTGTTGGCTTGCAGTCAGTGATTCAACAGCCTGCTTGTGCCGGAGCAGCAATGGCTGTTGAGTGTTTTGGCCAACGCATTGATTTTGAACGCTTTATTGGTTTGGCACGGTAGCTGCTCAAGAGCTTCTGGACGAAGCCGCGAGGGCAGGAGGGATGTGCATGAACACAAGCGTCATCAGGGTCGTGGTGGTATCGGGCAGCCTGCGCGCGCCATCGCGTACTCATGGGTTGCTGCAGGCGCTGGTGGAGAAGCTGCAGGCAAGGTTGTCGAACCTTGACGTGCATTGGGTGCGCATCGCCGAGCTTTGCAGCGCCTTGTCCGGCTCGCTTGAGCGCGATACCGCCTCCGCCGATTTACAGCTTCACTTGCAGGCCATTGAGCAGGCCGACCTGTTGTTGGTCGGCAGTCCGGTTTACCGCGCCTCCTACACGGGTTTGTTCAAGCACCTGTTCGATCTGGTAGACCACCAGTCGCTCAGAGGGGTCCCGGTAGTGCTGGCGGCCACCGGTGGCAGCGAGCGCCACGCCCTGATGATCGATCACCAGTTACGCCCCCTGTTCGCCTTCTTCCAGGCGCACACCCTGCCGTATGGCTTGTACGCCAGCGTTGAGGCCTTCGACCAGCACCATCTGGTCGAGCCCGCGCAGTTCGAACGCATCGAACGGGTGCTCGACACCGTCAGCGCGTTCTTCCAGATCCCGGTCGCCAGTGCGGCCTGACTTCATTTCCCCCGGCAACAGGAGCATCGCCATGAGCCAACCAATCAAATTCGCCTACTGGGTCCCCAATGTCAGCGGCGGCCTCGTCGTCAGCAAGATTGAGCAGCGCACCAGCTGGGACATCGACTACAACCGCAAGCTGGCACAGATCGCCGAGCGTTCCGGGTTCGAGTACGCGCTGTCGCAGATCCGTTTTACTGCCGGCTACGGCGCCGACAACCAGCACGAGTCGGTGACCATCAGCCATGCGCTGCTGGCAGCCACCGAGAAGCTCAAGGTCATCGCCGCAATCCTGCCCGGCCCGTGGTCGCCCGCGCTGGCGGCCAAGCAACTGGCGACCATTGACCAGTTCACCGGCGGACGCATTGCCGTCAATGTGGTGTCAGGCTGGTTCAAAGGCGAGTTTCGCGCCATCGGCGAGCCTTGGCTGGAACATGACGAGCGCTACCGTCGCTCCGAGGAGTTCATCCGTGCCCTCAAGGGTATCTGGACCCAGGACAACTTCAGCTTCCACGGTGACTTCTACCGTTTCAACGACTACACCCTCAAGCCCAAGCCGCTGCAACGGCCGCATCCGGAGATTTTCCAGGGCGGCAGCTCGCGGGCTGCGCGTGACATGGCATCCAGGGTCTCGGACTGGTATTTCACTAACGGCAACAGCGTCGAGGGTATCAAGGCACAGGTCGATGACATCCGTGCCAAGGCCGCAGCCAACGGGCACGCGGTGAAGATCGGGGTAAACGCTTTCGTCATTGCCCGTGACACCGAGGAAGAAGCCCGTGCGGTATTGGCAGAAATCATCGCCAAGGCCGACCCGGAGGCGGTTAACGGCTTCGGCAGCGAAGTGAAGAACGCAGGGGCGGCCAGCCCGGAAGGCGAAGGTAACTGGGCAAAGTCCACCTTCGAGGACTTGGTGCAGTACAACGATGGGTTCAAGACCAACCTGATCGGCACCCCACGGCAGATCGCCGAGCGCATCGTCGCGCTCAAGGCCATCGGCGTCGACCTGATTCTCTCCGGCTTCCTGCATTTCCAGGAAGAGGTCGAGTACTTCGGCAGACACGTACTGCCGCTGGTGCGCGAACTGGAGCAGGAAAGGCGCGCAGCCGTGGCCGTGGCCTGAGGCCCGTCGCCATGCATGGGGAACGTACAGACAACCTGCCCAAGGTGTGGGCGGTGGTTTGGGCTGTCGCTGGCTTCGTCGGGCTGGTCGCCGGCTGCTCTGGGGCGCACGCCTGGGCGTGCAGTTTTACCTCTCGCTGGTGGTGCTCAAAGCCCTGCCGGTGTTGATCATCGGCGGCCGCGCTGAGGAAGCTCGGTTTAGGTTGACTGACTTCCTCAGGGCGTAAAGCGGACGCTTGTGATGGGCAGTATTCAGGGAAGAAATGGTTGTGCTCCGCATGACGCAGCCGTCAGTTGGAGAAAAGTGATGACCATCACTCTCCGAACAGAGCTATACCCAGGCCTGCCACCATCACTAGCGCCCCGCCCAGTTTGATGGCAGACACCGGTCTTTCAACTGCACCCAACAGTCCAGAGTCTACCTCATGGTTGGCGTCAACGATCGGCGGCTTGGCCGTTCACGTCCACAATCAACCGGCCACGGATCTTCCCGTCCATCAGTTCAGAGGCGGCGGCAATCGCGCTCTCAAGGCGAATTTCTTTGCTCATCAACGATAGTGCGTCGAGGTTCAGCTGATCGGACAGCCTTTCCCAAGCCTCGACTCGTCGCTCGAATGGCTGAGTAACGCTGTTGATGCCGAGCAGGCTTACCCCTCGAAGAATGAAAGGTGCAACGGTTGCCGGGAAATCCATTCCCTGGGCCAATCCGCACGCAGCTACCAAGCCTTCAGACATTGTGCTTGCGCACGCATTGGCCAGCGTATGGCTGCCGACCGAGTCGATAACGGCCGCCCATTTTTCTTTTGCTAATGGACGCCCCGGGGCAGAAAGCTCGGCCCGATCGATGGTGGTCGTTGCGCCCAGGCTTTTCAGGTAGGCGGCTTCGCTAGCTTTTCCGGTTGCGGCAGTGACGGTATACCCGGCACCGGCCAGAAGGCTGATGGCGAAACTACCGACGCCGCCTGTGGCGCCTGTGACCAACACCGGCCCATCGGAGGGTTTCAATCCATGGCGCTCCAAGGCCATCAGGCATAGCATGGCGGTGTATCCAGCGGTGCCGATGGCCATGGTTTGCCGTTCGTCCAGGCGCTCTGGGTGAGGGATCAGCCAATCGCCGTTCAATCTCGCCTTTTGCGCAAGCCCGCCCCAATGGCTTTCACCCACCCCCCAACCATTGAGCAACACGCGATCGCCTGGCTGGTATCGAGGGTCGTCACTCGCTTCGACAGTGCCCGCGAGGTCGATGCCCGGCACCATCGGAAATTGACGAACAACCGGCCCCTTGCCGGTGATTGCGAGCGCATCCTTGTAGTTCAAGGTGCTGTAGGCCACCTTCACCGTCACGTTCCCGGTGGGTAGCTGGTCATCCTGCAACTCGGTGACTCGGGACGAATACTTGTCTTCCAGCTTTTCGATCAGAATGGCTTTGAACATGCTTTATCCTCATTTAGACCGTTTGTCTTTAAATTGCCCCAGAGAATCATCGAGTGATTCCCATCAGAAATCCTTGGAAAAAAATGTCCAGGGGGCGGACATGCTGCGTCAGTCGCGCGCGAAGCACGGCACCCTCCCAGCCAACCCAGAAAAAGGCCGCCAAGGCTTTGCAGTCATGTTCGCAAGATACCTCGCCCAGCTTGACCGCTTCCTCCAGGCAGGCAGACAAGCGCTGCTCCCAGTCCAGCAGGGTCAGTTCCAATTGTTCACGGAAGCTGTCTGGCAGCACCAATACCTCCTGGCCGAGATTGCCTACCAGGCAGCCCCTTCGGAACTGGTACTTGGCCATCCCGACCTTCGCTTGTTCAACGAAGTTGGAAAGCCTTCGTAGCGGCGACACGCTCAGGTCGCTGAAGCAACGATCGAGTTTTCGGGCGAAGTAGTCGGCATAGCGCTGCAATACCGCTTGGCCGAATGCTTCTTTGCTGTCGAAGTAGTGATAGAACGAGCCTTTGGGCACCTGGACGCGTTTGAGCACAGTATCGATGCCGGTGGCAGCAAAGCCCTGTTCGGTAAGGATTTCCATGCCGCAGCGCAGCAAAAGCTCTAGCGTTTCGCCATGCTCACGTGCGATTTTGGGCGGTCGGCCCCTTCGAGGAACAGGTTTGGAGTCATTCATGCGTTGTAATTTAGACTGTCCGTCTCTAATGTCAACCACTGAGCGACTCGATCTCCGATTAGCCTTAGCGTTGGATGCGTCATGAAAAAGCGTTTACCTCCCCTGAACTGGCTTCGAGCTTTTGAGGTTTCTGCTCGGCTCCTGAATTTCACCCATGCCGCCGAAGAGCTCAATCTCACGCAGGCAGCGATCAGTCAGCAGGTCAAGGCTTTGGAATCGCAGCTAGGCCAGGCGCTTTTCAAGCGTCTCCCGCGCGGGCTTGAGCTTACGGAAGCAGGAAAATCCTACTTTCCAGTAGTGAGAGAGTCGGTTGAGCGCCTCGCTGCATCGACGGATGAGATCTTCGGGCAGGGGCATCGAAGCGCGCTCAGTATCCGCAGCAGCCTGGTGTTCTTCACTCATTGGATCGCTCCCCGGTTACCCCGATTCAAAGCATTGCACCCGGATGTGGGCATCCGCGTCGCGAGTAACATCTGGGTAGATGAAACAGAATTCGATGCCGACCTCGAAATCAGGTATGGACAGGGGCGCTGGCCTGGCATGAAGGCCGAGCGTCTGACGTGGGACACGCTGGTGCCGGTATGTTCACCGGCATTGATCACTGCGCAACGTCCGTTGCAGCGTCCTCAGGACCTTGCAAAGCACCCGTTGCTGCACGTGCTGGGCTATGAAGAAGGCTGGGGTTATTGGCTCAAGAGGAGCAACGCAGAGAGCGTCGACTCTTCTCAGGGGATGCAGTTCGACACCCTTATTTCGGCATTGACGATGGCTGAACTGGGCCAGGGCGTTGCGTTGGCGCGGTCTTCATTGGTCAGGCATCTTCTGGACGAGGGCCGGCTCGTCGCACCCCTTGGGCGTCATGTACCGACCAAGGAGGCGTTCTACCTGGTCTATTCAGCACACAGCATGGTCAATCCGGATGCAGCGGCGTTTGCCCAGTGGCTGTGCGAAGAGGCGCAGGCTTTCAAGGTCGAGCCCGGCGCCGACGAGGACGAGCACCCTTCGTGATAAGCAAAGTACCCGAGCAATAAAAAAAATGGCCTCTTAGGGCCATTTTTTATTGCTTTCGCGATGCCTTCGAATTTCTGAAAGTGGCAATCACATCGCAAGCCCTTGGATGGTGCAGTCGTCCAGGTGACCGGTTAGTACGAGGTCTCAATAACAACAATAACCGCGCCGACGAATCTCGTTGGCACGGGGCTACCTAGGGTTATCGTCATGGCACACTCCAACCAATTGCCTTTGCAAGGCGTCAATGTCATCGATTTCGGACAATACATCGCAGGCCCCGCAGTAGCGATGATCCTCGCTGATCTGGGAGCGACTGTCGTTCACATCGACCCGCAGGCAGGGCCTCTCTGGGATAGCCCGGCAAATGCCACGCTCAATCGCAACAAGCTGTGTATGCGCCTGGATCTGAAAACGCCAGAGGGGCTGCATCAGGCGCGTGAACTCATCTCCCGTGCCGATATCGTGATTGAAAATTTCCGGCCTGGTGTCATGCCCAGGCTGGGCCTCGATTTCGCAGAGCTGCGGCGTGCTCGTCCTGAGTTGATCACGTTGTCGATTCCAGGGTTTGCCAGTGATGACGTACTGCGTGCGCAATGGCGTGCTACCGAGGCGGTGATCGCTTCGGCCTCCGGTGTGTTCACCGACATGGGTCAAAACCGCGTACTGATGGGTATCAACCCTAGTTTCTCGCCACTTCCCTTGGCGTCAGCGTACGGCACCATGCTTGCTGTATCTTCTGTAGTGCTTGCTCTGCAGGCGCGTGAAAAGAATGGCGTTGGCGATCAGATCGAAGTTCCCTTGGCATCAGCGGTGATGGAAGGTCTGTCGTACAACTCGATCAAGATCGATGGTTACCCGCTGCGCTACAAGACCCTGCGAGAGAAGGAGAGTGAGCGTCGTCGCGCTGAGAACCTGCCGATGAACTTGAGCTATCAGGATCTGCAGGAGTTCCTCGACCCGTTCTACCGTACCTATGAATGTGCGGATGGTCGTAAATTCTACGCCGTTTGCCCATCGCATCGTGAGCATGCCAAGCGCTGCCTGCAGGCAATGGGCATCTACGAGGAAATGGTTGCCGCCGGCTTGCCGAAAGTTGATGACCCCTACCTGCCGATTGACCAGTGGGCAGGAAATGCATCCCTGGGGGTTTACCCGTTGCCTGCTGATTGGGCCGCACGCATCTCCGCGCGGATGAAAGAAGTATTCCTGACCAAGACAGCGGCGGAGTGGGAAGTCATCTTCGGTGAGGGGCGTTTCCCTGGGGCTCCGCACAGGTCGACCCAAGAGTGGCTCCATGACGAGCATTCGAATACCGCCGGGCTGATCGTTGAGGTCAATGATCGCGAGTTCGGCGTCATGAAACAGCCTGGCCCGATTGCGTGGTTGGAGGGGTGCTCAGAGCCAATGCTGAAACCTCTTTCGCGTCGCGAGGTGAGCTATGAGCAAGCGTTGGCAACACTGTCCGAGCGTTCGGCTCCTGCCTTGCCGCCTGCCAAGCTCGACAAACCTGCCGGCTGGCTGGAAGGCGTCAAGATTCTGGACCTGACCAACGTCATCGCGGGGCCCCACTCGACGTCTTTCCTGGGCCGCTTCGGGGCAGACGTCATCAAACTCGACCCTGTCGTTCCTAATTATGATCCCTGGAATACCGTGGTCTTTGGTATGTCTTCGGCACGGGGCAAGGAAAGTGTCCTGGTTGACTTGAACTCTTGCGAAGGGCGAGAGGTGTTCAATCGTCTTGTGCGGGAGGTCGATGTCATCGTCATGAACGCGCCCGATCGCCAACTGGCGCCGCTGGGTCTGGATGAGGCCAGCCTTCAGGCGGTGAATCCTGGAGTGATCTTCTGCCAGCTCGATTGTTTCGGTGGCCCCCGCCGTGGCCCTCGCACCGATTATCTGGGGTATGACGATCTCATCCAGGCCACGACCGGGATCATGCTGCGTTTTGGTGGTGGCATGGAAACCCCGGAAGAACATGCCCACGTCGGTACCATCGACGTGATGTGTGGATTTGCTGCCGCTCTGGGCGTCGCAACGGCGCTTTATCGCAAACACCACTCCGGCGAAGCCTACCGGGCGCGCACCTCTCTGGCTTCACTGGGGAATCTGGTGCAGATCCCGTTCTGCTATGACTACGCAGGTCGAGCGCCATTCAATGAGCCGTCCGGGCGCGACGTGGTTGGCTACAGCGATCTTTCTCGCTTCTACAAGACGGCGGATGGCTGGATCTACCTGGATGCTTCCGAGCCAGAACTGCACAAATTCGCCGACATCACAGAGTTCAGCGGCTTGGCATCCGCCAGTGATCGCGCTGCCTATCTGCAAGCGGTCATTGCCCGCATGAGCAGCTCTTTCCTTCAGGAGCGTCTGCAGGCGGCCAACATCGCGGCCGCGGTGCCGGACAACATCGATCACCTGCGCAGCCAGTACAGCCGAGCCGCTGATGGCCTGCCAGGTACCGAGAATGGCAGCTACTCCTTCAGCGTCTACAGCGACCATCCGAGCGGTCATCGGGTCACGCAGCTGGACCCCTACGCCATTCGCCCACGGGTAGCGCGTATTCGAGCGCTACCACCCGCTGA
This sequence comes from Pseudomonas sp. NPDC096925, assembly GCF_044762545.1. Taxonomy (NCBI): domain Bacteria; kingdom Pseudomonadati; phylum Pseudomonadota; class Gammaproteobacteria; order Pseudomonadales; family Pseudomonadaceae; genus Pseudomonas; species Pseudomonas sp. NPDC096925. Next base: position 185,279 of record NZ_JBIWEM010000007.1, on the reverse strand, counting down.
GAAGTTTGGCACTTCGACCCGCAAGGTGCTGGGCCGCTACGGCTATACCGAGGCTGAGATTCAGTCACTCCTGGACGCCGGCGCAATCGGCGAATCCTGGAGTGAGGAATATCTGCCGAGCTGACTGCTGAAGGCAGGTCAGGGGGCAGGCCTTTGAAACGCCCCCTTGCTTGCCGATTGACCGATCAAGCGAACACGAGCCCGAGGCTGCTCGCGGGCGCGTTCATGCCCAGGAAATGAGATAGAGCCATGACTTACAACAGCATCCTCCCACGTATCCTGCAAACCGGTGCCGGTGCCAGCCAGCAGATCCATCAGGTACTGGCCAGCCTCGGCTGCCATAAACCACTCATCATCACTGACCGAATGATGGTTGAGTTAGGTTATGCCGGTCGTATCAGCGCAGTTCTGGCAGAACACGCAATAGAGGTCGACGTATTCTCCGATACCGTCCCCGAGCCTACCGTCGCTTCGATTCAGGCCGGCGTCGCGACCGCCAGGGAAGGGGGCTATGACAGCATCATCGCACTGGGCGGCGGAAGCCCGATCGACAGCGCCAAAGCGATCGGCATCCTGGCCAGGTTCGGCGGAGTCATGCGCGATTACAAGTTCCCGCGCAATGTCACCGAGATGGGCTTGCCGATCATTGCCATTCCAACGACTGCCGGCACTGGCTCCGAAGTCACCCGTTTCACCATCATCACCGATGAGTCGACTGACGAAAAAATGCTGTGCGTCGGCGCAGGCTTCATGCCTGTCGCTGCACTGGTCGACTACGAGCTCACGCTCTCGTTGCCGCCCCGCGTGACGGCGGACACCGGTATCGATGCGCTGACGCATGCCATCGAGGCTTACGTCAGCAAGAAAGCGAATCTGTTCAGTGATGCCCAGGCGCTGGCTGCCATGCGCCTTATCGGGCCAAACCTTCGCAAGGTCTACCACGACGGGGCGGACCGTGCCGCGCGGGAGGCTGTGATGCTGGGATCGACCCTGGCGGGCCTGGCGTTCTCGGCGGCTTCTGTTGCCCTGGTGCATGGCATGAGCCGCCCAATTGGCGCCGCATTCCATGTGCCTCATGGTTTGTCGAACGCCATGCTGCTCCCCGAAGTGACGGCATTCTCGATCCCTGCTGCCCGTGACCGGTATGCCGATTGCGCGCGTGCAATGGGCGTCGCCACTGAAAGCGATACGGACCAATCCGCCGTGGAAAAACTGCTGGAAGAGTTGGTGGCTATCAACGAGGAACTGAATGTGCCCACCCCTGCGCAATTCGGAATCGACCGCGAGAAATTCTTCGAGCTGATGCCAACCATGGCCGCCCAGGCGCTGGCTTCCGGCTCACCTGGCAATAACCCGCGTGTGCCGACCGAGGCAGAGATGGTCGAGCTTTACCGCAGCCTTTGGTAATCCGGCACCAACGCATTATCTGAATAACAAAAAGTGGAGATTCACATGAATACTGTCGGTCATCTGATCAACGGCGAAGTCGTTTTCGAATCCAGGCGCACCCAGGATGTTTTCAATCCCGCTACCGGCCAGGTGGCACGCCAAGTCGCCTTGGCATCCAGCCAAACGGTAGAGCACGCCATCGCGACTGCTGAAGCTGCTTTCCCGGCCTGGCGTGATACGCCGCCGATCAAGCGGGCCCGCATCATGTTCCGTTTCAAAGAGCTGCTGGAGCAGAACGCAGATGCGATCTGCAAACTCATTGGTGAAGAACACGGGAAAATTTCCCATGATGCTGCAGGCGAGCTGCAGCGTGGCATCGAGAACGTCGAGTACGCCTGTGGGATCGCCGAGCTTCTCAAAGGCGAACACAGCAAGAATGTTGGCCCGAACATCGATGCCTGGAGCGAATTCCAGCCGCTGGGCGTGGTTGCAGGCATCACGCCATTCAACTTCCCTGTGATGGTACCGCTGTGGATGATCCCTGTGGCCATTGCAGCGGGGAACTGCTTCATTCTCAAGCCTTCCGAACGCGACCCAAGCTCCACGCTGTTCATTGCGCAACTGCTGCACGAAGCCGGTCTGCCCAAGGGCGTGCTGAACGTGGTGAACGGGGACAAGGAGGCGGTCGACATCCTGCTGCACGACTCGCGCATTCAGGCGGTCAGCTTCGTGGGTTCGACGCCGGTTGCCGAGTACATCTACGCCACCGCCACCGCCCACGGCAAACGCTGCCAGGCACTGGGTGGGGCCAAGAACCACGCCATCGTCATGCCAGACGCCGATATCGACAATGCGGTCAACCAGCTGCTGGGGGCTGCATTCGGCTCGTCCGGTGAGCGCTGCATGGCGCTGTCGGTCGCCGTTGCGGTGGGTGACGCGGCAGCCGATGCCTTGATCGGCAAGATGAAAGAAGCCATGAAAAACCTGAAGGTGGGCGCTTACACCGACAGCAAGAACGACTTCGGCCCGCTGATCACCCGGCAGCATCAGCAAAAAGTGGTTGGCTACATCAACAGTGCTGAACAGCAGGGGGCAAACGTGGTTGTCGACGGGCGTGAGCCAAACGTTGCTGGCTACGAGGAAGGTTTCTTCGTCGGTGGCACGCTGATCGATCACGTTACCCCAGACATGCAGAGCTACAAGGAAGAGATCTTCGGGCCGGTTCTGCAGGTCGTACGTGTCAACAGCATGCAGGAAGCAATGGCGCTGATCGACAAACACGAGTACGGCAATGGTACGTGCATCTTCACCCGGGACGGCGAAGCAGCACGCTATTTCTCCGACAACATCAAGGTGGGCATGGTTGGCATCAACGTTCCTTTGCCAGTGCCCGTCGCCTACCACAGCTTCGGCGGCTGGAAGCGCTCGCTGTTCGGTGATTTGCATGCATACGGGCCGGATGGCGTGAGGTTCTACACCCGACGCAAGACAGTCACCCAGCGCTGGCCATCGTCAGGTGTCCGGGAGGGCGTTGAGTTCTCCATGCCGACGATGAAGTAAGGATTGGACAAGGTGAGTGCCTGACTGCCGCCAGGCACCCATCTTTTTGTGGCAATGAGTTCCGCTCGCAGTCGTGCCGAATACCGGTGGTGTCAGTTGCGAATTGAGGTTTACCTGGTTGTGCCGCTGAAATAATAATTAAATACAATTCGAGGCGAATATGAATAATAAGCACAATATATGTTCGGGAAAGGCAAGCGGCCTTTCATTTCTCCATGGAACTAGATCTGTTTGAGCAGGGGTTTTAATTCGTGCTTGACATATTTGTATTCAACAGAGTCCTGGTGTTGAATCGAACGTTCTGAGGAGATATGCCAAATGAGTAAGTCAAAAGATGGTGCCTCGTTGGATGGTCGCGTATTTTGGCCATCGATTGCGGTGATACTTGGTGTCACGATTCCGCTTATTGTGTTTCCCGAGGCGGGGAGTGCGGTAATAAACCAGATGTTCGCGTTTGCGACCGGGAAGTTTGGCTGGCTCTACCTGGTTTCCGGCTTGATGACTGTCGTATTCCTGCTGTGGATGGCGTTCGGGCGTTACGGCAATATTCGCCTTGGACGAAAGAGTGACGTTCCGGAGTTTTCCTATTTCAGCTGGGTCGCCATGATTTTTTGCGGTGGTATCGGCATAGCCATTGTTAACTGGGCCTGGGTAGAGCCAATTTATTATTTTAATACCCCCCCTTTGAATGTGGCTGCTCACAGTCGTGAGGCGGCAGAGTGGGCGTTGACGTATGGGCAGTTCCACTGGGGGCTGACCCCGTGGGCATTCTACTGCTTGCCGGCGTTACCCATTGCCTACTCGATGTATGTTCGTCGACAGCCTGGTGTGAGATTGTCGGTGGCCGCGCGTGGTGTCTTGGGTGACAAGTCGAACGGTTGGATGGGTATTACGCTTGATACGGTGGTGGTTTTCGGTATTGTTGGCGGCGTGGGCACGTCCCTTGGTTTGGCTGTGCCCCTGGTCTCGACCTTGGCCAGCGACATCTTTGGAATACAGCAGTCCTTTGTATTTGACATGTGCGTTTTGGCGCTCTGGACATTGATGTTCGGCATGAGTGTCTGGTTTGGGCTGAGTAAGGGGATAAAGATACTCAGCGATATCAATGTCTATTTGGCTTTTGCGCTTCTTTTGTTCGCTGCGGTTGTTGGTCCCACCTTGTTGCTCATCAATGGTTGGGCCAACAGCCTGGGCCTGATGGTCAATAATTTCATCCACATGAGTCTGTGGACGGACCCTGTTGCAAAAGGTACGTTCCCTCAGGACTGGACGATTTTCTATTGGGCCTGGTGGATTGCCTATGCACCCATGATGGGATTGTTTGTTGCTCGTATTTCTCGAGGTCGGACAATCAAGGAACTCATCTTGGCGGAGCTGGTGTGGGGCAGCCTGGGTTGCTGGGTGTTCTTCGCTGTCTGGGGCGGCTACTCGCTTAATCTGCAGCTGACAGGCGAGCTGGATGTCAGTGCTATTCTGTCAGCACAGGGTATTCCGGCGGCAGTACTCGCCATCTTGAAAACCATGCCGTTTTCAAGTCTCGTTATTGGCGCTTTCGTTCTTCTTTGCTTTGTATTCCTGGCAACGACGCTTGATTCGGCAGCTTATGTGCTTGCGTCAGTTACATCCAATGAGCTGAGCGGTTATGAAGAACCTCAGCGCTGGCTGCGGATTGTATGGGCGCTGTTACTGGCGGTCATTGGCATCGGGCTTCTCAAGGTCGGCGGGCTGAAAGCTGTTCAGACTTCAACCATTGTCGTCGCGCTGCCTTTGATACCTGTGCTCGGTGTGCTGACCTGGTCTTTGCTTCGCATGATTCGTGCAGACCTTGAACATGAACTAGGATCCAGGGAAATTGTTTTGGAAGACGCGGTCGCGTTTGGCAAAACGCCCGAGATTGATGCGCTTCCGGCTGTGGAGGTTGATTTCTGCGCGACGTATCCTGAGCCTGGGCGTTAAAGCCGCCATCCAAGGTGCTACTTGCAAAAAAACCTAGGGTTTCCTAGGTTTTTTTTGCTTTTTTGTTCGGCAGGGTATCGTCGAGCGTCTGTTGAGTCGGTTGATATATCGATGATCATTTATGTCCTGTTATGGCGCGCGCCGTAGAGTCATAAGGAAAACGCACCCTCAGAGATGTTTTTTATTGCGCGATGCTGGCGAGGTTCGACAGTACAGCGGCGGCGGCCAAGGGCCTCACGGCTGTGACTTGCCAACCAGCACAGGCCCGGCCAGCAACAGGCTGACGTAGCCTGGCAGGATGGTGATGGCGAAGGTCCTCAGGCCGGCGGCGGCATGATCTTCGTTGCGGTCTTTCCTGCGCTCGCGCTCGAGCCCCACCAGCATGCCGATGCTCAGCGCGACGGCACCATGGCTGACTTCACCGTGTCGAGCATGGCGCCTTCGGGGTGTCCTTGGGGCTGACTTCCGCGCCGCCTTGCTCGAGGGCTATCAAGGCTGGCAGATCGAGTATCTCGACGAGTCTGCCACGCATGCTGACGATGCCCAGCGCGCGCAAGCGGGCGACCGAGCGACACACGGTTTCCAGGCGCAAGCCCAGGTACGAAGCCATGTCTTCCCGGGACATGCGCAGCATGAAGCCGTGGGCAGAATAACCGCGGCTGACGAAGCGCCGTGACAACCCGACCAGGAAGCTTGCCAGGCGCTGTTCGGCGGTGAGATTGCACAGCATCAGCACCCGCTCATGCTCGCGCACGATTTCTCGGCTCATCAAACGGTTCAGGCTTTGCTGCAGGACGGGAAAGTCCCGCGCCAATGCCTGCAGCCGGCGATAGGGGACAGGGCACACCTCGCTGTCTTCCAGGGCAATGGCATCGCATACGTGATGCTCGGTGGCGATGGCGTCGAGCCCAAGTACATCGCCCGGCATCCAGAAATTGATCACCACGCCCTGGCCTTCGGCGCTGTTCAGGCTGGTCTTGAAGCTGCCGCAGCGCACGGCATAAAGCGTCGTCAGCGGATCGTTGGCGTTGAACAGTGCGGCGCCTTTGCGAATACGCATGCGCGGGCCGATCAGTGCGCCCAGGCAACTGTTGTCATGCACAGGCAGACCGGTGGGCAGGCACAGCCCGCTGACACGGCACTCTGTGCACAGGGTTGTTAGCGGTTTCAGGTGAATCGGGGTTGCCGGGTTCGACGCTGCAGGTTGGTCGAGCAAGGTCACCTTCAGTAGGCCAGTCATTTTCAGGCCTCCTTCGCGCATCGGAGATCTGCCTGGGCTGCCATCCCTGCATGGGCTTTGCCAACGCTGCCCATACCTGGGCGTGGTGACCAGTCGGCCAGCATGTCCCGCGAGTGGGGCGCGTTGAGGCGCGCATTCAACCGGTCGACAAAGGCTTGCGCTTCGGCGGACGTATTGAAGCTCACCCGGCAGTCGTCCATGCGGACCCACCAGCGGTTCTGCTGAGGATTATTTTCGACGTAGATGTTCATGGAAGCCTCCAAAAGCATGCATGAGCAAACCAACTGCAAATCCATGCGAAACGAAGGCATCCCTGCCGGCAACAGGGGTGTTCAGGGCGTGATGGCCATTTTCATCACGCTATCGCGCTGGTTGGCGAACGACCATAGGTGACTTCGATGGTTTTCATGAGCGCCATGGCACGCCTCCGGGGCATTCGATGATTGTTGTTGGTGTAGGGCCAGATTGCGCCGTTAACGGCCAGAAGCTTTGACCAGCATCAAATTTCCGCGCAGCGGGCGTTGCCGTTTGTCCGTCCAGTGGTTCAGTTGATAAACATCAAATCCGTCAGGTGCGGGTGATGGATGATCCAGGAACACTTCCCAACTGCTGAGGTGTGCCATGGACAACCCGCAAAGACTCCTGCTGATCGCCTCGCCCCTGATGCGGCGCACCCCGGCCTACGACCGTGCGGCTGCGCTGGCCAAGGCCAAGGGCATGGCCCTGCATATCGTTGCTTTCGACTATCTCGAAGGCCTTGCCACGGCGGGCATGGTCAACGACCAGGCGCTGGCTGTGATGCGTGAAGGTTATGTACAGCAACACCGTGCATGGCTGGAAACCCAAGCGCTTTCGATGCGCCGTAACGGGGGCACGGTCACCACCGAAGTGGTATGGGTGCAGCATCCGCTGGACGAGATCCTCGTCCACCTGCGCGAGCAGCCGTTCGCCATGCTGATCAAGGCCTTCGAGCATGAACCCTGGTGGGCGCGGGCGATGTTCACCTCGCTTGACATTCAGTTGCTGCGGGAAACCCGTATCCCCCTGCACCTGGTGCATCAGGCCAGCCACGCGCTGCCGCGCAAGATTCTGGCTGCCGTGGACCTGTCCCGCCCCGAGGACCAGTTTGAGGGGTTCAACGACCAGATCATCAGTGAAGCGCTGAAACTGGCACTACAGTGCAACGCTCAGATCGAACTGCTATACGCCTACGACCTCGGGTCCATGTACCTGGACTCAGGTGGCAGCCGCGAGCATTCGTTTCTGTTCGACTCCAACCTCGCCCAGACACTGCACGAGGCGCAAAGCGAGGCATTCCAGGCACTGGCCGAACGTAACGGTATCGCCGCCGAACACCGCCACCTGAGGCTGGGAGACCCGGCCAAGGTGCTGGCGCTGTTCATGGAGAACAATGATATCGATGTGCTGGTCATGGGCAGTTACCACCATCACGGCATTGGCTGGTTCATCGGCAGCACGGCGGAGCGGGTATTGCATCGATTGTCCAGCAGCGTGCTGGTGATTTCACCGGAGCATTCCAGAGGCTAGGCTGCAAGGCCCGAAAGGGCCTTGTTTTCAGGCGCGAAGGTCAAGTTCGTGAATGATTTCGCTGACATCGCCACCCAGGTAGCGTGAGCTGAACCCCAGTCCCTTGGTCAGCCGGTGCATGGCGTAGTTGTTCGCCAGGTCCCTGGAGATCATGCAGTGAAAGCCATTGCGCTTCGCGGCCGCGATCAGGTGCTGCATCAGCAGCCGGCCCAACCCCTTGCGTTGCCATTCTTCGTGTACGGCTATGGCGCATTCGCAGAGCCGGCTGCCGGGAACACTGGCATACCGACTGACCCCGATCTGCCGCAACTGGCCATCTGCATGGACCAAGGCAACGTAGGCTTCGCTCTGGTGATGATCCACAGGCATATGCTGCGCATCCAGGCTCGGAAGGCCGCCACTGAGGCCGGCGATGAAGCGGAAACGCCGTGCCTCGTAGGCGATCGTGCCGAGAAAGCGGCGGTCCCTTTCGCGGTCTTTCTCATCCAGCGGGCGGATCAGTACGGCAGAGCCGTCCGAAAGCTTTTCGATCCAATGCTCGCACGCGTCTGGCTGTTCAGTCTGCTGCCTGTTCATGTCGCCTCCCGGTCACCTGGTCGATGCTTGCTGCAGTGGTTGTACCGTGCTGGGCGGCGCCGGTTCTGACAATCGTCAAGTTCAGGCTCGACGGTGGTTTTTCTGATCTGCATCAAGCGCGAAGCGGCCCGTCTTCGGACAATCGCCTACATCATCACGCCAGCCGCGCAAGCCCGGAGGTTCACCATGGGTCAATATCGACAACTGTTGGTGCTGCTCACCGAGGTCGATCCGCATTCGGCCGCACTGCGCAGGGCCCTGGCCCTGGCGCATGTCAGTGGTGCCAGTGTGCATGTGCTGGGCTTGTTCGAACCGACGCAGGAGCACCTGCTGCGCGAAGAACGATTGAACGAGGCAGATATCCAGCGCCAGTTCGATCACTACCGTGTGCGGCTGGCGGGGTTGGTCGAGCGTCACCGTGGCGGCAGCATCGCCTTGACGGTCGACAGCCTGCAGGCGGACGACATCCGCAGCCAGGCCATCGACTACATCAGCGAACTGCAGCCCGATATGGTCATCAAGGACAGCGAAGCGACGCCAGCCATGGTGCGACTGTTCCGCACGCCTCTGGATTGCGCCTTGATGCGGGGTTTGAAGGGTGTCACGCATTTCGTGCCGGCGGCCGCGGTGTCGCTGCCCAAGCGCGTGCTGGTCGCCGTCGACACTTCTTTCAGCGAAACACCCGACGTCCAGGCGTCCTTCAACCGTGGGCTGATCCGTGCCGCGCAGGCGCTGGCGCTGCAATGCGATGCGCAGTTGCACCTGCTCTCGGCCTACAACCTGGCAGGCGTGTTCGCCTCGGACATGAACGTCACCCAGGCGTGGATCGATGAGATGCGCAGTGCCTTGAAGGAACCGTTCGACACCTTGGCGGACGCCGAGGGGGTCGCGGCGGATCGCCGCCACTTCATGGAAGGTGGCCCCGTGCATGTGATTCGCGAGCAGGTCGCTGCGCTGGACATCGACACGGTGGTCATGGGGGTCGTGCAACCCAAGGGCCTGGACAAGCTACTGGGCGACACTACCGAGCGCATCATCAGCCGTCCACCGTGCAGCGTCCTGGCGTTTCACCCGCAAGCGCTCGAAGCCCTGGAGCCCTGGCCATGCAACTGACATTTCTTGGTGGTACCGGGACCGTGACTGGCAGCAAGTTCCTGCTGACTCGCGACAGCAGCCGTGTGCTGATCGACTGCGGGCTGTTTCAAGGCTACAAGCAACTGCGTCTGCGCAACTGGGAACCGTTGTCGGCGGCGCTGAGCGCGCTCGATGCCGTGGTACTGACCCATGCCCATCTCGACCACAGCGGTTATCTTCCGGTGCTCGCGCGGGAGGGCTATACCGGGCCTATCTACGCAACCCCGGCCACTTGTGCCTTGGCCGAGATCCTGTTACTCGACAGTGCCCGGCTGCAGGAGGAGCAGGCCGAGCATGCCAACCGGCATGGCTACTCCAGGCATTCGCCGGCACGCCCGCTTTACACCGAACAGGATGCAAAGCGCGCCTTGGCACTGTTGCGCCCTGTGGCGCTGCATCAACCGATCATGGTCGCGCAGGGCATGGAGCTGCTGCTGCGTACGGCTGGACACATACTCGGCGCGGCGACGGTGCAGATCAAGGCCGATGGCCAGACCTTGGTCTTTTCCGGCGACCTGGGACGGCCACAAGACCCGATCATGCGTGCACCGGAACTGATCAGGACGGCAGATGTGCTGCTGGTGGAGTCCACCTATGGCGACCGCCAGCATCCAACCGAATCGACCGAGCAATTCCTGGCCCAGGTCATCAACCAGACCCTTCTGCGTCATGGCATCACCTTGGTGCCGTCGTTCGCCGTTGGCCGTGCCCAATTGCTGATGTACTACCTGTACAAGCTCAAGCGCGATGGCCTGATACCTGATATCCCGGTCTACCTCAACAGCCCGATGGCCACCGACGCAACCGTCCTGTACCAGCAGTTCAGGAGCGAGCATCGGTTGACACCGGAGGAATGCGCCGCAATGTGCAGGGGCACGCATATCATCCGCACGGTAGATGAATCCCGGCGTCTGGATCAGCTGCGTGAACCTGCGGTCATCATCGCCGCCAGTGGCATGGCGACCGGTGGGCGCGTTCTGCACCATCTCAAGGCGTTGGCACCCAACCCGCGCAACAGCATTCTGTTCTCTGGTTTTCAGGCCGGAGGTACGCGCGGCGCCGATATCGTAGCTGGCGCGCACAGTGTGCGCCTGCACGGTGAAGACGTGCCTATCCGGGCCCAGGTGCATGCGATGGATAATCTCTCTGCGCACGCCGATGCCGACGAGATCATGGAGTGGTTGCGCGGTTTCGCCCGCCCGCCACGCCAGACCTATGTCATCCATGGTGAGCCGCACGCCGCCGACACGTTGCGGCGGCGGATCAGCATCGAGCTCGGTTGGCAGGTGTACGTACCCGAGTACCACGAAACGGTTGCTATTGACCCAGTGCGCTAGCCTGGGCCGGGAGGCTGTCATGGATACACAAGCAAGGGCGAAACTGCGGGCCTGGATGCATCGGCCACGAGGTAGCCTGGGGGTGATCGTGGCAATCTTCGCATTGCTCGTCGTGGTAGCTGCCTACCGGTCGTTGAGCCCGAACTGGCGCCTGCCGATGCAACATCCACTTATGCTGCTGGCCTTGCTCGCCTTGTGCGTGGCGTTGGGGTGGGTGGTGCAGCGTGGCGTGAAACGCACGGTAGGCAAGACCATATTCAATGGCCAGGCCACGGGCTGGCAGGCTCGGCTTGCCTTCCTGCGCTCGGTCACCCAGGAGTCGAACGTGCTCTTGAGCATGTTGCTGCTCCTGGCGTTGCTCGCTGGCGGCACGCTTTGGCTGGCGGGGCGCTCGGTGGACCGTATCGTGGAGAATTGCACAGACAGCCTGCAGGCCCGGGTGAACACCCCTGAGGATGAAAAGCTCACGGCATTGGTCGGCAAGCCGGTGTGTACCTGCCTGGCGCAAACGTTTCTGGATCGCAATGGGGTAATACGCCTGGCCTTGTTGGAAACGCCGATGCGGGAAGTGAGCGCATACAAGGGGTTGACGGCAGACGACGAAAAGCGCTGCCTCGAGCAGTTCGACCTGCTGCCTGAAGAGGCCCGGGCGACGGTGCCTTGAATGGTAGTAGTGCTTGCCAGTAGCTGAAACGACAGGCGCCCGTCGCGGCGCGGGAGGTTTGCATGTCGCATGATCTTGCTCGTCGCACCCTGTACCCCGACCGTGCTGAAGCCGGTCGCTGCCTGGTGGCGTTGTTGAGCCGATATGCCGGACGGTCTGATGTGATCGTGCTCGCCTTGCCACGAGGCGGCGTGCCGGTGGCTTACGAGGTCGCTACCGCCCTCAAGGTTCGCCTGGACCTGCTGGTAGTGCGCAAGCTTGGAATACCATCGCACCCTGAATATGCCATGGGTGCGATCGCCGGGGGTGGGGTGAAGATTCTCAACGACGATGCGTTGCGGGCTTATCCGGTCGATCGCACCTTGCTGGAAAGCGTGGTTGCCAGGGAAACCCAGGAACTGATACGTCGCGAGCGCACCTATCGAGGTACCCGACCACCGCTTCGGCTCAAGGACCAGACCGTAATACTGGTTGATGATGGCCTGGCAACCGGAGCCTCGATGATGGCGGCCATTCAGGCGACACGGGCGTTGTCGCCTGTGCGTATCGTGGTCGCGGTGCCAGTCGCGCCACCGGAAACGCTGGAGGCCATGTGGGGCGAAGTGGACGAGGTGGTCTGCCCGCTGGTGCCTGAGCGGATGGTTTCGGTCGGCTACTGGTACCAGGACTTTCCCCAGACTTCGGACGAAGAAGTCATCGCGCTTATGGACAAGGCCGGGTTCGCGGAGTCCTCCAGGGTGCGTGCCGGGGAGGCTGAAGATGACTGAGGTGCAGCTGCGTTCGATGAAATGGCCGGGCGTAGAACTGCTGGCCGACCGACGGTTACCTACCGACACCCGTGCCTTGGTCATTTTTGCCCATGGCAGCGGCCGGCTGAGCGGCAGAAGCCAGTATGTGGCGGACATGCTCGCCAGTCGCGGCCCCCAAGCCTCTTCCCCCTGAGGCTTGCAGGCCGGATATTCAGACGCCGAACGGATAGGTTTCGTCTTCCGGCTCGAGATGCTGTTGTTTCGGCAGAGGCAGGGCGTTGACCGGCTGGGTCTGTTCGATCCAGAGCATGGCATCGAATTGCTCGGCCAGCACTGCTTCGAAGTAATGGCTCAGCCGTTCGCTCTCCGGTCGGTAGATGACGCCGATCGCGCGCTCGAGCAGTGGCATGGACAAGATGCGACGCAACTCCTTGCGCTGTGGGTCTCGCCAGTCGGTCAAGGAAGCCGGTACGCCTGCCAGGCGGAACTGGTGCTCCCAGCTGTCCGACCGCGAAGGGCGGATGTCCTTGATCAGCATGTCGCCATCCCAGTCACTGGCGGCGGCCACTTGACCGCGATCAGTGGCCATGCCGATCAGCACGGCCTCCCGGCCAAAGGCGTTGCGGCACAGCTGACCGATGTTGAACTGACCTTTCCAGCCCATTTCCGTGGCATCTGCGTTGCCGATGTGGGAGTTGTGTGCCCAGACCACGGCTTTGGCGTGTGGCCCGCGATGTTCCAGCAGTGCGCGCAGGGTATCGAACATATGCCGGTCGCGCAGGTTCCAGGAGGCAGTCGAGCCTCGGTAGATCGCGCGGTAATATTGCTCCGCAGCGATGATCACCCGTGCGTTCTGGGTGGCATTGAAGAACGCTTCGTCGTTGCGGATCAGGCCCGACAGCTGTTCGGCCAGCATCACATTCAGCTGTTCAACCACAGGCTGCTCGCACGGCATGACGCCACCGCGTTCGACGAAGTGGCCGTACAGGGCCGGGTCATCCTGCCAGGGCGTCAGGCAACCATAACGGCGGCGCGCTTCGCGAGCCAGGTGCGGATCTGCCCGGTCCAGAAAGGCCAGCACTTCATGAATGGAGTTGCGCAGGCTGTAGACGTCCAGGCCTCTAAACTCGACGCGGCGCTCGACGGCCAGCAGGCGATTGTGTCCATGCAGCCAGTGGGAGAATGCCTTGACCTCGCTGTTGCGCCACATCCAGGTTGGGAAACGGCTGAAAATATGGCGCTTCCATGCCGAATGGGCCAAGCCCCGCACGTACTGGTCGACGTGTCCGGCATCCGGCCAGTCGGCTTCGACGGCCACGATGTTGAATCCGTGTTGTTCGATCAGACGCCGGGTAATTGCTGCACGGGCGCGATAGAACTCGCTGGTGCCATGGCTTGCCTCGCCCAGCATCACTACACGGGCGTCGGCGTAGCGGTCGAACAGCGCAGCGAATGCGGGGGAGTTCAGGTCGGGCAAGGGTTCGGCGAATTGATGCAGCAGGGGGGCGATCTCAGCGCTGTCGACCTGGCATTGCTTGCCGTAGAGCTTTTCCATCAGTTTCCGCGAGTTGCTGTTCATGGATACCCTCCTCGTGCGGATATGGCCGGAGGTCGTGAGGCTTGAAGCGGCGGGGCAGCACGGTGGCTGCCCCAGGCGCTGGCGCAACGGCGCTTCAGGTCAGGTTGAGGCGATGGATGACCTGGGCCGGATCATCCGGATCGGTGCTGGTGGTGAATCCTGCCGCCTTGGCCAGGTCGCGCATCGCCAGGTTGGCGGCTGAGTCGATCGAGTACATCTGCCGCAGGCCCTTTGCCCGGGCATGATCGGTCAGGTGCTTGAGCAGCAGGCGGCCCAGGCCATGGTGCTGCCAGCTGTCGAGCACCGTCACGGCGCATTCGCATTCATCCTTGCCGGCAATGGCGGCATAACGCGATATGCCCACCTCCTGCAGCTCGCCGTCCACATGGGCGAGGGCGACATAGGCGGCTTGTCGGTCCTGGTCGACCGCCATCAACTGGTCGAGCATCGCCTCACCGGGCTCCTTGATCTGGCACAGGAAGCGAAAATGCCGCGACTGCGGTGACAGCCGTTCGATGAAGGCCCTCTCGCGCTCCCGGTCCTTGGCTTGCAGCGGCCTGATCAGTACATGGGTGCCATTGTCGAGGGCTTCGATCCAATGTTCGCCCGCAGGCTTGGGAAACGAGGGGGCGGTATATTGACGGGAAGTATCAGCAGGAGCCATGGCAGTATCCTCGTGTGATGGAGATGGGGCGGTTGGACGCTTGAATATGCACTCCAGTTAGTGCCATTGATGTTTTATTTCCAGCCATTGACTGTTTGAAAGCCATTTGTCTGCAGCTGGAAAGAATATGTTTTCCTCCGACTCCATGTGGTCGTAATATTTTTCGATGTAGTCATCAACAGTGTCAGCGATTACTTTCGTGTTTTTTGTTGTAGCCGCTAATGTATTCAATTGCACAGCAATGCGCGCAAATGCCTGGTGATCTCGCTCGATATCCAGGATCCGCGGGTGGATCGGCGCCTCCGTGGCTAGCAAGGCTCGCCGAATGATTTCTTCATTCTCATGGTGGTGCCGCTCTGCATTACTGTGCAAGGCCTCCAACATCTCAAACAAAAGCTTACAGTCATCAGTACCATCGGGCTCATGCTTTAGCTTTTTCAGCAATTTCCTGATCTGGCTTATCTTGTTGGCCATGTCATGATGATAGGCGTGAAGTTCGTTCAGTAAGGTATTCATGACAAATCCTCTTCACGTTACCAGACAATGCAGACTTATAAGGTTGCCAGTCATGCTCAACGACAGGGCTCACTGATGCGGTAGTCGCTCAGTAAGCGCCTCACCCGCTTCGACGGCCGGCAAACCACAGGGGCCTTCAGGTAGAAAAACGGGTTGAAGGCTGTCCACGTCGAGCATGAGGGCAGCACATTGGCCTGACTTGATCTCGATCAAGCTTTAGTAGGGCACAACCATGCCCCTTGGTCAGTTGCCTCAGAAACTTCGGGCGAAGCGGCTAGCGTTCATAGAGCCCGCAAGAAGAAGCGCAGACATCGTCATGTCAGGCCCTGAAGAACTGTCTCCCGGCTGTTCAGCCGGTTCAATCAGGCTGGGCTCCTGCAATGTGTTGGCCGGGAGGTCCGACTCATCGATCAACAAGGCCTGCTCAAGCTCAGTCGGATGGAGGAGCCGAATTGAGGGCCTCGAGAATCCTGTCATAACGTTGCACAGGCCCATTCAGAGGAAATTGACAACTCCAGGATGGACGCGACACATGGTCTGCCCGCAACCAGATACGCTGTATCGGGACCCCTTTTTGCCAACAGATGCGCGCGGCATGCCTTGCCACCAAGGACGGCGCGCAGCAGTAGACAGTGTCCGGCTTGAAATCCTCCAGCTGTTCAGTCAGTTGAATCCAAACGCTTCTGCTGTTGCGTGGCACCGAGGTAAACGCTGAGATCCATGGCTGACATTCGGCGGGCAGGTGCTCCTGCTCAAAGCTTTCGTGCAACAGCCTCACCTCTACCCAAGGTAGCCAACAGCGAACCTCATCCAGTGTGCAAAGTAGCGCCAAAACCCCCTCGCCGTGAGTGATAGCCAGCAGTCGCACACTCTGCA
Organism: Pseudomonas sp. NPDC096925; assembly: GCF_044762545.1. Taxonomy (NCBI): domain Bacteria; kingdom Pseudomonadati; phylum Pseudomonadota; class Gammaproteobacteria; order Pseudomonadales; family Pseudomonadaceae; genus Pseudomonas; species Pseudomonas sp. NPDC096925. Next base: position 169,491 of record NZ_JBIWEM010000007.1, on the reverse strand, counting down.
AGGGCACCGGCCAGGCGCTGCCCAGAGGCCCTGAGTACTCCAGCAGATCTCCGACCTGCAATGTCAGGAGGCTGCGGGTGGCGACCATGAACCGACCCGCTGCGCCAGGCATGCTGATGTAGTTGCAGGTCCAGCGCTGGGTTTGATTCGCCAGTTGGCAATACTGGCCTGGCATCGCCTCGCTGCGTTGCGGGTTGCACAGCATCAGGCGAAGGTACTGTATGCCGGGCCCCGGCAATGTTTCCAGCAAACGGACACATTCACTGTGATCCTCGTCCATATGCGCCTCGAACAGGTTTGGGCGGGCCACGCTCCATATAAGCTAAGCCCCTGCGATGGCAACACTTTGATCAGGATCAAACCGACAGATGATGGTGGCCGCATTCTGATTGATAAAGGTCAAACGTGGGCTTGCCTGCCAGCGCAAGATCGAGGTGTCACCCAGTGAGGCATTACTCATTCGAGGAGGTCGCCATGTCCGAAACAGCCAAGAAAGTACCTGTCACACCCGCTGCCACCCAGCCCACCAAGGCTTCGCCACCAAGCACCGAGCCATCGGACTTGTGGCGTCCATTCCAGCAGTTGCGGCGACAGATCGACAGTTTGTTCGACGATTTCGGGCGCCGGCCACTACGCATGCCGTTCAGCCACACGCCGTTCGATGTCGAGCCATTCTGGCGCCGTGAGCTGTTCAGCCATGGCATGCCGGCGATGGATATCAGCGAACTGGCCGATGAGTTTTGCATCAGCGCCGAACTGCCTGGTGTGGACGACAAGGACATCGAGATCAAGCTGGTCAATGGCAGCGTTGTGATCCGCGGCGAGAAGCAGGAAGAAGTCGACGAAAAGCGCAAGGAATACCACCTGTCGGAGCGCCACTACGGCAGCTTCGAGCGGGTCTTCCAGTTGCCCCGTGAAGTCGACGCTGAAAAGATCACGGCCCAGTTTGCCAAGGGCGTGCTGCTGGTGCACTTGCCCAAGCGCGCCGAAGCGATTCACCCTGAAAAAGTGATTCCCATCACAAGCAGCAAATGAGCGACCCGACCGCGTTCAGGAGCATGGACGCTCCCTCCTCGTATTTCAGTGGAACGGTGCTCCCACCAACTGCCCCTGGTGACCTTCGCAAGCCGTTCACTTGTGGCACCGGTCGCCGATTTCAAGGCGCTGGCCGACCGCTACGGTGCGCCGGCCGAACGCAGGCACTTCCTGTTGGGCCGCCAGGGGGCTGGACCGACTGTTTGGCAGCAGCACGGAGCATGTGTTGTACCAGATACCCTGCAATATCCTGGCGGTGTAGGGCCATGCGTCGGGGTCATGCGCCGCAGCCCCGGCGGTTGGCAAGCAACTCGGCGACCAGGGCACTGGTATCGACGATATCCAGCTGCTGCAGGCATCGCACGGGCAGGCGAAAGGGCGCGATGCTGTCGGCAACCAGTACCCGTTCGAACACACCGCTGTCGAATAGCTCGCCACCAGTGGTGAACAGGCCATGGGTGGCAGCGGCCAGCATGCGCCTGGCTCCGGCCTGCCGGCAGGCCTGGGCAGCGCGCAGCAGTGTCTGCCCCGTGCTGATCAGGTCGTCGAACATGATGACAGTGCTGCCTGCCACGTCACCCACCAGGTGTTCGCCGCTCAGGCCCGCCTGCTGGCGGTGCTTTTCCATCATGGCCACAGATACCGGGCGTCCCAGCAGGTCCGCCAGAGCCTGGCGAAACTGCTCGGCGCGTTTGATGCCGCCAATATCCGGCGACACGACCGTGACTGTCTGTTCACCGAGCAGCGGGGCCAGGTGTTGGGCGAATAGCGCGGTGCATTGCAGGTTCCAGCTGGGGATTCGGTAGGCGTTGTCGAAGGCGCTGGGATTGTGTACGTCCAGCGCCACCACGCGGTCGACGCCGCAGCTTTCCATCAGGCAAGCCACATGGCGGGTGATGGTCGCATCCTGAAACTCTACCTTGCGGTCCTTGCGGCCATAACACAGGTAAGGCGTGACTGCCGTCACCTGGCTTGCACCGGCGTCCTTGAGCGCACCACAGAAGAACAGCAACTGGCATAGCTTGTCGTGTGCGCTGTGGTGCGCATCGCCATAGAGCGAGTGAAAGACGATGACCGCTCGACCGTCGACCGATTCGCCAGGCCAGCACTTGTGTTCTCCGTCCTCGTAGTCGCGCTCTTCATGTGCTGACAGTGTCCGGCCCAGGCGTTGCGCCACGGCATTCCCATAGGCCTGGCTGCCTCGCAGGGCGAACAGTAACGGCGGTGTGTCATTCATGCCCTGCGCTCCATTGGTCGTACATAGCAACATAAGCTGCGTTGGACTGGGGGGGTTGACGTTTATCAAGTCGAGCATAGCCAGCAGTCGGACACTGGGCAGGCCAGAGCATGCCAAGGCCTGCGCACCTAAATCTGCACCGAGAGTATGCCAATGGACAAGTACCAGAAAAGCCACAGCGACAAACTGGAGGGCGTGAAGCCAGACGGCTGATCGCTCAACCGTGGATAGCCAGAATGCTGGAGTGAACCTTGTACAGGGTTTGCTCTGTAGTACTGCCAACGACCTTGCTCACCCCCTCGTGGTAGAGCGTACCCATCACCACCACATCGAAGCCATGCTGGTTCGCGTAGTCGCTGACCACGTTACGGGCAGCACCTCGCACCAGGTGCAGATGATCTGCCTTGATGCCGTAACGGCCGCCGAACGTCGCCATGCGCTCGCGCGCGCGACCAGATATTTCCTCTATCAGCTTGTCAGTCCAGGCCACGGGTGCGGCGGCATAGGCAACGAAGCTGGTGCTGGGTTCATAGGCCTGCAGCAGATGCAGTTGCGCCTTGCATCGCTGTGCCAGTGCCTGTGCCGATTGCAGGATGTGGTCGTTGAGCCTGTCTATCACCGGGTCGTGCTCGACAAGATCCACGGCGACAAGTATGCGCGCTGGCAGCCTGGTTTCAGCCTGGGCCACCAGGTGCATCGGGATCGGGCAACGGCGCAGCAGTTGCCAGTCCAAGGGGGTGAGCAGGGCACGGCTCAAGGCGGTTTCGTGCCTGATGTCCTTGATCATCATTTCCACCCGGTGCAGTTGGGCCAGCCGGATCAAGTCCTTGAGCGGGTCTTCATCGTCCAGTGTCTCGGCGTAGGCGGTAATGCCCAGTTCGCCCAGCGCCTTCACCTGGTCCGCGAGCCAGGCCTTGCGGTGCTCGGCGTCCTGCTTGCGGGCATTGCTGCGCAGCACCTGGTCCAGGGTGGCCAGGCGTGAGGGCAGTTGACTGAGCACCACCAGGTGCAAGGTGGCGCCTGTCATACTGGCCAGCGCCTGAGCACGCGTCAGGGCAGGCGAGGGGTGCAGGTCTGGATGGCAGATCAGTAGCAGTCGCGAGTAAGCGTTCATGATGGCCTCCACGGCGATGGCAGCCTCGATGAAGGCCCACCGGTACAGGTCAAGGGTGACGCAGTGGGGTTTGATGGCCTTGATATTTATCAAGATTGGCTGAGCGGCAGCTTCGATAATGACAGCGGTGCGGCACCCCATATTCGCGCCAGGAGGTGGCTGATGAGCCTGTACCGCCGGATTCTTCTGGTCATGACCAAGGTCCAGGCCCATGCCGCGATGCATCGGGCCATGGCATTGGCTCACGCCTCAGGTGCCTTTTTGCACGTACTGGGCATCCACACCCCCACTGAACCTGGCCTGCCCGAGCCAGGGCAGCAAGCTTCACAACCTTCAGCCGCGTTCGCGCACTTCAGTGCCGGGCTCAAGGCTTTGCTCGACGAGCAGGCGCCCGCAGGGTTGCACACCACCTTCGAAGCGCTGGAAACCTCCACGGCGCGTGACCTCGTACCGGCGTGTATTGCTCGCTTTGCACCTGACTTGGTAATCAAGGGGCTCCCCGCCAGTCCGGTACTTGGCCTGAACGACAAATCCTCGGTTGACCATGTGTTGCTGCATACCAGTCAGGTGCCATTGCTGCTCGTACCTGCCGAGGCCAGGGCCATGCCCATGCCCGCGAACATACTGGTGGCCGTGGATGTGGCCAAGACGGACCTTGCGCAGCAAGCGCTGAACCATGCGCTGGTGGAGGCAGGTCGGCAACTGGCGAGCCCATGCAACGGCCAGGTCCATCTGCTGTCGGTCTATGATTTGCCGTTGGCCATGCTGGCCAATCCCGACCTTGCAGCGCCATGGGCGGAGCAGGTGCGCGAGTCACTCCAGCTACCATTCGATGAACTGGCCGATATCCATGGCATTCCCTATGCGCAGCGCTACTTTATCGAAGGTGCGCCGCTGCGCGTTATTCAGTCTCTCGTTCCCACGCTGAAGATCGATGTGGTGGTGGTCGGCGTGGCGCAGCCCAGACGTTGGGCCAAGCTGATCGGCGATACTACCGAACGGCTCGTCAATCATGCCCCGTGCAGCATTCTGACAGTCAGGCCCCCGTCAGCGGGTTGATTCAGGCGGTATCGCCGGCTCGGCCGTGGCGAATCACTTCCACGCTGAAATCCGCTTCGAAAGGCGGCACATGACATTCGACGATGTCCTGCTCGGCGACTTGCAGGTGTATACCCACGATATGTGCATGCACGGGTTGCCGGCAGGCGTGACGGTCGACGAGCACCGCGCTGAGTACCCGTCGCGCCCCAAGCTCAGCCAGGTAAGCGCTGGTGCGCAGCAGGGAGTGCCCTTCGTACAGCACGTCATCGACCACCAGCAAGGTGGTGTCGGCCAGATTCAGGTTGGCCAGTTCAGGGTTCTCGGTGAGCTGCGTATGGGCATGCAGGAGGCTGAGGTCGTCGGCGTAGCGCTTGACCTTGATCGGGTAGAGCGGCAGTGGCGCGGCACCACCGGTCAGTTGTTGCAAGTGCAGTTGCAGGCGACGCGCCAAAGGCTCACCTCGGCGTTGAATTCCCACCAGTACCAAGGGTTGCGCAGGCATCAGCGCCAGGGCCTGATATGCCATTGTACGCAGCACGCTATCGAGATCTTGTTCGTCATACAGGCGAAAGCGTGAGGGAGCGGGGCGGTTCATGATTCTTGTCCGTAGCCGGCCAATGGTTATTGGCAACTTACGCTGCCACCGCCAGTTCGACTTGATAAAAGCCAAGCACAGGTCAAATCCACGACGATGCTCGCGGTCGATGTCGAGGGCATTGGGCTGGCATCGCCCGATGCGCAGCGGCCTTGCAGGTTAATTACCTCAACTGTTGACCTAAGATCACTTCTGCCGCCTTTGGGCTCGCCGCGCCACGGACGCAGTAATAGCGCTGACGATCGGCTTGCCGCTGACCCTGGTCGCCGGCTGGCTAGCTGCGTGGCTGATGTTCCACGCATGCCCTGGTCGGAAATGGCCAGCGCCGTAGCGCTTCTTGCGGGATCGGCATCCGCGCTGTTTCTGCTCTCCCTCGATCACGCGACCCAATGGCGTGCAACCCACCGCTGGGCCATCTGGCTGTTGCCTCTGGCCGGCTTTGCGGTGGGGGGGTATCACCTGTTCGGCAGGCCAGTGAACGCGGCAATAACCTACTGAACGATGGCACGTTGACTCTCCCCTTAGGGGGAGACTTTAGACTCCCGGCCCTCGATAGACCTGGCCTGAAAACAGCTTTTTTGGCCCGATGACTTTATTCATTCAATGCGGCTTTTGTAGGGAAGCAATCAATGAACAATCCGTTGGAATTGGACAGCGTTATCAGCAGTACACAGGAGATTCTTGCGCAGTTGCTGGTGTTGGATAGGGGCGACGTGGCAGAGCACAGCAGTATCGTTGACGACCTCGGCGCCGACTCGCTGGACATCGTCGACCTGAGCTTCCAGCTGGGCCGTCAGTACGGTTGCACCTTGCCGAAAACCAGCGTGCTGGATCACGCGGTAGCGGTGTTCGGCGACGCCAGCCGGTTTGTCGAAAATGGCCGAATCACGCAGGACGGCGTGGCCTTGCTGGAGCACAGCCTCAGCGCTTATGCGCCGGGCCAGTTGCACGCGGGCATGCAGCCGGGCGATGTCTTCTCGGCCACCACCGTGCGTAACTGGGCGCAGCAGTGCCATAACGTTTTCAACTACCTCCCCGAGACCTGCCCGGAGTGTGGCGCGGTTCATGCCCTACTCAATGAACGCAAACAAGTGGTGTGTGGCGGTTGCAGTGCTCGCCTGACCCCTCTGGACGGTGACTCGATCTCGCGTCTGTTGGTTGAGCAGTACGCGGCCACCCAGTTGAAGGCTTCGGCGTAGGGGTTGCCTTGATGCAGGCCAGAGAGGTTCTGGTCACCGGCTATGGCCTGGTGGCTCCCACGGCACTGGATGCGGCCTCGCTGTTCACGACGATCTGCGAAAACCGTTCCTGCATTCGCCAGCACCCGGCGTTTGTCGAACTGGGGTTTGCGAACCCGGCGGCCGGATTTATCGATGAGCAACAATGGCAGGTCATCGCGGCGGCCTTTCCGGGCGATCTGCAGACCACCTCCCGCCAGGAATGGCTCTCGCATTACGTGGCCCGTCAGGCGCTGGCCCATGCCGGGTTGGCCGATGGTGCATTTGCCCGAGTCGCCAGCGGCATTTTCGTTGGGGCCAACAAATATTGCGCGAGCGGTGATTTGCGGGACGCCAGCCGTTACATGGACGATCAGGGGCGGGTCGATCTCGACCAGTACCTGGATAACCACACCCTCAGCGGTGGGGCGTTTGCCCGGCGGGTTGATCAGCAAACCCGCCATCTCGCCGAATGGCTGGGTGTACGTGACCATATCTCCACACATTCCGATGCCTGTGCCGCCGGCACCATGGCCATCGGCAGCGCCTATCGAGCGATCGCCCGTGGCGAGATCGACCTGGCGTTGTGTGGCGCGGTGGAGTTGATGGCCCATGAATTGTCCTACTACAGCTTTGATGGGCTGGGCGCACTCTGCCAGCGAGTGGACTTTTCCCCACAAGAACAGAGCCGGCCGTTCATGCCGGACCGTTGCGGTTTTGTGCTGAGTGAAGGGGCGGCGCTGTTGGTGCTGGAATCCCGCGAGCATGCCGAGCGTCGTCAGGCCTGTTCGCTGGGCCGGGTGCTGGGTTACGCGAATCTGTGCGAGGCAGAGAAGATCACCTCCAGCAGCCGCGACGGCAGCAAGTATGCCGCCTGCATGACGGCGGCCCTGGCCGATGCCGAACTGACCAGTGCGGCTGTGGACCATGTGAATGTTCACGGTACGTCGACACAGGCCAATGACCGTTGCGAGGCCCTGGGCCTGGCGCAGGTCTTCGGCGAAACCCTGGAGCAGATGACGTTCACCGCCAACAAATCTGCCGTAGGGCATTCGTTGGCCGGCAGTGGTGCCATTGAGGCGGTGCTGTCGTTGATGAGCATTCAGTTGGGCGTGGCCTTGCCGACCCTCAATTTCCAGCCGGAAAAATCCGAATTTCCAGAGTTGAAATTCCTTTGCGAACCGTTGCAGCAACCGATCAATGTCGTGCTCTCCAACTCCTTCGGGTTTGGTGGCGTGAACAGTTCGTTGGTGCTGGGCAGGGCATGACATGATCAGATCCAATTCAACCGCTGTTTATATCACCGCTGCGTCGGTACTCAACGCCGCCGGTACTGAATGTGCGTCCCGTGACAGTCAACCTCCGGCCGCGCAACCGCTGGATTTCGACCCGGCACGCCTGGCCCATTGTGTCGCAGCGCCCGCCTTGCCGGCTGGTGTGTACGACCGCAAGCTGTCCCGCAGCCTCGAGCCTCAGGGCGCGCGCCTGCTGTATTGCGCCGGCCGTCTCGCCGAGACCTTGCGTGGGCTGGAACTGCCCGACGAGCGGATCGCATTGATCGCTGCCATTCCGGAAGTGGATGGCCCCAGCTCGTGCTGGGATGCAGTGCAGGCCATTGGCGCACAACCGGCGGATCTGTTGGCGCAATTCTTTGCCCACACACCGCCGCTGCATGCGCTGATGATGCTCAACAGCAGCGTCATGGCCCACGCCGCTGAGGCCTTGCGTTGCAAGGGACCCATGGGCGGTTTTTGCTCACAGGGCAATGCGGGGCTGGATGCTTTGATGGAGGCCGCCGCCCATCTGAGCGAAGGCCGTGCCGATGCTGCCGTCGTCGTCAGTAGCAGTCCGAACATTACCCCGGCGTTGTACCTGCGTGACGCTACTCACCCACCTGTGAACCCCGGCCCGTGGGTTTTCGGCGAAGGTGCTGCGGCACTGTTGCTGACGACCAACCCGGGCAGCGGTGCTCAGTCTGCGTTGCGAATTGCCGGGTTTGCCCGTGGTTACAGCGCGCAACCCGAGCGTGGACTGGCGGTTGGTCGCGACGTCATTGAGCGTGCTTTGAGCAACGAAGAACTGTGCCTCAGCGATGTCGGGCAAGTCGTCGCCGATGCACAGGATCCGCAGATTGCCGCGTTGTTTGCCCGATCGGGGCACACCCTCGAACACTCCAAGGCGTTGGTAGGTGACTTGGGCGCCAGCGCCTTGCTCAGCGAAATCGCTGTGACCTGGGCACTGGATTGCAGCCGTTACACGCTGTTGCTCGAACATAGCCGAGGCGGGCATTGGGGCGCGGTGCTGCTGGCCAGAATGTCGTCGGACACAGAGACAATGGAGAGTTACCCATGAGCCCCACACGGGTCGTGATCACGGGCATGGGCGCCGTCACCGGCTTCGGTTTCGAGTGGCAGTCCATGTGGCAAAAAATGTTGGCCGGCGAGCATTGCATTCGGCCATGGCAACCGGAAGGTGTCGAGGCGGGTGCGTTTCCCGTGCGTTACGCAGCGCCCGTGGACATGAGCTTGATGCCGGCACACTTGAAAGACCATCCGGCCTGGGGGTTGTCGCTGGAAAAACGCACCCGCTTTGGTTGGGTCGCGGCCACCCAAGCCATTGCCGACAGTGGCCTGAGCCCCGAACAGTTGCGTGGCGCGGCGGTATTGTCAGCGTCCGGCGCACCTGCTCATCGTTTGCAGGACATGCTGCTCAGCCTGGCGGATAACCCGGCGCAGGCGCCGTCCTGGGCTCAATTGATGGCGCGACAGGCGCAGGTCGATCCTGACAGTTCACTGTGTCAGAGCAACGACCGTCTTGCGCGGGTGATTGCCGATGGCGTCGGCAGTGAAGGCCCGGTGATCAATATCAGCAGCGCCTGCGCGGGAGCGTCCCAGGCCATCGGCAATGCATTCCAGATGATCCGTCGCGGCGAGGTCGAGGTGGCCATTGCCGGGGGCGCCGATTCGGTGCTGAGCCTGGACACCATGACCGCGCTGTATCTGCTCGGCGCCGCCAGCAGCGAACAGCGTTGGGGTACCGAACTGTGTCGGCCGTTCGACCGCCATCGCAGTGGCTTGATTGCGGGTGAAGGCGGTGGTTTTGTAGTGCTCGAAACCCTCGAACGGGCGCTCGCCCGAGGGGCAACGCCGTACGCCGAAGTGCTGGGTTTCGGCAGCAGCCTGGATGCCTACAAAATCACCGCACCCGACCCGCAGGGCCGGGGAGCGGTGCTGGCGATGCAGGCGGCCCTGACGGATGCCGGTCTGGCGCCGCAACAGGTCGATCTGATCAATGCCCACGGTACGTCGACACCCCTCAACGATGCCGTCGAAACCCTGGCGATCAAGACCCTGTTCGCCGAGCGCGAACATTATCGGCGGTTGCTGGTGACGGCCAACAAATCCCAGTTCGGCCACCTGATTGCGGCCGCCGGAGCACCGGAGTTCATGCTCACGGCCCTGGCCTGCCGGGATGATCGGGTCACGCCGACCCTGAACCTGCATGATGCCGACGAACAATGCGACCTCGACTACTGCGCCCATCAAGCGGTCAAGCGCAAGGTCGACGTTGCCCTGAGCAACTCCTTCGGTTTCGGCGGCCTCAACACTTCGCTGGCGCTGGGCAAGTACCGGGAGGCGCCGCGATGAAACAGGCGGTCGCGATTGCCGGTGCGGGTTGCGTGTTGCCCAGTGGCTGGGGTGTCGAGTCGTTCTGGGCGGCCGCAACCGAAGGGCGCAGTGCAATTACGGCGCTGAACGCCCGACGGTTCAGCAGCGAACGCGTGGTGGCGTTCGGGCAAATTCAGGATCAGGACCACCAACGCAGCCGACAGGACCTTGCGCAAAACCTTCAGCGTTACTGCACGCCGGCAGTGATCTGGGGTGTCAGCGCGGTACGTCAGGCGTTGGAAGAAGCAGGCCTGGCCGGTGAGCAGCCGGATGTCCGTTTCGGTTTGTATTGCTGTCAGGGCGGCTACACCCATCCGTCTCTGGAATCCTATGCCGAGTTGTTGCTCGGCTGTCGGCAGGACGGCGTGGCCGACATGGCGGCGTTCGCCAAACGGATCCTGCAAGACCGTGCCCAGGACCCTTTTCTGGTGCTCAAAGGCTTGAGCAACTGCTTGCTGGGTGTCACCAGCCTGGCGCTGAAACTGGTGGGTGAGTGCAACGCCTATATGCAAGGTGTCGCCGGCAACCTGGCAGCCTTGCGTGAGGCTACGGCCGCTTTGCAGGATGGCCGGATTGACGCGGCAATCGTTGTCGGTGCGGGCAGCGAGCTGGATGCCCTGGCGCTGTCCGGGTTGGTCCAGGCGGGGGTCATCAGCGCCAACGGCTCGAACACTCTGCTGCCGTTTGACCTTCGGGGCACCGGCGGCATTGCCGGGGAGGGCGCGGCAGCATTGGTGTTGCGCCGGCGCGAAGACCTGCCGGCCGGTCCTCAGGCGTGCCTCGCCGAGATGACGGCCCATGCCACCCTCGGTCGCTTGAGCCTGCCCGACAGCCCAACCGATGTGTTGGTGTGCAGCGGCACCGGCGATGCGCACAAAGACCGCGTGTTGTGCCAGACGCTGGCCCTTGCGCGCGCCTCGCACATCACCAGCGGGTTGGCGATCAACGGCATTCTCAGCGCGGCGCCGAGCCTGGTGGATCTGATACTTGCGCGTTGCGCATTGCAGGCCCAAAGCGTGCCGCCGATTGCCGGCTTGCAGCAGCCAGTGGCGAACCTGCCGTTTATTCAGGGCGCACCCCACGCCGCGAGCCTTGCGCATTGCCTGGTGCTGAACCGCGACGACAACGGCTTCAGCGCCGCCTATCAAGTGCTCTACAGCGCAAAGGTCACTCAGGACTGCCGCTGACTACCGCCTCTTTTTTACTTTCAAGGGATATGACTGTCATGGATTATCGCGATTTCGTTCGGCCCAAATTCGTCGGCCTGCTCCAGGCACTGGGCCTGGAGTGTGAGTTTCAGCGCGCCCTCGGTAGCCAGTTGTTCTACCGCAACCGCAAGGGCGACATGGTCACGGTCACCGACTTTCTCGGCGGTTACGGTGCGGCACTGTTCGGCCACAACGACCCACAGTTTGTCGATCAGCTATGTGCGCTGCTACGCAGCGACGTGCCGTTCAACGCACAAATGTCGATCCGCGGCGCGGCCGGGCAATTGGGGCGAGAGCTCAGCGACGCCTTCAATCGCGAACTGAAGAACACCGAACGTTATATTTCGACCTTCTCCAACAGTGGCGCGGAGGCGGTGGAAATCGCCGTCAAGCACGCGGAGTTCCGTCGCCAGAAAAGCCTGCAAAAGCAGTTCGACGACATCGATTTCACCCTGGCCAGCCTGACCGCCAGCGAACGCGCTTACCGCGAGCTGGATGTGGCCGACCTCGACCTGCCTGCAGGTGTCCTGCCGGCCAACCTGAACAGCGTGACCTTGCGTCAGCTGGTTGAAGCCGTTCGCCAACACAACCTGGCGCAGTTGCACATCGAACCGGTATTCGTCGCCCTGCGCGGCAGCTTCCACGGCAAATTGGTCAATACCGTGCAACTGACCTATGGCCGTCAATACCGCGCGCCGTTTGCCCGTTTTGGTCTGAACGTGGAGTTCATCGACCCACAGCAGCCCCATCAGTTGCAGGAATTGCCTGCCCGGCACAGGCACCATTGGTTGAGCCTGCAATGGGACGGCGAACACCTGAACGTGCTGCAACTGCCGTTCAGTGCGATTACCGCCGTGTTGATGGAACCGATTCAGGGCGAAGGCGGCATCAACGAGTTCGCGGCCGAGTTCTACCTGGGGCTGCGCAAGCTGTGTAACGAGCAACAATGCCCGCTGATCGTCGATGAAGTGCAGTCGGGTTTTGGTCGCGCCGGGACGTTTCTTGCCAGCAGCCAGTTCAACCTGCAAGGCGACTATTACTGCCTGTCCAAGGCCCTCGGCGGCGGCTTGATGAAAATCGCCGCGACGGTGATCCGCAGCAGCCACTACGAAGGCGAGTTCAGCTACATCCACAGCTCGACCTTCGCCGAGGACGATCCGTCCTGCCATATCGCGCTGTCGGCATTGCGCCGGTTGTTCGCCAATGATGACGCGATGCTCAAAGACATACGCAGCAAGGGCGCCTACCTCAAAGCCTCGCTCGATGAACTGAAGATGGCCTATCCGGATGTGATCGCCGATGTGCGCGGGCGTGGCTTGCTGGTGGGTTTGGAATTGCACGACTTGAGTGTCAGCAGCTCGCTGGTACAGGCGTCGGCCCAGTACAACGATGCCTTGGGTTACTTGATCGCCGGTTACCTGTTGCAGTTCGAAGCGTTGCGGGTAGCACCGTCGGGCAGCAACTCCAACGTGATTCGCCTGGAGCCGCCAGCCTGTATCACCCTGAGCGAGATCGACGGGCTGATCGGTGCCCTGCAACGGGTCTGCGACATGCTGCGCCGTGGCGATGCGTTGCCGTTGGCGGCGGGTATCTGCGCAGACTCGATTCCCGCCGTGCCAGCCCGTCAGGACGATTTTCGGGTGGCCGAGCCCGTTGAAAACAACGAGGCCAAGGTCGAAGTAGTCGCTCGGGTAGCGTTCATCAACCACCTGATCGATGCCGATATCCTCGGTGACGTCGATCCCTCGCTGGCAGCCCTGAGCCCGGAACAAAAACGCACGTTCATCAACCGCACCAAGCCTGAGCGCCGCGCTGCGCCAGTCGGCCCGGTGACCATTCGGTCGCGCCTCGGCATGGCGGTGGAGTTCACGTTGTACCCGCTGTGCATGGATTCGGATGCCATGGCCGAGTACATCCTCAGCGGTGACCTGGACAGCATTCGCGAAGAAGTCGGCAGACGCGTCACCGATGCCCGCGCCGATGGCTGCAGCATCGCTGGCCTTGGGATGTACACCTCGATCGTCACCAACAATTGTCAGGCGCTGAAGATTGCCGACATGGCGCTGACGTCCGGCAATGCCCTGACCATCGGCATGGGGCTCGAAGCCATCGAGCAAGGCTGCGTACAGCAGGGTCTGGCACTGCGCGAGCAAACCGCTGCCGTTGTCGGTGCCGCCGGTAACGTTGCCTCGACCTATGCCTCGGTGCTTTCCGCCACCGTCGATCACCTGATTCTGATTGGCAGCGGTCGTGACGGCTCGGTTCGGCGCCTGGAGAAAACTGCCCAACTGATTTACGCCGACGCGGCCCGTTCGATCCTCAAGGGCACGGCCGAACACGACCGGTTGGCGCAGCGACTGCTGACCCTTGATGGTTTTTGTGACTTGTTGCGCTCACATGGGCAAAAAGCCGACCTCGGTTTGCACATCGCCCGTCTGGTGGATGAGCGCCTTGGCGCGAACGCTTTCATCACGGTCACCAACGATCTCGACGCCCTCAAGGGCGCACGGGTTGTCCTGTGTGCGGCCAATGCGCCTCAGCCATTCCTCGGCACCGAACATTTCGCCGAGCGCAGCGTGATCTGCGATATCGCCGTGCCGCTGAACGTCCATCAAGACCTGCCGAGCCAACGCGAAGACCTGCTCTACATGCACGGCGGCATCGTCCAGACGCCGTTCGACGACGGCCTGGCGCCCAACGTGCGGGCCTACCTGAAAAAAGGTCAGCTGTATGCGTGCATGGCCGAGTCGGTGTTGATGGGCTTGTCTGGCATGAGCCAGCACGGCTCATACGGCGATATCAGCCGTGAGCAAGTTCAGCAGGTCCGCGCACTGGCCGCGATCCACGGCTTCACCCTCGCGCAATTCAAAACTCAAAACTCACTTTAAGGAGCGGTCATGACTCAGAAAATAGCTGTCGTGACCGGCGGCAGTCGCGGCATTGGCAAGTCCATCGTGCTGGCCCTGGCCGGCGCAGGTTATCAGGTTGCCTTCAGTTATGTCCGTGACGAGGCGTCAGCCGCTGCCTTGCAGGCGCAGGTCGAAGGGCTCGGCCGGGAGTGCCTGGCCGCGCAGTGTGATGTCAAGGATGCGCAGAGCATTCAGGCGTTTTTCGAACGGGTCGAGCAGCGTTTCGAGCGTGTCGACTTGTTGGTCAACAACGCCGGTATTACCCGTGACGGTTTGCTCGCCACGCAATCGGTGAGCGACATCACCGAGGTCATCCAGACCAACCTGGTCGGCACGTTGTTGTGCTGTCAGCAGGTGCTGCCCTGCATGATGCGCCAGCGCAGCGGGTGCATCGTCAACCTAAGTTCCGTGGCCGCGCAAAAGCCCGGCAGGGGCCAGAGCAACTACGCCGCCGCCAAAGGCGGTGTAGAAGCATTGACGCGTGCACTGGCGGTGGAGTTGGCGCCGCGCAACATCCGGGTCAACGCGGTAGCGCCCGGCATCGTCAGCACCGACATGAGCGAAGCCCTGGTCGGCGCCCATGAGCAGGAAATCCAGTCGCGGCTGTTGATCAAACGGTTCGCCCGGCCTGCAGAAATTGCCGACGCGGTGCTGTATCTGGCCGAGCACGGCCTGTACGTCACGGGCGAAGTCTTGTCCGTCAACGGCGGATTGAAAATGCTATGAGCCAGGCACGCACGATTGTGATTACCGGCGCGGCCAATGGTATTGGCCGCGCCGTCGCGGAAAATTTTGCAGCCCAGGCCGAGCACCTTTTGATCTTGCTTGATCGGGATCTGCCAACCTTGCAGAGGTGGGTCACCGAGGGCGAATTTGCCGCTCGCATCGAAACCCATGAAGCGAACATCGCCGATCTCGCCAGCCTGCAACTCCTGTTCAAGGGCCTGGCCAACCGGGTCGGCTTTGTCGATGTGCTGGTCAACAGCGCCGGGGTCTGCGACGAGAACGAACCCGAAGACCTCGACAACTGGCACAAGGTGATTTCGATCAACCTCAACGGCACCTTTTACGTCACCTCGTTGTGCCTGCCACTGATGGCGGATGGTGGGCGGATCGTCAACATGTCGTCGATCCTCGGCCGAGCGGGCAAGGTCCGCAACACCGCTTACTGCGCCTCCAAACACGGCATCATCGGCATGACCAAAGCCTTGGCGCTGGACCTGGCACCACGGCGAATCACCGTCAATGCCATCCTGCCCGCCTGGATCGACACACCGATGCTGCAAGGCGAATTGGCGGCTCAAGCGCGCATCGCCGGGATCACCCACGAGCAAATCCTGCGCAATGCGAAGAAGAAGTTGCCCCTGCGGCGCTTCATTCAGGGTGACGAAGTGGCGGCCATGGTCCGTTATCTGGCGAGCCCGCAGGCGAGTGGCGTCACGGCGCAAAGCCTGATGATCGACGGCGGTGCCGGGTTGGGAATGTAGCCATGGCTCGACTGGGATTGAACCGCGGCCTTTTGGCCGCGCTGGTCAGCCTCGGCTCGCCAGTGGCGATCGCCGAGTGGTTGCCGGGGCATCATGAAGCGGAGATCGGCGTTGCCATGGCCGTGCGTCTGCACGGGGACGACCAGGTCACGCAAAAGGCCGTGTACCTCAAGTTCAGCCTGGAGGATGCCTGGGACAGCGGCTACTACAAGGCCAAGGGCCGAGCCCGCTACGACTTCCGTTATGACGGCAACAACCCCTACAGCGCGCAAGCCCGGGACGATTACCGGGCGACTGCCGATTGGCGGCACCTTTACTGGGGGCTCTACGTCGGTGACGGCGAGCTGACGGTGGGCTGGCAGCAGGTGGTGTGGGGGCGTGCAGATGAATTACGGGTGCTCGATCAGATCAACCCGCTGGATTATCGCGAGGGTGTGATCGGTCTGTTGGAAGACAGCCGCATCGCCGTGCCGATGATTCGCCTGGTGCAGCCGGTCGCCGAGTGGGAGCTGGAAGCGCTGGTGATCACTGATTTTGTGAAGAACCAGGCGCCGGCCGTCGGCAGCGAGTTCGATGCACCTATCTTTGCCACACCCGATCCGCAGATGTTTGTGGTCGATTCGCGGCCCGGTTATGACGGTCACAGTGGCTTCGGTTACGGCGCCAGTGCCAACGGCCGGATCGGCACGGTGGATGTCAGCTTCGTGGCCCTCAACGCCCGCCAACAGGACCCGGTTTACGCCGTCGAAGGCCAGACCGACGAGGGCCTGATTCGCCTCGAACGGCAATTCCCGCGCTATTCCATGGGCGGCGCCAGTGTGGCCATCGATGCCGGCCACAGCATCGTGGTACGCAGTGAAGTCGCCTACTTCGACAATTGGCGCGTCACCAACCCTTACCGCGCTTACGGCAGCGACCAGACGGCGATGACCAAGTCGCTGCTGGGCGTCGATTACCTATTGCGGGACTGGCTGATCTCGACGCAGTGGCAGCATCAGCGGCTGCTCGACTGGCAGCCCGGCATGGTCCAGGACAAACGCGACGACCTGTTCACCGTGTCTGCCGAAGGCTCGCAGTTCCAGGATCGCCTCAAGACCCGTCTGGTTTTCGGTATGTCGCCGCCAGCGCAGGACGACAGTTTCGTTCAGGGGATCTTCACCTACAAACCGGTGGACTGGCTCAAGTTGGGGCTCGAAGTCGATGTGTTCTTCGGCAAGCCCGACCGCCAGTTCGGTGCGTACGCCAACCGCGACCAGGTGCGCTTGTCCGCCGGTTATCTGTTCTGACCACACCGGTGCGGTGTGCGAACCACTCAAACAATGAAAAGGAAATCGCGATGTTGCCCATCTTCAAGACCCTGACTGTAAGCGCACTGCTGCTGAGCGCCGCTGCCGCCATGGCAGCTGAAACACGCACGGCCGACGACATCATTCGCCAGGCCCGGGACCGCGATGACGGCAAGAGCTTCATGTCCCAGGTGTCCCTGATCCTGATCGACAAGCAAGGTAACACCCGCATCCGCGAGTTCAGCTACCTGCAAAAGGATTACCCGGACAGCGACAAATTCACCATGTATTTCTCCGCGCCGAGTGATGTGCGTGACGTCGCCTTCCACATCGAAAACCCGCGCGAGGCCCTGGGCCTCGAAGACAGCCAATGGATGTACTTGCCGGTCAGCCGACAGACCCGAAGGATTTCCACCACCGACAAACGCGGGGCGTTCATGGGTAGCGACTACTCCTATGCCGACCTCGACAAGATTCGCGCCGAAGACTATCGCCAAACGCTGGTTGGCGAAGAGCAGTTGCAGGGCCGCGATTGCTACGTGATCGAGCGTGAGCCGGCGACGCCTGCCGTGCTGGCCAAGACCGGCTACAACAAGCTCAAGGTCTGGATTGACAAGAAGAACTCACTGGTGCTGCGCCAGGACTTCTTCGATGTAAAAGGTGTGATGTTCAAGCAGATGCGCACCCTGAAGACTGAAACCATCGACCAGATCGACAGCATTACCCTCAGCGAAACCGAGGACTTCATCGCCGGTACGCGCTCTCAGCTGCGCTTCAACCAGTTGCAGTACAACGTCGCGCTGGACGACCGCCTGTTCACGCAGACCGCGATCAAGCGCGGGCTGAAAGCCGGCGACTTGCCGGAATACGCCGTGTCTGCCCGCTAAGCGCCGCTCTCGATTCATCTGGAACCCTCATTCATGGAAAGATACTTGAACTTCGTCGAGCGCTATGCGCGGGCAATTGTGTTCGTGCTGGTGGCGATCACCGCCTACTTCACTTACACGCTCGGCGCGCTGATGTCGGACACCAATCCGTATCTGCTCAAGGACACTCACCCGGCGCGCAAGACGATCATTGATTTGCAGCGCGAGTTCACCGGCACGTATGACTCGGTCATGGTGGCGCTGAGCAACCCTGAGAGTGTCTTCAACACCACGTCGCTGAACGCCCAGTTCGAGCTGTCCCAG
The DNA here is from genome assembly GCF_044762545.1 of Pseudomonas sp. NPDC096925. NCBI lineage: Bacteria > Pseudomonadati > Pseudomonadota > Gammaproteobacteria > Pseudomonadales > Pseudomonadaceae > Pseudomonas > Pseudomonas sp. NPDC096925. Next base: position 151,504 of record NZ_JBIWEM010000007.1, on the reverse strand, counting down.
GCCATACGCCGGTTGATGCTGGCGAACGATGAGGACCGTGTCGAACTGCAGCGCATCGTCGGCCTGCACAGTGACGACCATGATGCCCAGGGCTTGCTGGTGCAGATCCTCGCCGAGGGTTTTTCGCAGAACGATTACGCTGCTGCCAAAGCGCTGCGCGACCATGGGATTGCCCGGCACTGGGACAGCCATGACCTGCAGTTCCTGAGCTTTCTTGCCGAGCGGCTCAACCCGATCCAGGAAATGGCCTCGATGGCTGACCTGGAAAACATCAGCTTGAGTGCCGATGGCGAGTTGTGGATCCACAAGACCCTGCACGCCCTGGATATGGACCCGGTCAAGGTCGAAGCGCAGATCATGGGCAACGAGCAGATGGTCGGTGGCGTCGTCTCGGCGGACAAGAAAGTCGCCATGGTCGTCGCCGAACTGGGCACCAAACAGGACGACGCTCAGGCCCAGTTGCGTGCCTATCACCAGGTCCGCGAGATCATCGCGAAGTACCAGGCCGCTCACCCGGAGTTCACCGATGAGGTGTTCATCGCCGGCATGCCGATCTTCATTGCGGCCCAGCAGGAAATCATCGATCACGACCTGGCGATGCTGTTCCCGATCGTGTTCCTGTTGGTGACCTCTCTGCTGGTTTTCTTCTTTCGCAAACCACTTGGCGTGGTGCTGCCGCTGTTCAATATCCTGTTCTGCACCATCTGGACCCTTGGCCTGATGGCGCTGCTGCGTGTGCCGATGGACTTGCTCACCAGTGTCTTGCCGGTGTTCCTGTTCACCATCTGTTGTGCCGACGCGATCCACGTCATGGCCGAGTATTACGAACAGCTCAATTCGGGTAAGTCTTTCCGCGAAGCCAACCGTGAAACCCAGCGCCTGATGGTCACACCCGTAGTTCTGACAACGGTCACGACTATTGCGACGTTCTTGATTTCAACCACCAACAACATTGTCAGCATCCGCAACTTTGGCGTGTTCATGTCCATCGGCCTGACGGCGGCGCTGATCATCTCGTTGCTACTGATTCCGGCGTGGATTTCGATCTGGGGCAAAGATGCCGTCCCGCGCAAAGTGCAACTCAAAGAGTCGCTGATCTCCCACTATCTGGTGGTGTTCTGTGCCTGGCTGATTCGCTGGCGCAAGCCGGTATTGCTGGTGACCCTGCCGTTGTTGGCGATGATGACGGTGTTCACGTTCAAGGTGGATATCGAAGACTCGGGCATTGCCTACTTCAAGAAGGACAGCCCGGTACGGATGTCCGACGAGTTCATCAACCGGGCTGGAGTCGCGGGTACATCGCCGGGCTGGATCGCTTTCGACACCAAGACTCCGCGTGGCGCGCTGACCACTGAAACCGTGCAGTTCCTCGAACGTCTGGACCAGTTCATCAGGGCCCAGCCGAACGTGAGTTACACCTATTCGGTAGCGACCTACATCAAGCGCATGAACCTCGTGCTCAACGACATGAACCCTGCTTTCCTGCGGGTGCCGCAGGCGGTGGAGCAGGTGACGGTGGTCGATGATGACGGGAAACCGGAGACCTTCGATGTCGACGGCAACTCGCTCATCGAACAACACATCATGATGTTCGAGAACGGTGGCGGCACCGACTTGCAGAACGTGCTCAATGCCGATTACTCGAAGGCGGTGACGCTGTTCACCATGACCTCATCTGTGGCGGGCGATTACCAGGCGATGCTCGATAAACTGGACGCCTGGCTGGCCATCAACAAACCGGCCAACCTGCAAGTCACCCATGCCGGTACGCCGTACATATGGACCGGGGTGTTGCAGGAAATCACCCAGGGTCAGGTGCTGAGCTTCTCGCTGGCGTTGCTGGCCGTGACCTTGATGATGATGTTCTGGCTCAAGTCAGTACGCCTGGGCATCCTCGGCATGCTGACGTTGCTGACCACGTCGGTGACGGTGTACGGCAGCATGTACCTGTTGGATATCGAGTTGAACATCGGTACCACACTGGTGACGTTCCTGGTGGTGGGCGTCGTGGATTACGCCGTTCACCTGCTGTCACGGATCAAGATGCTGGTGCAGAAGGGCATCGAGATCGACGAGGCCATCCTGGCGGCCATGCAGGGCGTCGGGCGCTCTACGGTGGTCAACGTCGTGATTTTCTCGATGGGCTTTGTCGCGCTGCTGTTCTCCGCCTACAAACCCGTCATTGACCTGGGTGTATTGGTGATACTGGCGCTGTCATCCAGCGGCTTCATGACCATTTTGTTGGTCACGCTGATTTCGCCGTGGTTCTTTGCCTCGATTGTGCCGCAGCCAGCAGTGCAAGAGAGCGAGCAGCCGGGGGGTGAGACTGTGCCAGGCTAAATCGCCGGGGCGCCTGCGTGCTGAAAACGGCACGGGGCGCCATGGCCGTTCAGGGGCGGCGGTGCGGATTCAGCGGGCTTTTTCCAGGTGTTCGAACTGGCATTGCATCTGAGCATCCTTGAGGCTCAGCTCAAACTCAACCAAGCCGTCATGCACTTGCTGCAAGGCCTGGATCTGCCCCATCAATTCCTGCTTTTTGTTATCGATGGCCTGCATGGCCAGATCCCAGGGCAGCTCCTGGCCGCGATGATCCTGCAGAATGGCCTGCATTTCCTTGAGCTTGAAACCGAGTTGCTGAGCGCATTTGATGAAGGTCAGCAGCTCTACGCTTTGCTGGCTGTAGACGCGGTACTTGCCTTCGCGTTGCGGGGGGGGCAACAGGCCGATTTCTTCGTAATGTCGAATGCTTTTGACGGTGGTGCCCGACAGCTGGGCGGCTTTGCCGATGTACATGAAAATCCCTTTTTTTGACGCATCAGAAGCGGAAAGATGTCGCGCGCTCGTACAAGCGCGCGACATCTTTGCACAAGCGTCAGGGGGTGGGAAGCCAAGGTGGACAGGGTGTCACGGCAGGGAGGCTCGGTTGGGCAGCGCAGGGGCACGGCCCGACCGGGGCCGATCAGCGGCTGGCGACTGCCTGGACTTGTTTGAGCCAGGCTTCACGCTGTTCCGGCTTGGACCCCAATACCGGACCGAAGGTCAGGGTTTTCAGGGGTTTTATGCCGCAGAACTCCAGGGTGGTCTTGCGTATTTGGTGCAGGCCCGGCATGCGATACACCCACCGGTAGTACCACGGAGGCGTGTCCATGGTCACCAGAAGGTGAGCCGTGCGGCCCTTGAGCAGCTTGTCCGGGAAGGGCGAGCCCTTGCGGTACTTGAAGGCAAAACCGGGCAGAAACACGCGGTCGAAGAACCCCTTGAGCAACGCCGGAATGCCGCCCCACCAGATCGGGTACACCAATGTCAGGTGTTCGGCCCAGGTAATGTCGTTCTGTGCGTCGATCAAATCGGGCTCAAGCAACTGGATCTGGTTATAGCCATCGTGCAAGACCGGATCGAAGTCCAGGGTGTCCAGGCGCAGCAGGCGCACCTCATGGCCTGCTTGCGTGGCGGCCTCGACATAACGTTCGGACACAGCGCCGCAAAAGCTGTCGTTCGAAGGGTGGCCGAGGATTACGAGCATGCGTTTGCTCTTCATGACGAACTCCAGATAATGAAGTGCCAAGGGTAAAGTCTGCCCCTAACGGTAGAGTCAAGCCTTGCCGGTTAGCGGTAGAGACAAACAGCCCAGCAGCGCTCGGGTGTAACCCGGCAAACCGTCATAAGCGTGGCTGAGGGTATCGCTGAGCGTCAGGGTGTCGAGCCCTGTCAAGGCATGATCGACCGGCATCACCAACACTTTCCCTAAAGACTGTCAGCGTCGCCGAAGAACATTTGTACAGGGCTGTATCCATTAGGGAATGCATTCACGATCGGCTGCTGTCGACCGATAGCGGACAAGATCAAAGCAGGTCTTAAAGTCATCGAGACGGCGCACGTGCGTGACGAGAAAGGCGCTCCTGATTCGATAGATACACGGCTGACTGAAACTGAGCATCAGATCCAGGGAACCGTGGGTAAGCCGCGCGCAGCCACGCTCAAAACCGGTGGGCGATGGCTCACTCAAGTCCAGGCTCGGCTCGATGGTATCGATCTCACAAAAGCGACCGTTGGTCGGATAAGGTTGGATCCGGGCTTTATGCGGCTGCATTTTTTTGACGCTTTCATAGTGCTTTAAAAACAACGGGTTGTGGTGTAGTTGTTCATATTTCTTGTAAAGGTGATTGTTCGTTGACGATCGGCTTGTGTCAGGCCTGAGCCTGATTTTCGAACGCCTGGAGCCTGGAGTACACGATGGATGACCGCTGTCATCCCGGCTTTTCTGCTATTAATGAATGACTCTTCGTTCGAGTGCTAGTCCTATCGGGAGCGCGTCATGAATCCGTTCATTCGTATCGGCATTGTCGACGACCATCCGTTGTTGCGTGAGGGCGTTGCCAACATACTGAGACGACGGGCGGATCTTCAGGTCATGGAACAGGGCGCCAGTGCGCAAGATGCCAAGGATATCGCCCAGAGGGTGCGTCCGGATGTGATGCTGATGGACGTCAATATGCCGGGTGATGTTTTCGCTGCGGTGCGGTTCATTTCCACTGAACTGTCGGATGTGAGGGTCCTGATGCTGACGGTTTCAGAATCCGAAAATGACGCCTTTTTGGCGCTGGAGGCCGGCGCGTTCGGGTATGTGTTGAAAGGTGTCAGCGGACCGGAACTGGTCACGGCTATCAGGTTAGTTGCCAAGGGGCAAACGTATATCACCCCCGATTTTGTCAACAAACTGCTGAGTAATTTCAAGAAACATGAAGCGGAGAATCACGCGTTTGATCTCACCCAGCGCGAAGAGCAAGTTATTTATGAAGTTTCAAAGGGGTTGACTAATAGGGAGGTTGCGTCAAAGCTGTTTATTAGCGAAAAAACAGTCAAGCACTATATGAGTTGTGTGATGCAGAAGCTGCACGTACGAAATCGTGTCGAAGCGGTCACGGCCCTACGGTATTACAGGGAACGCGAAGCTCTCGGGCGATTTCACATCGGCGCAGGGAAAACACCAATGTATGCCCGGAACCGCTCTGACTAAAGTTTGAACTGTGCATTGACCGACGTTCCTGATGTACTAGAGTCGATACTGAACAACCCGCCCAGAGATTCAACGCGATAACGCAAACCGGCGAGCCCCAATCTGGTTCTGCCGGATATATCGAGTTGCATGGCGTCCGCCGCCATACCCGGACCACTATCCCTGACGCTGATATTTAATACCTGATCAATGTATTGCGCTTGGATGACCTGACCCTCGCCGTTGGCATGACGGTAAGCGTTGTTGAGGGCTTCTTGCACAAAACGGTACAAACAGAGTTTGAGCGGCAGCGGCGTGGCGTCAGGTAGCGGCCCTAGGGCTAAGTTGACCTTGGTGCCGGTACGTTGCTCGTGCCGTTGCGCCACCAGTTGCAAGTCTTCCACCAAGTTCAAATCGTTAATTTCCGGAAGTGCCAGACCTCGTGATAAGTCGCGGATCTCCCGCAGTGCGTCGGTGGCGGCACCACGAATGGTTTCGAACGCCTCCTGATCGACATCCGAGCAGTTTTCGGTCAACTCGTCGAGCCAGATTAGAATCAATGTCAATAACTGCGCCGGCCCGTCGTGCAGGTCTGCACCAATCCGCCTCAAGTTGAGTTCGTTGACTCGAGAAAACTCCTGGGTCGCCGTCGCCATCTTGAGCTGGAGTTCGGCATTGCTGATGTGTAAGCGGGTTTGCTCCTGCAGCCGCAAGTGCAGCGCCACTTGTTGCTGCTGAATAATCTTGTCACCGCGTCGCACGATGAAGAAAAGCAGCGCCAGCATTGCCAACGTCGCGGCGCCCACGACCCCCCATACCTGCTGTCGGACGCGATTGATCTCGAGCTCCAGAGTATCGGCCTTTTCATAAAATTCGCCCACAGCGATGATTTTCCTGGAGCTTAAATCCCGCAGGGGCGCGTAGATCTCGTAGAGCGGAACGTTTAGATTGCGCTCGAACTCGTTCTCATTCTGGCTCAGCTCTTCAAGGGCAGTGACCACTTTGCCCTTAAGCGCCTCGGTGATCTCGTCTATTGGGAATTTGTGGTTGGTGATGGCTTTATTCGTGCTGTAGACCACCGTGCCATCCGCTCGCCAGATCTTGATCGAGACAATGTGTTGATTTAACGCACGATTTTCCATGAGGCGGTCCAGGGACTGGACACTTGCAGTCGAAAGGCTGTTGTCCCGGATCATCTCCTGCACATAGGGTTCCAGAAACGCTTCCATGTAGTGGGCGCCTGCTTCTGCCGCGCTTTGTACTGCGGCACTTTCTATTCGTTCGCTTACCAGCTTGCCGACGGAGAACATGGTCAGTCCCAGGATCACCGCAGCGGCAATGACAAACTGGGTCGAGTGACTTAGTTTGCGCGCTCGGCCCCTGATCCGGGTGCGCCAGATTCCATTGCGAACCTCCTCGCAAACAGGAGGGGCTGGTTCGACCAAAGGCTGAGCTTCATCTGCGATAGAAGTCTCATTTTTTGATTCGACCTTTGCATCTTTTGCCATCGGCTTGGTTCCCTGATCATCGTGATAAGTCGTTTGAAAAACCCAGCAACTCAGGATATCTGGAGACTGACATGTATGGGCTAAAGCGCTTCACTCTTAATCAAAACGATATTTCGTTTCTTGACCAGCAGGTTACGTTTCCGACCATTCATGTCGTCGGTTATAACGCCGCCGGCTTTCCTCTTTACGGCTACAGTGGTTCGGACGGCAAGGTCCATGTGCTCGGTATACTCGGCAGCTTCAATCCCCTGGATATTCCGGTCGGCGAATCCCGCTGGTACAACGGCGCACGGGACCCGATCGGCTTGCGCGACGTCTCCGGTCACTTCAATAACCTGACCCAGGACGGACAGAGCTGGGGCAGTTTTGGTCAGAACTTCATTCGCCTGACCCATTCGGACTACACGCATTACGTTCATCAGAACCTGGATAACGCCGCATTGGCCGGACCGGGCATTCCCGCCGGTGTCACGCCCATAGCTGACAGTAGCTCACTGTATAGCGATCCAACAGCTTCACTAGTGGACTACACCCCCCGGATGATCAGCCAGACCATCGTCAGTGGCGGGGTAACTTTTGCTACCGATGCCAACGGGTACATCCAGCATACCGACACGGGCGTAGCGATCGTTACTGATCCGGGGATTCTGGGCACCATTGGCGAGGTGGATAGCACCTCACCGGATTCCGGGCAGTACTACATTCGCAACCAGAACACCGTCAGCGGTGACCCGTCGACAACCGGCTGGTTCACCTTGTTCGGGCAGTTTTTCGACCATGGGCTGGATTTCATCAACAAACCCAATCAGAACGCGACGATCACTATTCCTCTGGCGCCGGATGATCCGCTGTACGGCTCCATCGGCCCGGACGGGCAGCCGGTTTACTCGATCAAAGTGCATCGGGCTTCGGTCAGCGAAGTGGACGGTCAAGGCCAGGCGCAATACGTCAACCTTGACTCGCCCTACATCGATCAGAATCAGACTTACGGCTCCAATGAGGCTGTGACTCAATTGCTGCGTCAATGGGTGGCGGACCCCAATCACCCCGGCCAGTTCATCGCGGGTGCGGCGCTGTTTGACGGCACAACCTTAAGCGACGAAGCCTCCTGGACCCTCAACGGTGTGCTGACCCATCAGACGTTGCCGACCCTGAGCGAATTGCGCGCTCATGTGCTGGCCACCGGTCGCGACGATCTGACCTGGGACGATATCGTGAACTTCCGCGTGCGGGATGCCAACGGCCATGTACTGGATGCCGATCCTGGGACCGCCGGCGTACAAGCGGTTTACACCCGCGAGGCGATCCTGCTGGACATGAACCCGCACTTTGATGATATGCATATCGATCAAGCGAAACTGATGTCGCTGGATGCGCACATCACCAGCATCACGTTCGACACGAACAACCCTTATGGGATGGTCATCAATTATGACAATTCGGGTCCGAAAAACTTGTTCAGCTTTGTCAACTTTTCCGACTTCTCCATCAGCGCGGTTCCCGGCAGTGCCGATTTTGCGGTGGCCAACGAGTTGCTGCTGCAGTCGGTGGGTGATCACTACATTGCCGGTGATGGTCGGGTGAACGAAAACTTCGGCCTCACCGCCATTCACCACATATTCCATGAAGACCACAACGTGCAGCTAATCAACCTGCAGAACGAGGTGCTGGGGCAGACAGACGTCAATGTGCGGCATAACTGGCAGGTCCAGGTGAGCAACGGTAGCGGCGGTTTTTACACTGATGCCAACGGTAATTTCACTCTGCCCGATGGCGTCACCGTGTCCTGGGATCAGGACAAACTGTTCTATGCCACCAAGTTGACCGTGGAAATGGAATACCAGCACGTTGCGATCGACCAATACGCGCGTTTGATCACCCCGGATTTGCCAGAGTTTGTGACCTATGACTCGGGCATTAACGCCAATATTTCTCTGGAGTATGGCCAAGCCGCGTTTCGTTTCGGCCACTCGCAACTACGCGAAACCATCGATGCTCTGGAAAAAAATGCCAGTGGTGGCTACGACCTGACCGGTGCAATCACTCACTACGCGCTAGAGCAGGCTTTTCTCAACCCCGGCGGTTTTGCCGAGGTGGGGCCGACAGCCATTGCTCTGGGCATGACCCGGCAGATCAGCAACGAAATCGACGAATTCGTGACCCCGGCCCTGCAACAAGGCTTGCTCGGTCAACCGCTGGACCTCGCGACCATCAACCTGGCTCGTGGTCGCGACTTGGGTCTGCCTACCCTGAACCAGGCGCGTCAGCAGATTCACGATGCACTCGTCGAGGAGAGGGCGTCGCCGGCAGGCGCGCAGCATCACACGAACCTGATCGTGGATGGCTTGACGCCCTATACCAGTTGGAGTGACTTCGCCAACAACATGATTCACCCCGAGTCACTGGTGAATTTCATCGCCGCCTATTCATTTGATGGTGATGTGGCCCATGCCCAAGCCATCATCGATGCCGATACCTCAGGTGTTACCACCAACTATGCCGGCGGCAGCGTCACGGCTGAAGAGGCGGCCTATTTCCTTTCCGGTGCGGCAGATGCCAACGGCAATCATGTGGCCGGTTACGACGGCTACAACGCGATTGATCTGTGGATCGGTGGCCTCGCGGAGAAACATGTCTACACCGGGCAACTGGGCACCACCTTCAACGCTATCTTCGAGGATCAGATGGAACGGTTGATGGATGGCGACCGTTTCTATTATCTGTTCCGCCTTGATCTCGGCTTGCCGGCGATGACCAACCTCAACGAACAGGTAGTGACCGAGCAATTCAAGGACATCATTGAACGCACCACAGATGCCCGGCACCTGGCCGGTGATGTATTCGGTTACGCCGACAGCTACATCGAACTGAGCAACACCGACTCCGGCGCAAGTGCGACGGCGTACAAGGGCGAGCACAAATATGGCACGCTGATCGAGGCGAACCATGTCGGCGTTTACTCAAGCGGTGGCGCGGGCGGAATTGGCGGTAACGGCTTGCTGGTCAGCCTGACCAGCCCGGAAACGCATACCGTTCAAACCTATATCCGTGACTACCGTCCGGACCAGGGCCAGAACCCTGATGGCACAGCGGCAGTGGGCTACAACTCGCACGAAGTATTGTCTGGCACTGACTACAACGACTGGCTCGACGCTGGCGATGGCGACGATACGATCTATGGCGAAGGTGGCGATGACATCCTTGATGGCAAGGCCGGTGCCGACCATATCTATGGCGGTGACGGCAACGATGTGATCTACGGCGGTGATATCGAAGACTTCCTCGATGGTGGGGAAGGGGACGACACCATCTATGCCGGGACCAGCGCAGGTGCCCTCGATGTGGTGATTGGCGGTAATGGCAACGATCACCTCTACGGTGAAGCCGGGATCGACGAGTTGTACGGTGGCGCTGGCAATGACTACATCGATGCCGGCGGCGACACTGATCTTGTGCATGGCGGTGACGGTAACGACGAGATCTACGGTGGCGACGGCCCGGACATTCTGTTCGGTGAGGACGGCGATGACATCATTTCCGGCGGTTCCACTGGCGACCAGGAGTTCGGCGGTGTCGGTGACGACATTCTGCTGCCTGGTCTGGGTGGCGCTCCGGGTCAAGGTGACGGCGATGAGGCCCTCGGTGACGTGGGCTTCGACATCGCGGCCTTTAGCGATGTGAACATTGCCCTGGATGCGGCGGCAGACCTTAACAATCAGAATATCGTGGCGGCGCCGGGCACCGCTGTGCTGTTCCAGCCGTTCAACGCCTTGCTGACAGACATTGAGGGTTTGATCGGTTCACGCTTCAGCGATAGTCGTGCAAGCACGACGACTCCGGCCAACCCTCAGGCGGGGCTGATCGGTAATGCCACGGAAAACTGGTTGATAGGCGGCAGCGGCGACGATGTTTCTCAAGGTAATGGCGGAAATGACGTAATCGTCGGCGATTCGATCAAACTCGCCGATCTGAATCACTTGCTCGCCAGTCAGGGGTTCGCTCAGCACTTTACTGGACTGCAAGCGGCCCGTCTGGACTTCATTTTGGGTGATAACCACGCAGCCCCAGGCACGGCCGATGGCGCAGCCGATGAAGCGCTGTACAGTGGCAATTTTGCCGACTACAGCATTACCAAGTTCACCGACATTCGGCTGGGTGGCGAGTTGATCACGGCGTTCAAAGTGGTGGATTTGCGGGTCGGCGCGGCGAATGTCGATGGCACTGATATCGTGACTGGCATTGAAAAACTGCGCTTCGCCGACCGCACAGTCAACCTGAACATCACCAACAGTCTGCCAACCGGCAATGCGTTGCTGTCGGGGTTTGCCACTGCGCCGACCACACCTAGCCGTCCGGTGCCGGCTCAATACCGGCTGACCGCCATTACCTCAACCATACAGGACGCTGACGGCTTGCCTGGGCCAAGTGGGTTCACCTTCCAATGGCAAGCACTGGTGGGGGCGGCCTGGATCAGTATTGCCGGGGCGAATGCTTCGACCTTTGCGCCCACCTCGGCGCAGTTCGGCCAGCAGCTACGGGTCATCACCACTTACACCGACAACAACGGCACAGTGGAACAACTGACGTCCGAACCTTCGGAAGCGGTAGGGCGCTTCATCGAAGGCACCAACTTCTTCGGCAACACGCTCAATGGCACCAACTATCAGGACATCTTGATGGGTTACTCGGGTAATGACGTCCTCAACGGCGGACTGGGTTCCGACTTACTGGACGGCGGTAGCGGTAACGACACGATGCTGGGTAACGCCGGCAACGACACTTACAGGGTGGATGCCAATGGCGATGCGGTTCAGGAAAACCTGAACGAAGGCACCGACACGGTCTTGTCGTCGGTCAGCTACACCCTGGGTGCCAACGTCGAGAACCTGAGCTTGCAGGGGGCGAACAACATAAACGGCGCAGGTAACGGGCTGGACAACGTCATCCATGGCAATAGCGGTAACAACCAGCTTAGCGGTGTGGCCGGCAACGACACCGTCTTTGGTGAGGCAGGCAACGATACGCTGCTGGCATCGCTGAATGACGGCAACGACCACTATGACGGCGGTACGGGCACCGATACCTATGACTTATCGGCCACATCGGCGTCGGCCACGGTCGATTTGCTTGTTGGCACGTCAACCAGCACCCAAACCGGCAATGACTCCCTGACCGACATCGAGAACGTCACCGGCAGTTCTGGCGTCGATCACATCCAGGGCGACAGCGTTAGCAACCTTTTGCAAGGCCAGGGCGGCAACGACTGGATCGACGGTGGCAGCGGAGACGACATCCTGGTCGGTGGGCAAGGTCTGGACAGCCTGTTTGGTGGTCTTGGTAATGATACCTTCCGGGCGTCGGTCAATGACGGCAATGACAGCTACGAGGGTGGTGGCGACACTGATACCTACGACCTGTCGGGGACCTTGGCCAACGCCACGGTCAACCTGTCTACTGGCCTGGCGAGCAGTTCGCAAACCGGTAATGACACCTTGAGCGGCATCGAGAATGTTCTCGGCAGCAACGGTACCAACAGCTTGACCGGCGATAGCGCCAACAATGCCCTGACCGGGCAAGGCGGCATCGACACCCTCATTGGTGGAGGCGGCGCTGACACACTGACCGGCAACGGCAACCGCGACATTTTGACCGGTGGGGCGGGGGCGGACATCTTTATGTTCAGCGCAATGAACGACTCCGGCACTTCGACCGCTAGCCGCGATGTGATCACCGACTTTGCGCAGGGAGCTGACCACATCGATCTGACGCTGATCGATGCCCGCACTTCCGGCGCAGGTTCCGCCGGTAATCAGGACTTTGCCTTCCTTGGCGAGTGGAATGGCGTCGGCACTGAGTTCAGTAACCAAGCGCAATTGAAGTACCACTTCGCCAATGTCGGTGGGGTTGAACACACGTATGTGGAGGGCAATGTCAACAGCGGTAATGGCGCAGATTTCCAGATTGATCTGGTCGGGCATGTCGCCCTGACAGCGAGCGATTTCGTCGGCGTGGTGTAAGGCTTTCAACCAAAAACGGCGCCCTCCTTGAGCCAGGTCTGGACCTGCAAGTACACGCCGGGGACTTCGCCATCGGCGTACTTGCCGGGGGCGGTCACGCTGCGCAGGAAGGCATCGCTGAGTTTTTGCCGGAACGCCGGTGCGGGATGGGTCGGCAAAATCTGGGGGGTATCGTTTTTCAGGAAATGAAAAGTACCCCAAACGATACCCCCAGTTACGTTGGAAATGAGTGGAATACGACGGATGGCAACGGACAGAAAATTCGCCTATCTATCTGTATTTGCAGAGGTTATTGGAATTCAGTAGAACACGCTCACAGGCTATCGGGGTCGCCGAAGAACATCTGTATCCGCGACCGCAACCACCGCTCCGCCGGGTCATTGTCTTGCGCCCCGCGCCAGGCCATGTGCAGCTCGAAACTGCGCACATCCAACGGCAGATCCTCGGCCCGCAACCCACCCGCCGCGGTCAGCGCATCCGCCGTGTAGTCCGGCACCGTAGCGACAATATCGGTGCCCGCCAGCAAGCTCCCCAGCCCGTTGAACTGCGGCACGGCCAGCACCACATGGCGCTTGCGGCCAATCTCCTCCAGGGCCTCGTCGATGAACCCCGACAGGTCCCCGGCAAACGACACCAGCGCATGCGGGCGCGCGCAGAAGTCGTCCAGGGTGATGGTGCCGGGCACGCTGTCGGCTCGCAGCAGTTTCGGCATGCTGCGGCGCAGCACCTTGCGCTTGGCGTTGGCTGGCAGTTCGCTGGTGTAACTGACCCCCACCGAGATCTCGCCCGAGGCCAGCAGCGTCGGCATCAGCAGGTAATTGACCCGACGTACCACCAGCACGATACCTGGCGCTTCGGCGCGGATGCGCTTGAGCAACTGCGGCAGCAGGGCAAATTCGGCGTCGTCCGACAGGCCGATGCGGAACACAGCATTGCTGGTGGCCGGGTCGAATTCGGCAGCGCGGCTGACCGCAGTGGAAATCGAGTCCAGCGCCGGGGACAGCAGGGAGAATATTTCGTGGGCCCGGGCCGACGGCTCCATGCTGCGGCCGGTGCGCACGAACAGTGGGTCGTCGAACAGGTTGCGCAGGCGTGACAGGGCCGCGCTGATGGCGGGCTGGCCGAGGAACAGTTTTTCCGCGGCACGGGTCACGCTGCGCTCGTGCATCAGCGTTTCGAACACGATCAGCAGGTTGAGGTCTACGCGACGCAGGTCGTTTCGATTCATCGGTGCGCTTCGCCTAAAGTGGGGCAGAGGTGAATCTTAAGGCCAAAGGCTGGTACCCTGCACGGGTTTAGGGGGACCAATCGCAGGGAAAGTCAGGTGCCCAATCGATGACAAGCATGTCGACTATTAATGACCACTGATGGTCTATCCGGCAAAGCCCGGATAGAGTTCGTGGTAATTAGAGGTTCACAATGGCGAGGTATGCGATGTCCCGCATGATCCGTTTCCACAAGTTCGGCGCTGCCGATGTGCTCCGTTGCGAGGAGCAGCCCGAACAGTCACCCGCTGCCGGCGAGGTACAGATCCGCGTCGAGGCGGTTGGCGTCAGCTGGTATGACGTGCTCTGGCGCCAGAACCTGGCACCATCCCAGGCACGCCTGCCGGCGGGGATCGGCCACGAGATGGCCGGGGTGGTGACCGCGGTTGGCGAAGGGGTCGAGGATATTGCCGTGGGCGACCGGGTTGCCAGCTTCCCGGCCACCAGTGCCAACGACCACCCCGTGTATGGCGATGTCATCGTGCTGCCGCGTACGGCCATTACCCGTTATCCGGATGTACTTACCCCGATCGAGGCCAGCGTGCACTACACGCCGCTGCTGATCGCCTATTTCGCCTACGTTGACCTGGCCCGGGCCAAGGCCGGGCAGACCGCGCTGGTCACCGACGCCAGCCACTGCGCGGGCCCTGCCTTCGTGCAACTGGGCAAGGCCCTGGGGCTGAAGGTGTTCGCCGCCACCAAGGAGGCGGAACAGCGTGAGTACCTGCTGGGCCTGGGCGCCGACAAGGTGATTGTCACCGAAGAACAGGACCTGCTGCTGCAGATTGGCAAGTACACCGATGGCCGTGGCGTGGACATGGTCCTCGATGGCATGGGCGGGCCGCAGATGTCGCTGCTGGGCGATGTGCTGGCACCGCGTGGCAGCCTGGTGCTGTATGGCCTGCAAGGCGGCAATCAGACGCCGTTCCCGGCCTGCGCGGCATTCCAGAAGAACATCCAGTTCCATGTGCATTGCATTGGCAACTTCACCGGCAAGCCGGAACTGGGCATCAGCCAGGACCAGGTGGCACTACAGCGCGCCCTGCGCGATATCAACCAGTTCACCGCCGACCAGTTGCTGACACCGCAGATCATCAAGGTGTACCCGTTCGAGCAGGTAGTAGAAGCGCATCGCTACATGGACCAATGCCCGTGTGGCGGGCGTGTGGTGCTGGACATGGCGCAACACTGACGGCTGTTTGCATTATCAGGAAACCCGGGCAGAGTCCCGGGTTTTTTGTGCCCGGTACATAAGGTTGATGCTCAAAAGAAGAATGATCCTACAATAAAGAGCGAAGCGGACTACATTTGGCGCGATTATTCAGTGGCTCGTGGAAATATTCCGCCAAGTTTTTTGGCTTGAACTGTTTTTGCCTGGCGGTCAATGTGTTTTCTCACTTCGGCTGAATGGTTTTTTTACCTTGATCTGTATCTTCTATTCGCCTTGCATCCCTCGATAATGGCTCAATGATGGTTTGCGCAAGGAGCGTGGAATGAGCATGGCTATGCCCGAGCCAGGGCGGTACATGGCAGCGGCGGGGCGTCGCAGCGACGCGTTTTTCTCGATGGCATGGCGACAGTGACTGGTTACGTCATTACTTCCTTTTAGTTGTAGGGAATTTCTTCTGGCCAAGTTCAGGGCATGTTGACGTTCAGGTCTTCTGTTCAATGTGCGCTGGCTGCATGAAGTTGATGAGGTGATTACGTGACTGCTATTCACGACCAGGCAATGCATTATATCTACCAGCAAGTGCTCGAGCGCTTGCTCAGTCACATGTCACAAGCGCAGCGGGCTTCCTTGCAGTTGCTGATACAACGGTTGCTGGTTGCTGCGGGCGGGCCCGAATACATCGGCACCTTCCGCTTGCTGGTGCTGCAAGGCAACGATCGCCGCAGCGCCCGGCTGCTGGCCATGCTGCGTGCCGCGCAACTGAGTATCGCCCTGCGTGCGCCGGTCACCTTCCAGCTGCGGGTGCTGGTGGTCAGCCTGCCGGTGGCTGGCAGCGCCACGCTCGAAGGCCATGAGCGCAGCTTCAGTGCGCTGTTCATGCAGGATGACCCGCGGGTGCAGCTGCAGATGATCGAGGGACGTGAAGTGGTGCCGTTCAGCCGGCACCCCGCTGCCGCGCCCGAACGCTGGCTGTTGGCGAGGGACGCCATGCTGATGTTCGGTCACCTGGTCGATGCCAGTCCCGAAGCACTGCTAGGTAGCCGGCTACACCTGGAACTGGCGGGTGCCGTGGGGTTTGTGTTGCAGGCACAGGCAGCCGCGGATGTATTGATCACCGGCATCCCCGCGCACCAGCGTCGCCGCTACCTGGCCTGGGCCCGGCGCAGCCTGCGCCTGGCTGGGGAGCGTGGTCCGCATGGGGTGCATCAATGCCTGGCGGCGCTGGCCCATGGGCTGAGTCGGCTGAACGGCAGCATCGGGGTACCGCTGGGCGCCCTGACGGCGTCGGCATCGGGGGCTGTGCAGCGGGATACGCCGGTGCGGGTAATTGCCATTGATGACCTGTTGCCGCCGTTGCTCGAAGCGCAGCAACTCGACCTCATGCTCGGTGGTTGCTTCGAGGCTGCCGAGGATGCCTGGTCATTGACTGCCTTCGTCGATCCGTTGGCGCCGGCTCAGTTGCACGAACTGCGCGCACGCAGTCTCGAGCCGCAGGCCAGTCGCCCGGCATTGCGGCTGGCTGGCCAGCCGGAAGGCATCAAGCGGCGTGATGTGAATCAGCTGCAGCTCGGCAAGGCCTACGGTATCAACCAGATCCAACAGGTATGCCTGCTGTTCAGCCCGTTCGCCAGGCAGGGGAAAAACCTCGAGCGTTTTCTGCAATGTCGGCATGCCGACATGCTGGTGGCGTTGCCTTACCTGCATCGGGCGTTGCAGGGTAAACCCTGCCCTGATGCGGTGAAAAACTGGCTGGTAAACACCAGTGGCCTGCCGCTGGGGCAACTGCGGGTGATCTATGACGGGCGCCTGCCGCTGGCCGCCTGGCGCCTGATGAGCCACCTGGCCCGTCGCGATGTACAACTGCGGTTGCTGCCACGGCAGGCCTCGGGGCGGCGGCGTGGTCATGCGGGGCTGCCTTGATGGAGCAATCGGCCCGCGGCGAGTTTGCCTACCGCAAGGTCTATCGCTACCTGGAAGCCTTGATCGGCCAGGCGCAAGGCAGTGGCCCATGCCGTTTACCGTCGCTGCGGGCATTGTCCCGGCGACTGAGGGTGTCACTGGCCACCGTGCAGAGTGCCTACGGCCTTTTGGAGGAGGAGGGCCGCGTGCAGTGCCTGCCGAGGTCGGGCTACTACGTACAGGGTGCTGGCAAGGGGGACGCTGCGGCCATGCCCCGGCAGCCACCCTTGCCGGCACAGTCGATGCTGGAGCGGGCCCTGTTCACCCACGAGCGGCGCCTGGCACGTCAGCGCATGCACAGTGTTGCCCCTTGGGAAGCGCCCGGCAACGCCCGCCTGCGCAATGCCGTTGCCGAGCGCTATACCCGCTCCTCCAGCCAGTACTGGTCTGCCGAGGACGTTCAGCTGGCCCCTGATGTGCAGGCGTTACTGGAGACGGTGCTGGCGGCGTTGGCCCTGCAAGGGGGGACCGTGCTGGTGCACTCGCCCTGTTGTTGGCAGGTGTTGCGCGCTTTGGCACGTGCCGGCATGCGTGTGCTGGAGGTGCCACTGGATACCCGCGGCAACCCGGATCTGCGCGCCCTGGCCCGGCTGCTGGGGAGCGAGCCGGTACGCATGCTGGTCATGCCGTCGTGCCTTGGCATGCCGCAGGGGCGGCTGTTTTCAGCGCACTACCAGCAGCAGCTTGGCCAGTTGCTCGGCCAGCACCCTGTATGGTTGCTGGAAAACGACCTGGACAGTGAGCACTGTTACAGCGGGCCGCCGAATACGCGCCTGCGCGATTGGGTCGACCCCCGCTGGCTATTGGTGATGGGGGCGTTCGATGCCGCGGTGGGGGGCGAGGCGCCCTATGCCTACCTGCTGGGCCATGATGCCGTGCTGGCCAGGGCGTTCGCTGAACGTGCATTCCGGCTTGCACCGCTGCGCCTGCAAGCGCTGGCGCACATGCTGGGTAAAGGTGAGATCGAGGCGCAACTGGTGAGGTTGCGCACGGACCTGCATAAGCGCATGCAATGCCTGGCGCATGCGCTGCAGCAGCAGTTCGGCCAGCGGGTGGCGTTGGAAATGCCGGAGGGTGGGTGGACACTGTGGGTGCGCTTTCGCCAGCCGTTGTCGTGGGAGGGTATTGCTGAAGCGCTGGCTGGTTCGGCACTGCACGCACTGCCGGGCGAGCAGTTCAGCCTGCAGGGGCGCTACCAGCAGTACCTGGCGTTGGCGTGGCTGGGTGATCACCCGGAGGAACTGCAACAGGCTGTCGAGCGCCTGGCCCAGTCGCTGGAACTGCGCTGCGGCCGGCCCGCCGGGGTTGCACCTTGAGCTGCCGGGGTCGCGTTGCAACCCGTAGCACCCACAAGGTCCCTGCCAATGCAACGAGTCAGGCGTTGACCTTGTGGGAGATTGCCCAGCGCTTTGGGCGGCGCTGTCGCACAGATAACTGAATTCGCAAGCGATCCTCGTACCCTGTGGGAGCGGCTTTAGCCGCGAAGCATCCAACGCGGTGCATGGCACCGGCTGCGCCGGTGTTCGCGGCTGAAGCCGCTCCCACAGGGTCCCTGCTAATTCAATGAGTTATGTGCAGTTCTATGAGAGCCGGCTTGCCGGCTATGAGGCCCTGGCAGGTAAAACCTCCTGTCAGCGATGCGCTTGCTCCTGCCCCTGCCGCAAGCGGGTACTGACCAGCGCGGCTACCACCAGCAACGCGGCAATGATCCACAAGCCATTTCGGGTACTGCCGGTAGCCTGCTCGATCAGGCCCATCACCGATGGCCCGACGAAACCGCCAAACAGGCCGCAGGTGGTGACAAAGGCCAACCCGGCCGCCAGCGCGCTGCCGCTCAGGCGGCTGGAGGGGAAGACGAAGATGATCGACTGCACCACGAACAGCATCAGGGCAGTCAGCGAAAACCCGATCAGGCCGATGAACGAATTGGTCAGCGACGCCAGCAGCAGCCCGGCCGCCATGGTCAGCAGGCCGCAGAACAGCAGGGTGCGGCACCGGCGCGGCGAGGTGGCCAGGCGCGGGAAGGTGGCGGCGCCGATGGCGGCGGCAACCCACGGTACGGCGGTCAACAGGCCGACCTGGAAGGGCGACAGCGCGCCGTAGGTGCCGATGATGCCCGGCAGGAAGAAAATCACCGTGTAGATGGTGATCTGGTGCACGAAGTACACCACGATCGCCAGCCAGATCTGCCGGTCGCGGAACATCTGCCCCAGCTTGCTCTGCTGCGGTGCGGCGGCCCGTTCGGCGGCCAGGCGGCGCTCGATGTCCTCGGCATCGGTGGCCGACAGCCAGGGCGCCGAGGCTGGGCCATCAGGCAGTTTCTTCCATACCACATAGGCCAGGACCACGGCGGGCAGGCCTTCGAGCACGAACAGCCATTGCCAGCCGTGCCAACCCAGCACACCGTCCATTTCCAGCAAGGCGCCCCCCAGCGGGCCGCTGAGGATATTGGCCAGGCACACGCCCAGCAGGAAGTAACCCGTGGCGCGGGCACGCTGTTCACGGTCGAACCAGTAGGTCAGGTACAGCATCACGCCAGGGAACAGGCCCGCTTCGGCCACCCCCAGCAACAGGCGCATGATGTAGAACGAGGTTTCGCCCTGGACGAAGGCCATGCCCGCCGAGAGCAGGCCCCAGGTGATCATGATGCGGGTGATCCAGAAACGTGCGCCCACCCGATGCATGATCAGGTTGCTGGGTACTTCGGCCAGGGCATAGGTAAGAAAGAACAGGCCGGCGCCCAGGCCATAGGCCGCCGCCGACAGGCCGAGGTCGATACCCATGCTGGCCTTGGCCAGGGCAATGTTGGTCCGGTCAAGGAAGCTCATCACGTAGACAACGATGAGCAGCGGCAGCAATTTGCCCAGCAGCAGGCCGTTAAGGCGCTGTTCGGTGGTAGCGGCAGGGGCGGGGGCCGCTGCAGTACCGGTGAGGATTGTCATTGTTTTTTTCCCCGTGAAAAGTACTGGTGGCGCGCCGCGCAAAGGCGGCACACCCAGGTCTGTGGGTCAGGAACGGTTGATGTCGAGCCACACCGCGCCGTTGGGGTACTGGTAGCGTTCCAGAGTCTCGGCATGCATTTCGATGCTGTAGCCCGGGCGTTGCGGCGGCATGTAGCGCCCGCGGCGGATCACCACCGGGTCGATGAAATGCTCGTGCAGGTGGTCGACGTATTCCAGCACCCGGTTGTGCAGCGAGGCCGACACCGCGATGTAGTCGAACAGGGCAATGTTCTGCACATATTCGCACAGGCCGACACCGCCGCCGTGCGGGCACACCGGCACGTCGTACCTGGCAGCCATCAGCAGCACGATCAGCACTTCGTTCAGGCCGCCCAGGCGAGCCGCGTCCAGCTGGCAGAAGTCCAGCGCGCCGGCCTGGAACATCTGCTTGAACATCACCCGGTTGTGGCAATGTTCACCGGTGGCCACGCCAATCGGCGCAATACGCTGGCGGATGGTGGCGTGGCCGAGGATGTCGTCCGGGCTGGTCGGTTCTTCGATCCACAGTGGTTCGAAGGCGGCCAGGCGGCGCATGTTGGCGACCGACTCCTCGACGCCCCATACCTGGTTGGCATCCATCATCAGGGTGCGCTCCCAGCCAATTTCGTCGCGCAGGATGCTGGCACGGCGAATGTCTTCTTCCAGGTCCGCACCGATCTTCTGCTTGATATGGGTCCAGCCATCCTCCACCGCCTCGCGGGCCAGTTTGCGCATCTTTGCTTCGCTGTAGCCCAGCCAGCCTGGCGCGGTGGTGTAGCCGGGGTAGCCTTCGCGCAGCATCTGTGCCTCGCGCTGGGCCTTGCCCGGTGCCTGGCGGCGCAGCAGGGCGATGGCTTCTTCGGGGGTGAGCACGTCGGTGACGTAGCTGAAGTCCAGGCAGCGCACCAGCTGCTCGGGCGTCATGTCGGCCAGCAGCTTCCACACTGGCTTGCCCTCGTGTTTGGCCCACAGGTCCCACACGGCATTGATGATGGCGGCGGTGGCCAGGTGGATCACGCCTTTTTCCGGGCCCAGCCAGCGCAACTGGCTGTCGCTGACGGTGAACCGATGCCAGAAACCGCCCATGTCGCCAGTGATTTCCTCCAGGGTGAGGCCGACGATCAGCGGCGCCAGCGACTGCACCGCCGCCGCGCAAATCTCGTTGCCACGGCCGATGGTGAAGGTCAGGCCGTGGCCTTCGAGCGCCTCGGCGTCGGTGTGCAGCACCACGTAGGCTGCCGAATAGTCGGGGGCGCTGTTCATGGCGTCGGAGCCATCCAGCGACAGCGAAGTGGGGAAACGAATGTCGCGAACGCTCAGGTAGGTAATACGTATGCTCATGGTCGGCTCTTGTTTTGTTCAAGCACTGGGAGACCTGACTGTAGGTTGTCGAGCGATACAGGCATAATCGCCAATTCTTAATCAGCGATACCGGATTCGATATGTCTCGCTTGCCATCCGACAGCGCCCAGGCGCCTGCCAGCCTCGGCGCATTGAAGATTTCCAGCCGGCAGATCACGCTGCTCAACGCCTTGGGCGAGTTCGCTAACCTGCGCCGCGCTGCCGCGGCGATGCACACCACGCAACCGGCAGCCAGCCTGTTGCTGCAGCAGCTTGAGGAGCGCCTGGGCGTACGCTTGTTCGAGCGTTTGCCACGGGGTATGCAAGCGACGCTGTATGGCGAAGTGATGATCCGCTATGCGCAGAACGCGCTGCATGAGTTCGAGCATGCCCAGGCGCAGATTGCCGAGCTGGCGCGCGGGGCCTTGGGCCTGGTGCGGGTAGGCAGCGTCATGGGGCCGGTGCCGGGCGTGCTGACCAAGGCGGTACTGGCCTACAAGCGCGACCACCCCAAGGTGCGTATTTCCCTGGAAGTCGGCACCAGCGACACCTTGCTGCCGGCCTTGCTGCGCGGCGACTTCGACATGGTGGTGGGGCGCCTGCCGGACCAGAGCGACAGCCAGGACCTGAACATCGAACTGTTCGAAGGCGGTGAGCAGATGCGCGTGATCGCCCGCGCCGGCCACCCGCTGGCCAATGCGGCCGGGCTGCAACTGGCCGACCTGGTGACGCTTACCTGGATCCTGCACCCCATCGGCAGCCCGATGCGCCGCCGTGTCGAAAGCGCGCTGCAGGCCGGTGGCATGGTGCAGTCGCTGGATATCGTCGAAACTGCCTCGATCCTGGCTACCACCGCCATGCTCGAAGCCTCCGAGATGATTGCGGTGGTGCCCGATGACGTGGCCAAGCATTATGCCCGCTATGGCATGGTCGCCATCCTGCCTGTGGAGCTGCCGCTGGCGATGGCCAACCTGGGCGTGCTGACCTTGCGCGCGCGGCCCAACTCGGTTGCCCTGGACACCTTGCTGCACTACCTGCGGGCGCAATAGCCCTGCCTTTTCACTTGCCTGAGGCCCTGCGTCAATGCCGCCGGAGATGACCCATTCCAGCTTTTGCAACTGGATCCGCTACAAGCACCTGGTGCTGATCGACACCTTGGCGCGCACCCGCAACATGCACGCCACCGCCACGCGCATGAACCTCAGCCAGCCGGCACTGAGCAAGATGTTGCGTGACCTTGAGGAGCAGTTCGGCTTCGCCCTGTTCGAGCGCCTGCCGCGTAGCATGCCACCCACCGAACTGGGCGAATACGTGGTGCGTTATGCCCAGGGCGCGCTGGCCGAATCACAACAGTTCGTCGACCAGGTCAATCGCCTGCGCAACGGCGGGCACGGTTTTATCCGCGTTGGCGGGATCTTTGCCGCCACGGCGCTGGTGCTGCCGCAGGCCATCGCCGCGATCAAGGCCCGTAGCCCGTTGCTGTCGATCGAAGTGGTGGAGCATTCCAGCGATCACTTGTTGACCATGCTGGAGCAGAACAAGCTCGACATCATGATTGGCCGCTTCACTGAAGAACGCTTCAGCCAATTGTTCGACTTCCAGCCCCTGGAGCCCGAACCGTTCAGCCTGGTGGTCAACAGCGAGCACCCGCTCAACCAGCTGGAAAGCACGCCGTTGAAAGCGCTGGGCGATTGGCCATGGGTGCTGTACCCGGTAGGCACGCCGATCCGCAACCGCCTGGAGCAGGCCTTCCGGGTTGCCGGCATTGCCACGCCAGCCGACAGCGTCGAAA
This sequence comes from Pseudomonas sp. NPDC096925, assembly GCF_044762545.1. Lineage (NCBI taxonomy): Bacteria > Pseudomonadati > Pseudomonadota > Gammaproteobacteria > Pseudomonadales > Pseudomonadaceae > Pseudomonas > Pseudomonas sp. NPDC096925. The sequence continues at coordinate 128,474 of NZ_JBIWEM010000007.1, read as the reverse complement.
CCATCTCCATGCCGATGTTCCTGCAACTGCTGCAAGCGGCGCCGATGATCGCCATGTTGCCGCGCTCGATGGTTGCCGCGCAGCTGGCCAGCGGCCAACTGAAAGAGTTGCGCAGCCCCTTGCACCTGGCGGCGCTGGAGTACGGCGTGGTTACCCGCAAGGATGAGCCGCTGAGCGCTTCGGCCCGTGCGTTTGTCGAGATCTTGCTGGAGGGGGCTCGGCGCCGTCAGCAGGAGCAGGGGTGAAGCCCATGGGGCCGCTGCGCAGCCCATCGCAGGCAAGCCCGCGAAGGGCTGCAGAGCAGCCCCAATGGCCCTAAAATGCGATTGATAAACAGGCACTAATATCTGTTTTTGATAACCCAGGGTTATCGCTCGATCGGATCATCTCATTGGGAATGTTGCCCAAGGCTTCTTACAGTGGTCGCAGCCATAACAAGAAGTCAGCCGCACCGCCCTGAGAGGTCCCATGCAACTGATTGCCAAGTCCGGTGACCTTGCCGTCATCCGTCTCAACCCGCTGGACAACGTGCTCATCGCCCGCCAGGCCCTGCCGCAAGGCCTGCGCCTGGACGCCGAGGCGATTACCGTGCGCCAGCCGATTCCTTCGGGCCACAAGGTCGCTGCCGAACGGGTGGAGCAGGGCCAGCCCCTGCGCCGTTACGGGCAGATCATCGGTTTTGCCTCGCAGGCCATCGAAGCCGGCGAACACGTGCATGTGCACAACGTGCAGATGGGCGATTTCGCCCGTGACTACGCCTTTGGTGTCGACACCCGCAACCAGCCCGGCAGCGAAGCGCAGTTCCAGGGCATCGTGCGCGCCGATGGCCGGGTCGCTACCCGCAACTATATCGGCATCCTCACCTCGGTGAACTGCTCGGCAACCGTGGCCCGGGCCGTGGCCGACCATTTCCGCCGCGACATTCACCCTGAAGTGCTGGCCGCTTACCCGAACATCGACGGCGTGGTGGCGCTGACCCACGGCGCCGGCTGTGCGGTGGACCCCAGCGGTGAAGCCCTGGGCCTGTTGCGTCGCACCCTGGCCGGGTACGCCGTACATCCCAATTTTGCCGCCGTGCTGATCATTGGTCTGGGCTGCGAAACCAACCAGATCGAAAGCCTGCTGGAAACCCAGGGCCTGCAGGCCAGCGCCCAGCTGCGCGCGTTCACCATCCAGGGGATCGGCGGCACTTCCAAAACCATCGCTGCCGGCATCGAACAGGTCAAGGCGCTGCTGGCCGAGGCCAACCAGGTACAGCGTCAACCGGTCAGTGCGCGGCACCTGGTGGTCGGCCTGCAGTGTGGCGGTTCCGATGGCTATTCCGGCATTACCGCCAACCCTGCGTTGGGCAATGCCGTCGACCGCCTGGTGGCGGCCGGTGGCACCGCGATCCTGTCCGAGACCCCGGAAATCTACGGTGCCGAGCACCTGCTGACCCGCCGGGCGGTCAGCCGCGAGGTCGGCGAAAAGCTGGTGGCCCGCATCCGCTGGTGGGAAGACTACTGCCAGCGCATGAACGCCGAACTGAACAACAACCCCTCGGCCGGCAACAAGGCCGGGGGCCTGACCACCATCCTCGAGAAGTCCCTCGGCGCGGTGGCCAAGGCCGGCTCCAGCAACCTGGTCGACGTGTACCAGTACGCGGAAGCGGTGCGTGCCCAGGGCCTGGTGTTCATGGATACCCCCGGCTACGACCCGGTTTCGGCCACCGGCCAGGTGGCTGGCGGGGCCAACCTGATCGCCTTCACCACCGGCCGTGGCTCGGCCTACGGCTGCGCCCCGGCGCCGTCGATCAAGCTGGCGACTAACAACCGGGTGTTCGAGCACCAGGAAGAAGACATGGACGTCAATTGCGGCGGCATCGCCGACGGCTCCACCAGCATCGAGGAACGCGGCGCATTCATCTTCCAGCAGATGCTGCGCATCGCTTCCGGGGAGCGCAGCAAGAGCGAACAGCACGGCTACGGGCAGAACGAGTTCGTGCCCTGGCAGATCGGTGCCGTGACCTGATCGCCAAGCCCTGTCCCATTTCCGAGGCAACCGCAATGACTCAAACCACACATTACAACGTGCAAGCGCTTACCACCTTCGTCGAGCGGCTGTTCGAAAAGGCCGGCGCCGATACCGAAGTTGCCCAGGTCGTGACCCGGGTACTGCTCGAAGGCGAATTGCTGGGCCATCGCACCCATGGCCTGAACCTGGTCAGCCGCTACATCGACGGTATGCTCAGCGGGCAGGTCAAGGCCCGTGCACAGGCACTGGAACAGGTGTCCGACAGTGGTATTTCCAGCCTGTTCGATGGCCACTACGTGTTGGGGCCGTACTGCGTCAGCCGTGCTTTGGACTGCGCGGCAAAAGGCGCGGCCGGGCAGGGCATCGGTATCGCCGTGGTACGCCGCGCCGCGCATATCGGCTGCCTGGCAGCCTACCTCAAGCCCTACACCGACCAGGGCCTGGTGGCCGTGCTGTATTCCTCGGACCCGTCAGTGGGGCTGGTCTGCGCCCATGGCGGCGTCGACCCGGTCTACACCCCCAACCCGATTGCCGCGGGTATCCCGACCCGGGGCGAGCCGATTCTGCTGGACGTCAGCATGTCTACCGTCACCCTCGGCCTGGTCGGCCAGTGCCGCGATGCCGGCAGCCGTCTGCCACACCCGGTGCTGGTGAGCAATGACGGGCAACTGAGCGACGACCCGCGTGACTTCTTCACCAGCCCGCCAGGCAGCATCCTGCCCCTGGGTGGCCAGGCCTTTGGCCACAAAGGGTTTGCTCTGGCGCTGCTGGTCGAAGCCCTGACCTCGGGGCTGGCCGGCCACGGGCGCAAGGATGCACCAGACCAGTGGGGGGCCTCGGCCACGGCCGTGGTCATCGACCCGCGTTTCTTCGGTGGCCTGCAAGCGTTCACCGACGAAACCAGCTTCCTCGGCCAGCTGGTCCTGGCCAGCCGACCGCTCGATGCTGAGCGCCCGGTGCGCCTGCCTGGGCAAGCTGGCCTCGCCCTGCGCCGCCAAGCGCTGGAGCAGGGGGCACGTCTTTCACCACAGCTGGTGGCTGACCTTGACCGGCTGGCCGTGCAGCTGCAACTGCCAGCACTTTCCCAATGAATGACAGTAAGGGTACACAGATGACTGATCGAGCGAACGGCAAGCGACCGCTGCCTCTGAATCACGATGCCAGCGCGTTCGACAGCGGCAGTTGGGTAGGGCGGGTCTGGCTGCCGGAGCAGGGCCCTGCGGTGGTGCTGGTGAAGGCCGGCGCCGTGCACGATATCAGCCCCTATGTAGCCACTGTCTCGGCCCTGCTGGAAGTGGCCGACCCGGTCGCCTACCTGCGCAGCCTGCCGCTGGCCGAACCGCTGGTCGGGCTGCCAGCCTTGCTGGGCAACAGCGACCCGGCCCAGCGCGACCCGCACCAGCCATGGCTGCTGGCACCCATCGACCTGCAGGCGGTGAAGGCCGCTGGTGTGACCTTCGCCACCAGCCTGCTGGAGCGCGTGGTGGAAGAGCAGGCCAAGGGCGACCCGGCCAAGGCCGATGCAATCCGTGACACCTTGGCCAGCCGCATCGGCGCCGACCTGTCGCAGATCGTGCCGGGCTCGGCCCAGGCCGAAGCGCTGCGCAAGGTGCTGGTGGAGCAAGACCTTTGGTCGCAGTACCTGGAAGTGGGTATTGGCCCGGATGCCGAGGTGTTCACCAAGGCCCAGCCGCTGTCGGCGGTCGGCCACGGCGCCGACATTGGCATCCACCCCAAGTCGAGCTGGAACAACCCGGAGCCGGAAGTGGTGCTGGCGGTGTCGAGTGACGGTCGCATCAAGGGCGCGATGCTCGGCAACGACGTCAACCTGCGCGACTTCGAAGGCCGCAGCGCCTTGCTGCTGTCAAAAGCCAAGGACAACAATGCCTCCACCGCGCTGGGCCCGCTGCTGCGCCTGTTCGACGAAAGTTTCGGGCTGGATGATGTGCGCGCCGCCGAAGTGGACTTGCAGGTGACGGGCGAAGACGGTTTCATCCTCGCCGGCCGCAGCTCCATGCGTCAGATCAGCCGCGACCCGCAGGACCTGGTGCAGCAAACCCTCAACGAGAACCATCAGTACCCCGACGGCCTGGTGCTGTTCCTCGGTACCTTGTTCGCCCCCAAGCAGGACCGCGACCAACCGGGCAACGGTTTCACCCACAAGCCGGGCGATGTGGTGAGCATCAGCAACCCGCACCTGGGTACCCTGTGCAACCGCGTGACCACCAGCGACCTGGCGCCGCAGTGGGACTTTGGCCTGCGTGCGCTGATCCACAGCCTCGGCCGGCGTGGGCTGCTGGAGGTCGCAACCACCGCGCGCCAGCCTTGAGCGGCGCGCTGCGTCAGGGAGGGCGTAGCATCAACGAAGGATCGTCAAGGCGCTGACAGCGCGGCAACAATAATAATAAAGGTCATCACATGAAGCCTATGAAGAAGTACCAACGCATTACCGTCGTGTTCCTGCTGCTGATCGGTATCGTCAACTACCTGGACCGTAGTGCGCTGTCGATCGCCAACACCTCGATCCAGAAAGACATGATGATCAGCCCGTCGCAGATGGGCATCCTGTTGTCGGCGTTTTCCATTGCCTATGCCTTCGCCCAGCTGCCGATGGGCATGATCATCGACCGCCTGGGCAGCAAGATCGCCCTCGGCGCCTCGCTGCTGGGCTGGTCGGTGGCACAGGCCGCGTTCGGCATGGTCAACAGCTTTGCCGGCTTCATGGGCCTGCGGGTGCTGCTGGGGATTGGCGAGGCACCGATGTTCCCGTCGGCGGCCAAGGCCCTGTCGGAGTGGTTCGATGCCAACGAACGCGGCACCCCGACCGGCGTGGTCTGGTCCTCGACCTGCCTCGGCCCGTGCCTGGCGCCACCCTTGCTGACACTGTTCATGGTCAACTTCGGCTGGCGCGGCATGTTCATCATCACAGGCGTGATCGGCGTGGTGCTGGCGCTGTGCTGGTTGACCTTCTACAAAAGCAAGGCACGCTACCTGGCGGAGCTTGCTGCCGAAGGCAAGCCGCTGCCAGGCGAACAGCCGGCGCCGGTAGCCGCTGCACCAGCGCCGAAGGCCTCCTACTTTGCCGGCTGGCTCGACCTGTTCAAGCACCGCAGCACCTGGGGTGCGGTACTGGGCTTCATGGGCGTGATCTACATGCTCTGGCTGCACCTGACCTGGCTACCTGGCTACTTCGAGCGTGAGCACGGCCTGGACCTGTACAAGACTGCCTGGGTGGTGTCGCTGGCCTACGGCTTTGGCGCAGCGGGCACGATCGTCGCCGGGCGCTTCTGCGACGTGCTGGTCAAGCGCGGCATGAGCGTGCTGGCCAGCCGCAAGTTCAGCGTCATCACCGGCCTGGTGCTGGCGGCACTGTTCACCTTGCCGCTGTCGTTCGTCACCGGCCTGACCGGTTGCATCATCCTGCTGTGCCTGGCGTTGTTCAGCATCAACATGGCCAGTGCCACCGCCTGGATGATCGTCAACACCATCGTCGACAGCCAGCGCGTGGCCTCGTTTGGCTCGATCCAGAACTTCGGCGGCTACATTGCCGGCTCGGTGGCGCCGATCGTCACCGGCTTCAGCATCCAGTACTCGGGTTCGTTCACCACGGCGTTCATGATCAGTGCAGGGGTGGCGCTGTGTTCGGCGGTGGCGTACTTCCTGCTGCTGCAGGCGCCGATTGGCAGTGCCAAGGTCAAGGCGGCGGAGATGGTCGGGGCGACGGAACAGGTGTGAATTCCGGGGGGCGCTTTGCGCCCCAATCGCGACGCAAGGCCGCTCCCACAGGTATCGCGCTGGTTTCAACAGCACTGCAATACCTGTGGGAGCGGCCTTGCGTCGCGATTGGGCTGCAAAGCAGCCCCCAAGCCGATAGCCGATTGTTGAGCGACCCACGGCACTTGCCAGGCATACTGGTCTGTATGTATAACCAGTATCCATTCCAGCCGCCTGACCCCAGCCCGTGATCGCCCATTCCGTCGACGACCCGTTCTATTACCTGCACAACTTCCGCCAGGTGCTGCTGTGGGTCGAACAGCGCTACGAAGACCTGCTCGATGATCAGGAACTCGCTTTCATCCGCACCTTCAGCCAACTGCACGCCCCGGCACAAGCCCTGATGGTGCGCATGGTCATGCGCAAAGGCGAGCTGTTTCGCAGTGATCGCCTCGACTATGCCGAAATCGGCGATACCGGGCAGGCCCTGCAGCCGTTGCTGGCCCTCGGCTGGGTACAGGAACCTGCGCAACTGGCGCTGGAGCAACTGTTCGTCTTGCTGCGCAAGGACGAACTTGCCCGCTGTTTTGCCCCGCAGCTGAGCCGTCCCCGCGCCGCCAAGCATGACCTGCTTGCACAGCTGCAACCCTTGGGCCTGCAAGCCCGGTCATTGGCCGAGTGGTTTCCGGACAGCGGCGTGCGCATCCTCCAGTGGTGCCTGCAACCCTTGTGCGACCGCATGCGCCTGCTGTTCTTCGGCAACCTGTACCAGGACTGGTCGGACTTCGTCCTTGCCGACCTCGGTGTGCTGCGCTACGAACAGGTGCCGTTCAGTGCCGATTCGCGTGCCCTGCAGCAACGTGCCGAAGTCGACCTGGCCATGGCCTTGCACCAATGTGCCGAGCGCCTGGAGCAGGGCGACGAGCCGCTGTCGATCCTGGCTGCCATGCAAGGCCTGCGCAGCGACAACCCGTGGCTGGCCCGGCGCCATGCGCGCCTGCAGTTCGCCCTGGGCCAGCAATGCGAACGCCTGGGTGACTGGGCGCAGGCCATGGCGGTCTACGCGCAGTGCAGCCATGCCCAGGCGCGCATCCGCCAGGTGCGGGTGCTGGAGCGCAGCGAGCAGTGGCCCCAGGCCCATGCGCTGGCGCTGCAACTGGCGGCGGCACCGGCCAACGCCCTGGAAGTGCAGGCGCTGGAGCGCATGTTGCCACGCCTGGCCCGCAAGCTAGGTGGCCCGCCACAGCGGCGCCAGCGTTTCGCGCCCCTGGAGCTGATCGAGCTGGAGCTGCCCCGGGAACTGGCAGCGCTGGGCGTGGAGGAAGCGGTACGCCAGCACCTGGCCGAAGACGGTGGGCCAGTGCATTACGTGGAGAACACGCTGTTCAACAGCCTGTTCGGCTTGCTGTGCTGGGAGGCGATCTTCGCCCCGGTGCCTGGTGCGTTCTTCAACCCGTTTCAGGCCGCCCCGCAGGACCTGCACGACAGCGACTTCCAGCAACGCCGCAGTGCTCTGTTCGAACGTTGCCTGGCGCGGCTTGACGATGGCAGCCATCACCGGGCGATTCTCGACTGCTACGCCGCCAAGCAAGGCCTGCAGTCGCCGTTCGTGTTCTGGTCCATGCTCAGTGAAGAATTGCTTGAGCAAGCCTTGGCCTGCCTGCCGGCAGCCCATTTGAAACAGTGCTTCCTGCGCCTGCTGCAGGATATCCGCAACAACCGCGCCGGTATGCCCGACCTGATCCAGTTCTGGCCCCAACAGGGCCGCTACCGCATGGTCGAAGTCAAGGGGCCCGGCGACCGCTTGCAGGACAACCAGCTGCGCTGGCTGGAGTTCTGCCGGGCCCACGGCCTGCCCGTCGCGGTGTGCCATGTGCGCTGGAGCGAAACGCCGTGAGCTACAGCGTGGCGGTACGCGCCTTGTGCGAGTTCAGCGCCAAGGTCGGCGACCTGGACCTGCGCTTCACGCCATCACCCACCGCACACGAGGGGATCGAGGGACATCGGCGGGTGGTGGCGGGGCGCGCTACGGGCTACGAGTCGGAAATTGCCCTCGAAGGCCAGTTCGAAACCCTGACGGTGCGCGGCCGAGCCGACGGTTATGACCCCGCCTGCAACCGCCTGGAAGAGATCAAGACCCACCGTGGCGAGCTGTCGCGCCAGCCGGCCAACCATCGCCAGCTGCACTGGGCACAGGCCAAGGTCTATGGCTGGTTGATGTGCCAGGCACGGCAACTGCCGGCCATCGAGGTGGCGCTGGTGTACCTGGACGTGGACAGCGACGGCCAGACGCTGATCAGCGAGCACTGCACGGCTGCCGAACTGCAGGCCTTCTTCGCAACCCAGTGCCAACGCTTTCTGGCGTGGGCACAAGGGCAGGAGCAACGCCTGGCCGAGCGTAACCGGGGCCTGCAAGCGCTGGGCTTCCCCTATCCGGCGTTCCGCCAGGGCCAGCGGCAACTGGCGGAGACCCTGTACAAGGCGGTAAGTACCGGCCGTTGCCTGATGGCCCAGGCCAGCACCGGAATTGGCAAGACCCTCGGTACCTTGTTTCCCCTGCTCAAGGCCATGGTGCCGCAGCAACTGGACAAGCTGTTCTTTCTCACCGCCAAGACCCCGGGCCGGGCCTTGGCCCTCGATGCCATGCGCCAGATCACCCACGCCACGCCGCAGCCGGCCTTGCGCACGCTGGAACTGATCGCCCGCGACAAGGCCTGCGAGCACCCTGACAAGGCCTGCCATGGCGAATCCTGCCCCTTGGCTGCAGGCTTCTACGACCGCCTGCCGGCCGCGCGGGAGGCGGCGGCAGCGTTGCCCTTGCTCGACCGCGCCCAGCTGCGCGACGTGGCCCTGGCGCACCAGGTGTGCCCGTATTACCTGGGCCAGGAAATGGCGCGCTGGGTAGACGTGCTGGTGGCGGATTACAACTACTACTTCGATGCCCACGCCTTGTTGTTCGGCCTGACCCAGGCCAACCAGTGGCGGGTCGCGGTGCTGGTGGACGAGGCGCACAACCTGGTCGAGCGCGGGCGCGGCATGTACAGCGCCAGTCTCGACCAGGGCCAGTTGCTGGCCCTGCGCCAGAGCAAACCGCACGGGCTGGTCAGTGCGCTGGACCGGCTGAACCGGCAGTGGAACGCCCTCTACAAGGAACAGCGTGCGCCGTACCAGGCCAGCGAGGCGCTGCCGGACGCATTGCTGCGTGCCCTGCAGCAATGCATCGGGCTGATCCAGGAGCAGATGAACCAGACGCCTGCGCAAATGGACCCGCAGGTGCTGCAGTTCTTCTACCAGGCGTTACAGTTCAGCCGGGTTGCCGAGCTGTTCGACGAGCACTTCCTGTTCGACATCAGCCAGCGCCAGGGCCCGCGCAAGCGCCGGCTGGCCACCCTGTGCCTGCGCAATGTCACCCCGGCGCGCCTGTTGGGCCCGCGCATGCAGGCGGCGCGCAGTGTGACGCTGTTTTCCGCGACCCTGAGCCCACGGCATTTCTACAGCGACCTGCTGGGCATGCCGGCCGATACCGCCTGGCTGGAAGTGGCCGCGCCGTTTCGCGCTGAACAGCTGGAAGTGCGCATCGCCAGCCAGGTATCCACCCGCTATCAGCAACGCCAGGCTTCGCTGGCGCCGATCGTCGAGCTGATTGCCCGGCAGTACGAGCGCATGCCGGGCAACTACCTGGCGTTCTTCAGCAGTTTCGAGTACCTGCAACAGGTGGCCGGGCTGCTGGCCGAGCGGCATGCACAGATACCCTTGTGGGTCCAGGAACCGGGCATGGACGAGGCGGCCCGCCAGGGCTTTCTCGACCGTTTTGTGGCGGATGGCCGTGGGGTGGGCTTTGCGGTGCTGGGTGGTGCATTCGGGGAGGGGGTGGACTTGCCGGGCACACGGCTGATCGGCGCGTTTGTCGCCACCCTCGGGCTACCCCAGGTCAACCCGGTCAACGAGCAGTTCAAGCAGCGCCTGGGGCGGCAGTTTGGTGCGGGGTTCGATTACGCCTATCTCTACCCGGGCGTGCGCAAGGTCATCCAGGCGGCAGGCCGGGTCATCCGGGGCGACCAGGACCGTGGCGTTCTGGTCTTGATCGACGAGCGCTTCGCCGAACCCCGGGTGCAGCAGATGTTCCCGGGGTGGTGGCCAGCGCCGGGAGGTTAACGCGGCCCCGGCAATTTGTGCGTCTGCGCTGAAACTTTGGGCCGCAAAGCGGCCCCAATCTGGGCATCAAGGCTAGCCCGGCATACTGTCAGCCCGTGGCTGCAGCAGGATGGGCAGGTAGTGACGCAGGAACAGCAGCAGCGCCAGGCTCCAGCACACTACTGAAAGGCTCACCCCCAGCGGCGTTAACAGCGGCAGCACCACCCGCGCCAGCGTCGCCAGTTGTATCAAGGCAAAGGCCCAGGCAATGCTGGTCGGCACCTGCAGCGGCCTGCCGGTGTGGCCCAGGCTGACCCGTGCCATCATCGCCAGGATCAAGCCGCTCATGGCGCCTACGGTTAGGGCGTGGGTCACCAGGCTCGGGCCCAGCGCCACCCCGGCATGCCACAGCGCCATGCCCAAGCAGGCAATAGCAATCCAGGCATAGGCCAGGTGCAGCGACCACAGCAGGGGCACCCGCCACAAGCCACGGTCATGCCACAAGGCCAGGCGGGCCGTATGCAGGGCGAACAAGGCGCTGAACAGCACGGCCAGGGCGATACGTGGCGTATCGGCCAAGCCCGAGGCAAAGGCCAGCGGTACCGCCACGCTCAGCAGCAGGCAGGCCCGGTCCAGCCGGGGGCGGGCAGGGGTCGGGGCCATGTTGCCCAGGCCGCGCCGGGTGAAGAACGGGATCACCCGCCCGCCAAGCACGGTCATCATCGCGGCCACCAGCCACAACCCGGCAAACACCCCGCGGCGCTGCCACAGTTCGTCCTGGCGCAGCCAGCCGACCAGGGTCAGCCACTGGCAGGCGGCGATCAACAGCACCAGGCCGACGATCGGGTAGTTGTTACGCAAGCGCCGTTGCACGATCGGCCGTGCCAGGGCCAGTGCCACCAGTGGCAGGAAGCTGCCCTCGATCACAACCAGCAAGCTGCCCGGTAATGGCAGGAACCAGCTTGCCCGGCCCAGCAGCCAAAGCAGGAACAGCCCCTGCAGCGCACGCCCGCTCAAGCCTGGGGTGCCGCTCCAGTTCTGCACGGCGGTCAGCAGGAAGCCGGCGATGATGGCGGCAGCAAAGCCATAGAGCATCTCGTGGCGGTGCCAGGCGAGCATGCCGCCGGGGGGCGTGGGCTCCAGCGCCCCGGCCAGAACGCCGGCCCACAACAGCAAGGCGAGCAGCGCAAACAAACTACCCCCCAGGAAGAATGGGCGGAAACCCAGGCCCCAGACGGCCTGGCGCGGGCGTGACTCGATCGGCTGTACAAGCATGGGCGGTCCTTCGTTCGTTCAGTAGGCTCAATTGGGGTAAGATCACGATCCGTGCCAGCTTCAAACCCTTTGTATATCAAGGTGATGGCACCTCTCTGGGTCCGAATGACATGCGTACTTTGCTGTCATTCAGACTTGCGTATATGTCGTTTTGACTTGCTTCAGGGTTTGGCCGGTTCGCTGCTGGTCAACGCTTCGCTACAGGATTCACGTTTTGTCCGAGCTCTCGAAAAATCCGCTGCTGCAGTACATGGCCCGCCTGGCCCCATCCAGCCAGCAAACCATGCGCTACATCCTTCAGGACGCCGCCGACCGGCTGGGTTTTGTCGACTGCAATATCGTCGATGTGCCTTGGCATCGGCTCGAGCCCGGCCATGTGATCGCCCTGGTAGCGGCGCTGCGTGCCGACGGTTACGCACCCAACAGCTCGTCGCTGTACGTCAACGCCATCCGCGGAGTGATGAACGAAGCCTGGCGCCAGGGCCTGATCGATCACGAGCAGTTGCTGCGCATTCGCGAGGTCAAGCCGGACACTGGCAGCCGCCTGCCGCCGGGGCGCAACCTGCGCCGCAGCCTGATCCGCGAGCTGATGGATGTGTGTGCGGCCGACCCACGGCCGCAGGGGGTACGTGACGCGGCGATCATCGCTTTGCTGTACGGCACAGGCATGCGCAAGTCGGAATCGGTGGACATCGACCTGGACCAGGTCGATTTCGAGGCGCGCAGCCTGCAGGTGCTGGGCAAGGGTAACCGCCAGTTGATCAAGTACGCCCCGCCATGGGCGTTCGAGAAGTTGCAGGCGTGGCTGGACCTGCGCCGCCAGGACCTGCCGGCAGGGGCTGAAGACGACCCGTTCCTGTTCAACCGCATCCGCCGTGGCAGCCACATCACCCGGGCGCGTATCACCAAGCATGCCATTTACTACATCGCCCGCCAGCGTGGCGCGCAGGTGGGCGTGAAGATCATGCCGCACGACTTCCGCCGGGCGTTCATCACCCGGGTGATCGAAGAGCATGACCTGTCGATTGCGCAGAAGCTGGCGCATCACGCCAATATCCAGACCACGGCCATCTATGACCGGCGTGATGACAACGAACGCCGGCGTGCGGTGGACCGCTTCGATTACTGAGGCTTTGCCGCTGTATAAAGGACTAGCTCCAACCCTGTGGGAGCGGGTTCACCCGCGAACACGGGCGAAGCCCGTGCCATGCACTGGGTGGGATGCTTCGCGGGTAAACCCGCGCCCACAGAAGCCGTGTCACAGCATCGGGTAATTTTTTGCCTTGAGATGGCCCGGCACCGAAACAGGGCCGATGCACGCCCCCGCCTTGTGCGCCATCCCCCCGTATGCCCGATGCCAGAGCGGCTGTGGCAAAAGTTTCATTTTCGTTCACCTGCGGAGTTGGCCCGCAACCTGCTATATCCAGCCTGAGAATTTGATCGAGTGGTCAGGCCGCGCGCGCTGTAGCCGTGCATGCCTGCCCCTCTAAACGGCCAGCAGGCCACGGATTTCAGGGGCCGCAGGATGTCGCTCGCGGAGCAGATTGAACAACAGCAAGACGATGCAGGCTGGAGCGCCCACCTGCAGTTGCGCTTCGTCAGGCGCGACGAGGTGACCCGCCTTGGTGCGTGGCGGCATTTCGGACCTCTTTTGGTGCAGCGGCCGTTCTATCCGGAAGGTGCACCTTGCCATGTCTACGTGCTGCACCCACCCGGCGGCATCGTCGCCGGCGACCGCCTGGAACTGGACATCCAGCTGGAACCGGGCAGCCACGCGCTGCTGACCATGCCCGGCGCCAGCAAGTTCTACCGCAGCATCGGCCCGACCGCGCGGCTGGCCCAGCGCTTCCACCTGGCCGCTGACAGCACCCTGGAGTGGCTACCGCAGGACAGCATCTTCTTTTCCGGCGCCCGTGCCAGCCTGCAAAGCCGTTTCACCCTCGAACCGGGGGCGCGCCTGCTGGCCTGGGAAACCCTGTGCCTGGGGCGCCCGGTGATGGGCGAGCGTTTCGACCAGGGTGCCCTCGACAGCCGCCTGCACATCGAACTGCCCGACGAAGTCGGCCTGCACGAGCGCCTGCGTCTTGAAGGCGGGCGCCTGGACAAGCTAGGCGGGCATCCGCTGCTGGCCACCTTCTGCGCCGCACCAGCCGACCAGGCCGTGCTGGAGCTGGTGCGCCCGCTGCTTGACGAACTGGCCAACCCGGCTGGCGCGACCCTGCTCGGGTCGCTGCTGGTGATCCGCGTGCTCGACCATGACAACCAACACCTGCAACGCACCCTGCAACGCCTGTGGCATGTGCTGCGCCCGGCCGTCCTCGGCCTGCCTGCCTGCCCGCCGCGTATCTGGGCTACCTGAGAGAGCGCCATGGAGCTGACCCCGAGAGAGAAAGACAAACTGCTGCTGTTCACCGCCGCGTTGCTGGCGGAGCGGCGCCTGGCCCGTGGCCTGAAGCTCAACTACCCGGAAGCGGTGGCGCTGATCAGTGCCGCCGTGCTCGAAGGCGCCCGTGATGGCCGCACCGTCGCCGAGCTGATGAGCCTGGGGCGCGAAGTGCTGAGCCGCGAGCAGGTAATGCCCGGCATTGCCGAAATGCTCCACGACGTGCAGGTCGAAGCGACCTTCCCGGATGGCACCAAGCTGGTGACCGTGCATGACCCCATCGTCTGAAACTGCCCAGGAGCCCCGCATGATCCCAGGTGAAATCCAGGTCGCCGCCGGCGACATCGAACTGAACAGCGGCCGCGCGACGGTCAGCGTCAGCGTGGCCAACCATGGCGACCGGCCGGTGCAGGTCGGCTCGCACTACCACTTCTATGAAGTCAACGAGGCGCTGGTGTTCGAGCGCGCACCGACCCTGGGCTTTCGCCTGGACATCCCCGCGGGTACCGCCGTGCGTTTCGAACCCGGCCAGGCGCGTACCGTGCAACTGGTGGCCTACGCCGGCAAGCGCGAGGTCTATGGCTTTCAGGGCAAGGTGATGGGCGCGCTGGAGGGCAGGGCATGAGCCGTATTTCCCGCCAGGCCTATGCCGATATGTTCGGCCCCACCGTGGGCGACCGCGTACGCCTGGCCGACACTGCGCTGTGGGTCGAGGTGGAGCAGGACTTCACCATCTATGGCGAAGAGGTCAAGTTCGGTGGCGGCAAGGTCATCCGCGATGGCATGGGGCAGGGCCAGATGCTGGCCGCCGAAGCCATGGACCTGGTACTGACCAATGCCCTGATCATCGACCACTGGGGCATCGTCAAGGCCGATATCGGCATCAAGCACGGGCGCATCGCGGTGATCGGCAAGGCTGGCAACCCCGATGTGCAGCCCGGCGTGAACGTGCCGGTGGGCCCCGGCACCGAGGTGATCGCGGCCGAGGGCAAGATCGTCACCGCCGGTGGCGTCGATTCGCACATCCACTTCATCTGCCCGCAGCAGGTGGACGAGGCGCTGAACAGCGGTGTCACCACCTTCATCGGTGGCGGTACCGGCCCGGCCACCGGCACCAACGCCACCACCTGCACGCCCGGCCCCTGGTACCTGGCGCGCATGCTTCAGGCCGCCGACAGCCTGCCTATCAACATCGGCTTGCTGGGCAAGGGCAACGCCTCGCGGCCGGAAGCACTGCGCGAGCAGATCGCGGCCGGTGCCGTGGGCCTCAAGCTGCACGAAGACTGGGGTTCGACACCGGCGGCCATCGACTGCTGCCTGGGTGTGGCCGAGGAAATGGACATCCAGGTGGCGATCCACACCGACACCCTCAACGAGTCCGGCTGTATCGAAGACACCCTGGCGGCCATCGGCGACCGCACCATCCACACCTTCCACACCGAGGGTGCGGGTGGCGGCCACGCCCCGGACATCATCCGCGCAGCGGGGCAGGCCAACGTATTACCGTCCTCGACCAACCCGACCCTGCCGTACACGGTCAACACCGTGGACGAGCACCTGGACATGCTCATGGTCTGCCACCACCTGGACCCGAGCATCGCTGAAGACGTGGCCTTTGCCGAGTCGCGCATCCGCCGCGAAACCATCGCCGCCGAGGACATCCTCCACGACATGGGCGCCTTTGCCATGACCTCGTCCGACTCCCAGGCCATGGGCCGGGTTGGCGAGGTGGTGCTGCGCACCTGGCAGGTGGCCCACCAGATGAAGCTGCGCCGCGGGCCACTGGCGCCAGATACCAGCTACAGCGACAACTTCCGGGTCAAGCGCTACATCGCCAAGTACACCATCAACCCGGCACTGACCCATGGCATCGGCCACGAAGTGGGCTCGGTGGAGGTCGGCAAGCTGGCCGACCTGGTGCTGTGGGCGCCGGCGTTCTTTGCGGTCAAGCCGGCCCTGGTGATCAAGGGCGGGATGATCGTCACTGCGCCCATGGGCGACATCAATGGCTCCATCCCCACGCCGCAACCGGTGCATTACCGGCCGATGTTCGGCGCCCTGGGCGCGGCACGGCATGCCACGCGCATGACCTTCCTGCCCCAGGCAGCGATGGACCGCGGCCTGGCCGAGGAGTTGAACCTGCGCAGCCTGATCGGCGTGGCCCACGGCTGCCGCCGGGTGCGCAAACCGGACATGGTCCACAACACCCTGCAGCCGCTGATCGAGGTCGATGCGCAGACCTACCAGGTGCGTGCCGACGGCGAACTGCTGGTCTGCGAGCCGGCCCGCGAACTGCCGCTGGCCCAGCGTTACTTCCTGTTCTGAAGGAGCATCGATGATTGTCTTGACCCGCCGTATCACCGACCCCGGCACGCTGGGCGAAACCGGTACCGTCACCCTGGACGTGGACAGCCGCATCAAGAGCCGCCTGCGGGTGACCCTGGATGATGGCCGCGAGGCCGGGCTGATGCTCGAGCGCGGCCACCTGCTGCGCGGAGGCGAACTGCTGGCCGATGCCGAGGGTACACAGCTGATCCGTGTGCTGGCGGCACCCGAAGCAGTGTCCACGGTGCGCTGTGCCGACTCGCACTTGCTGGCCCGCGCGGCCTATCACCTGGGCAACCGCCATGTGCCGCTGCAGATTGAACCCGGCCTGTTGCGCTTCCAGCACGACCATGTGCTGGACGACATGTTGCGTGGTCTGGGCCTGACGGTAGAAGCCGAACAGGCACCCTTCGAGCCCGAAGCGGGCGCCTACCAAAGCGCGCCGCACAGCCATAGCCATGCCCACGGCCACGATCATCCGTTCGTGCGCCTGCCTGCCCATTCCTGAACTGCCTGGAGCAACCGATGAAAAAGACTTTCGCCCTGTTTCTGCTGATGCTGGCGCTGCCAGCCTTCGCCCACCCCGGGCACGACGCCAACCCGCTGCAGGACGGCCTGCTGCACCCGCTGACCGGGCTTGACCACCTGCTTATGCTGCTGGGCACCGGTGTGCTCGCCGCGTTGACCCGGCGCAGCCTGACGCTACCCCTGGCAACCCTCGCGGCGATGTTCGGCGGCGCGGTGTGCGGCCACCTGTTCGGCGATGTGCTGGGCATGGAAACCCTGATTGCCGTGTCGCTGCTGGTGGCTGCCGGGGCCGTGCTGCTGCCTCGCCGTCAACTGCTGCTGGCCATGGCCATGCCGGTGTTCGCCCTGTTCCATGGCTGGGCCCATGGCGTGGAGGCCACACCAAGCGCGTTCTGGCAATTCAGTGCCGGCTTCGTCACGGTCAGCGGCCTTTTGCTGGCGGCCGGCTTCGCGGTCGGTTGTCTGCTGCGCAGGCATAGTGGCTTGCAGAAAGCCTTTGGCGGCGGCCTGCTGGCCGGCGCCGCGCTGGTACTGGCCGGTTGATGGACAGCGACCTGGCGTTGCTGCGCCTGTTGCAGCTGGCCAGCCCTGGCTTGCCGGTGGGTGGTTTTACCTACTCGCAAGGCCTGGAGTGGGCGGTCGAAGTCGGCTGGGTACGGGACGTGGATGGTTTCGCTGCCTGGCAGCGCGAACAGATCGACGACACCCTGGCCTGCCTCGACTGGCCGGTGCTGGCGCGCCTGTACCGTGCCTGCCAGGCCGAGGACGCCGAGGCTTTCGGCCACTGGAGCCGCTTTCTGCTGGCCAACCGCGAAACCGCCGAACTGCGCCTGGAAGAGCAGCAGCGCGGCGCGGCGCTGGCACGGCTGCTGGATGGCTGGCAACTGGGTCAGGCGCCGGCCTGGCGTGCCAGCCTCGAACTCACCCAGCTGGGCGGTATGGCCTGGCTGGCTGCGCACTGGGCGATCCCATTGCGCCAGTTGGCCCTGGGTCATGGCTTTGCCTGGCTGGAGGGCGCGGTAATGGCTGGGGTCAAGCTGGTGCCGTTCGGCCAGCAGGCTGCCCAGACCTTGCTGCGCGACCTGGGGGCAGGGCTGCCTGCAGCCCTCGACCAGGCACTGGCCCTGGGCGATGACCAGCTTGGCGGCGGCCTGCCGTTGCTGGCCATTGCCTCATCGCGTCACGAAACCCAATACACCCGTTTGTTCCGTTCCTGAGGACTGCCTGCATGCAAAGCTATCAACAACCCCTGCGCGTCGGTGTCGGCGGCCCGGTCGGCTCCGGCAAGACGGCGCTGCTCGAGGCCTTGTGCAAGGCCATGCGCGACCACTACCAGATCGCTGTGGTCACCAACGACATCTACACCAAGGAAGACCAGCGCATCCTCACCGAAGCCGGGGCCCTGGAGCCGGAGCGCATCGTCGGGGTGGAAACCGGCGGTTGCCCGCACACGGCGATTCGTGAAGACGCCTCGATGAACCTGGCGGCGGTCGAAGCACTGGCGCGCAAGTTTGGCAACCTTGAGGTGATCTTCGTCGAAAGCGGCGGTGATAACCTGAGTGCCACGTTCAGCCCGGAGCTGGCCGACCTGACCATTTACGTGATCGATGTGGCCGAAGGCGAGAAGATTCCGCGCAAGGGCGGGCCGGGGATTACCAAGTCGGATTTCCTGGTGATCAACAAGACCGATCTGGCGCCCTATGTGGGCGCTTCTCTGGAAGTGATGGAGCGCGATACCCAGCGCATGCGCCCACAGCGGCCATGGACCTTCAGCAACCTGAAGAAGGGCGAGGGGCTGCAGGCGGTGATCGATTTCATCGTCGAGCGCGGGATGCTGGGCGTGCGCGGGTGATGTAACGGGTTGAACGCCGTCTGGACCATGGCGCAATTCCTGTGGGAGCGGGTTTACCCGCGAACACCGGCGCAGCCGGTGCCACCCACCGCGTTGGCTTCTTCGCGGCTAAAGCCGCTCCCACAGGGATATATGTTGCCTCACGTTATGTATGGCAGCAGTGAGGTTTGTCCGGCTGCCCTTCATAACGGTCATGGTGCCGCACCCAGTCCATGGTCCCACCCTCATTGCGCCCCAGTGGCGCAATGTCGAGGAAGTTGTAGGTATTGACCAGGATATCCAGCCCGCGGGCATAGGTTGAGTAGGTGTGGTACACGCTGCCATCCGGCTCGCGGTAGAACGCACTCAGCCCGGGAAGCTCGCTTTCGTTGCCATCATAGGGCTCATAGTTGTACTGCCGCTGGCCCTCACTGCCAACGCTGACGCCAAAGTCCTCGTTGAACCTGCTGCCATGTGACGAATACCAGGGGAACTGCCAGCCCATGCGCCGGCGGAAGGCCTGGAACTCGGCATACGGCGCCCGCGACACCGCCACCAGTGACACGTCGTGATGCGCCAGGTGCAGGTTGGCGCCGTCAAAGTGGTCGGCCAGGAACGAGCAGCCGGGGCAGCCTTCGCTCCAGCCCTCGGCGAACATGAAGTGGTAGACCAGTAATTGGCTGCGGCCCGCGAACAGGTCGGCCAGGCTCAGTTCGCCGTCCGGCCCGTGGAAGCGATAGCCGTGCTCCAGCTTGACCCAGGGCAGGGCGCGACGGGCTGCGGCCAGCGCGTCGCGGTGGTGAGTAAAGGCTTTTTCGTGCAGCCACAGCTGCCGGCGGGCCGCCAGCCACTGGCTGCGGGAAACCACCGGGTGACTGCTTTCGCTCGTGCTCATGGTGCTATCTCCACATTGGGGGATTCACACACTAGTCGAGCACGGGCGGGTTGAATCGACAGGCCGCGCAGGCCGGGCGATGAGCGGTACTGCGCTTAGCCCGAATGGGCGATATGCCCCTCGCTCAGTTCATCCGCTGCCTCATCTTCCCCAGGCAGCGCGGTGATCACGCTGAAGTCGCTGATTTCCACCTGGCCACCGCCATAGCCCAGCAAATGGAAGGAAAACGCCTTGCGTGCGGTCGGGTTGTCGAAGCTGAACTCCATCTCCAGCGGCTCATCGGTGGTGACTTTCACTTCGTCAGGCAAGCCCAGCGGTACGTCCTGCTCCAACTGCTTGGCCTTGAGCTGGATATAGGCTGCGCGCTGAGGGTCCAGCGAGCGTACCTTGACCCGCACGCGGGTATGCGAGCCCTCGGGCATTTCCAGGTACTGGGCGCCGATCAGGTTGTCGGCCCAGTCATCGTGAATGCGCTTGCGCAGCTTGATCGGCGATGGGCCGCCGAACTGGTAACGCAGGTTGAGCGGTGTTTGCAGCAGGGACTGGTCGAGCACCTCGGCGAGGGCAACGATCTGCTGGCCGAGCAGGCTGTCGCCAGGGCCAAGGTAACGTGCCTGGTCGGCGATGAAGCCCTCGCTGGCGTAACGCCGGCAGCGCTGTTGGAAGTCGCATTCGGTGAACACGCCCTGGCCGTCGTGATAACGCAGCATGCCGTTGGTGTAGGAGATCATCTCGCGACCGCTGTCGTAGTCGCGGTACAGCGAGCGACCGCCGAGCGCCACTGGGATGGGCAGGGCAAAGTAGTCGAGCAGGGAAGTGGCCAGGTCAATATGGCCGTAGGTTCCGCGCTTGATCCGTGGCAACTGCCCCTGCTCCGGCGCCAGGGTGAGGTTGAAGCCCCAGGACGAGGCCAGGCGCACACCGTCGATGCCGTGGGACTCGTCGGAAGTTACCACCACCAGGGTGTCCTTGAGTACGCCTTGGCGTTCGAGGTTGTCGAGGAACGCCCCGAGCGCGTCGTCCAGGTAGGCGACTGCCGCCTGTTTCGGCGTGTCATAGCGCTCCAGGTATTCGGCCGGTGCCGAGTACGGCTGGTGGGTGCCCACGGTGAGCAGGGTCAGCATCCAGGGTTTGTCCTGCTTTTGCAGCTGCCCGACATAGTCCAGCGCACCTTCGAAGAAGGCCCGGTCATCCTTGCCCCAGGGGAATTCCAGGTAGTTCTTGTTGCGGAACCACTCCTGGCCGTGCACCGCGTCAAAGCCGATGTGCGGCATGATGCGGTCCTTGGCCATGAAACGCAGGCCGGCGCCTTGCAGGTAGTGGGTGGTAAAACCGGCCTGGCGCAACTGCGCCGGCAGGCAGGCCTGGTTGCGTTCGTTCTGGGTCAGCAGTTCCATGCCCTTGGGCGTGCCGTTGGCCAGTTTGTCGTAGTCACCGCACAGCATCGCGTACAGGCCACGGATGGTCTGGTGGGTATGCAGCACGTAGTCCGGGGTGTTCATGCCGCGCTCGGCCCACTGGCTGAGCTTGGGCATCAGCTCTTCGTCGAAGCGGCTGTGCAGGGCCTGGCGGTTGGGCCGCAGGTAGGCCCCGGGGATGCCTTCCACGGTGATGACCAGCAGGTTACGGGCGTTACCTGGGCCGGCTAGCAGGCGTTGGCCATGCAGGTCGGACTGGGTCAGGCCAGTGCTGGCCAGGGGCGTGAAGGTTTGCGTCCGGCCCATCCAGCCTTCGACCTGGCGTTGCAGGTTACCGGCCCCGGCCGACAGCAGTTGGTGGGTGAGGTTGTATTGCCGCCATTGGTCGGCGTCGGAAGGTACCAGTTGCTGGCTGCCCCAATGGGCGCCAAACAGCAGCAGCGGAATGGCCCAGGCCTTGCGTGGCAGTGGCTGGCTGCGTTGTGTGCGGCTGCGCCAGGCGGTGGCCAGCCAGGCCAGCAGGCCGGCGCCCATGGCCCAGGGCAGCCAGGCATGGGCCAGACCGCCACCGGTCGAATTGCCCATGAACTGCGGGTCGACCAGATACGTCAGGTCGGCGCTGGTGGGCAGGCGGCCCACCGCGCTCACCAATTCGGCCGAAGCCACCCAGAGGGCCACCCAGGCCAGCAATACGGGCAGCGCCAGCCACCACGGCCGACGGTGCAGCAGCAAGACCAGCAGGCTGCCGAGGGCAAGGTCGGACAGGTAACCGAGCGGGTTGGACCAACCCAGCATGGCGCGCGTACCCAGTGGGATCACCAGTACCAGGGTCGCCAAGGCGACAAGCCGGGTACGTGGGTGGTCTGACAGGTTCTTCACAAAAACATCCCTTTTGCCATTAAAACGTCATGCATCTGTGCTTGATGATAACAGGACGGGGCAATGAAGGCGGTCCGGGACAAGGCTGGTAACCAAAAGCCGGGCCCGTTCGCGCGGGCCCGCCGATGGCAAGTCTCAGAAGTAGTAGGGGAATTTCAGGCTGAAGGAAAAGTCTGGCGCGTCATCGGTCAGACCAATGGCCAGGTTGGGCACGATGGTCAGGTTGTCGGTGGCGGCGAAGGTCATGCCGATATTGAAGTTGGCCGCGTTGTAGTCGCTGTTGGAGATCGACTGCCAGTCGCCGCCATCCGGTTTGATCTTGCTCTTGCGGGCGAACTGGTCGGACACCGAGAACGACATGCTCATCTTCTCGTTCAGGGCAAAGGCGATACCGCCGCCGATCTGCCAGGAGTCCCCCAGCTTCACGTCACCCGGCACCTTGCTGTTGGCCTGCGGGCTGATGTCGCTGAACGAGTCTTCCATGTTGTAGGTGTAGGACAGGCTGCCGAACAGCACGGCCGGGTCGAAGGTCTTGACCAGCGAGATGCCTGGCGTGATCGACCAGACGCCGTTGCCGGTCGGCAGGCTTTCCGGCACTGACAGGTTGTCGTTGCCGGGCACTTCGCGCAGCTTGATGCCATACGGGTCCTTGCCGGTGGGTGCCTTGATGCGCAGGGTAGCCACGGCGTCGGGCCAGGTCTCCGATTCGTCGAGGAACTTGTAGGCCACGCCGACGTTGATATCGCCGATTTCCGGGTCGCGAGTGACGGTTTCGTCGGAGGTGCTCGGCCCGGCACCGCCCGCGCCGCCGGAGGAATAGGTGGACTGGCGATACACCACCGGTACGTTGATGTCGAACTGCCAGCGCTGCGCCACGTTATAGCGCGCGGTCATGTCCAGGGTCCAGTTGTCTGCCTTGATCCGGTCGAGGTTGATGCTGCCCAGGAAGATAGAGTCCAGCGCCAGGAAACCGTTGAGCACCAGTGCCCGGGTATCGTAGTGGGTGTAGGTGACGCCGGTCTCGAAGCTGAACTTGCCGCCGCCGAAGAAGCCGCTGGCCTCGTCATACAGGTTGGATACGCTCTGTGCCGGTTCGGCGTCGGCGGTCAGCGCCTGGCCATAGGAGCTGCCGGTGGTGCCCGGCGCGCCCGAGGCCACTGTCTGCGCGCCCTTTACCCCTTCGGCGGGGGACCTGACCAGGCGTTTGGGTGGCGGCGCTGCCGGGGTTTCCTCAACCTGGCGTACGCGTTGCTCCAGCACCATCAGCGCTTGCTGCTGGGCTTCGTAGCGCCGTTTCAGCTCGTTCAGTTCCTGCTTGAGAGCCTCGACCTGAGGGTCGGCAGCTGCATAGAGCAATGTGGCCGGGGCCAAGGTAGTCAAGCATACAAAAGCTTGTAGCGTTAAAGATCGGTGCATGGAATTGCCGTCCCTGCCGACTACTTTTGATGAGACTGAGCGTAGATCAGTATCCGAAAGTGCGAAGACCTTTGAGCTGGTCGAGACTGCCGTTCAGCGACGCGGCTGTCGGCACGTTCTCGCGCATGACCACGTTGAGGGATGTGACGTTGTTGACGTGGTTGCCATTGCCAAGCAGCGTCGAGTTCTGCATCAGGCCACCCTGGGCCAGGCGCTGTACGCTGCTACCCTGGTTGTTGCTGGCATTGATGTTGAGTTGCACGCCAACACCGGTCGACGACACGCTGAACGAGCCTGCACCGTTTTCGCCGACCAGGGTCTGGCCCGCGGCCAGTACCTGGCCCTGTGGTTGTGTGGCTGGTGCCTGGTTGGCCTTGGTCACATTGATGTCAACGTTGTTGTAGGCGGTGTTGTTGTCACCGGCCGCGCGCACCACCTGGGTCACCCCTTCGGTGTTGTTGAGCCCGCTGCCGCCGGTGACCGTACCGTTGCCGGCGGAGGCAGCGCCGCCGGCGGTCGAACCGCTGCCTTTTTCGTCGATCAGCGACACATAGAACTGTGGCTTGATGGTCGACTGCTGGATCTGCAGGGTGGAAGTCGCACCGATCACCTCACCGTTGGCGTTCTGCCAGGTGCTGGTCATGACGATGCCGAAACTGACGATGCGCCCCGGCAGCACATAGCGCCCGCGCAAGTTCGCCAACTCCTGGTCTTTCAGTTCGATGGGCTTGAACGTTTCGGCGTGGGCCGGCAGGCTGGCTGCCAGGCAAACCACAGCGAGCCAGAATGGATTCTTCATTGGGTGCTCCCCGGAGCGTCGTGCTCCTTGTCGTTGCAAGCGTCGTTAGAAGAAGTCGCTTTTGATGAAACCGAAGTCCAGAAGCTCTGCGTCCTGCACCGGGGTGAAGTTGTTCACCCGGCCCTTGGCGGTCAGGGGCAGGGGCGGATCGAGCAAGACGTTGTTCTTGTCGTAGCCCTGGCCGATCACGGCGAAGATGATGCCGTTCCAGCCCTTGAGAAAATCATCGACCTTGTAGCGCTTGTGGCCCAGTACCGGGTCACCGATGTACACCCAGCCCTTGTCGACCTTCTGCATGACCACGAAGTGCTTGTAGCCGCGCACGTCCATCAGTACCACGACCGGGATGCGCACGCTGTGCAGGGTCTCGGGCGCTACCCGGTAGCCGCGGGCACGCATTCCCAGGCTTTCCACGTAGCGTTTCATGTCGAGCATCGAGAAGCCTTGCGTGCGCACCAGGTCCTGGTCGGCGTGGGCCAGCATGCCCTCGATGATCTGTTGTTCGTCGACATCCAGCCAGTAGGCCTGGCGCAGGATGGTGGCCAGTGCGGCGGCGCCGCAGCTGAAGTCGGTCTTCTGTTGCACCAGGTCGGCGAACTTGCGTTCGCGTACGCTCTGGATGGGCTTGAACACCACGGCACCACCCGGCAAGACGGACAGCGGCATTTGTGCCGCTTCGCTCACGCTGGCCAGGCACAGCAAAAACGCCAAGGCAATAATGCGCATTGTCGGATGCCTTCCGGTTCTGTTGAAGAAAGGCCCCCCGAAGGGGGCCTCAAGCACAACGATCAGAACGAGGTGTTGGAGATGGCCAGCGAGTTGCTCTGCTGGTTGCCCACACCGGCTGCCACGTTCACGCCCAGGTTGCCGCTGCCACCGTTCACCGAACCGCTCAGGGTTGCGGTGTTGGTCACAGGGTTAGCCCAGCCGGTCGGGGTCAGTACCTGGAAGGACACGGTATTGCTCAGGTCGTACGAGCTGCTTTCGCTGTAGCTCTTCACCACGTCTTTCGACGACTCCTTCTGCTTGCTACCCGATTTCTCGAAGGAGGAGTCGAAAGCTTCCTCGAACGAGGAGTCAAACGACTTCTGGAACGACGAACTGGACGACTTGTCGCGGGTTTTTTCGATGGACGCCTCAAGCGATGCGCTCAGCGAAGCGTCCACAGACTCGCTGCGAGTGTGGTCGTGACGGCCATGGTCGCGGGTGACGGTGTGCGAAGCTTCGGCGGCCGCTTCCAGGGTCGCGCTCAGCGTCGCGTTGTAGCTGGAGCTCGATTCCTTGTTGCGCGAGCCGCTGACATCCACCGACTTGGAGCCGCTGGCATCCCAGCTGTTGCTGCCCCGCTTCTCGAAGCTCGACGACGAGCTCTTGTCGATGCTCAGGTTCGACGCGCTTTCCCGAGAGGCACTGCCGCTGGCCGATTTGGTGAAGGTCAGCGTATCAACCCGGTAGGTGCGGTCGGCGCTGTTGTTCACCACCAGGCCTGGGCCGTCCTGGTCGGCAGAGGCAGTGGCCGTGGCGTTACCCAGTGGTGCGTGGGTGTTGGCAATGGCCATGGTGTTTTTCTGCTGGTTCAGGTCGCCGCCAGCAATGTTGACACCCACGTTGCCTTCAGCGCCGTCGGCCGAGCCGCTCATGATCGCCGAAGACTGGGTAGACCAGTTGTCGACGCGGTTGCCGTTGCTGTACTGGCGAACGTCAGCGGTGGCTTCGGCGGTGCCGAAGACAAAGCTGTTGTCCAGGCTCGAGTCGGACGCTGCGTTGGCAATGGCCGCGGCGTTGTCCTGCTGGTTGCCGTTACCGGCCGCAACGTTGACACCGACGTTACCGCTGGCGCCAACGGCCGACTGGTTCATCTCGGCTTCGTTGATGGTCCCTTGGTTGGTGATGGTGTTGTCGGTGCTGCTCTGACTGTCCCAGGCATTGGCCGTTGCATACACAGGGATCTTGGTTGGGGGAGGCGTGTGATGACCATTGTTATGGTGGTGGCCGTTATGGTGGTCATTACGCCGATCATTTTGCCCAGCTTGTACAGCAACAGCCATGATCGCAGCAATTGCGAAAACCAGAGGCTTGATTGCCATCGAGGGTTTCATGGTGATTCTCCGTACTTTATAGGTTAAGTGTTGTTCTTAACTGGATGGGTCAATCCGCGACCCGTATGCTCAAGGTGTTGGCCATTCGGTTTCCCACCCCGGCACTCTGATTCAGCTGGATCACCCCGCGGCCACCGGTGAATGCCTGGTCACTGGTGGTGACCTGGCGATGGCCGGGTGGGGTGTCAGCTGGATCGGAGTTGTTGAACAGCGCCACGTTCTGTTGCATGAGGACGCTGTCGTCGATGCTTTGCGGCTGGGCACTGAGGCTTATGCGCAGTGCATTGGCTTGCTGGGTGTTGGCGCCGGCGCTCTGGTTCACCCCGAGGGCACCGCTGCCGTTGCTGAAGGCGTTGCCCTGGATGCTCGAGCGGGCATCCATCGCCGGGGCTGCGGGGGTGTTCAGGCGTTGGCGGATCAGCGTAGTGGCGCTGGCCCCGGGCCCCACGGCGAAGGCGCGGGCGTTGGCTTGTTGCTGCTGGTCACCGGCTGCCTGGTTGACCGACAGGTTGCCCTGGTAACGGCTGCCCGAACTATTGATGTCTGCGTTGTTGATCACCGGAACCGGGGATTGCGCGAAGGCCGAAGTACTGCACAATGTGGCCAGGATCAGCAGCGTGTGCTTCATCTCACTTGCCTCCGGTCAGGATCTGCAGCGGCGCCAGGCCGCGCTGCAAACTCGAATTGACCATGTTCGAGATGCCACTGCCCGAGCCTGTACCACGGCCACCGGCCAGGTTGGGCAACTGGGTCTGATTGTTGAGGTTGCCGCCCAGGTTGTTGGTCTGCTGGGTAATCAGCGTGCTGATACCCGCACCGCTGCTGATGTTGGCGAAGTCGCCATCACTCAGTTCGCTGGTTTGCTTGAGGATGTGGGCGGAAGGGTTGGCGTTGGCGGTGGTGGGGTTCGGGTCGGGTCGCAACGGCGGGACCACGGCGTTCCGTGTCTGCACATCACGGGTTATCACGATGATGCCGTTGTCGGCCTGGGCCGTCAGGCTCAACGAGCCCAGCACACAGCTCATCAGCAACAGGTAATAAAGGCCTTTGTCAGGTTTCCTCACGACGGCAACTCCTTCTATAGAACGCTGGCCCTGTTCAGCGATACGAAGGAGCGAGCAGAAGGTGTGCCGCTTTTGAGAAGCGTTTTCAGATCAACAGCTTAAGGTCAATGCCTGACAAACTGCGGCGTATTCTGTCTCAGGGTTGAAACAGGCAGCCGTGAGCGCTGCCGGCAAAGCCCGTGGTGGCCTTGATTGGAAGGGTCTTTGCAAGGGTGTATCAGCGGCTTGACACTACCCCCGAAGCAGGGGGAAACCCCGCAATTTCGGGGCCTTTGCCCCTTGGAGTGTGTCAGTGGGTTAACATTCGGAGGGGCAGGATGGCGCATCGCCATCAATGAGCTTAGCCACTGTTTGCAGTGCCAGCAACTGGCGCTGTGGCCAATTGCCTTCAATTATTTGGTATGCCTGGTCATGCCGTTGCAGCCAGTGCAGGCTGTCGTCGAAAAAGCGCTGGCGGTCGCTCAGTTCGGGCTGGCTGCGCTGGCCATCGGCAACCCAATCCACGCCCTGCGGGCTTAGCAACAGATGCAGGTGGTAATGCCGCGCCAGCAAAGCCTGTTCCAGCCAGGCAGGGCAGTCGTCGAAGAGGGCGTGGCTCCAGAGCATGTTGCTGAGCAGGTGAGTGTCGAGAATCAGTAGCGGCGGCGCCTGCTCGCGGGCGTGGTCTTCCCAGGCCAGCTGGCCGCGGGCGATGGTGGGGATATCGGCGTAGCAGGTGTCGCGGCCTTCCTGGTCGATGAAGTGGCGCACGTATTCGGCCACTACCACGCCGCCGAAATGCGCTTGGATCACCCCGCTGAGCCAGCTTTTGCCGCTGGATTCCGGGCCGCACAGCACCACCACTTTCATGGCCTGCGCCGCGCTCATGGCTGCACCAGCGCCGGGTCACGGCGCCATTCCAGCCAGCCGCGCACGGCAATCAGGGTCAGCACGGCGAAGAAGCCCGCGGTGAAGTACAGCTGCTGGTGCAGGTACAAGCCCACGTAGACGATGTCTACCACCACCCACAGCGGCCAGCACTGCAGGCGCTTCTGCGCCATCCACAGTTGTGCCACCAGGCTGAAGCCGGTCAGGCTGGCGTCCAGCCAGGGCAGGGCGGCGTCGGTCCAGTTGGCCATGACCGCGCCCAGGGCGGCGCTCAGCAGCACCCCGACGGCCAGGCCGGTGAACAATGCCGGGCGTTGCAGGCGTGAGACCTGGCGGGCGTCTTCAGCATGGCCTGGGCGCTTCCATTGCCACCAGCCGTAAACTTGCAGGATGGCGTAGGCCAGTTGCAGCAGCATGCCCGAATACAGCTTGACTTCGTAGAACAGCCAACCATAGATCAGCACCATGACCAGGCCGATCGGCCAGCACCAGGCGTTCTGCTTGACCGTGAGCCAGACAGCGGTGACGCCGAGGACGGCGGCGATGAGTTCAAGGCCGGACATCGGCGATCCTTGGAGACTACGGGGGAGGGGCGCGATTGTAGCGGGTCGGCCGGGGAAGGTGTAGGGCGTTGGGGCCACTCCCACAGGACTGCACATGACTCATTGAGTTAGCAGGGAGCCTGTGGGAGCGGCTTTAGCCGCGAATACCGGCGCAGCCGGTGCAAACACCGCGCTGGATTCTTCGCGGCTAAAGCCGCTCCCACAGGGTACGCGGATTGCTTGCAATTTCAGTTATCTACGCGACCACAGGGGCTTGGCCTTATACCCGGAACTGCCGCAACAGCTGCTCCAGCTCTTCGCTCAACTGCCCCAGTGCCACCCCGGCATCGCTGGACTGTCGCGCCGCATCGGCGGTCTGCTGGGACAACCCCGCCGTATCCAGCACATTGCGGTTGATCTCTTCGACTACATGCGACTGCTGCAAGGTGGCGCTGGCAATGGAGGCATTCAACGCGGTGAGGTTGTTCAGCGCCTGGTTGATGGCATCCAGGCTGGCACCGGCCTCGTGGGCCTGCTCGACGGTCTGGCGCGAGGCCTCGCTGCTGGTGTCGATGGCTTTGACCGCAGCGTCCGACTGGCTTTGCAGGTGCTCGATCATGGTATGGATCTCGGCCGTCGACTGCGCCGTGCGCTGGGCCAGCAGGCGGACCTCGTCGGCGACAACGGCAAAGCCACGGCCTTGCTCGCCGGCCCGCGCCGCCTCGATGGCTGCGTTCAGCGCCAGCAGGTTGGTCTGTTCGGCGATGGAGCGGATCACGTCCAGCACACCACCGATGCGCGTGCTGTGCCCGGCCAGGTCACGGATCACCTGCACGGCCTGGTCGATGGTCAGCGACAGCCGGTCGATCTGCGCCAGGCTGCCGTGAATGGCCTCCTGACCGTGTGCCACCTGCTGTTGCGCGGTGCGCATTTCCCCGGCAGCCTGCTCGGCGGTCTTGGCCACGTCCTGCACGGCGTAGGTCACTTCGTTGACCGCAGTGGCCACCTGGTCCATCTGCAACGATTGCTGGGCACTGTGCTGTTGCGCGGCCCCGGCATTGTCGCCGACATGTCCGGCGGACTGGGCCAGGGCATGTGCTGCCCCTTGCAACTGGCCGATCACGCCTTGCAGCTTGCCGTTGAAGCGGTTGAAGTGCTCGCCCAGCTGGGTGATTTCGTCGCGACCGTGAGTGTCCAGGCGCCGGGTCAGGTCGCTTTCGCCGCTGGCGATGTTACCCATGGCCTGCACTGCCTCTTGCAACGGGCGGGCGATGCTGCGGGCAATCAGCATGACCACCAGCGCCATCAGCAGAGCAATGGCCACGCCCACCAGCGAGGCATCGCGCAACTGACGGGCGAATTCGGCCTGCACGTCGTCGACGTACACGCCTGAGCCGATGATCCAGCCCCACGGCTTGAACAGCTGGATATAGGACGTCTTGGCCACCGGCTCGCTGGCACCGGGCTTGGGCCAGCGGTAGTTGACCGGCCCGGCATCCTGCTGTCGGGCCAGGGCGACCATCTCGTTGAAGACGGCAAAGCCATCGGGGTCGCGGATGGCCGACAGGTCCTGGCCGTCGAGCTTGGGGTTGGCCGGATGCATGATCATCTTCGGCCCCAGGTCGTTGATCCAGAAGTAGTCATCGTGGTCGTAGCGCAGCGCGCGTACCACTTGCAGTGCCTGTTGCTGGGCGGCTTCGCGGCTGAGCGTGCCGGCCGCCTCCAGGCCTTGGTAATAGGCCAGCACACCGGCTGCGGTCTGCACCACGTGGCGGGTCTTTTCCGCTTTGGCCTGGTACAGGTCACCGTGGATCTGGCGCAGCATCAGCAGGCCCAATACCACCAGCATGGCCACCGCCACCAAAAGGATCAGCCACAGACGGCGGCTGATAGACATCGATCTCAGGGTTTTCATCCCACAGCTCCCGCATTGTTCTTTTTATTCAGGCGCATCCAAGCATGCTTTGCGTCTGGCCCCCACCCGACTAATGGCTAAGTGCTATCCATCCAATAGTCTGCAGCAGGTTGTACAAGGCGTTTGCAAAGGCGCTCTGCTAGGATTTCGGCCGCGCCAGATGAAACCTTTAGGCGGCGTGAACTTTTCTACTGGCATTGCGCCCAACAGTCGCTGTAAAACAGCCGGGCCGCGTGCGGCAATTTCAAGCAAATCAAGAACAAGGGGCCTGCAACGAGCAGCGCTCCATCGGGGGAACGATGGATTTTTGGACTGCCTTCCAGGCAATCATCTTAGGCGTGGTCGAAGGGCTGACGGAGTTTCTGCCGATCTCCAGTACTGGCCACCAGATCATCGTCGCCGACCTGATCGGGTTTGGCGGCGAACGGGCCATGGCCTTCAACATCATCATTCAGCTGGCGGCGATCCTGGCGGTGGTATGGGAGTTTCGCGGCAAGATCTTCGACGTGGTCTTCGGCCTGACCAGCCAGCCCACGGCGCGGCGTTTCACCGGTAACCTGTTGCTGGCGTTCCTGCCGGCAGTGGTGCTGGGTGTGCTGTTCGCCGACCTGATTCACGAATATCTGTTCAACCCGATCA
Organism: Pseudomonas sp. NPDC096925; assembly: GCF_044762545.1. Lineage (NCBI taxonomy): Bacteria > Pseudomonadati > Pseudomonadota > Gammaproteobacteria > Pseudomonadales > Pseudomonadaceae > Pseudomonas > Pseudomonas sp. NPDC096925. The sequence goes on along the minus strand of NZ_JBIWEM010000007.1, from coordinate 97,738 downwards.
CCGTGGCGGCGGCGCTGGTGGTGGGCGGGGTGATCATGCTGTGGGCCGAGCGCCGCGAGCACCGCGTGGAGGTGGACCACGTGGACGACATGCGCTGGAGCCACGCGCTGAAGATCGGCTTCATCCAGTGCCTGGCGATGATCCCGGGCACATCGCGCTCCGGCTCGACCATTATCGGTGGCCTGCTGTTCGGCCTGTCGCGCAAGGCAGCGACCGAGTTCTCGTTCTTCCTGGCGATGCCGACCATGGTCGGTGCTGCGGTGTACTCGGGCTACAAGTACCGCGACCTGTTCCAGCCCGGCGACCTGCCGGTCTTTGCCATTGGCTTCGTGACCTCGTTCATCTTTGCCATGATTGCCGTGCGTGGCCTGCTCAAGTTCATTGCCAACCACAGCTACGCGGCGTTCGCCTGGTATCGCATTGCCTTTGGCCTGCTGATTCTGGCGACCTGGCAGTTTGGCTGGGTTGACTGGGCGACGGCTCATGGCTGAGGCCGCACGGGGGCAAAGGGGGGAGGGCGTACGTAATGTGCGCCTGAAGCTGCTGGTGTTGGGCCTGCTGTGCCTGCTGCCGGGTCTGGGCGCGGCGCGCATGGCCTGGGTCGATCAGGCCTGGTGGCCGCTGGCGCTGTACCCGGCAATGAGCCTGATCAGCCTGCTGTTGTATTGGCAGGATAAACAGCAGGCGCGTACCCAGGCCTGGCGAACGCCCGAGAAAGTGCTGCATGCCAGTGAGCTGCTGGGCGGCTGGCCGGGGGCGCTGCTGGCGCAGCAGCTGTATCGGCACAAGACGCGCAAGGTGTCGTACCAGTTGGTGTTCTGGGGCATTGTCCTAGTGCACCAGGTGTTCTGGGCGGACTGGCTGTTTCTTGGTGGGCGCTATCTGGCTTTTGGTTGACAGGTGGCTGTGCCGGCCTCTTCGCGGGCAAGCCCGCGAAGAGGCCGGCACAGGGTATCTAGATCACCAACCCCACCTGCAACCGCTTCGGCAACCGCCGCACCACCAGCTGGTGCGAGCGTTGCAACGCATCACACAGCTCATCACGCCCCATGGGGTAGGGCAGCGCCATGCTGATCCATCGCGCCCTCGCCAGGTACGGCGCAGGCCGCACCCCCGGGCGGTCGCAATAGCCGAGAAACAGTTCGTCGGCCACCTTGAACGACAGCCCCGCACCTGCCAGGTCGAGCACCGCGAACATCTTGTTGCCTGCCACCGAAAACACCCGAATGCCGCCCCATTTGTAGTCTTCCCGCGCACCCGGCAGGCTCAGGCAAAACGCCGCCACCTCGGCTTCGCTCATGGTTCGCTCAGACATACTTTTCTCCACAGGCCTCGAACGACGTCGCCAGATGATCGATCCACACCCGTACCGCAGGCAGCAAACCGCGCCGGTGCGGGTACACCGCCTGCAAGTAGCCACCCGGTAGCGACCAGTCGGGCAGCAGGCGCACCAGTTCGCCGCGTTCCAGCTCTTCCTCGCAGAACATGCTGGGCAGCGCGGTAAACCCGAGGCCAGCGCGTACAGCAGCATTACGTACTACGAAATCATCGATGGCAAGGCGCGGTTCAAGGGCGATTTCCTGCTGCTTGCCATGGGGGCCGAACAGGCGGAAGTGTACCAGCCGGTCTGCCTCGGCGGCGCCCAGCACCGGCAATGAGGCCAGTTCGCCCGGTTCGCGGATGTGGTCGGCGAAACCAGGCGCGGCAACCAGTTGCATCTGTGCCTGGCGCAGGCGGCGGGTGACCAGGGCCGGGTCTTCATCGCCCAGGTCGCGCACGCGCAAGGCTACGTCGATGCCTTCGGAAATCAGGTCGACCCGGCGGTTGAGCAGCACCATGTCCAGTTGCACCAGCGGGTACTGCGCGAGAAATCGGCTGATCACATCTGGCAGGAAGGCGTGGGCCAATGCCACCGGGCAGGACACCCGCAAACGCCCGCGCGGTTCGCTGCTCATGCTGGCCACGGCTTCATCGGCGGCTTCGGCTTCCAGCAGCATGGCCTGGCAGTGGTGCAGGTAGCGCTCGCCCACCGCGGTGAGCTTCAGTTGCCGGGTGGTGCGTTGCAGCAAGCGTGTGCCCAGGCGTTCTTCAAGCTCGGCGATACGCCGCGACAGGCGCGACTTGGGGATGCCCAGCTGGCGGCCGGCAGCGGCGAAACCACCGGCTTCGACTACGCGGGCAAAGTAGAAGAGGTCGTTGAGGTCTTGCATGGGAATGTCTCACTGTTCCATCTGTGGGACAAACTAACGCATTTTTGCCGACTTATCAGCCATTGGTGAGGTCGGTAGGATTCTCCCCATCGTGATCGCCCAACATCGCGGTCTTCATTCACAGGAGAGTCCCATGAAACTGTTGCATATCGATTCGAGCATCCTGGGCGACAATTCCGCCTCCCGCCAACTGAGCCGCGAAGTGGTCGAAGCCTGGAAAGCCGCCGACCCGAGCGTGGAAGTGGTGTACCGCGACCTGGCCGCTGATGCCATCGCCCACTTCTCTGCGGCTACCCTGGTAGCGGCTGGTACCCCGGAAGACATGCGCGACGCAGCCCAGGCCTTCGAAGCCAAGCTGAGCGCGGAAACCCTGGAAGAGTTCCTGGCTGCCGATGCCGTGGTGATTGGTGCGCCGATGTACAACTTCACCGTGCCGACCCAGCTCAAGGCCTGGATCGACCGCGTCGCCGTCGCCGGCAAGACTTTCCGCTACACCGAAGCCGGCCCGGAAGGCCTGTGCGGCAACAAGAAGGTAGTGCTGGTTTCCACCGCTGGTGGCCTGCACGCTGGCCAGCCGACTGGCGCCGGGCATGAGGACTTCCTCAAGGTGTTCCTGGGCTTCATCGGTGTCACCGACCTGGAAATCGTCCGTGCCCATGGCCTGGCCTATGGCCCTGAGCACCGCAGCCAGGCGATCGATGCTGCCCAGGCGCAGATTGCCAACGAGCTGTTTGCTGCTGCCTGATCCTGCTGTCTTGCGCAAGCCTCTAAGGCTTGCGCGAACTCTGTGGGAGCGGCCTCAGGCCACTGGAATAGCAGGGTCAGCCGCCGCCAGCGCCGTGGCACGATCGGCTGCTGGCGGATAGATCCACACCGTATTGATCTGCGCCTTCAACACCTTGGCCTCGGCCTTGTCCTCCGGTGGCGACACCGTGCGCTCCCACCCTTCGGTATACACCGCTCCCCAGGCCCCAAGGTCCAGGCAGGTCACGTACTTGGGCTGGCTGTAGGTCTTCGGTGCCACGCCAATCAGCTCGGCCGCCGCATTGTTGCCTGCATGACGTCCCAACGGAATCGCATGCTGGCAGGACATCACCGCGTAGTTGCCAAGCTCGTCGCAGGCGGCGTAGGCCACATCACCCGCTGCGTACACGGCAGCATTGCCTGCCACCTTGAGATTGCCATCGACATGCAAGCGGCCCTGGCGGTCGCGCTCGCCACTGATCTGTTCGGTGAGCGGGTTGGCCTTGAAGCCCACGGTCCAGATCACCGTGCTGGCGTCGATGCGCTGGCCGTTGTCCAGCTGCACGCCGGCAGGGTCCACCGAGGCTACCGTGGCGCCACAGATCCACTCCACGCCCAGGGCCTCGGAGGCCTGCTCGATGGCGGGGCGGATGCCATCACCCAGGGATGCGCCAATCCTCGCCCCACGGTCGACCACCACCACGCGCAACGCCGGGCCCTCTCCGAGGATTTCGCGCAGGCGGGCCGGCAGTTCGGTGGCGGTCTCGATGCCGGTAAAGCCACCGCCGGCCACCACTACGGTATTGCGTGCCGGTGTGTCGGGCAGGCTGGCCAGTGATTTCAGATGGGTTTCCAGGCGCGCGGCGCTGTCGAGCTTGTCGACATCGAACACATGCTCGATGCCGACCATGTCAGGCCGGTTGAGCTCGCTGCCGCAGGCCATGATCAGCCGGTCGTAGGGCAGGGCGCACTGGGTGCCGCTGCGGGTGCGGTAGCTGACGCGGCGGGCCGCTTCATCGATGTGGAAGGCCGTGCCTTGCACGAAGCGGACGTTGACGGCATCGAACAGCTCCTGCAACGGCGCGGCCATGGTGTGTACGTCGGGTTCGTAGAAGCGCGGGCGCACATGCAGCTCGGCCTGGGGGGCAAGCAAGGTGACCTCGACATCCTTGCGGCCATGGAGGTCAAGCTGGCGGACGGCGCTGAGCGCGCTCCACAGGCCGGCAAAGCCCGCGCCAATGATCAGGATCTGCTTCATGGTGGTGCTCCTCTAAAGTTCGGTTAACAAGGTAGACCCTGTTGCTGGATATTGGGGAGCGAGCATGCTTCAGAATGTTGGCGGCGTGATTACCCAGATCACCACGGCATCCACCTCGCCGGGGTTGCCATAGCGATGCGGTTCCTGGCTCGAGAAGCTGAAACTGTCCCCCTCACCCAGCTGGAAATGCCGTTCGCCCACCCACAGCTCGAAGCTGCCACTGAGGATGTAGCCAGCCTCTTCACCGTCATGGCTGTAGCTCTGCTGGCTGTAGCTGCCCGGTGGGAAGCGCGAATGCAGGATTTCCAGCTGGCGGTTGGGCTGGGGCGTGAGCAGTTGATCGACGATGCCATCTTCGTAGTGCACGCTCAGGCGGCTGTTGCGTCGTACCACATAGCCCTGGTCCTCGGGCGCAGTGGTGGCTTCACTGGCGAAGAACCACTGGATGGTTACACCCAGGCTGCGGGCGATGTTGAACAGCGCCGGGATCGACGGATAGGAGAGGTTGCGCTCCAGCTGGCTGATGTAGCCAGCGGTCAGTTCACTGTGCGTGGCCAGCTCCGCCAGGGTCATGCCACGGCGCTTGCGCAGGCCGCGAATGCGGCTGCCGAGAAACTGCGGCGCGGCGCCCCCGGCTTCGCTGGTGGGGGGCTGGGGGAGTTGGCTCATGCACGTCGGTCCATCGTAAAAGCTGCAGTATGTACAGCCTCAGAGCGCCCAGGCAACCGTCAGGCCATCATGAATCGCTTCTTCGACGGTACGCGGCGCCAGGCAGTCGCCAACGCGGCGCACCTCCACCAGGCCAGCCAGCTCCATGGCCAGGCGGTCTTCCGGTTGATGGCCCAGGCACAGTACCAGGGTGTCGATGCCTTCGAAGATCATCGGTTCGCCGCTGGCGGTGTGCTGCAGGTACACCGTGTTGTCGTCGCTGCCATACAGGCGGGCATAGGGTGTGATGGGGATGCCCAGGCGATGCAGCTCGCCGGCCAGTTGGTCGCGCACGTACAGCGGCAGGCTTTCGCCGCAATGGGTGCCATTGACCGCCAGTTGTACCTGGTGGCCTTCGCGCACCAGGCGTTCGGCGATGCCTGGGCCGATCCAGTCGCAGCGCCAGTCGATCACCAGCACCGAGCGCCCCGGTTTTGCTTCATTGCGCAGTATTTGCCAGGCATCCACTACCTGTAGATCACCGGTACGCTCGAACGCCGGCCAGTAGGGGGTGGCACCGGTGGCCGCGATCACCAGGTCGGGGCGTTCACGCGCGACCAGTGCGCGGTCGACCCGGGTGTTGCGCACCACTTCCACGCCCGCCAGGGCCATTTCCCGTTGCAGGTTGGTACTGGCGCCACCGAACTCGCTGCGCCGTGGCAGCAACTGGGCCAGCAGCACCTGGCCGCCGAGCTGCGGGCCCGCTTCGTACAGCGTGACCTGATGCCCGCGCGCAGCGGCTACTGCGGCGGCTTTCATGCCGGCGGGCCCGCCACCGGCCACGAGAATACGTTTGGGATGGGGGGTGGGTGTCAGCTGCCCGTACTGCAACTCGCGGCCGGTTTCCGGCCGCTGGATGCAGGAAATGGGCAGGCCACGGTGGAAATGGCCGATGCAGGCCTGGTTGCAGGCAATGCAGGCACGTACGTCCTCGACCTGGCCCTGCTCGGTCTTGTTCGGCATCTGCGGGTCGCAGATCAGCGCACGGGTCATGCCGCAGACATCGGCCTGGCCACGGGCCAGGATCAGTTCGGCTTCCTGTGGCTGGTTGATACGGCCGGTGACGAACAGCGGGATATCCAGGTGTTGCTTGAAGGTGCCGGCCTCACGGGCCAGGTATGCCGGCTCGATGGCCATCGGCGGCACGATATGCACCGCGCCGCCCAGGGACGCCGACGTGCCGGCAACAATGTGCAGGTAATCGAGCTGGCCCTGCAGGGCAACCGCTGCGGCCAGCGACTCGTCCTCGCTCAGCCCCTGGCTGTCGCGCTCGTCGGCACTGATGCGCAGGCCGATGATGAACTGCTCGTCGGTGGCCGCGCGTACGGCGGCCAGCACTTCGCGCAGGAACCGCAGGCGCTGCTCCAGTTCACCGTTGTAGCCGTCTGTGCGCTGGTTTACCCGCGGGTTGAGGAACTGCGCAGGCAGGTAGCCATGGCTGGCCACCACTTCAACGCCATCCAGCCCGGCCTGGTGCAGGCGGCGTGCAGCGCTGGCATAGCCCTGAACGATCTCGTCGATCATTGCCTGGTCCAGTGCGCGCGGCATCACCCGGAAGCGTTCATTGGGCACCGCGGATGCCGAGTAGGCCACCGCCAGCAAGCCGTCCGCCGATTCCATGATCTCCCGCCCAGGGTGGAACAGTTGCGACAGCACCACGGTGCCATGCTCATGGCAGGCCTCGGCAAGCTGGCGGTAGCCCTCGATGCAGGCATCGTCGGTGGCCATCAGCACATGCGAGGTGTAGCGGGCGCTGTCATGAACCCCGGCCACCTGCAGCACGATCAGGCCGACGCCACCGGCAGCGCGGGCGCGCTGGTAGGCGATGAGCTTGTCGTTGACCAGGTTGTCGGTGGGCAGGCAGGTGTCGTGGCCGGTGGACATGATGCGGTTTTTCAAGCGTTTGCCGCGGATCTGCAAGGCGTCGAACAGGTGAGGGAAGGCGGTCTGCATACAGGCGGCTCCGGTGCGGTGTTGTTCTTGTTTTGTTATGAAAGTGTAGCTCCAGTAAAAAATCAACTTGTTTTTTTACTGCTCGGCGACTAGGTTTTTCTCACCCTCGTGGCGAGGGCGTGACCTCACTACAACAAGAAAACGGGCCCCTCGGGCACCGGCAGGAGGCAACTACGATGCAGGTATTCCCACGTGTAAGCGGCTTTTGCGCAGCGTTGCTGGCCATGGGCCTGGGCAGTGCGCAAGCGGCACCGCAGATGGTCGTGGTCGGCTACGGTGGTGCAGGCCAGAAAGCCCAGGACGAGGCGATCTTCAAGCCGTTCAGTGCCCAGGATGGCAGCAAGCTGATCCAGAGCGAGTACAACGGTGAAATGGCGCGGATCCAGGTAATGGCAGATACCGGCAATGTCGACTGGGACGTGGTGCAGATCGAAGGGCCTGACCTGATGCGCGGCTGCGACGAGGGTATTTACGAGCAGCTGGACTGGCAGCGCCTGGGGCACGCGGGCGAACTGATTGCCGATGCTGCGCAGGCCTGTGGCTCGGCCGCGCTGGTATGGAGCGTGGCCATCGCCTATGACCGCAGCAAGCTGGCCCAGGCGCCGGCGTCGTGGGCCGACTTCTGGGACGTGAACAAGTACCCGGGCAAGCGCGGCCTGCGCAAGCGTGCGGTGTACAACCTGGAGTTCGCCCTGATGGCCGACGGGGTCAAGGTCGAGGATGTGTACCAGGTGCTGGCCACGCCGGCCGGGGTCGAGCGTGCTTTTGCCAAACTCGGCGAACTGAAGCCGTATATCCAGTGGTGGGACGCCGGCGCCCAGCCTGCCCAGTGGCTGGCGGCGGGTGACGTGGTGATGACCTCGACCTACAGCGGGCGCATCGCCGTGGCGGCTCAACAGGGCAGCCCGCTGGCGGTGGTCTGGCCTGGCAGCCTGTATGGCATGGATTACTGGGCGATCATCAAGGGCTCGCGGCATGTCGACCAGGCCAAGCGGCTGATCGCCTATGCCAACCAGCCGGATACCCAGGTGCGCTATGTGGAGCAGATTCCGTATGGGCCGACCAACACCCGGGCGGCAGCGAAGCTTGACCCGTCCTTGGCCAGTTGGGTGCCTACTTCGCCGCAAAACCTGCAAGGGGCGTTGGCGATGAATGTGGAATTCTGGGTCGACCATGGAGAAGAGCTGGAGCAGCGCTTCAATGCGTGGGCCAGCAAGTAGCTTTCTGCACAGGGACAACGATGATGAACGCTACGGAACAAAGCCTGCGCCAGGAGCTGGCCGCCTGCTATCGACTGATCGCCCATTTGCGCATGAGCGACCTGATCTTCACCCATGTTTCCCTGCGCCTGCCGGGGCCGCAACATCACTTCCTGATCAACCCGTACGGCCTGTTGTTCGATGAGATCACGGCCTCGAGCCTGGTGAAGATCGACCTGCAGGGCCGGCCGGTCGAACCGACGCCGCACCCGGTCAACCCGGCCGGTTTCGTCATTCACAGTGCCATCCACGCCGCCCGCGAGGATGCCCATTGCGTGCTGCATACCCACACCCGGGCAGGTTGCGCAGTGGCCGCGCTGGAGTGCGGGCTGCTACCGCTCAACCAGATGTCCATGGAGTTTTACGGCAAGGTGGCGTACCACGCCTACGAAGGGATTGCGCTGGACATGGATGAGCAGCAACGCCTGGTGACCGACCTGGGCGACAAGCCGGTGATGATCCTGCGCAACCATGGTCTGCTGACCACCGGGCGCAGCGTGGCCGAAGCGTTCCTGCGCATGTACTACCTGGAGAAGGCCTGCGAGATCCAGTTGGCGGCACAGAGTGCCGGGCAGGTGATTTTACCGCCCGCCGAAGTGTGTACGCATACCGAGCGGCAGTTCAATGATCCGGGGCGGGGCTTGAAGCAGGGCGAGCTGACGGATCCGGATGCGCTGCAGCTGGCGTGGGCGGCGTTGTTGCGGATGCTGGAGCGAGTCGCGCCGGACTATCGTCGTTGACATTGGCGCGCTCGCGGTGAAAGCCGTCTTGCCCTCGCATCGCGCTTGCGAGGGCAAGACGTTTCTACGCTGTCGGCGAGGGGCTTAGCGGAGCTCAGGCACGATCATCGCTGCCGGTGCCTCTTGCGCCCGCCGCCGTGCCACCCAGTAGTACAGCACGCTCGGCACTACCAGGCCGATCAGCCACGAGATATCCACACCGCCCAGGTGCGCGACCAGCGGCCCTGTGTACAGTTTGGTGTCGATGAACGGCATCTGTATCAACACGCCCACCGTGTAGACGATGATTCCTGGCCAGTTCCAGCGGCCGTATCGGCCCTGCGGGTCGGCAAGGGCGGGGATGTCGTATCGCTCCTTGGTGATGAAGTAGTAGTCGACCAGGTTGACCGCGCTCCACGGCACAAAGAACGTCAGCAGGAAGAGGATGAAGGATTTGAACGCGCTGAGAAACGAATGCTGGCCAAGCAAAGCCACCAGGGTGGCGGCGCCGACGATGCCCAGCACGAACAGCAGGCGCTGTGCACGGCTGATCGCCAGGTGGCCACGGAAGCCGCTGATGATGGTGGCAATGCACATGAAGCTGCCATAGGAATTCAGCGTCGAGATGGTCACCTTGCCAAAGGCGATGCAGAAATACAGCAGCGCTGCGGTGCTGCCGGCGCCACCCAGGCCGACGATGTAGGCCACTTCGTGACCGGAGAACCGGGCACCGGCGATGGCGGCGGCGAACACCCCGAGGATCATTGACGCCTGGGCGCCGATCACCGAACCCAGACCCGCGGCGAGGAAGGTTTTGAGTGGTGACGTGTTACTGGGCAGGTAGCGCGAGTAGTCGGCCACATAGGGGCCGAAGGCGATCTGCCAGGACGCCGCCAGCGATACGGCGAGCAGGAACGATGCCCAACTGAAGTGGCGATTGTCGAGTAACTGCCCGATGTCGGCCAGCAGCATGATGCGACTGAACAGGTAGACGAAGGCGATGATGCCCAGCACGCTGGCGACTCGGCCGATCCAGTGGATCACCCGGTATCCGGCCAGGGTGGCGAGCACGATTATGCTGGCGAACATCAGGATGCCGGTGCTGTCGCTGACGTTGAGCAACTGGCCGATCGCCTGTCCGGAGAGCACCGTGCCGGTGGCGGTGAAGCCCAGGTACATCAGGCATACCAGCACCATCGGGATGGCCGCGCCGTAGACACCGAACTGCACGCGGCTGGAAATCATCTGCGGCAGCCCCAGACGAGGGCCCTGAGCGGCATGGAGGGCCATGACCGCGCCGCCGATCACTTGACCGAGCAGCAGGCCGATCAGCGACCAGAACACATCGCCACCGAGCACCACGGCCAGGGCGCCGGTCACGATCGCCGTGATTTGCAAGTTGGCGCCGAGCCACAGGGTGAACTGACTGTACACGCGTCCATGGCGTTCAGTCTCGGGGATGTAGTCGATCGAGCGCCGCTCGAGTACGGGTTTGCTGGACATACAGTGGCTCCGCTTCATTGTTCTTGTCTAAGCGAGTCAGTCATCGGCGGGGACGCGAGGCGGATGACCTGGTCATCATGTGAGCATGTATATACAAGTCGGGTCAAGCAGTGTGTTGGGAGTTGAACAGTGTGCTGTTGCGCAATGATCGGCGGCAACTGTGCTGGTCCCTGGCAACGAAATAACCTTATGCTGTAACGAAATATGTCTAGAAAACCTGAAGAAGGAAGCTGCAATGCCACTCAAGGACCTGCTCATCGCGCTGGTGGTGATTGTCGCGTGGGGAGTCAACTTCGTGGTCATCAAGGTTGGCCTCGATGGCTTGCCGCCGATGTTGCTGGGGGCATTGCGCTTCTTGTTGGTGGCGTTTCCGGCGATCTTGCTGGTCAAGCGGCCGAAGCTGCCCTGGCGCTGGCTGATCGCCTACGGTGCGACCATTTCGCTGGGCCAGTTCGCGTTCCTGTTCCAGGCCATGTACAGCGGCATGCCGCCAGGGCTGGCCTCGCTGATCCTGCAGTCGCAGGCGTTCTTCACCCTGGGTTTCGCCGCACTGTTCCTCGGTGAGCGGCTGCGCCTGGCCAGCGTGCTGGGGCTGCTGGTAGCGGCCAGTGGCCTGGCGCTTATCGGCAGCGAAGACGGTGGCCATGTGCCGATGCTGGCGCTGGTGCTGACCCTGTGTGGCGGCGCCATGTGGGGCTTGGGCAACATCATTACCCGGCGCTTTGGCTCGGTTGACCTGGTGGCGCTGGTGATTTGGGGCGGGCTGATCCCGCCACTGCCGTTCCTGGCACTCTCCTGGTGGCTGGAAGGGCCAGAGCGCATTGGCCATGCCCTGGCCAATATCAGCTGGAGTTCGGTATTGGCCCTGGCCTACCTGGCGTTTGTCGCCACCATGCTCGGCTACAGCCTGTGGAGCAAACTGCTGTCGCGCCACCCGGCCGGCAAGGTGGCGCCATTCTCGCTGCTGGTGCCAGTGATTGGCCTGAGTTCGTCGGCGTTGTTGCTGGGCGAGCGTTTGACTGCAACCCAGGGTTGGGGCGCCTTGCTGGTAATGGCCGGGTTGCTGGTGAACGTGTTCGGCGCCCGCATTGGCCAGCGGCTACGCGCGGTCAGCGCGTAGTTGTCCCCTTCAAGCACAGCCTGACTGAAAATCTGAAAAACTGCGCGCTCCCGCAATGGAGGCGTATCCGCGAGGGGAATTGCGCTCTGTTAGAATCGGCCTTTTTTGCCAGGCCAATGGAGTGCACCCCATGATCATTTCCACCACCAGCCAGCTCGAAGGCCACCCGATTGCCGAATACCTGGGCGTGGTCAGTTCCGAATCGGTGCAGGGCATCAACTTCGTGCGCGATTTCTTTGCACGTTTTCGCGACTTCTTCGGCGGCCGTTCGCAAACCCTGGAAAGCGCACTGCGCGAAGCGCGGGAACAGGCCACCGAAGAACTGAAGGCGCGGGCACGCCAGTTGCAAGCCGATGCGGTAGTGGGGGTGGATTTCGAGATCAGCATGCCGTCGGTACAGGGCGGCATGGTCGTGGTATTTGCTACCGGCACGGCGGTGCGCCTGAAGTAGAGCGTTCTGCCGCTGGTCGGGTCCAGGGCATCAGCCTGGGCGGTCTGCAAATGACCAGCTAGTCTCACTTTCACTGGTCGCGTTTACCTGGGCAACTGTTCTGGTTGCCGGCGCGTCCGCCACTGGAGGGAGACAGGGCATGAGCGAATCCTTTTTCGAAGACCTGAACGACGCGTTCCCGATCAACAGCCAGGTGCGTTGCGGCCAAGCGGCATTCCGCCTGGGCTTCGCCCACATGACGCTGGATGATTCCGAACAGCTCCAGCCTGCACACCTGCAGCGCAGTAAAAAAGGCCGCTTCATGCCGCGGGTTCCGCTGAAGAAGTGATCCCGCTCCAGCACAACCCCGCCGAATGGCGGGGTTTTTATTGCCATTTCTTGATCCGCCTCATGGCATTGTCGGGTAGCGCTCGCAGGATGGCCAAGGCTGTGGTTTTCTGGCGCGGCATTCCAGCAACGGAGGATTGAATGCGCATGCGAGTCAGGGAAGAGACCTATTGGCAGTGGGCCGACGCCCAGCTGCACAGCCGCTGCCACGACGAAGCACTCAGTGACGGTACCACCCTGGACGTGCAGGTTCGCTTGTCGCGCCTGGGGGCGACCCAACTGTTCCTGGGGCTGTATGCCGGGGATGGGCGGGCACTGCTGGAGGAGTACTACCCCGCACGGCCAGGCGAGACCATGACCCGCGCCCTGGTGTGGGGTGTTGACCGCGCCCGGGCGATGGCAACCGGCGCCTTGCCGCTGCCGGAACGCCCCAGCCAGCGGCGCCAGGCATGAAAAAGCCCGGCCTATGCGGGCCGGGCTCAGGTAAGGGTGGGAACCCTCAGTTGAGCGGTTCGATCACCTTGACTGCCTGCTGCTCACGGGCAGCGGGCCATTCTTGTTGCAGGGTCTGCAGGACGCGGCCAACGAACTCGGTGTCGGCGGCGGCCTTCTTGCCGACGTAGCCTTGGCCACGGCGGTAGACCTTGAAGCGGGCACGCATGCTGGGCAGGTGCTCTTCGAATTCATCTTCGACGGTGTTCGGTGGCAGGCGGTCGAGGCGCACTTCACCGGTCTGGCTGACCCACAGCAAATGGTCGTCAAGGCTGTCCTTGCGCACGGCGAACAGCTGGGCCAATTGGTCGATAGTCGGATTGTTGTTCAAGTTCATCATAAAGCCCCCATTACCCATTCATAGGTGATTTTTCACAGTTGGCGCTACCACGGTGTAGCGCTCTACCAAGGCTGCTACAGCAGCATCGCAACAGGGGCTTTCTCACGCTGCCTTTTGGACAGTTTCCCTCTCCACGGACGGCCTGCGTTACCGCGCAGGCCGTCTGGAACACCCTTGCCACCGCTCCCGATCGGGGAGACGGCTTCATCATGCCCAAGGGCGATGAACGGCGTCAACCGTTTTGTAGTGAATATTTTTTCTCACTACATTCTGTCGTTTTGTTCGACAATCGTTGCCGGCACTACAGCCCGGACAGAATGTCGAAGGCTGCGCGCACCCGGGCTTCGTTCGGGTAATTTCGGTTGGCCAGCAACACCACGGCCAGTTGTTCGGCGGGCACGAAGGCGGCGTAGGCGCCGAAACCATTGGTCGAGCCGGTCTTGTTGTACCAGGCTGCCGACAGCGCAGGCTGGGCGGGTTGCAGCCGCGTGGTTGCCTGCGGTTCACGGATAAGCTGCGGGCCATTGCCATCTACCAAGGTGCTTAGCGTGACCGGGTAGGGGTAGCGCTCCCAACCCAGGCCCTGGGTCATGGCGCCGACCTGGAAGTAGCCCTGCCGGGTAATGGCCGTGGCTTGCACCAGCGCCGGGGGCAGGCCCTCCGGCTGCATGTGCAGGCGCACATAGCGCAGCAGGTCGCTGGCGCTGGTCTTGATGCCGTAGGCTTCGTCGGCGTAAGGGCCGGGGCTGACACGCACTGGCTTGTCGTCAGCGTCGTAACCTTGGGCGTACAGCCCCTGGGCGCTCGCCGGGACCTGCAGATAGGTGTTTTCCAGGCCCATCTGTTTCAGCAGGCCCTCGCTCATCAGTGTGGAAAACGGCTGATGTTGCGCGCGGGCGGCCAGGTCGCCGAACAAACCCAGGCTAGGGTTGGAGTAGCAGCGCTGGGTGCCTGGTTTGGCGCGGGGTTGCCAGTGGCGGAAGAAATCGACCACTTGCTGCGGTGTCTGTACCGCATCCGGGAATTGCAACGGCAGGCAGTCGGCACTGTAGGCGCCCAGCTCCAGCACGCTCGCGTCGCCGATGGATGTGCCGGCAAGGGCTGGGTGATAGCGCTTGGCCGGAGCATCGAGGTCCAGCTTGCCTTCGGCACTGGCCAGTGCGGCCAGGGTGGCGGTGTAGGTCTTGCTCAGCGAACCGATCTCGAACAGCGTGTCGCGGCTGACCGGCACATTGTCGGCCTTGCTGGCCACGCCATAGCTGAAGTAGTGCGCGTGGTCGCGAGCATAGATCGCCACGGCCATGCCGGTGATGCCTTGCTCCTGCATCAGCGGGCGGATGATCTGGTCGACCTTGGCCTGCAACCGGTCATTGGCGTGGGCGGCACTGTGGCCCAAGGTGAGGGTGAGGGCGGCAGCAAGTGCAGCCAGGCGGGAGAGGGGCATGGGCGGGTCCTGTGCTGGAGCGTGTCCGTTGAGCGATACCGGTGGGGGTTCCGGCGTTAGCGGCGAAAAGCCGAAGACCTTATCGTCTGCCCTTGCACAATGACAAGACGGAAACTGTGATGAAGTATTTGCGCATGTTATTCGACAATTTCACCCTGGCCTTGCTCGGGGTGGTGCTGATAGCCACCGTGCTGCCTTGCTCGGGCGACGGCGCGGTGTATTTCGGTTGGCTGACCAACCTGGCCATCGGCCTGCTGTTCTTCCTGCACGGCGCCAAGCTGTCGCGCGAGGCGATCATCGCCGGTGCCGGGCACTGGCGCCTGCATTTGCTGGTGTTTTCCTGCACCTTCGTGCTGTTCCCGCTGCTGGGCCTGGCGTTCAAGCCGCTGTTCGTGCCGTTGGTGGGCAACGAACTGTACCTGGGCGTGCTCTACCTGTGTGCGTTGCCGGCCACCGTGCAATCGGCCATCGCCTTCACCTCGCTGGCGCGTGGTAATGTGCCAGCGGCCATTTGCAGCGCGGCGGCATCCAGCCTGCTGGGCATCTTCCTCACGCCGTTGCTGGTGATGATGTTGCTGGGGGCCAGCGGTGATACCGGTTCTGGCCTGGATGCAGTGCTGAAGATCACCCTGCAGCTGCTGGTGCCGTTCGTGGCCGGGCAGGTCGCCCGGCGCTGGATCGGCGCCTGGGTCAAGCGCAATGCGCGCTGGCTCAAGGTGGTGGACCAGGGCTCGATCCTGCTGGTGGTCTACACCGCGTTCAGCGAGGCGGTGGTTACCGGGCTGTGGCACACGGTATCGCCGCAGCACCTGGCCGGGTTGTTTGCCGTGTGCGGGATATTGCTGGCGGTGGTGCTGTTCGGTACCCGGCTGCTCGGCAAGCTGCTGGGCTTTGACCTGGAGGACCGCATTACCATCCTGTTCGCCGGTTCGAAGAAGAGCCTGGCCACTGGCGTTCCCATGGCCCAGGTACTGTTCGTCGGCAGTGGCATAGGTGCGATGATCCTGCCGCTGATGCTGTTCCATCAGATCCAGCTGATGGTTTGTGCGGTGCTGGCGCAGCGTTATGCCAGCCGTGAGCAGGTGGCTGAAGAAGCTTCGGCGGCGTAACGGTTGTGGGAGCGGCCTTGTGTCGCGAAAGGGCCGCAAAGCGGCCCCTGCAATATATGCCCCACGCCGAACTCAGGGGGCTGCTGCGCAGCCCTTTCGCGACACAAGGCCGCTCCCACAGGGTAAAGCGCCGCTGCTACTATCTCGCCTGCCCTGAACCACGCTCGCGCAGCGCCTTGCTGACCTCGGCCTCGATCTTGTAGGCCGGCGCTTCCAGGTCGTCGTAGTTGCGCGTATAGCGCCGGGCGAACTCTTCCACACCCAACTGCTGATACTGCTGCACATGCTTGAGCTCGTGGGCCCACAACGCCACGTTGTCCTCGGCATCGGCGGGGCGGCGGAAGATGATCGTGTCGATCAGCGTCACGGCGTTCACGTCGGGGTTCTGCAGCAGCGCATTGGCCGCGCTCATCTGCTGTTCGTCACCTACCCGGAAGCGTGCCACGTCGAGTACGGCAAAGTCGTACCAGGGTTCGAGTTGCGCGCGGATATGCAACGGGATCGGCTCGACGCCGCTGGCAGTGGCTTCGTCGCGTGCCTGGTGCAAGGCGTAGGTCAGGCTGGACGAAGCCAGCACTTCCACGTCCTTGAAAATCTGCCCGGCTTGCCCGGGGTCGATGGGCGCACAGAAACACCCCATCAGGCACACCTGGTACTGCCCTGGCGGGCAGGCCTGTTCGGCGAGGGCAGGCAGGGCCAGCAGCAGCCCCAGCAGGAGGCTAATCCGCTTCATGCAGGGCCTTCTCGACGAAGTGGCGGCTGGCGTCCAGTACCTGCGACTGCACGCTTTCTGTGGCCAGCATGCGCCCGACCAGCAAGGCGCCGACGCACTGACTGATCAGCACCCAGGCCAACTCGTCGTCCTCCAGGGTCGCGCTCCAGGCCCGGTGCAGTTCCACCAGCCAATGCTCGGCCACCGCGCGCACGGGGGCTTGGGCCCGGGCAATCTCCACTCCCAACGGCGGCAGCGGGCAGCCACCTTCGGCATTGTGCAGGTGGGCCAGGCTCAGGTACTGCTGCAGGCAACGGCCCAGGCGTTCGCGGCTGGCCGCCTGGTTGGCCAGGCGCGCCAGCGGGCTGTTGCACAGTTCCTGCCGCACTACCTCGGTGAACAGGTCGTCCTTGGACGGGAAGTGGTTGTAGAAGGCGCCACCGGTCAGGCCGATTGCCTTCATCAGCCCGGCCACACCGGTGCTGGAAAACCCCCCTCGTTTGGCCAGCGCGCCGCTGCTGGCCAGCAACCGCTGACGGGTTTGCTGCTTGTGTTCGTTGGTGTAGCGCATTCACTTGCCTCTGCAGGCGGGCTTGACGGTGGCGGCGATCATAACATAGCGTTCGTTTACTAAACGATCATTTACCTATGGAGGCAGGCATGGCAGAACAACAAAAAGTAGTGCTGGTGATAGGTGCGGGGGATGCCACCGGTGGCGAGATCGCCAAGCGCTTTGCCCGCGAGGGCTACATTGCCTGTGTGACCCGGCGCCAGGCTGACAAGTTGCAGCCGCTGCTGGACGAAATCCGCGCTGCCGGCGGCCAGGCCCACGGTTTTGGCTCCGATGCGCGCAAGGAGGAGGAGGTGGCCGCGCTGGTCGAAACCATCGAGCGTGATATCGGCCCGATCGAAGCATTTGTGTTCAATATCGGCGCCAATGTGCCCTGTAGCATTCTTGAGGAAACCCCGCGCAAATACTTCAAGATCTGGGAGATGGCCTGTTTTGCCGGTTTCCTTACCGCTCAGGCGGTGGCCCGGCGCATGGTCCAGCGCGAGCGCGGCACCATTCTGTTCACCGGTGCCACCGCCGGCACCCGTGGCGCGGCGGGCTTTGCGGCTTTCGCCGGGGCCAAGCACGCCTTGCGCGCCCTGGCCCAGAGCATGGCACGCGAACTGGGGCCGCGGAACATCCATGTCGCCCATGTGGTGGTGGACGGGGCTATCGACACTGCTTTCATTCGTGACAGTTTCCCTGACCGCTACGCCCTCAAGGACCAGGATGGCATCCTCGCCCCGGCCCACATCGCCGACAGCTACTGGTTCCTGCACGCCCAGCCCCGCGACGCCTGGACTTTCGAGCTGGACCTGCGCCCCTGGATGGAACGCTGGTAAACCCCTTTCACCGAGCAAGGACCGTAACCATGCACAAGACTGTCGATTTCTTTTTTGACCTGGGCAGCCCGGCCAGCTACCTGGCATGGACCCGACTGCCTGGCCTGTGTGCCCGCCAGGGTGCCACGCTGCGCTACCGGCCGATGCTGCTGGGCGGGGTTTTCCAGGCCACCGGCAACGCCTCGCCGGTCATGATTCCGGCCAAGGGTCGTTACATGTTCACCGACCTGGCGCGCTTCGCCGCGCGCTATGGGGTTCCGTTCGAGTTGCCGCCGGGTTTCCCGGTCAATACCTTGACCCTGATGCGCGGGGCAATGGGCACCCAGCTGCGTTCGCCGGAACGGTTCGAGGCGTTAGTGGCGGTGCTGTTCAACGGGCTGTTTGTGCAGCGCCGTAACCTGGGCGATAGCGCCGTCCTCGACGAGACGCTCAGCCAGGGCGGCTTCGACCCGCAAGCATTTCGCGCGCTGGCGGGTGATGACGAGGTGAAGGCTGCGCTCAGGCACGCGACCGAAGAGGCAGTGGGGCGCGGGGTGTTTGGCGCGCCGACCTGCTTCGTCGGTGACGAGATGTTCTTCGGCCAGGACCGCCTGGACTTTGTCGAAGAGGCTCTGCGTCAGGGCGCCGGCAGCCCCACCTGAATGCGCGCTCCCACAGGGTTGGCGCTTTACCTGTGGGGGCGGCTTTAGCCGCGAACACCGGCGAAGCCGGTGCCATCCCCCACGCATGAAGCAATCAGAAGTTAGCCGGGGTGTTGGCGCTGATGATCTCGGCCTCGTCCGGGCCGATGTTCTTGAAACTGTGCGGCAGGGTAGTGGGAATGTAGTACCCGTCGCCCGAGTTGAGCACGCTCACCTGGCCATCGACCCACAACTCGACGGTGCCGCGGGTGACCAGGCCACACTCTTCACCCTCGGCATGCACGATCGGTTCGCCCGAATCGGCACCCGGTGCATACAGCTCACGCAGCATGCGCATCTGCCGGCCTTCGACACTGGCTCCGACCAGCAGCATACGCAGGCCGTTGCGGCCCAGGTCTGGTTGTTCGCTGCCACGGAACACGTAGCGCTCTTCGCGCACCGGCTCGTCGAAGCTGAAGAACTCCGCCAGGCTCATCGGAATGCCTTCGAGCAGTTTTTTCAGGGAGCTGACCGAAGGGCTGACGCGATTCTGCTCGATCTGTGAGATCGTCGAATTGGTCAGCCCGCTGCGGCGGGCCAGTTCCCGTTGGGAGAGGTTGTTGCGTTCACGCACCAGTTTGAGTCGCGTCCCCGTGTCCATAGCCGCCTTGTAATCAGAGGTGTCAAAAATAATGAGCGATGCGCATTAAAACACACTCTGCACACTTGCGCGCTGTGCTTGTCAGGCCCGCTGATCGCGCGGTATCGGCCATAACCCGACCAGCAGCAACAGCGCTGCCACCGCCAGGAATGGCAAGCGTGGATCGATGGCATATACCAGGGTGCCGGCCAGTGGTCCGATCACTGCGCCCATGCCTTGGGCAGCACCGATGGAGCCGGCCGTGGCGCCTTGCTCGGAGGCGTGCATGGCATTGGCTGCCAGCGCCGAAAACGCCGGGAAGACAAAGCCCATGCCCGCCGCCGCGACGAAGTAGCAAGCCCACAGCCAGGGTGCCGTGGTGGCGAGCGAGCCGCAGGCAAAGCCCAAGGCCGACACCGTGGCGCCGACCCGGATCATCTTCAGCGGCGGCCATTCCAGCTGGCGCAGCAGCACCTGTGCCAGGATCAGTGCCACGCCCACCGTGGTCAGGGCGATGCCGGCGGCCTGGGCCGCTTGGGCCGGGCCCAGGTGCAGGCGGTCGAGGGCGAAGAAACCGACGATGATCTGTGACACCGTGACGCTGAGCATGGCGCTGAACGCCACCAGCAAGGGCCGGCGCAGGCGCGGGTCGTTCAGCCGCACCGGGCTGGGGGCATGGCTGTGCGGCAGCGCCTGCGGCTTGAGGGTGAACAGCAGGACCAGGAAGGCACTGGCTGGCAGCAGCGACATGATATGGAACGGCAGGCTCAGGCTATGCCGCGCCAGCAGCGCCGCCAGCGCCGGCCCCACCACCAGGCCAACGGCGTTGGCCGCCCCCAGCGAGGCCATGGCCCGGGCCCGGCGTTGCGGTTCGACATGGTCGGCGATCAGCGCATTGCAGCCCACCGGAATGGCCGCATAGAAGGCGCCGATGCAGCCGCGCGCGACCATCAGGCCGATGAAGGCAAGGCTCGCCCCCGGCAGCCAGCGCAGTGCGCCTTCGACGAACAGGCATAGCAGCCAATAGGCCAGGGTGAAGCCGGCGCTGCCCAGCAGCAGGATGCGCCGACGGCCCAGGCGGTCCGCCGCGCGCCCCCAGGGCCGGGCCAGCAGCACCCAGACCACGCCCGCCACGGTAACGGCGGCACCGGCTTGCCAGGTGGCCATGCCGAGCTGACGGGCGATCGGGCCGATCAGGGCGACGAAGGCCATCATCGACATGGTACAGGCCATGTTGGCCAGCAGCAGGGGACGCAGGTCCAGGGTGCTGGCGGGGGTAAGGGTGGCAGGATCCTTTGCGACGTTCATAGGGCAGTCCAGGGCGGTGCGGCAAATAAAAAGCCGAAAATGATAAGAACTATTATCGATTGTCGAGGCCCTGGGTTGCCGAGCGTCATTCGCTGCGGCGCAGTGGGCCTGGCCACATGCTACGCAACACGCCGTCGTGGCGCACCCACCCGTGCATCAAGGCCGCGCCCACATGCACCAGCACCGTGGCGAACAGCAGGTAGCCAGCCCAGCCATGGGCCTGGCGCAGCACGGCGTACAACTGCAGGTCATGGGGGGCGATGGCCGGTAAACCCAACGGGCGTGGGTAGCCACCGGCCGACAGCATGGCCCAGCCCAGCAGCGGCATGGCCAGCATCAGGCCATAGAGCAGCAGGTGCGAGGCCCCGGCGGCCCAGCGCTGCAGTGTGGGCAGGTCGTGCGGCAGGGGCGGGTGGGGCAGGGCCAGGCGTACGCCGATGCGCAGCAACACCAGTACCAGCAGGGCCAGGCCGGTGGCCTTGTGCAGCCCGATCAGCACGGGGTGGCGTGGCGACAGGTCGGCGACCATGCTCACACCGATGAACAACATGGCCAGGATCAGCACGGCCATCAGCCAGTGCAACAGGCGGGCAAGGGGGTGGAAGGTGTCGGTTTTCATGGGCGGGCTCCGGTGCCGAGCGATTCGCGGCTGCGGCGGTTGAAGGATTCTGAGTAGGCGGCCGAACGGGCCGCGAGGATTGGGTCGGCGGAGGCCTGGATGCCCCGGGGCAGGATCAGCGGGTCGAAGTTGAGGTCGCGGCAGGCCCCTTGCTCGGGGCCGTCGACCTGCTCCAGCACCAGCGTGCCGGCGTCCACGCTGCGCCGTTCGGCAGGCCAGGGTCTGGCAGGGTCGTCCACCGCATCGCCAGGCTCCGCCAGCACCAGGCGCAGCGTCCAGCGCAGCGGGCCTTGGGCCAGGCGTTGCTGCAGGTCGTGCTGCAGGAACTGTTTGTCATCGACTTGGGCAGGCAGGGCGGCAAACGCCGTTTGCGGCTCCAGTTGCCAACGCACCGGGTGGGCCGCACCGCTTGCGTCGATCAGGCGGAAGGCGTTGATGCTGTGGTATTGCGTGCTGGCGAAACTGTTGCTGGGCGTGTAGCCCGCCGCCCACTGGCGAAACGCCGCGCTTTCCGGGTGGGCGGCGAAAAATGCCTGCAGTTTGCCCGGGTCCGGTTTGCCGGTGGCCGGGTCTGGTGCTCCCGCCAGTACCTGCTCATAGAAGGCTTGCGGCGTGCTTACCGCCAGCACCGGTGGGTTGTTCATGCCAGTACGCCAGACCTGCCCGTCGTCGGTGCTCAGCTCGATGGCCAGGCTGCGCACCGGTATGCCGGTGTCCGGCGCGAACGGGTTGGCGCCGCCAATGGCGAAGCGGCCGATCACTGGCACCCGCGGCTGGCTGAACGCCCGCGCCGTGGACAGACTGGCGGCCTGCCCGCTGGGCTGGAAGTAGCCGCTGACGCACAGGCCCTTGGCGTGGTTTTTCCGGTAACCCGGGTAATGCCCGGCCTGGGCTTCGAAGGTGTCGATGATGCGCTGTGGGGTCAGGCGGGTTTCGCCAAACCAGCCGGCGGCATAGGCAAAGCCGGCGCCCGCGGCCAGCATCACGGCGCCGATGGCGGCCAGGCGCAGGGCCTTGGCCGGGCCGTGCAGGGGTGAGTTCATGGTGATTGTCCGGTTCAGTGAAGGTGCCGGTACGACGGTGCAGGGAAAAACTTATTCCCTTTTCGGGAATAGAATTTCCTCACAGGCGTCAGCCTTTTACACTGACAACCCCAGAGGCCGGGACTTTGCCATGCATGATCTGGACGACCACCAGTGGCGCGAGCTACTGGCCCGCCTGCGCCGCTTTGCCGTGTGGCTGACCCGCGAGCCGGGCAGTGCCGACGACCTGGTGCAGGCCGCGGTCGAGCGGGCCTTGAGCCGGCGCGACCAGCAACGCGACGCCGATGCACTGCGGGCCTGGCTGTTCACCATCCTTTATCGGCTTTTCCTCGACGGTAAGCGCCGCGAGCGCCTGCATGCGCGCTGGCTGTCCTGGTTCGGCCGCGGCGAGCGCGACGACGAGCCGGTTGGCGACAACCTCGAGGCCATTGTCCTGGCCCAGGCCGACCTGCAGGCTTTCGCCCGGCTCACGGCAGAACAGCGTGCGTTGCTGCTGCTGGTCAGCATCGAAGGTTTGAGCTACAAGGAGGCCGCCCAGGCCCTGGGTATCCCTATCGGCACTGTGATGTCGCGCCTGTCGCGCGCCCGCAATGCCTTGCGCGAACTCACCGAGGGCAGCCCCCAGCCCCCGGCCTTGCGGAGACTGAAATGACGCGCCTGATCCCCAGCGAAGACGAACTGCACGCTTATGTCGACGAGCGCCTGGAGCCTGTGCGCCGGGCCGAGGTGCAGGCCTGGCTGGCGGCCAATCCGCAGGCTGCGGCCAAGGTCGAGGGCTGGCGTGCCGATGCCCGGCGCCTGCGTGCGGCGTTGGCCGGGTTTGGCGAAGTGCCCGGGGCTGCGCAGCTGGACCTGGGGCAGTTGCGCCGGCAATTGCGCCAACGCCGCCAGCGCCGCTGGGCCACGGCGGCGGTATTGTTGTTGGCGTTGGGCGTGGGTGGCCTGGGTGGTTGGCAGGTGCGCGATGCCACCTTGGCGCGTGCCGACCTGCCGATGGCCGATGCGGTTCAGGCGCACCGCCTGTTTGCCGGCAGCGAGGCACTGGATATTCAGGCCAGCGACCCGGAGCAGTTGCGCGACTGGCTGGGGCGCCACTTCAAAAGCGTGGGCCAGTTGCCGGACCTGGCCGGCTACGGTTTCAAACCGGTGGGTGCGCGCCTGCTCAGCAATGAGCGAGGGCCGGCGGCATTGCTGGTGTTCGAGGATGGCAAGGGCCAGCGCATCAGCCTGTTCCTGCGCTCACCGGGCGATCAGTACCGGCGCATGCCTGACGGGCAGCGGGTGGATGGCCAGCTGGAGGCGCGGTACTGGTCGCATGGGGCTTACAACTTTGCGTTGGTCAGCGCAGCGGACGATGTGCGCGGGGCGGGGGTGGGGGAGGCGTTGCGGTTGGGTTTGTGAGCAGGAGGCTCAAGGGGCATGCCATGGGTCTTGTGGTGTCTGTGGGATCGAGCGCCGCCCGCGCGGCGCTCGATCCCACAGGCAACACAAGACCCAAGTCTAGTGGCTCATCCCAAATTCAGCTCAATTCCAGCCAGATCGGCGCATGGTCCGACGGCTTTTCCATCCCGCGCAGTTCATAGTCCACACCCGCCGCCTTGATCCGCGGCACCAGGTGCTGCGAGGCCATGATCAGGTCGATGCGCAGGCCGCGCTTGGGCTCGTCCTCGAAGCCGCGGCTGCGGTAGTCGAACCAGCTGAAGCGGTCGCTCACCTCCGGGTACAGGTGGCGGAAGCTGTCCACCAGGCCCCAGCCTTTCAAACGTTCCATCCACTCGCGCTCCTCCGGCAGGAAGCTGCACTTGCCGGTCTTGAGCCAGCGCTTGGCGTTGTCCGGGCCGATGCCGATGTCGCAGTCCTGCGGCGAGATATTCATGTCGCCCATCACCAGCAGTGGCTGGTCGTTGCGGAACTGGCCTTCCAGCAGCGCCTGCAGGTCGCTGTAGAAGCGCTGCTTGGCCGGGAACTTGGTGGGATGGTCACGGCTTTCACCCTGGGGGAAGTAGCCGTTCATGATGGTAATAGGGGTGCCATCGGCATCGGCGAAGGTGCCCCAGATGAAGCGGCGCTGGGCGTCTTCTTCATCGCTGGCGAAGCCCTTGTGCAGGCTCAGCGGTGCCTGGCGCGACAGCAGGGCCACGCCATAGTGGCCTTTCTGGCCGTGGTAATGCACGTGGTAGCCCAGCGCCTGCACGTCGGCCAGCGGGAACTGATCGTCGCTGACCTTGGTTTCCTGCAGGCCGATCACGTCCGGCTGGTGCTTTTCGATCAGCGCCGCCAGCTGGTGCGGGCGGGCCCGCAGGCCGTTGATGTTGAAACAGACGATCTTCATGGAAAGATAATCCCGGTAAAAGGCGCGATGCTAGCCGACATCGCTTGCCATCACCAGCATGGCGGCTTCGGGAGCCTGCTGCTAACGTCCTTGCCAGGGCACTTGTACGCCCATTCCAGGAGGACTGCCCGCAATGCCTGAAACCACTGCCGTTACGGCCCGAGTCTGCCTGCTCGATGACGGCTACAGCCGCGAGGCGCGTTCGCTGTTGTACAACGCCTACCGTCATGAACCCACCTTCGCCTATATCTTCGAGGCCCAACGCCCAGGCTATGAGCAGCGCCTGCGGGTGATGGTGCGCGAATGGGTACGCCAGCATTTCTACTTGCAGTTGCCTGCCATCGGCCTGCTGGTGGAGGACCGTCTGATCGCCCTGGCCCTGATCGTGCCGCCCCTGCGCCGGCTGGGGGTGGCCGATAGCTGGGCCTGGCGCCTGCGCATGATATTGGGTACCGGCCTGCGCTGTACGCGTCGCTACATGGACTATCAGGCCGCCCTGGCCACCTGCCTGCCCACCGATCAGGTGCATGTGCTGCCGCTGTTGGGCGTGCACCCGCAATTTCAGGGCAAGCACTACGGCGAGCAATTGTTACAAGCTGTGCATGACTGGTGCGCAGACGACCCTGGCACCCAAGGTGTGGTGCTGGACACTGGCAACGAGCACTACCTGGCCTTTTACCAGCGCCAGGGCTATGAGGAAATTGGCGAGGTAGCTGTAGGACCAATCCGGGAGAGGGTGTTCTTCCATCCCAATCCGGTCTCTTCCAATTCTGCTTTTGCCTGAGCAGACCGTGCGGCGGCTCCCTTGAGCGCCCGGCTCTGGTAGCATGCGCCGCATGACGTATTCAGGAAGATTGACCTGGGGCCTGGTTATCTGGGTCGCCAGTTTCGCAGCATGGGGCCAGAGTGAGTTGCTGGTGAAGGTCAAACCGGCCAACAAGGCGCTCAAGGCCAATGTCGAAGGCTATATCGGTACCCTTGGCGACCGCGATGAAGAAGCGCTGCTGCGCTTCAGTCGCGGCGCCCAGGAGCAGGCGCGCAAAGCTGCGCAGGCACTTGGCTACTACCAGGCGCAGATCGATACCGAGGTCAAGCCCGCCAGCGAGGCTGACCGTTCCCCGCAACTGATCATCACCATCGACCCCGGCGAGCCCATTCGCCTGCGCAACGTGACCGTGCGTATCGAAGGCCCCGCCAGCGAGATGAAGGCCTTTCGCGTGCCCGACAGCAAGGCCCTGCGCGCGGGCGAACAACTCAACCACGGCCATTACGAAGATGCCAAGCGGCTGATCCAGAACCAGGCGTCGCGCTATGGCTTCTTCAGTGGGCGCTTCAGCCGCCAGCGTCTGGCGGTCGACCCCCAGGCCGGGGTGGCCGATATCGAGCTGGTCTACCAGAGCGGGCCGCGCTATCACCTGGGCGCCGTCACCTTTGGTGGCGACACACCGCTGGACGACGACCTGTTGCAACGCATGGTCTCGTTCAAGCCGGGTACACCTTACGACTCGGAACTGATCGCCGAGCTGAACAATGACCTGCAATCGAGCGGCTACTTCGAAGGCGTGCGCGTGGATGCGGCGCCCACCGCCGCCGTGGGCGAAGAAATCCCCGTGGATGTCCGCCTGGAAACCCGCAAGCCGCGCACCATGGGCCTGGGCCTGGGCTTCTCGACCGACGTCGGGCCACGCGGCAAGGCCAACTGGACCCGCCACTGGGTCAACCCGCAGGGCCATAGCTACGGCTGGGAAACCGAACTGTCGGCGCCACGGCAGAACGTCGGTCTTTGGTACGACATTCCCCTCGACCCACCGCTGACCGACAAGTTGCGCTTTGCCGGCGGCTACCAGAACGAAGAAATTGCCGGCACCGATACCCTCAGCAAACTGCTGACGGTGGGCCCCGAGTGGCACAGCAAGCTGGCCAGCGGCTGGCAGCGGGTGATTTCCCTCAAGTACCAGCGCGAGGAATACCGCCTGGGTGATGACTCCGGGTTGAGCAACCTGCTGATGCCGGGTGTGAGTTTCTCCTTCCTGCGCAGTGACAACCGCATCGACCCACATAACGGTTACCGCCTGCAGTTCGATGTGCAGGCGGCCAAGGAAGGGCTGGTCTCGGACACCAACCTGCTGCATGGCAACGTGCTGCTCAAGGGCCTGACCACCCTTGGCCATGACCACCGCCTGCTTGGCCGGGTGCAGTTCGGTGGCAGCGCGACCAATGGCTTCAAGAACAACATTCCGCCCTCGCTGCGCTTCTTCGCCGGTGGCGACCAGAGCGTGCGCGGCTACGACTACCAGACCCTGTCGCCGAAGAACAGCGACGGTGACCGCATTGGCGGGCGCTACCTGGTGGCCGGCAGTGTCGAGTACCAGTATTCGTTGACCGAAAAGTGGCGGCTGGCAACCTTCGTCGACCAGGGCAACTCGTTCAACGACCTGGAACTGCCAAGCCTCAAGACCGGTGTCGGTTTTGGCGTGCGCTGGGTGTCGCCAGTCGGGCCGCTGCGCCTGGACCTGGCCAAGGCGCTGGATGATGAAGGGGGAATTCGCCTGCACTTTTCCATGGGGCCTGAGTTGTGAAACGCGTGATCAAGTACATTCTGCCGGGCCTGCTCGGGGTCGTTGCGAGCCTGGGCCTGGCACTCGGCCTGCTGCTGGGGACCGAGGCTGGCAGCCGCTGGGTGCTGGGCAAGGTGCCCGGGCTTGAGGTCGCTGACTTCCAGGGCCGCCTGGCAGGTAGCTGGCAAGCCAGCCGGCTGAGCTGGGCCGATGGTGGCAGCACGGTAGAGGTGCAGGCACCGCTGCTGGCCTGGTCACCGGCATGCCTGTTGCGCTCTGCCTTGTGCATTGACCAATTGCAGGCGCAGCGTATCGACATGGCCTTTGCGCCCGGCGCCGAGTCGGCCGACAGTGGCCTGCTGCAGTTGCCGGCCCTGCGCTTGCCGCTGGACATCGAACTGGGTGAGGTCAAGGTTGGCCAGTTGCGCCTGGATGGCAGTGACCTGCTTGGCGACTTGCAACTGGCGGCGCACTGGACCAGCACCGGGCTGCGCATCGACAGCCTGCACCTGCAGCGTGACGCCCTGCAATTGAACCTGCAGGGCGACCTGCAGCCCGAAGCTGACTGGCCGGTGCAACTCCAGGCGCAGCTGCAACTGCCTGCGGTAGACGGCAAACCCTGGCAGCTGGCGCTGACCGCCACTGGTGAGTTACAGAAAACCCTGAAGCTTGCCGGCGCCAGCAGCGGTTACCTTGACGCCACGTTGAGCGGGCAATTGCAGGCGTTGGCCGAGCACCTGCCGGCGACCTTGCAGATCCGCTCCGAGGCATTCAAGCCGGTTGGCTCGTTGCCCGATACCGTGCAGTTCAACCAGCTCAAGCTCGATGCCAGTGGTGACCTGCTCAAGGGCTATCAACTGTCGGGGGCGGCCAGCCTGCCGGCCGAGCAGTCGCCGATCGCCCTGCTGTTGTCCGGGCTGGTCGACAGCAAAGGCGTCAGGCTCGATGCCCTGGACCTGAATGCCAGCGATACCCAGCGGGTCAAGTTGCAGGCCACGGCTGACTGGCAGCAAGGCCTGGTCGCCGATGCCCGACTGGACTGGCAGGACTTCCCGTGGCTGCGGCTGTATCCACTGGAGGCGCCGCCCGAGGTCACGCTCAAGCGCCTCGGGGCCCAGGTGCATTATCGCGATGGCAACTACCAGGGCACCTTCAATGGCGACCTGATCGGCCCGGCCGGCGCGTTCAGCCTGGCCAGCCCGTTCGAGGGTGACCTGAGCCAGGTGAAGCTGCCGCAATTGGCGCTGACCGCCGGGCAAGGCAAGGCTGCCGGCAGTGTCGCCGTGCGTTTTGCCGACAACCTGGCATGGGATGTCGACCTGCAGCTGTCGGCGCTCGACCCGGCCTTTTGGCTGGCCGAGCTGCCGGGTACCCTGGCGGGGCCGCTGCGCAGCAAAGGCGAAATGAAAGGCGACGCCGTGAGCCTCGATGCCCAGCTTGACCTGAAAGGCCGTTTGCGCGGCCAGCCGGCAATGCTCAAGGTGCAGGCCCAAGGGGCAGGGCAGAGCTGGACCTTGGGCGCCTTGGCAGTCCAGTTGGGTGATAACCGTATCAATGGCAGTGGCAGCCTGCAGCAGCGCCTGGCCGGGCGGCTCGACCTCGACCTGCCGCGCCTGGGCCAGTTGTGGCCAGGGTTGCAGGGTCAGGTCAAGGGCCGGCTGGACGTCGCCGGCACCTTGCAGGCCCCGCAAGGTACGCTGACCCTGCAGGGCCTGCGGCTGGCACAGGCGGAAAACCGCCTGCAGCAGCTGGACCTGGACGCCCGCCTGGACAACGCCCAGCGCGGCGTGATCGAGCTCAAGGCCAGCGGCATTCACCTGGGTGACACGGCATTGGGCACCTTGCAGGCCAACGGCAAAGGCGACATTCGCCAGCAAGCGCTGACCCTGGCGCTGGACGGCCCGCAACTCAAGCTCGACCTCGGCCTGGATGGCCAGTTGAACAAGGGTGACTGGCGTGGGCGCCTGGCCAGTGGACGGGTCCAGGCCGGCGGCCAGGACTGGCAATTGCAGGCACCGGCGCGCCTGCAGCGGCTGGCCAGCGGGCAACTGGACTTTGCTGCGCACTGCTGGCGCTCCGGCCAGGCCAGCTTGTGTGGTGAAGACCAGCGCCTGGCCCCCGAGCCACGCTTGCGTTACCACCTCAAGCAATTTCCGCTGGACAGCCTGGCCCAGTGGCTGCCGAAGGACTTTGCCTGGCTGGGCCTGCTCAATGCCGACATCAATCTGGACATCCCGGCCAGCGGTCCCAAGGGCAGCATCGTCGTCGACGCCAGTGGCGGTACCCTGCGCGTGCGTGACAAGGACCGCTGGCTCGACTTCCCGTACCAGGCCCTGCGCCTGGATAGCACCCTGGCGCCGCGGCGCATCGATACTCGGCTGGCGTTCCGCGGCGAGCGCCTGGGCGAGCTGAACGTCAACACCCGCCTCGACCCACTGGGCAAGAACAAGCCACTGTCGGGTGATTTCCGCCTGGCCGGCCTTGACCTGTCAGTGGCGCGTCCGTTCGTGCCGATGGTCGAGCGCCTTGCCGGGCAGCTCAATGGCAGTGGCCGGCTGTCGGGCACCTTGCTGGCCCCGCAGGTCAACGGCAACCTGATGCTCAGCGGCGGCGAAGTCAGTGGCGCCGAGCTGCCGGTCAGTCTCGAGGACTTGTCATTGCAGGCATCGATTGCTGGCGAGCAGGTACAGCTCAATGGCAGCTGGCGCAGTGGCGAGGCGGGGCGTGGCCAGTTGAGTGGTAACCTCACCTGGGGCCAGGCACTGGGCATGGACCTGCGTCTGCAGGGCCAGCAACTGCCTGTCACGGTCGAGCCCTATGCGACGCTGGAGGTCGCCCCCGACCTGACCTTGCGCCTGATCGATGACAAGCTGGCGGTGACCGGCAAGGTCCAGGTGCCCAAGGGCACGATCACCGTGCGCGAGCTGCCACCCTCCACTGTCAAGGTCTCGGATGACACGGTGATCGTCGGCCACCAGACCGAAGAGGGCAAGCCACCCATGGCGATGGCCATGGACATCGATGTCGAAGTGGGCCGCGACAAGCTTTCGTTCAGTGGCTTTGGCCTCAAGGCCAACCTGCTCGGCCATGTGCACATCGGCGACAACCTCGATACCCGTGGCGAGCTGAGCCTGGCCGACGGCCGCTACCGTGCCTACGGCCAGCGCCTGACCATCCGCCGTGCGCGGCTGCTGTTCGCAGGCCCGATCGACCAGCCCTACCTGGACATTGAGGCGATCCGCAAGGTCGACGACGTGATTGCCGGTATCCGCCTGAGCGGCAGTGCCGAACAGCCCACCAGCAAAGTGTTCTCCGAGCCGGCCATGAGCCAGGAGCAGGCGCTGTCGTACCTGGTATTGGGACGGCCGCTGGGCGCCTCCGGCGAAGACAACAACATGCTCGCCGAGGCGGCCTTGGGCCTGGGGCTGGCGGGTAGCGCCGGCATCACCGGCAGCCTGGCCTCGAACCTGGGCATCGACGACTTCCAGCTGGACACCGAAGGTTCGGGCAATACCACCAGCGTGGTCGCCAGCGGCAACCTTACCGAGAAACTGAGCCTGCGCTACGGGGTAGGGGTGTTCGAGCCCGCAAACACCATTGCGTTGCGCTACAAGCTGAGCAAGAAAGTGTACCTTGAGGCCGCCAGCGGGCTGGCCAGCTCACTGGACATCTTCTACAAGCGTGACTTCTGAGCCGGTGCGGGGCGGCCATCAGCGGACGGTGGCCGCCTCGATGAATTCATTGGTATCGGGCGAGGGCGGCGGGCTGGGGGCACGTACCGGGACGATCATGCTGGTGTATTCCTCGATCAGCCGGTTGAGGGCTTCTGGTGGTTCGCTGGCCTGGAACTGCATGCGGATCTGCACTTCATCAGGGTCACGGCTGTCGCCCTGACGGCCTTGGCCGCCAATGGTGACCTTGAAGCTCGCGGCCTTGTTTTCGCCCTCGGTCAGCACAGCCTGTTGTGCTTCGGTGCCTTTGACCCTTACCGACAGGTCGACCTGCATGCGTTCAAGGGCCAGGCCCTTGGGCGACACCAGCGCGAACAGCGGCACGCGCATGATGTGTTGGCCGTCCATGGCCACCTCGACCATCTTGGCTTTCATCGGGGCGCCCAACGCCTCGGTGTCACAGTCGAAGAACTGGTCGAACAGGTTGATGTACTGCTGCGCGATCAGGCTGTTGGTAGCGCTGGCGGCTTCCTGCAGGCCGCGGGTGATTTCGCGCAGGTCGATGGAGGTCATGGGGGCGGGGGCTTTGTCCATTCACTTGCTTCCTCTGTGCCGATGGTGCCCCCATTCACATAATGGGGGCTGCTTTGCAGGTGGCAGCAGTTCAAGGTATTTCGGCTCCGGCATCAGCACCAACACCAGCACCAACATCAGCACCAGTACCAGCACCAGTACCAGCACCAGCGCTCGCACCGACTGATTTGCCATTCAGGGTGTCAGCCTGCGAGATTTCGTCGGGGCTTTTCAGGGCTGCCGTCTTGACCACGGTCGGTTTGGTGGCCGCGTCTGTAAGGAATTCGATCACCCGCATCATCGCCTCAGGCGGTTCCTGGCGTTTGAGCGTGGTGTTGAAGGCATAGCGGGCGCGGGTGTCGGTCTTGCGGGTTTGCGTGGACTTGTGGCTGATGCTGCCCTTGACATTCAGCCGGAACGGTCCCCAGCCCAGTGAACCGGTCGCGGTTGCACTCATGTCCTTGGTGGATACGTCTTCCGACATCTGATTGATGGTCAATTCGAACTCGACATTACCCTCTTCGATGGCGATGTTCGGGTGGGTGATGGCCGCCACCAGCGGCACTTTCATGGTCTTGCTGACCACGCCCTTGTACTCGCCTTGTTCGTCGACGATGGTTTCGTCGTAGTCGAACTGGATGGCAACGGCCTTGCCATCCTGGACGCACACTTGCATCAGGAAGTCAGCGTACGACTTGCTTGCGGTGACCTGCGCCTGGACCATGGCCTGCAGGGGGCCTGCGATCATGCGGTCCATCGGCAGGGCATTGATTACGGAGCCGATGAGGCTGTTATCGATCGACATATCGGGATGCTCTTTCTAGTGGGGTAAGGTGGCCGTCAATGGCGGCCACGATGCTTGGGCTTCAGCGAGCGCAAGGTTCCTGGCGACGGATGTTGCCGATCTAGCGCAGGCTCAGGCCGTACTTGTCGGCCAGCAGGCTGCGGGACAAGCCGCTGGCGCTTTCCTTCTGGATCTGCAGGTTGCGCAACTGGCGCAGGAAGTGGTCAGCCTTGGGGATTTCCAGGGCCACACCGGCAAAGCGCTTGATCAGCGCGTCGAGCGCTTCGGCCGGCAGCACGTCGGCAAGCTTGGTGCGCTCGCGGTGCTTGGGGATGTACTTGGGCCTGCCGCCGTAGGCGCAGGTCAGCTGGTAGGCGTTGTCGATGCCGATGCAGTCGATCAGGGCCTGCAGCGAGTGGGGCAGTTGGCTGATATCGATGTGGCTCAAGTCTGGCAATTGCATATGGCGCTCCTTCGGGGCGGATGGGCTGTGCTACCCGATCACCAGCGGCGTTATGTCGAAGGTGTGACTGGATTTTCTGTGACAGCCGAGGCGCGTCGCTAGGCGGCATATGGGTTGGGGGTTGTAGCTTCAGCGAACAGGTTTTGCAGGCAGCGATATCCGGCGTTGTAGGACATGGCTTCAACATTTGGATGTGGCGAGTGATTTCCCATCTGGTTTCTCCCTGTGTTGCGTACTGGGTCTGGTAACCCTCATTCGCACGGATAGCTGCTCAGCAGACTGGCGCTGCGCAGATAGGCCTGTGGCGTGTCGCGCATGCCTTGTGGCAACGTGCGCCAATCGACCAGCAGGCACAGCGCATGCAGCGGCTGCCCGCCACGCCGGCCGATGATCTGGTCGGCAAAGCTGCGGCGGTACAGTGCCTGGGTCTGGTGCAGCGCTTGTACCTGGTCGGCCCGGGCCAGGGTTTGCATGGCCAGTTCGGGTAGTTGCGCCGGCGGTGCGCTGAAATGCAGCGGAGCACCCTGCGCCTGCAGATAACCCGCTTGGCGCACGCGCTGCCAGAGTTGTTGCCATTGGCTGGCACCGGCATGGGCAGCCAGTTCGCGGCCCAGTTCGAGCAGTTGCTCGGCCGGGACCTGGTGGGTGTCCAGTGCATGAAGGGAAAAGGGTGTCAGAAACAGCGATGTGAACAGCAGGGGTTTGTACATGGTGCCTCCGGCATGAGTGCTTGGGAGCCCCATGCTTTCAGGCAGTCGCCGCCTCACCCAGCAGGAAATGCAGCGCCGGGGCTGGTGGCCGTTGTATCATTGGCGCGGCTCGTTGCGAGCCATTTGCCCCTGATGTTGCAAGGAACCTTCGATGACACACGTGCAGCGCCTCAAATATTCTCTTCTGATCATCCTGGTGGTACTGGGCCTGATGCTGGGCCTGTCCCACCTGCAGAAGCAGGGCACGATCAGTGAGCAGACCTTCCAGATGCTGGCCATCGCCATCGCCGTGGTGGTCGTGGTGATCAACGGCATTCTGCGGCGCAAGGTCAAGCCTTGAGCCTGGCGGGCCGGCCAGTCATGGCCGGCCATGCGCTCAGCGCGAAGGCGTTTGCTCCAGCACGGCGCGCGCCTGGGGGTTGAGGCTGTAGCATTTGTCGCTGCCCAGCTGGATGACGCCCTCGGCGCACAGCCGCTTGAGCACCTCGCGCACGCTGAGGAACGACAGCGGGATATCCAGCTGTTCCAGTTGCGCGTGCACGCCGCGCACGCCAATGCTGCGGCCATTGCGGTCGGCGGCGTGCAAGGCATCGATGACCTTCAGGCGGATCAGGCTGGTGCGCAGGCCGAAGCTGCGCAATAGTTCGCGGATATGTTCGTTGCCGATGCGTTCGTCAGCAAATACGCCCTGTTCCTTGGGTGCTTTGCCTGGGACGCGCCCAGCCTGGATCGAGGTTTGCGGGTTGTACATGTGAATGCTCCTTTTCGTGGACGAACCCGAAATATGGGTGCCTCACTGACTAGGACGAATGAGAACGGAAAAACTGCAGCCCACTCGCAAAAAAAATTGCCTGGTTCTGTTCAAGACGTTCCATTGCCTTGTAGTACGTAAAATTTTCACCTGGCCATTCGTCTGATCGGGATGACCCCGAAGCCGAGGAGTGCCCGTGTTTCCACTTTCCCGTCCCATGACTTGCGCTGGCCTGGCCGCAGCCCTGATAGCCTTCAGCGTCGGTGCAGCGCCGGCGCAGTCCGCCGCAGCCGATGCCAGTGCGCAGATTCGCCGAACCAGTTACGGAGTGCCGCACATCGTGGCCAAGGACGAGCGTGGCCTGGGCTACGGCATCGGCTACGCCTACGCCCAGGACAACCTGTGCCTGCTGGCCAATGAAGTGCTGACCGTGAGCGGCGAGCGCTCACGCTACTTCGGTGCCAAGGGCAAGACCCTGGAGCAGCGTGACAACCTGGCCAGTGATGTGTTCTTCACCTGGCTCAACACGCCGGCGGCAGTCGATGCGTTCTTGCAGGCGCAGCCGGTGCCGGTACAGGCACTGCTGGCAGGCTATGCCAGCGGCTACAACCGGGCGCTGGTCGAGCGCCGCAGCCAAGGGTTGCCCGCCGAATGTGGCAACGGCGAGTGGCTGCGGCCGATCAGCAGCGAGGACCTGGTCAAACTGACTCGTCGGCTGCTGGCTGAAGGCGGTGTCGGGCAGTTCGTCGAAGCGCTGGCGGGGGCGCAACCGCCAACACTGGCCAGCCAGCAAGCGCCGACAGGGTTTGCCACGGCGCTGGCCCGGCAGCAACGCTTTGCCACGGAACGCGGTAGCAATGCAGTGGCCGTCGGGGCGCAGCGTTCGGCTAATGGTCGCGGCCTGTTGCTGGCCAACCCGCACTTCCCATGGATGGGCGGCCTGCGCTTTTACCAGATGCAGCTGACCATTCCCGGCCAGCTCGATGTGATGGGGGCGGCATTGCCGGGCCTGCCAGTGGTCAACATCGGTTTCAACCAGCATCTGGCCTGGACGCACACCGTCGATACGTCGAAGCACTTTACCCTGTACCGCCTGCAACTAGACCCCAAGGACCCGACCCGCTACCTGCTTGATGGCAAATCGCTTCCGCTGACCCGGCAAACCGTCAGCATTGCGGTCAAGGCCGAGGATGGCGGCCTGAGCCAGGTACAGCGCCAGGTCTACAGCTCGCAGTTCGGCCCAGTGGTGCAATGGCCAGGGCGCCTGGACTGGGATGCACATGTGGCCTACAGCCTGCGCGACGCCAACCTCGAAAATACCCGGGTGTTGCAGCAGTGGTACCAGATCAACCGTGCCGATAGCCTGGTGACGTTGAAAGGCTCTATCGAACAACTGCAAGGCATTCCCTGGGTCAACACGCTGGCGGTGGACCAGGCTGGCAAGGCCCTGTACCTGAACCAGTCAGTAGTGCCTTATGTGGATCAGCAACTGCTGGGCGCATGCAGCAACCCGCAGGCGCAAGGGCGCCTGGTGATACTGGATGGTTCACGCAGCGCATGCCAGTGGAAGGTCGATGCGCAGGCCGCGCAGCCGGGGATCTTCCCGGCACGGCTGCTGCCGAGCCTGGAGCGCGAAGATTTCGTGCAGAACTCCAACGACCCGGCCTGGATGGCCAACCCGGCGCAGCCGCTGACCGGTTATTCGCCGCTGGTCAGCCGCAGTGACCAGCCGCTGGGCATGCGTGGCCGCTTTGCCCTGCAACGCCTGCAGGGTAAGGCCCGGTTGGACGTTGACGACCTGCTGCGCATGGTGACCGATGACGAGGTCTACCTGGCCAGCCTGGTACTGCCTGACCTGCTGCAATGGTGCAAGGGCGCCGATGCGGATGTGCGTGCCGTATGCAGTAGCCTGGCGGCCTGGAATGGCAAGGCTGACCTGGAC
Source organism: Pseudomonas sp. NPDC096925 (assembly GCF_044762545.1). Lineage (NCBI taxonomy): Bacteria > Pseudomonadati > Pseudomonadota > Gammaproteobacteria > Pseudomonadales > Pseudomonadaceae > Pseudomonas > Pseudomonas sp. NPDC096925. Next base: position 61,983 of record NZ_JBIWEM010000007.1, on the reverse strand, counting down.
AGTGGCATTGGCCTGGTGCACTTTCAGAACCTGTTCGATGCCCTGGCCGAGCACCCGGAAAGCTGGCGGGTGGCCTTCGACCCGGCCGATCCGCAGCACACCCCGCGTGGGCTGGCGGTCGAGCAGGCGGCCGTGCGCAAGCTGCTGCACCAGGCCGCGCTGGCTTCGCTCAAGCAGGTGAGTGACAGCGGCATAGCGGGGGAGGCGCGTTGGGGGCAGGTGCAACAGTCGAGCGATGGCACGCCGGTGCCGGGTGGCCCGCAGGCATTGGGTGTGTACAACGCGATCTACAGTGTGCCGCAAGGGCAGGGCAAGCGGCTGGTGGTCAGTGGTACCAGCTACCTGCAGCTGGTCAGCTTTACCGACAAGGGGCCAGAGGCCCGTGGATTGCTGGCGTTTTCCCAGTCGAGTGAAGCGGCTTCGGTGCATGCCAGTGACCAGACCAGGGCGTTTGCGGCCAGGCAACTGGCGGTGATTCCGTTTACCGAGGCGCAGATCAAGGCTGATCCCGAGTACCGGGAAGTGGTGATCAGTGAGCGGGACAAGGGGGCGGTGGTCCAGCAGTAAGGCATACCGGCCTCTTCGCGGGCACGCCCGCTCCCACAGGTACCGCAGCGCTTGTAGCCCTGGTGCAGTACCTGTGGGAGCGGGCGTGCCCGCGAAGAAGGCGACTCGGTCGGTCAGGAAAACTCGAACGGCGCCAGCTGAAACCCTTGCTCGTCAACCTGCAAGGCCCAGCCCCGGCGGTCCCAGTCGCCCAGCACGATACGCCGTGCCGGTTGCCCGTCGACCACCAGCTTGTGTATCGCCGGCCGATGGGTATGCCCATGCACCAAGGTGCGCACACCATGCGCCGCCATCACCTTCGGTACTTCCTCCGGCGTGACATCGACAATTTCGGTGGACTTCATCCGCGTTTGCGTGCGGCTTTCGCTGCGCAGCTTGCGTGCCAGCTTGTAGCGGGCCGACAGCGGCAGGTGCCGCAACAGCCACAGGCTCAGCGGGTTGCGCAGCAGACGGCGCATTTTCATGTAGGCCAGGTCGCGGGTGCACAAGGTATCGCCATGCATCAGCAGCACCTGTTCACCGCCCAGTTCGATCACGCTGGGGTCGTGCAGCAACGTGCAGCCGGCAGCGTCGCAAAAGGCCTGGCCAATCAGGAAGTCACGATTGCCGTGCATCAGGTAGATGGCCGTGCCGCTGTCGCTCAGCCGACGCATGGCGTGGCAGACCGACTGCTGGAAGGGTGTCATGGCATCGTCACCGATCCAGGCTTCGAAGAAGTCGCCAAGGATGTACAACGCCTGGGCGTGGCGGGCACGGCCATCGAGCAGATCAAGAAACGCCCGGGTAATGTCCGGGCGTTCTTCTTGCAGGTGCAGATCGGAGATCAGCAGGATCACTCAATGATCTCGGCTTTCTCGATGACCACGTCGTCTTTTGGCACGTCCTGGTGGCCAGCCTTGGAGCCAGTGGCGACTTTTTCGATGGCGTCGACGATTTCACGGCCTTCAATCACTTCGCCGAATACCGCATAGCCCCAGCCCTGCACGTTCTTGCCGCTGTGGTTGAGGAAGTCGTTGTCGGACGAGTTGATGAAGAACTGCGCCGAGGCGGAGTGCGGCTCCATGGTGCGGGCCATGGCGATGCTGTACTTCTTGTTCTTCAGGCCGTTGTCGGCTTCGTTCTGGATGCTGGCGCGGGTTTTCTTCTGGCTCATGCCAGGCTCGAAGCCGCCGCCCTGGATCATGAAGCCCTTGATCACGCGGTGGAACACGGTGCCGTTGTAGTGGCCGTCCTTGACGTACTGAACGAAGTTTTCGGTAGTCAGCGGCGCTTTCTCGGCGTCCAGTTGCAGGACGATGTCGCCGTGGTTGGTGCTCAGTTTGACTTTGGACATGCTGAAACTCGCTCTTTCAAGGCAATCGGGAATTAGGGTGCGCAGGGCGCGGGTTACCACCTGACGCAGGATCAGGCGATCGCGACACATGGCGCGCACTGGCCATTTTGCCAGGCTGCGGCAAAAAGCCGTGATAAATCACGCCAGTTTGTCCGGGCCCGGCTGTCAGCAGCTTGACTGCTTCGGCTATGATAGGCCCTTTGATTCAATCGGCCTACCCAGGCCGGACACGTGCATTCAAGGATCCTATGAGCAAGCCCACTGCCGACAACGCGCCCAACGCCGCTGCCAAAGGCGCCCCCGCTGTCCCTGCGAACTTCCTGCGGCCGATCATCCAGGCCGACCTGGACTCGGGCAAGCACAGCAGCATCGTCACCCGTTTCCCGCCGGAGCCCAATGGCTACCTGCATATCGGTCACGCCAAGTCGATCTGCGTCAACTTCGGCCTGGCCAAGGAATTCGGGGGCGTTTGCCACCTGCGTTTCGACGATACCAACCCGGCCAAGGAAGACCAGGAGTACATCGACGCCATCCAGAGCGATGTCAAGTGGCTGGGCTTCGACTGGGCCGGCGACGTGCGCTACGCCTCCGACTACTTCGACCAGCTGCACGATTGGGCGGTCGAGCTGATCAAGCGTGGCAAGGCCTACGTTTGCGACCTTACCCCTGAGCAAGCCAAGGAATACCGTGGCAATCTCAAGGAACCGGGCAAGAACAGCCCGTTCCGCGAGCGCAGCGTTGAAGAGAACCTCGACCTGTTCGCCCGCATGAAGGCTGGCGAGTTCAAGGACGGCGAGCGCGTGCTGCGGGCCAAGATCGACATGGCCTCGCCGAACATGAACCTGCGCGACCCGATCCTGTACCGCATCCGCCATGCCCACCACCACCAGACCGGTGACAAGTGGTGCATCTACCCCAACTACGACTTTACCCACGGCCAGTCGGACGCGATCGAGGGCATCACCCACTCGATCTGCACCCTGGAGTTCGAAGGGCATCGTCCGCTGTACGACTGGTTCCTCGACAACCTGCCGGTGCCGGCTCACCCGCGCCAGTACGAGTTCAGCCGCCTGAACCTGAACTACACCATCACATCCAAGCGCAAGCTCAAGCAGCTGGTTGACGAAAAGCACGTCGAAGGCTGGGACGACCCGCGCATGTCGACCCTGTCCGGCTTCCGTCGCCGTGGCTACACCCCGGCCTCGATTCGTAACTTCTGCGAAATGATCGGCACCAACCGTTCCGACGGCGTGGTCGACATGTCGATGCTCGAGTTCAGCATCCGTGACGACCTGGACCGCACCGCGCCGCGCGCCATGTGCGTGCTGCGCCCGCTGAAAGTGGTCATCACCAACTATCCGGAAGGCCAGGTCGAGCAGCTCGAACTGCCGCGCCACCCGAAGGAAGACATGGGCGTGCGCGTGCTGCCGTTCTCCCGTGAGCTGTACATCGACCGCGACGATTTCATGGAAGAGCCGCCGAAGGGCTACAAGCGCCTGGAGCCGGCCGGTGAAGTGCGCCTGCGCGGCAGCTACGTGATCCGCGCCGACGAGGCGATCAAGGATGCCGACGGCAACATCGTCGAGCTGCGTTGCTCGTACGACCCGGACACGCTGGGCAAGAACCCGGAAGGCCGCAAGGTCAAGGGCGTGATCCACTGGGTGCCGGCCGAGGGCAGCGTCGAGTGCGAAGTGCGCCTGTACGACCGTCTGTTCCGCTCGCCGAACCCGGAAAAGACCGAGGAGGGCGGCAGCTTCCTGGACAACATCAACCCAGGTTCGCTGCAAGTGCTCAGCGGCTGCCGTGCCGAGCCGTCGTTGGCCCAGGCGCAGCCCGAGGACCGCTTCCAGTTCGAACGCGAAGGCTACTTCTGCGCCGACCTGAAAGACAGCCAGCCGGGGCGCCCGGTGTTCAACCGCACTGTCACCCTGCGTGACTCCTGGGGCAGCTGAGGAACCGCCGTGCTTACCATCTACAACACGCTGAGCAAAGCGAAGGAAGTCTTCAAGCCGCTGGATGGCAACAAGGTGCGCATGTACGTGTGCGGCATGACCGTATACGACTACTGCCACCTGGGCCATGGCCGCAGCATGGTGGCCTTCGACCTGGTCACCCGCTGGCTGCGCAAGAGCGGCTATGAGCTGACCTACGTGCGTAACATCACCGACATCGATGACAAGATCATCAACCGGGCCAACGAGAACGGCGAGAGCTTCGACGCCTTGACCGCCCGCATGATCGACGCGATGCACGAAGACGAGCGCCGCCTGAACATCCTGCCGCCGGACCAGGAGCCGCGTGCCACCGACCATATCGCCGGCATGCACGCAATGATCCAGACCCTGATCGACAAGGGTTACGCCTACGCCCCGGGCAATGGCGACGTGTACTACCGCGTCGGCAAGTTCGTCGGCTACGGCAAGCTCTCGCGCAAGAAGATCGAAGACCTGCGCATCGGTGCCCGTATCGAGGTCGACGAAGCCAAGCAGGACCCGCTGGACTTCGTGCTGTGGAAGGGCGTCAAGCCGGGCGAGCCGAGCTGGGAATCGCCATGGGGCCCGGGGCGTCCGGGCTGGCACATCGAGTGCTCGGTGATGTCCACCTGCTGCCTGGGTGAAAGCTTCGACATCCACGGTGGCGGTAGTGACCTGGAGTTCCCGCACCACGAGAACGAGATTGCCCAGAGCGAGGCGGCCACCGGCAAGCAGTACGCCAATGCCTGGATGCACTGCGGCATGATCCGTATCAATGGCGAGAAGATGTCCAAGTCGTTGAACAACTTCTTCACCATCCGCGACGTGCTCGAAAAGTATCACCCGGAAGTGGTGCGTTACCTGCTGGTGGCCAGCCACTACCGCAGCGCAATCAACTACTCGGAAGACAGCCTGCGTGATGCCAAGGGCGCACTGGAGCGCTTCTACCACGCCTTGCGCGGCTTGCCGCGGGTGGCGGCCAAGGGTGGCGAAGAGTTTGTCGAGCGCTTCAGCGTGGCCATGAACGACGACTTCGGCACCCCCGAAGCCTGCGCCGTGCTGTTCGACCTGGTGCGCGAGATCAACCGCCTGCGCGACAGCGACGTGGAGGCCGCTGCCGGCCTTGCCGGTCGCCTGCGCGAGCTGGGTGATGTGCTGGGTGTGCTGCAGCTGGAAGCCGATGACTTCCTGCGTGCTGGTGCCGAAGGCAAGGTGGATGCCGCTGAGGTCGAGGGCTTGATCCAGGCGCGCCTGCAGGCGCGTGCGGACAAGAACTGGGCCGAGTCCGACCGTATTCGCGACCAGCTGACCGCCATGGGTGTGGTGCTGGAAGACAGCAAGGGTGGGACTACCTGGCGTCTGGCTGACTGATCGGCTTCAAGGGGGGCCGCTTTGCGGCCCCGGCTTTTATTTGGCCAGTCCAGCCAATGGGCAATGTAGAACCAACCTGGCCCCACCCAATTCGCTTTCCCCCACCTCCAGCCCGAACCCATGCAGGTCGACGATCGCCGCAACGATCGACAACCCCAGCCCGAACCCCGCATGGCGGTGGCCTTCATCGCTACGGTAGAAGCGCTTCAGCACTGCCGCACGTTCCTCTTGCGGAATACCCGGCCCGCTGTCCTCGATGGCCAGGTGCAGGCCCTTGTCATCCTGGGTGGCAGCAATCCGCACCCGCCCACCCTCAGGCGTGAACTTGATGCCGTTGCCCACCAGGTTGGCCAGCGCCTCGAACAGCAGTTCGCGATCACCGTGCAATGCTGGCAGTTCAGCTGGCTGCTGCAGTTCCAGGCGAATGCCGCCATCTTCGGCCAACGGCAGGTAAAAGTCGTGCAACTCCACCAGCAGTTCGTGCGGGTCAAGCTGGACGAAACCGGCCCGACGCTGGCGATCTTCCAGTTCACTGATGCGCAACAACCCGCGAAAACGCGCCATCAGGGTGTCGGTTTCGCCGATGGCCTGGTCCAGCGCCTCTGCCTGGGTGGAGTCGACGTCACTTTGCTGGCGAATGCGGTACAGCTGGGCGCGCAGGCGCGTGAGCGGGGTGCGCAGGTCGTGGGCGATGTTGTCGCACACGCCCTTGACCTCATGCATCAGCCGCTCTATGCGGTCGAGCATGGCGTTGACGATGGCCGCCAGCATGTCCAGCTCGTCACGCCGGGCCGACAGCGGCAGGCGGTGGGTAAGGTCACCGGCGACGATCAGTTCGGCCTGGGCCTGGATCGCGCGGATGCGCTTGAGCGGCCGGCGCCTTAGCAGGTACCAGCCGGCAAACCCCGGGATCAGGGTCAGCGAGATCCCCCAGAGCAGGGCATGCAGGATGATCCGGGTGACCACGAACAGCGAGCCGTTGTCGCGCACCAGCACCAGCCAGCGGCCATCCTGCACCTTGATCGCCACCGCGTCGCAGCTGTCACGCGGCATGTGCGGGTCGTCGGCGTCCAGGCAGCGCTTGAGTTCGTGAACCTTGCCGTCCAGCCCCAGCTCTGGCGGGACAGCACGAATGCGCCCGCCGATCGGGTTGAGCTGGTTGTCGAACAGGCCATAGGCGTCGAAGCTGCGTTCTTCGAAGGCCTGGCTGGCAACCAGGGCGTCATCCAGCTGCTTGCCGCTCATGTGTGCGAACAGGTGCTGGCGCTGCAGCATGGAATGGCGGGTGAGTTTGTTCAGGTAGCTGGACACCTCGAAGTACAGCACCCCCATGAGGATGCTGCTCCAGGCCACGAACAGAAAGCTGTACAGCGCCAGCAGGCGGCTGGTCGAGGAGCTCCAGCCCTTAGACGGGTTCAGCAATGGCATAGCCGGAGCCCCGTACCGTACGGATCAGCGGCGACTGGCCGGGTGAGTCGATTTTCTTGCGCAGACGGCCGATGTGCACGTCGATCAGGTTGGTGCCCGGGTCGAAGTGGTAGCCCCAGACTTCCTCGAAAATCATCATCCGCGTGATCACCTGGCCGCTATGGCGCATCAGGTACTCCAGCAGCTTGTACTCGGTGGGCAGCAGGTTGAGGGTTTGTTCGCCGCGGCGGGCTTCGTGGCTGATCAGGTCCAGTTGCAGGTCGGCGACCTGCAGGCGGGTCTGGGTCATGGGCACGCTGTTGCGGCGCAGCAGTACTTCGACTCGTGCGGCCATCTCGTCGGAGGCGAACGGCTTGGTCAGGTAGTCGTCACCCCCGGCACGCAGGCCGCGTACCCGCTCGTCGACATCGGAGAGGGCGCTGATCATAAGGATCGGTGTGGCGATCTTGAGGCTGCGCAGGGTGGTAACGATGGTCAGCCCATCGACCTCGGGCAGCATGCGGTCGAGGGTGATCAGGTCGTAGCCGCCGGCAATGGCCTTGGCCAGGCCTTCACGGCCATTGTCGGCCCAATCCACCTCCAGGCCGTGGCTGGTAAGTTCGGCGACGATTTCCTGGCCGGTGACGGCGTCGTCTTCGATGGTCAGTACGCGAGGCATGCTGGTTTCCGGGCATCTAATGGAGACTTGATTGTGCCAAAGAATAGCCAAACGGCGATTTAAGAAAAATTCATCTAGCGTCTTTGGCCTGCACTGGCCTCTTGGCCGGTAAACCCGCTCCCACAGGTGCAGCGTCGCCCCCAAGAGCGGTGACATCCCTGTGGGAGCGGGTTTACCCGCGAAGCAGGCGCCGTGGTGTTTCAGCGTGCGCCAATCCCTTCGGCATGCATGATCTGCGCAATGATCGGCACCGGGGTCATCAGGTGCGAACGCATCATGGCACTGGCGCGCTTGGCGTCCCGGGCCAGAATCACTTCGACCAGTGCTGCATGCTCCTGGCGCTTGAGCTCCAGCGCCTGTTCGGAAAACACCGTCTGGGTCAGCCACAGGTGCCGGTAGCGCTCGGCCTGGTCGAACAGGTAGGTGCGCGCCTGCAGCAGGTGCTTGGAGCCGCAGCCCGAGGCAATGGCAGTGTGAAACGCCTTGTGCCGTTCGTCCCACACATCCAGGCGCTGCTCGCGGGTCTTCACTTCCACCACCTTGGCCAGGGTATGCGAGTGGGCCAGTACCGACGCCTCCCAGGCGTCGTCGCCACGCTCGATGGCCAGGGTGATGATCATCGCCTCCAGGTTGGCGCGGGCATCGTAGATGTCGTTCATCTCGTCCAGCGACATGGGCGCCACGCGGTAGCCCTTCTGGCTGATCGCGTTGACCAGGTGCTCGGCCACCAGCTGCGACAGCGCTTCGCGCAGCGGGCCCACGCCCAGGTCGTAGCGGTCCTTCAGGGTGCTCATCAACAGCTTTTCTCCGGGCTTGAAGACGCCGCGGATGATGTCCTTCTTGAGCCTCTCATACCCGCTGAATGCTGAGTTTTGTCGGGGGGCGAGCGCTTCCAAGATCCTGTTCCTCAAACGGTTTTGTCGATCATACCGAAAGCGTTCGCTGGCGAAAAACAATGGACAAACAAACGTTTTGTCGTCGAACAACAAAAATGTAGACATTTTTAGTTTGTGGCGATATTTTTACCTCGCCCGCACTGATCCAGCTCATGCCCGGACGGCGCCACCCCACTTTTTTCTGCCAGGACACTGCCATGAACGCTTTTACGCAGATCGACGAACTTGTGATGCCACTGCCGCTCGAACCGCGTGGTTACACCATCGCCCCCTCGAAACAGTCGCCGCGCCTGCTTGAACTCACCTTTGCCCGCGAAACGGTCGAAGCGTTCGTCCAGGCCGTTGCCCAGTGGCCGGTGCAGGCGTTGGAGTACAAGTCGTTCCTGCGCTTCCGGGTTGGCGAGATCCTCGACGAGCTGTGCCAGGGCACCCTGCGGCCGGTGCTGCTCAATACCATCCTCAATCGCGCCAGCGGCGGCATGCTGATCACCCCGGTCGGCCTGGATGACGTGAGCCAGGCCGAGGACATGGTCAAGTTCACCACCGCCTGCGCACACCTGATCGGCCGCTCCAACTACGACGCCATGAGCGGCCAGTTCTATGCCCGCTTCGTGGTGGTCAACACCGACAACTCCGACAGCTACCTGCGTCAGCCGCACAGGGTCATGGAGTTGCACAACGATGGCACCTTCGTCAACCAGATCACCGACTACGTGCTGATGCTGAAGATCGACGAAAAGAACATGGAAGGCGGCAACTCGCTGCTGCTGCACCTGGACGACTGGGAGCAGTGCGACGAATTCTTCCGCCACCCGCTGGCCCGTCGGGAAATGCGCTGGACCGCACCACCGAGCAAGAAGGTGTCCGAGGATGTGTTCCACTCGGTGTTCGACACCGATGCCGAAGGCCGTCCGACCATGCGCTACATCGACCAGTTCGTGCAGCCGGAGAACTACGAGGAGGGCATCTGGCTGAACGCCTTGTCCGAATCGCTCGAAGGCAGCGAGAAGAAGCTGTCGGTACCGGTGGGCGTGGGAAGCTTCCTGCTGATCAACAATCTGTTCTGGCTGCATGGCCGCGACCGCTTTACGCCGCACGAAGGCCTGCGCCGCGAGCTGATGCGCCAGCGCGGCTACGTCGCCTTCCCCAAACCGCTGTACCAGCGCGGGCAATAATGACAGGGCGCGGGGCGGGCGCCCGCCCACGCGCCTTTGCACAAAACGATGCCACCATGACCCGTGCGGGCCATGGTGAGCCAGTCAGGCAATGCCTGCGTGTGAGGTAAGGCTGTGTACGATTTCATCATCATTGGCGGTGGCATTGTGGGCATGTCCACGGCCATGCACCTGATCAAGGTCTACCCGGACGCGAAGATTCTCCTGCTGGAGAAAGAGTCCGGCCCGGCCCGCCACCAGACCGGCCACAACAGCGGCGTGATCCACGCCGGCGTGTATTACACCCCCGGCAGCCTCAAGGCGCGCTTCTGCCTGGAAGGCAACAAGGCCACCAAGGCCTTCTGCACCCGGCACGGCATCCGCTTCGATGAGTGCGGCAAGCTGCTGGTGGCCACCAACGACCTGGAAATGCAGCGCATGAAAGCGCTGTGGGAGCGCACCGCGGCCAATGGCCTGGAGCGCTACTGGCTGTCGGCGGCCGAACTGCGCGAGCGCGAGCCCAATATCGTCGGCATGGGCGGCATATTCGTGCCCTCCAGCGGCATCGTCAATTACGCCGAAGTGACTGCGGCCATGGGCGCCGAGTTCCAGCGCGCCGGCGGCGAAATCCGTTACGGCGCCGAGGTGGTCGGCCTGCAGGAACTGGCCAGCGAAGTGATCGTGCGCACGCAGGGTGACGAATTGCGCAGCCGTTTCCTGGTGACCTGCTCGGGCCTGATGGCCGACCGGGTGGTGAGCATGCTGGGCTTACGTACCGAGTTCGTCATCTGCCCGTTCCGCGGCGAGTACTACCTGCTGCCCAAACAGCACAACCAGATCGTCAACCACCTGATCTACCCGATTCCCGACCCGTCCATGCCGTTCCTGGGCGTGCACCTGACGCGCATGATCGACGGCACCGTCACCGTTGGCCCCAACGCCGTGCTGGCGATGAAGCGTGAGGGTTATCGCAAGAGCGACATCAGCCCCAGCGACCTGTTCCAGACCCTGACCACCCCCGGCATTCTCAAGGTGCTGGCGAAGAACTTCCGCCCGGGCCTGATCGAGATGAAGAACTCGCTGTTCAAGGGCGGCTACCTCAAGCAGGTACAGAAGTACTGCCCGAGCATCACCAAGGCCGATCTCACGCCTTACCCGGCCGGCGTGCGTGCCCAGGCCGTGTCGCGTGACGGCAAGCTGATCGACGACTTCCTGTTCGTCAACACTGCGCGCAGCGTCAATGTGTGCAACGCGCCGTCGCCGGCCGCCACCTCCGCCATCCCGATCGGTGCCTACATCGTCGACAAGGTCTGTGAGCAGGTTGCCCGCCAGGGCAGCGGGTTCCCCAAGGCCGACCTGGCGCCCCGGCAGCGGGCTGCCGGCTGACATAGCGGTAATACGTTCTGCGGTTTCGTTTTACTCAACCCGTACTGCCCTACTCACCATCTAGGGCAGGGCGGGCTTTTTCGCGCCTGCGTCGGTGACGTGCAAGCCGGCGGCCCCCGCGTGGGCATGACAAAAACAACAAGGTAGCGCCATGCAAACCCACAAGAACAATTTGAGTCATGGATTGAAATCACGGCATGTCACCATGCTGTCCATTGCCGGCGTGATCGGTGCCGGCCTGTTCGTCGGCTCCGGCCGTGCGATTGCCGAAGCAGGGCCCGCCACCATCCTGGCCTATATCCTGGCCGGCGCACTGGTGGTGCTGGTGATGCGCATGCTGGCCGAAATGGCCGTTGCCTCGCCGGACACCGGTTCGTTCTCTACCTATGCCGACCTCGCCATTGGCAAGTGGGCCGGCTACACCATCGGCTGGCTGTACTGGTGGTTCTGGGTACTGATCATCCCCATCGAGGCCAATATCGCCGCCACCATCATCAATTCCTGGGTCCCGCAGATGGAGATCTGGGTATTGTCGCTGGTGATTACCCTGTTGCTGACCGCCACCAACCTGTTCAGCGTGAAGAACTATGGTGAGTTCGAGTTCTGGCTGGCGTTGGTGAAGGTGGTGGCCATCGTCGGTTTCATCGCGCTGGGAGTGTGCGCCATCTTTGGCCTGCTGCCAGGCTCCGGTGTCAGCGGTGTGTCGCGCCTGTGGGATAGCGGCGGTTTCATGCCCAATGGTTTTGGTGCCGTGCTGAGCGCCATGCTGATTACCATGTTCTCGTTCCTCGGGGCCGAGGTGGTGACCATCGCCGCGGCCGAATCCGACGAAGCAGGCAAGCATATTTCCAAGGCCACCAACTCGGTGATCTGGCGGATCACCCTGTTCTACATCCTGTCGATCTTCATTGTCATCGCGCTGGTACCGTGGACCGACCCGCGCCTGGCCACCGAAGGCTCGTATGTCACGGTGCTGGACACCCTCGGGGTACCGAATGCCAAGGCCATCATCGACTTCGTGGTGCTGACCTCGGTGACCAGCTGCCTCAACTCCTCGCTGTACACCGCCTCGCGCATGGTCTATTCGCTGAGCCGCCGCGGTGACGCCCCTGCCTGCGCCCAGGTGACCAGCCGCAGTGGCACGCCGGTGGTGGCGGTGCTGCTGTCTACCGGTGCGGCGTTCCTGGCGGTGATCGCCAATTACCTGGTGCCGGCCAAGGTGTTCGGCTTCCTCATGGCAAGCTCCGGCGCCATTGCCTTGCTGGTGTACCTGGTGATCGCCGTTTCCCAGCTGCGCCTGCGCCAGCGCCTGACCGCACAGGGCAAGACGTTGGGCTACCGCATGTGGCTGTTCCCGTGGCTGACCTGGGGCGTGATCCTGTTCATCAGCGGTGTGCTGGTGCTGATGCTGTTCCGTCCGGACCACCGCCTGGAAGTGGTATCGACCATGGTGCTGGCGGTGCTGGTGGTGTGTTCCGGGCTGCTGGTGACACGGCGTCGGGCGCGCGGTGTGGCGGTTGGCAGTGTAGGGCAGGGCGCCTGAGTCGTTCGCTCTGAAGACAGACGAGCAAGTCGCATCAGGCTGTGAGAGGATGTCCGCCAACACAGCCAGGACCCCGAACGCAGCCTGATGAAGACACCGAAAAGAATCGAACCCCTGATCGAAGACGGCCTGGTCGATGAAGTACTGCGGCCATTGATGAGTGGCAAGGAAGCCGCCGTGTATGTGGTGCGCTGCGGCAGCCAGGTACGCTGCGCCAAGGTCTATAAAGAAGCCAACAAGCGCAGTTTCCGCCAGGCCGCCGAGTACCAGGAGGGCCGCAAGGTGCGCAACAGCCGCCAGGCCCGGGCCATGGCCAAGGGCAGCAAATACGGCCGCAAGGAAGCCGAAGACGCCTGGCAGAATGCCGAAGTGGCGGCGCTGTTCCGCCTGGCCGGTGCCGGGGTGAGGGTGCCCAAGCCCTATGACTTCCAGGACGGCGTGCTGTTGATGGAGTTGGTGACCGATGCCGACGGTGACGCGGCCCCTCGCTTGAACGACGTGCACCTCGACGCCGAGGATGCCCGGGCGTTCCATGCTTTCGTGATTCGCCAGATCGTACTGATGCTGTGTGCCGGACTGGTGCATGGCGACCTGTCGGAGTTCAACGTGCTGCTTGGCCCGGACGGGCCGGTGATCATCGACTTGCCGCAGGCTGTGGATGCAGCGGCCAACAACCATGCCTTCAGCATGCTGCAGCGCGATGTGGCCAACATGGCCCACTATTTCGGGCGCTTTGCGCCGGAGCTGAAAAGTACCCGGTATGCGCAGGAAATGTGGGCCTTGTACGAGGCGGGCGAACTGCGCCCGGACAGCCCGCTGACGGGGCTGTTCGAGGATGACGAGCAGGCGGCTGACGTGGCCGGGGTGATGCGCGAGATCGATGCGGCGCGGCTGGATGATGCGCGCCGACGTGCCGCGCGGGTCGAGGCCGAGCATGGGGTGGCCAGGGCAGAGGAGCCTGCGCCGCCCTGGCTGCAGTAAGAGGTTGCTTGCAGTGGCCTCTTCGCGGGTAAACCCGCTCCTACAAGTACAGCGCGAATCCTGTGGGAGCGGGTTTACCCGCGAAGAGGCCGGCCCAGGAAAAATGCAGCCATTGCCTTTGACGCAAGACAATATCTCGTCATCTGGCCTTTTCACTGGGGCGAGACAGGCATAAGGTATACGCCGTTCAAATTCCCTGGAGCTGTCATGTCCAACCAATTCCCGTCCGTTCGTCCACGCCGCCTGCGCCAGAACGAGTCCCTGCGCACGATCTTCCAGGAAACCGAGTTCCGCCTTGAAGACCTGATCCTGCCGATCTTCGTCGAAGAGGGCATCGATGACTTCGTGCCGATCACCAGCATGCCGGGCGTCAACCGCATCCCCGAGAAGCTGCTGGCCCAGGAAATCGAGCGCTATGCCCGCGCCGGTATCAAGTCGGTAATGACCTTTGGCGTTTCGCACAACCTGGACGCCGTTGGCAGCGACACCTGGAACGAAAACGGCCTGGTCGCGCGCATGTCGCGCATCTGCAAGGACACCGTGCCGGAAATGGTGGTGATGTCCGACACCTGCTTCTGCGAATACACCAGCCACGGCCACTGCGGTGTGTTGCACGACCATGGCGTGGACAACGACGCCACCCTGGCCAACCTGGGCAAGCAGGCAGTCATCGCCGCCGCTGCCGGTGCCGACTTCATTGCCCCGTCGGCGGCGATGGACGGCCAGGTCCAGGCCATTCGCAGCGCGCTGGATGGTGCCGGTTTCCACGATACCGCGATCATGGCCTATTCCACCAAGTTTGCCTCGTCGCTGTATGGCCCGTTCCGTGAAGCCGGTGGTACCGCGCTGAAGGGCGACCGCAAGAGCTACCAGATGAACCCGATGAACCGCCGCGAAGCCGTGCGTGAGTCGCTGCTCGACGAGCAGGAAGGGGCGGATGTGCTGATGGTCAAGCCGGCCGGTGCCTACCTCGACGTGATCGCCGATATCCGCGCAGCATCGCGCCTGCCGCTGGCGGCCTATCAGGTGAGCGGCGAGTACGCGATGATCAAGTTCGGCGGCCTGGCTGGCGCCATCGATGAAGGCCGGGTGGTGCGTGAAAGCATTGGCGCGATCAAGCGTGCCGGTGCCGACCTGATCCTCACCTACTTCGCCATGGACCTGGCCCGCGAAGGCATCTGATTTCAGTGCGCGCCGCTTTCGCGGCGCATCGCCAACCAGCTTCCACAGGTGATCAGCGCGGCATGTAACCGCGCTGCCAGGCGCCCGGGATGAACCGCGACACCATGGCCAGTACGCAGGCCAGTGCGCAGCTGCCGGTCAGTGCCAGCAGGCCCAGGTGGTGTTGCAGCCAGGCACCCAGCGCGGCACCCAGCAGCATGCCGGCCCAAGGCACCAGTTGCACCCGCCAGCCATTGCGCCGCTCGCCCAGCAGCCAGCGCCCCAGGCCACGACCGAAGCGCGACAGGGCACCGGTGACGTAGGTCAGGCCGATAGGCAGGCCATTCACCTGTTCGACCACGGCATTGATCATGCCCATGGCCAGTGTGGCCGCGAGCAACGCCGGAAAAGTGACCGCCAAGGGCCATGCCGCCGCGAAGGCCAGCAGGGCGGCGACCACCAGCAGCACCGGCCAGGCCCGACGGCGGAAGCCGCGCGCCAGCAGCACGCCCAGGGCGTTGCCAGCGACGAAGCCCAGCACCGCAGCACTCAGGCGCAGCACCAGGGCCAGGTCCGCCTCGCTGATGGCGACGGCCAGGCGCGTGGTATTGCCACTCATGAACGATACGAAGTCGCCCAGGGCCAGCAGGCCAATGGCATCGGTCATGCCGGCCAGCACCGACAGGCCGGCGACCAGGCCAAGGCCGACACGACCACGCAGAATTTGCAGGCGCAGCCGTTTGGCTGTGCGTGCGGGGAGGGCGGTAGGCAGCATGGGCGGGTCTCAGGGCAGCAGTTTTTCGCGGGCCAGGGTGCCTTTGATGGTGCGCTCCACCACATCGACCAGGACCATGGTCTGGTGGTCCACTTCGATATTGAGCAGCTCGCCGGCCTTGTAGCTGGCGAAGGTAGTCTGGCGCAGGGTTTCCGGGATCAGGTTGATGGTGATCACGTTGTCCTCGACATCGGCGACGGTCAGGCTGCAGCCGTTGACCCCGATGAAACCGCGCGGGAACACGTACTTGCCCCATTGCGGTGGCATGCGGAACTTGATGAAGGCACCGGTTTCCTTGATCGACAGCTCGACGATTTCGGCGGTGGTGGCGATGTGGCCGGCCATCAGGTGGCCACCGACTTCGGCGTTCATCTTCGCCGAGCGTTCAATGTTGACGCCCTGGCCGGCCTTGAAGTTGCGCAGGTTGGTGCGCTCGAGGGTGGCGGTCATGGCGTCGAACCTGACCTGGGTGCCGTCGATTTCGGTGACCGACAGGCAGGTGCCCTCGACACTGACGCTGGCGCCGATCTTCAGCTCGTCGAGCAGTTCCGGGGTGAGGTCGATGGTGAACTGGTTGTGGCCCGGGTAGGTGGTCACATCAAGCAGAGGGCGGACGGCCTGGACGATGCCGGTGTACATGGAGTTGCTCCTGGGCACAGTAAAGAAAACTCCCGAACGCTATGCCCGTGGAGCGGTAAAAGCAAGCCGGCCTTGGTCTGGATATTTGAAAGCCACGCGGCCCCTGTGGGAGCAGGCATGCCCGCGAAGAGGCCGGGCCGGCAAAAAACTGGTCAGCGCCGTGCCGACAACTGCTGCGGCGCCAGAAATGCATCATGGAAGTAATTGCGCACGGCCTGCATCGCCGGGCTGAACGCCCGTTCCCGGTGCCAGGCCAACCCCACGCTCATCGGCGTCACCGGGTCGCTGATGGTCACCGTCTCGATACGCTTGCCCTCCAGCGACCACGGGCGGTGCACCAGGTCCGACAGGATCGCCACACCGCTGCCATTGGCGACCATACTGCGCACGGCTTCCACCGAACTGGTCCGCACCCGCACTTTCGGCCGCTGCCCGGCCTGTTCCCAATAGCGCATGGCGCTTTGCTCGGCTTCATCCACGGTCAGCAGGATGAACGGCTCGCAAGCCACATCGGCCAGGCTTACCGCCGAGCGCTCGCACAGCGGATGGTGGCCGGGCAGCCACAGGCGGCGTTCGGAGTTGAACAGGGTTTCCGAGACGATGTCCGGGTGGGTGAGGTTGGCGGTGAGCACCACCGCCATGTCGAAACGCCCCTCCAGCAGGCCTTGCTCGATGGCGCTGCGCTCTTGTTCGTAAAGTTCCAGGGTCACGTCCGGGTGCCAGTGTTCCAGGCGTTGCAGGTGATGCGGCAGGAAGTAGCCGATCACCGTATAGCTTGCTGCCAGGCGCAGCAGGCCGCTGGCGCGCACATCCGGCAGCGGGCTGTTAAGCGCATCGTCCACGCTGCGCAGGATCACGTAGGCGCGGTTCAGGAAGTGCCGACCGGCCTCGGTCAGGCTCATGCCCTGGGCCGAGCGCTGGAACAGCATCACGCCGAGCATCGCCTCCAGCTCCTTGATCGCCGTGGTCACGGCAGACTGGGAAATGTTCAGGTGGATCGCCGCCTGGGAAATCTGGCCGATCTCGGCGGTGGCGACGAAGTAGCGGACCTGGCGCAGGGTCAGTGACACGGTAGGCTCCCTGGGTATCTGATTTTCCGAAGACACCCCATCTGTTTATAAATCTTCCCAAGGGGGTGCGGAGAATCTAACGTGGCTTGCATGCAGTCACAAGCGCCAGGAGAGACAGTCATGCAGGTGGTGGATTTCAACTCGGACATGGGGGAGGGCTTTGGCCCGTGGACCATTGGCGACGGCGTCGACAACGAGCTGATGGGCTACATCAGCTCGGCCAACATCGCCACCGGCTTCCATGCCGGTGACCCCGGCATCATGCGCCGCACCGTCCAGCGGGCCAAGGCCCTAGGCGTTGCTGTGGGGGCGCACCCTGGGTTCCGCGACCTGGTCGGCTTCGGCCGCCGGCACATCAATGCCCCGGCCCAGGAACTGGTCGACGACATGCTCTACCAGCTCGGCGCACTGCGTGAAATTGCCCGCGCCCAAGGCGTGCGCCTGCAGCACATCAAACCGCACGGTGCGCTTTACATGCATCTGGCACGTGACGAAGAAGCCGCGCGGCTGCTGGTGGAAAACCTGCGGGTGATCGAGCCGGAGCTGCTGCTGTACTGCATGCCGGGTTCGGTGATCTGCCGCATTGCCCAGGCACTGGGCCAGCCGGTGATTCGCGAGTTCTACGCCGACCGCGAGTACGACCTGAGCGGGTCGATCGTGTTTACCCGCAATGTGCGGGGCTACGAGCCCAGGGCCGTTGCTGAGCGGGTGTTGCGGGCTTGCCAGCAAGGCGTGGTGCGCACGGTCGAGGGGCAGGACCTGGCCATCGCGTTCGATTCCATCTGCCTGCACAGTGATACCCCAGGTGCGCTCGACCTGGTGGAGGCCACGCGCAAGGCGCTGGACGCTGCCGGTATCGTGGTACGCGCGCCACGCTGAGCCTGTGCAGTTTGCTTTCGCCTGCCTTTCTATAAAGACTCCAAGAAAAGGAACAGTCATGGCCGAACCGCTTGCTACAACCCCGATCCGCTACAGCTTTGGCGCCGACGAGCACCTGTTTGCCGAAGTCAGCGAGAGCATGTCGCTGGAGGCTTTTTTCAAGGGCATGGCCGTCACCCGTGCGGTGGAACGGCTGGCCCTGGATGGCGTGCTGGATGTGTGCCTGGCCAACGCCTCGTTCCAGATCCGCTTCGACCCGGACCGTATCGCCCCGCAGGCGCTGCTGGCAGCGGTGCGCGGTGCTGAAGCGCAGGCGGTGGCCGAGCGCTCGTTGCAGACGCGGATCATCGAGATTCCGGTGCTGTACAACGACCCCTGGACCCATGAAACGCTGATGCGTTTTCGTGACCGCCACCAGGACCCGGGCAGTACCGACCTGGAGTACGCCGCGCGGGTCAACGGCCTGGCCGATGTCGAGGCATTCATTGCCGCACACAGCGGCGCACCGTGGTTCGTGTCGATGGTGGGCTTCGTCGCTGGCCTGCCGTTCATGTTCCAGATGGTCGAGCGCGAGCGGCAACTGCAGGTGCCCAAGTACCTGCGCCCGCGTACGGACACCCCCAAACTCACCCTCGGCCATGGCGGCTGCTTCGGGTGCATCTATTCCGTGCGCGGGGCCGGCGGCTACCAGATGTTCGGCGTGACCCCGGCGCCGATCTACGACCCGCAGCAGACACTGAACTACCTGAAGGAGCATATGGTGTTCTTCCGCCCGGGAGACATCGTGCAGTTCAAGCCCATCGATCGCCGTACCTACGACCAGGCGGTGGCGGATGTAGAAGAAGGCCGTTTCGACCTGCGCATTCGCCCGGTGGATTTCTCCCTGGACGCGTTCCTCGCCGACCCGGTCGGCTATCCACGGACCCTGCAAGAGGTGCTGGCATGATCAAGGTACTCAAACCCGGCCTGGCTACCTCGGTGCAGGACCTGGGCCGCGAAGGCTACTACCACCTTGGCATCCCGCCGTCCGGCGCGCTCGATCAGTACGCCCTGAGGGCGGCCAACCACCTGGTGGGCAACCCGGCCGGCGCCGCGGGCCTGGAGTGCGCGCTGGTGGGGCCGGAGCTGGAGTTTCAGCAGGATGCACTGGTGGCGGTGTGCGGTGCGCAGATGCCAGCCTTGCTCGATGGCCGCGAGCAACGCCCGGACACCGCATTTGCCGTGCGTGCCGGGCAGGTGTTGCGTTTCGGCTTTCCTACCGCAGGCGCCCGGGCGTATCTGGCGGTGGCCGGTGGTATCGATGTACCCGAGGTGCTCGGCAGCCGCTCAACCTATGCGCTGGGTGCATTGGGTGGCTTCCATGGGCGCAAGCTGATGGCGGGCGACCTGTTGCCGGTCGGCGTAGCCAGCGGCAAGACCCGCGCTGGTGCAAGCCTGCCGATGGCCTTGCGCCAGGCCCTGGGGGGCGAGGTGGTGCTGCGGGTGGTGCCGGGGCTGTATTTTCACCGCCTGACCAAGGCTGCGGCGCAGAGCTTTTTCACCGAGGCCTGGACGGTCGGTTCCGAGGCAGACCGCATTGGCTATCGCTACAAGGGCGGCAGTGCCTTGAGCTTTCAGCCGCGGGAGCAGCCGTTCGGGGCCGGCTCGGACCCTTCGAACATCGTCGACAGCTGCTACCCGATCGGTTCGATCCAGGTACCGGCGGGGCTGGAGCCGATCATCCTGCACCGTGATGCGGTGTCGGGTGGCGGCTACGCCATGATCGGCACGGTGATCAGCGCCGACCTGGACCTGATCGGGCAGATGCAGCCCAACCAGCAGGCGCGGTTCCTGGCGGTGAGCCTGGAGGATGCGCTGGAAGCACGGCGCTCGTACAAGAAGAAGCTGGGTTTTCTGGCCAGGTTGTTTGGCTGATTGAACGGTTGCGGCGCTGCACCGCCCACACGAGGGCTGGCGCAGTCGTTGCAGGAGCGGCCTTGCGTCGCGAAAGGGCCGCAAAGCGGCCCCAGAATTCCGGCATCACGGCGACAATTGCTGGGACTCGGGGTAACCGATCAACTGCTGAGGCGTCCAGAAAAGGAGAAAAGGAGAAAATTCCTACAACGTTTTGGGACGCCCCAAGCTCCTCGAAGAATTGATTCCCCGATAGTGTTCATGTCTTCAGTCTACTGGAAGACAAGGACCTCTTCATGCCCGGCCCATCTGCTGTTCCTCCTGGAAAATTCCAGTCAGCCAACACTGCCCATGACGTAACTGAAAACAGCCTGCATGCCATGCTCGATGTCCCGGAGGGCACCGATTCACCCTATCCGCCCGGTCAGGGCAGGCGCGCAGGTCATGAGGGTTATCCGGCCGACCCGGACTTCCAGCTACGCGGCGGCTTCGCCAACCTGATGCTTGACGCGGCAAACCCGCTGTTCGGCCTGGTCATGCGCCTGCGCACGCTGGATGACTTGCCCAACATCGAATACGTGCACAAGACCCTGCAGACCCAGGTCAGCGCCATCCGCGAGGAAATACAGCAGCACGGTTATTCCACTGCGCATCTCGAAGTCTATTCCTATGCCTTGTGCCTGTATCTGGACGAGGCCGTGATGAGCCGACCCTGGGGCAACAATTCGTGCTGGAGCCAAGAACCACTGCTCAGCATCTTCCATGACGAAACTCACGGTGGCGAGAAGATCTTCCTGTTGCTGGAGCGGATGATGCAGTCGCCCGAGGAATTCCAGGATGTGCTGGAGTTCCTGTACTTCTGCTTTTGCCTGGGCCTGAAGGGCAAGTACGCCCTAGACCCAAAGTGCGATGAAATCATCAACGCCCTGATTTCGCGGATGCACAGGGTCATTCGTGAACTGCGCGGCCCCGCGCCGGAATTCCCGGGCGACGATCCCTATACCAACGTCGTCCATCGCCCACACCGCATGCGGCGGTGGGAATGGCCCTGGTGGAGCCCGTTGGTGATCTCTGCTATCGCCATGGTCTGCGCCTACTGCTACTACAGCTACCGCCTGAGCTTGATCACCGCCGAGGTTCTGGAATCGCTCAACGGCATTTTGCAGCAGTAGCAGGGGGAATCCACATGCCTAGCCAATCCGCTTTGCGTTTTACCTTCCAGCCGCTGGCTGGCCAGCATGAGTTCGAAGTGGTTTCGTTCGAATTCGACGAAGCCATCAGCACACCGTTCCAGTTGAAGCTGGAGTTGATCAGTTTCGAAGACGATGTCGACTTCGGCCAGTTGCTCGACAAGCCGGTGCTGTTCACGATCTGGCGCGGTGAGCGCCCCCTGCGCTATGTGCACGGCCTGGTCAGCAGCTTCAGCCAGGGTGAGACGGGGTTCTATCGCACCCGTTACCGCGCCTTGGTCGAGCCCGTGCTGGCCCGTGCCGGCTTGCGTTCGAACTGGCGCATCTTCCAGCAGAAAACCGTGCCGCAGATTCTCGAATTGATGCTCAAGCGCCAGGGCATTGCCCGTTTCGAAATCAAGAGTATGGGCGAGCATCAGGTGCGCGAGTTCTGCGTACAGGCCGGTGAAACGGACCTCGACTTCATCGCCCGCTTGGCTGGTGAAGAGGGTTTCGTCTATCGCTTCGAGCACACGCCGAAACACCACCAACTGGTCATCACTGACCGACTGTTGGCGCTGGGGCAGATCAGCCGGAGCGCGATCAAGGCCGACGACGAGGATGATGTCTTCTTCGATGAAGGCGACATCGGCCCCGACCAGGTGCTGTACCGCGCCAACAGCGGTGGCGACCAGGCCAGGCCTTGCCTGCGCCGCCTGCGTTACAGCGAACAGGTGCGCACCGCACGCCAGGTGCAGCGGGACTACACCTTCACCAATCCGCAGTACCGGCAGGAACACCGCGCAGGTGACAGTGGCATCACCCATCAGTCCCGGGACTATGAGCGCTTCGATTACCCCGGCCGCTACAAGCGCGATGCGGTCGGTGTACCCTTCACCGCCACCCGTCTAACGGCCCTGCGCCATGACGCCCATATTGCCGAAGTCGAGGGTGACGATGTCCGCCTGCAACCGGGGCTGAGCTTCACCCTCATCGAACATCCGCGCAAAGACCTCAACGCACATTGGCGTGTGATGCGTATACATCACGAGGGCAGCCAATTCACCAGCTTGCAAGAAGAAGCTGCCGGAGCCGAACAAGGAACGCGCTACTCGCAGGAAGCCGTGCTGGTACCCGGCCGGATCGAATGGCGTCCGGCGCCGTTGCCCAAGCCACGCATCGACGGCCCACACATGGCCACCGTCGTCGGGCCGCCCGGGGAAGAGATCTACTGCGACGAGTGGGGCCGGGTCAAGGTCAGCTTCCCCTGGGATCGGGAGAGCGAGAACAACGAATTCAGCTCCTGCTGGGTGCGCGTGTCGCAAGGCTGGGCCGGCGGCAGCTGGGGCTCGATGGCCATTCCGCGCATCGGCCAGGACGTGATCATCCAGTACGTCAACGCCGACCCCGACCAGCCGATGATCACCGGGCGTACCTACTGCGGCAACCAGTTGCCGCCGTACGACCTGCCCGAACACAAGACTCGCATGACCATCAAGAGCCAGACCCACAAGGGCGATGGCTTCAACGAGCTGCGCTTCGAGGACGAACTGGGCAAGGAAGAAGTGTTCATCCATGCCCAGCGGGACCAGAACAATGTAGTCGGTAATGATGAGACCACGCGTGTCGGGCGTAATCGTGTCGAGCAGGTCGGCAATGATGAGCACTTGAATATCGGCAATGACTTCCGCCAGGAAACCGGGCGTGACCATACCCAGCTCATCGGGCAAACCTGCAGCGTAGACATCAAGCATGACCTGATCGAGAAGGTAGGCAACGACCGTAGCGAATCAACGGGGGCCAATCACCAGGTCTTTGTCGGAAAGGACGCCGAGCTTGTCGTCAAAGGTGTGCAAAAGGTCACCGTCGGGCAGGGCATGGAGCAACGTACGACGACCTATCAGGTGCGCGCCAGTGAGCGCATCGAGTTCAGAACCGTGGGCGGTAGCATTGTACTGGATGAGCAGGGCATCACCATCAATGGGCTGAAACTCGACCTGCTGGGGCCAACCAGCGCGGCTACGTCAGGGGCTGGAAATAGCCAGTCACTCATGCTTACCCCTGACGCCAGCAACAAGTGCGAGGCCAAGGTCTGATGGACACTGATGACTTGGTCAGGCTCATCGAAAGCCACCATCGGGCGCACTTGTACTGCCATGTGCTGATAGACCCGCTTGCGACTGCTCACGATGGCGACCACGCCTTGCTTGCCCCGCTGCGCAATGCCCTGGGTGAGCAGGCATTGGCCCGTGTGTACCGGGCCGACCTGGCCCATGCCCCCCAACTGCATCCCGTACTGGTCTGCCTGGCTTCGCCCGGCACTGTCCCCAGTCGCCGTTTGCTGGAACTGACCGCCCGGGCAGCGCAGAGGGCGTTGTTTCAGCAACGGCGTTACCTGTGTGGCTGGCTGTTCAGTGAGGCACCTTCGGCCGCTGTCGCGTCCCATCTCACGGCCTTGTGTCGGCTGCCCGATTCCAATCGGGAATTTGGCTGCTACCCGGTCTACGAACCCGTCCGTCTGGAGTTGCTGGCGGCGACGTTCGAGCGGCTTGAACAAGGCCCATGGTGGCCGATCAGTGATTGGTTGTTCCTGAGTAGCGGTGGGAGGTTGGCAAGCCTGAAAGGGCAGAGCGGGCAGCGACACCCTTTGCCGCCCCCTGCGCGGCGAATTCAGGATGACGTGGGGCTGATCGAACGTGTGCTGGCTACCTGGAGAGTGTTGCGGGCGGGTTCGCAGCATATCAATCAGTGTCAGATTCCACCGTTTGCTGCGGTGCGTGCTTCGAACCATGTCGATGATGCACGCAGGTTGGGCCTGAGCGAGATGGAGGACATCGTGGCCTTCGCTCTCCATCACCTGTGCATTCACCCTAGGCTGCATACCGTACCTGTGGTGGGCGAAATGATCGACGCAGCTGCCAGAGGTCAGGCGCCTCTTGCCGCATTGCTCGCCCGCTACTCCGAGGCGCAATGGCGCCAACTGATCGAATGCCTGCCGAAATCCGAGAGTCGTTTATGACCATCAGCCAACGTATTGCCCTCGCGATCGCCGAAGCCGGGCTGCCACACGACCAGTGCATGTCCTGCGAGCGGCAGGGCCTGCCGATCTTGCCGCTGCGTCGCGCCCTGGTGCCGGATACCCGCCCCGGGTGTGTCTCCACCGTGGCGGATAACCGGCATATCTCGACAAAGATCGGCTTGCGCACTTTGCGCAGGGGCTACCTGTATGTCCTGCTCGACCAGCAGGTCTGGCACGCCTATGCCGTCAGCGAGCAAGGTCATCTGCGCCGCTTTAATCCTTATGAGCCGCCAGACGGCCCGCCTTCGCCGCTGCCCGAAAAATGCGTGAACGCAGATCACGACATTCCTTCGGCCTTTCTCAACATCGATACCAGCAGGTACGCCAGCGCCTGGCTGGCCTTCTCCAGCGATCCTTGGCCGGTGAGCGTGCTGAACGCCTACAAGAGCGGCGCGTCGCCTGCGCATCGCTTCGAGGGCCTGGACCTGATTCAGGCACGCAGCAATCCCGAACTCCTAGGCATCGCCATGACGCCCGATAAGCTTGGGGTCGACCAGCAGGTGTTCGAGTATGCCCAGCATGGCTGTGCCCCCTTCGACAGTGCGCATGGCTTCCACAGCCGCTGGTTGCGCCGGTTCGCCCTGCGTGGGTATCTGGTCAATGCGATCAACCGGCACAAGCTGGAAAACGGCGTGCTGGCGGTGGTGCTCGACGACACCGTCGGGCTGATTCAGGAGTACAACCATCAGCGCCTGAACTGGGTACTGAAGCGTCAGGCCTGGCGTGAAGAACCGATGCGGGCCTATCAACTGCAGACCTCGCAGATCCTGCAGATCATTCGTGCCACGCACAGGGAATGGGCGGCGCAGAAGGTGCCGTCGCTGGAACCGATGACGGGCGATGGGCCGCCGGTGTTCACCGACCCGGCAGTCGAGCGGCAGCTATTGGTCGAGCGTGCGCAGCAGGAGAGTGACGAGCGGCTTGAAGAGCGCTACCACGAACCGCAGCGGGCCGCGTTCCAGGCTGAATATGAGCAGCAGGAGCGCGAGTTTCAGCGTTACATCGACAAGGATGCAAAGGCGTACGCTGCCTTGTTCGATACGCCCATGTTCAAGGTGGCCGAGGCGTACGACTACGACGGTAACGATCGTGAGTCCGGGGTGGCCTATGCCAAGACCATGGCCCTGTGCCTGGGTGGCGGCGTTACGGAAGCTGTCGTCCTCCGCCTTGAACCGCATGTTCCCGCATCCGGCACCAGCGAACTGCTCTGGTTGAAATGGCTGCAGGATCCGGACAGCCCGCCCTACCGCGCCTTGCTGATGCGCGACCAGTCATTGCTGGCCGGGCTGCTGCCCAGTTTCTCCGCCACAGAAGCGATCAACTGGAACGACAGCGACAAGCTCTACGGCATGCTGAGCAAGATCATCGCCAGCGATGACGCCGGCCTGCGCATGCGCAACACCCTCAAGCAGGCCATTGCTGAAACGCAGGGTGCGCTCAATGCGGCCAGTCAGCGGCTGGCGCCATGTCTGTCGCCTGGCATTCAGAAGGCCGTGCGGCACCTGAACAGCGCCACGCAGTTTCTCTACAACGGCGTGCACCTGATCGAGCTGGAAGTGAAGATGAAGCTGGGCGAGTACTACGCCTTGCAGAGTGCCCACCTCCGGGAGTTGCAGCACAAGGCCAATGCGTCGATCGCCGAGGCGCGGGACCGGATGCGCCGCAATATCGATGACTTCGAGTTTGGCTCGATGAAGTCGATGCGCAAAGTACAGCCGATTATCCAGCACGGGCTGATGAGCCTGGCAGTGCTCGACCCGCGGTTCACCAATACGATGATCAGCGTGACGGTGTGGGTCGAAGGCAAGGCCGAGGAGGTGCACGGCCGGTTGTTCAAGGAAGCCAACATGGGGGTGACCCAGGCGAGCAGCGCGGCGCAGCTTGCCCTGCTGGATATCTCGGTGGCAGCGGGGACGTTGGAAACCGATGCGCGCAGGTTATTGCACGGGATGAAGATCACGACGCAGCAGGCGGCCCGATTGGTAAAAACCGGTTTTTCCGGGTTGCGCGGGATTGCTGGCAGCTGGGAGGTCCTGCTGGCGATAGGCGGGTTGTATTTGCAGCAGGATAGCCTGGGCAGGAATCAGGAAAAGGCGGAAACGGAGATTGGGCCGAAGGCGTATGAGGCCAAGTTGGCGTTGCAAGGATCTCAGTTGGGCGTGCTGGGAGGGCAAGTCGAGTTGGTTGGGCTCATTTTGAGATCAAGCGCTGGTCCACTGAATTTGGCGTCGGCAAAGGGTGTCGCAGTCACTGGGGGAGCCTTGATAAGGCTTGGTGCTTTGGTGAGTTCGGTTGCAGGGGGCTTTGATACGGCTCAAGCAATCAATGCCATGAGGCGCACCGCCGCTGCGGGTGATGATGCAGCGAGGAACCAACACTTCTTTTCATTCCTCTTATATGGCTCGGGCACTATGGTGTTTAGTGTTGCAGTACTCAAGCCCTTGTTTTTCGGCCCGCTGGGACTGGCGATAGCCCTCACGCTTGCTGCTTATCAACTAAGCAAACGGGCTCAGGAAAATGAATCAACTGATCTGGAGCGGTGGGTAAGGCGGTGCTGCTTTGGAAAAGCAGACGAAAAGCCGAGCATTCATTGGAATGCTCCAGAACATGCGGATATCGCTTTTGCCGAACTCAATGCTGCCACGCTAGGCGTTCAGGCGAAGTTAAGTTTTGAGTCGCGCTTGGCAACTGATCCAGGACTTCCGAAAATCGGTGGCTTGATTAGTGTCGAAACAATTAGGAAGCTAAAGTTATTAATCGCTTTGCCAATGTACGATGAGCGGTCCTCGGGATATCGTTGGAAATTGATAGTGCATCGTTACGGTGACGGCAATCACCCTGATTACGATGGTGGGGAAACTATTGCTTCGGGCAATTTTTTTGCGAACTCTGAAGAGCCTCTATCGCCGCTCTCTTCATTTTCGAGCTTTACATCACCACGAATCCCCGACCACGACCGCAAATATTCTATTAACGAGAAGCGAAAACCTTATTCTACTGGACTCTGTCAGCTAGAGATTTCTGGCTCGATATCGCTCATGGCGACTACAGGGAAACACACAATCTTGGCGGCTACGCTGTTGGTAATGTACTGGCCGGATAGGAGCCTACCAAGTGGCTACGTTGAGGTTTGTGTCAGGGAGATTAACGAGTGAAGCGTGATGGTAAAGTTTTGTGGGAGCGTGCTTTGGGCTGGAGCCATGACCTTCCCAAGGTGCATGAAGTGCCAAAGTGGCGGGAAGTGTGGGCGAGTGTCAAGCCGTCACCCAACTATTTCGATGATGTTTATCTCGAGTTGCCGCGGAGCAGCACCATCCTTCGAGGCGTTATATTCCTAATCGGTGTTCCGGGTCTGCTTTTTCTTTTTGGAATGACGCTTTACTTGTACTGGGATTTGTTATATGACGATTGGCGGTACGACTGGTTGTTGAGCCTATCATTGGTAATTATCGGCCCAGCACTACTATGGGTTTTGATTCCTGACATCAAGCTTGATCTCGTTGCCCCTAGAGATGAACCAATTCGCTTCAATCGGCTTCGCCAAAAGATATATATTTACGAGTTTCGATATGACCGCATATTCATCTTCAGCCGCAAACGCTGGGGCGTCAAACCGGTCGCCTACAACTGGGACGACGTAACCGCCGAAGTCTACCGAGTCTACGCCCCCGGCCACGGTGGCCTGATCGAGAACGTCATGCTGTCGATCCGCAACCCGGAAACCAACGAAGTCATCGACCGCGTGTTCTTCACCTATGACCTCTACAAAGGCGAAGCCTACTGGGCCATCGCCCGGCTATTCATGCAGCAAGGCCCCGAAGCCCTGCCGAAGTTCGCCCACCCACCCCGTGACTGGAACGATGACGATGGCCTGAGCCACATGCACTGCCTGGCACCGAAGGTTCATTGGCCAGAGGAGATAGACCGTGAATCTCGTACCGGGCCATCAAAAGGAGAAGCCCAATGAACCCTGTCGTACTTGTAGGCCATCGCCATGTCTGCCCGTTACATGGCATCAACCAGGTAGAAAGTGGCAGTGCCACGTACACCTTCAATGGCAGGGCGGTTGCCAGGGTGGGTGATCGGACCACGTGCGGCGCCGTGATCGAGAGTGGAGCGGAGCATTTCCTGATCGAAGGCGCGGCCGTGGCGCGTAAAGGTGACCGGACGGATCACGGTGGTGTGCTGGAGGAGGGCGATGCCGGGTGGATGTTGGATTGATGAAAACAGCGCAGGCTCTGTATCTTGTGCAAAATCTGGCAGCTTGCCCAGATCCCTGTGGGATCGGCCGCGAACACCGGCGTAGCCGGTGCCATGCACCGCGTGGAATTCCTCGCGGGTGAACCCGCTCCCACAAGGTGGGTGGCTTGTCGACAATGGGCCGCAAGGCGGCCCCAGTTCGCTTGACTGACAGGCATCAAGCTCAAGGCTTGCTGAACCGGTAGAACAAATTCGGCTCGCTGACCACGTACAGGTTGCCGGCATTGTCCATGGTGATGCCCTCGGGCTGCGGTGCATCGCGGCCCAGTCCACCGATAGCGGCGCGCAGCGAGCGAATGCTGACGAAGCGGCCATCGCTGTCGAGTTCGCTGATGTTCTTCGCCTGGTCGCTGAGCAGCAGCAGGTGGCCCGTGCGCGCGTCGTAGTAGCCGTCAGACAGGTCGGTGGCGAAAACACTGCGCTTGACCCAGTGACGCCGGTCATTGACGGTGAGGTGCAAGGGCCCGCCATTCAAGGCATCGACCAGGCCGGTTACCTCGAACAGCTGCCGTGGGGCACGTTCCTTGATGGCGTACAGACGGTCGTGCTGGCGGTCGTAGGTCACGCCCTCGAAGCCCTTGTTGCTGTGGGTCGGGTTGATGCCGAGGGTGATCCACTGGGCTTGGCTGGCGTCGATTGGCTGCGGGTGGTCGGGCAGGGGTATCACGCTTAGCCGTTGCAGCTGCTCGTCACTGATGGCCAGGCGACCCTTGCCTAGGTAGGCGAGCCCCTCGGCGTCCTCGAAGCCCACCAGCGGGTAGCGGGCCTGGATGTCGCCGCTCTTGCTCAGCTCCAGCAGCTCCATGGGGTAGCTATTGGTGATGGCCAGCAAGCGGTCGTGGTCATCGTCGTAGGTGATCCCGGACAGGTTGCCCAGGCCTTGTTCCACCACCTTGGCGTCGATCGCCAGCTGGTAGGCCGGTAGCCAGATGTTCTGGCCGGGTGCGGTGTCGCCGCTCCAGCGGTTGCTCAGGTGGGCGTAGAGCTGCTGGGGCCAGAACGAGCGGGCGGCCTCGATACCGAGCACACCCATGGCCAGCAGCGTCACGGCGGCTACCTGGCGCCAGCGGTTTACCCGCTGCCACCAACGCCGGCGCTGGGCCGGCAGGGTCTGGCTGGTCATTTCCCGGGGTGCTCCGCGGCGGTTTGCAGGTTGCCGGGCGTGTGCGCCCAGGCGAAGTGGTAGACGTGACTTGGGGCTGTGGCCTGGCACTGGCCATTATCGGCATCGGCGCCGACCACATACCACTCGGCGCGCGAGGTCTCGCCCAGCCTGCGTGCCTTGTCGGCAGCGAAGCAGCGGCCCAGTTCCGAAGCCGGGATCAGGGCAAAGGCCGTAGGATTGTGGCGCAGCCAGTAGGCGGCCGCATCTGCCTTGGACTGGCCGGTGAAACCG
Organism: Pseudomonas sp. NPDC096925; assembly: GCF_044762545.1. Classification (NCBI taxonomy): domain Bacteria; kingdom Pseudomonadati; phylum Pseudomonadota; class Gammaproteobacteria; order Pseudomonadales; family Pseudomonadaceae; genus Pseudomonas; species Pseudomonas sp. NPDC096925. The sequence continues at coordinate 32,372 of NZ_JBIWEM010000007.1, read as the reverse complement.
AAGTGCACGATGGGTTGCCGGGCAAACAGCCAATGCCCCTCGCGCCAGTCGACCAGCACCAAGTCGGCGCCGCCGGTGGCCCGTGCGGCTTCACTCATCAAGGTCTCATGCGGGTTGCGGCCTTCCTTCAGCGGCTCGACGAAGCCGCGCGCGAACCACAGCGCGAACCATGCCAGGGCCACGGCAGTGAACGCCCTGCGCCAAGCCGGTCGGCGCTGCAGCCAGCGCTTGAGCAGCCACGGCAGCAGTGGCGCGATGGCCAGCACCAGGCCCGGCAGCGCCGGGAAGATGTACAGCTTGCGCTTGCCGCTGCTGAGGCTGAAAAACAACAGCACCAGCGCCACCCAGCCAAGCAGCAACAGGAAGCGCCCGTCGCGTTTTTGCAGCTGCCGGCGCCAGGCCGGCACCAGCCAGGGCAGGGCCAGCACCAGTGGCAGCCAGTATTTGGGGATGACCATGACGAAGAAGTACCAGAACGGTTCGCGATGGTCCCAGGCATTGGCATAACGGCTGGCGGTCTGGCGCAGCAGGATTTCCTTCAGGTAGGCCAGCTCCGCCGCGCCACCGCCATGGGCGATCGATATCAGCAGTGGCAGCAGCCACACCGCGCAACCGGCCAGCAACCACAGCAGCCCCAGGCTCCAGCGCCAACCCTGGCCGGGCATGGCCACCACCCCGTGCCAGCGCTGGCGCACCGCCCAGGCATAGGGCAGCAGCATCAGCGCCGGCACAAAGCCCACGCCCTTGCTGATCATGCCCAGGCCCATGGCCGCGCAGGCCAGGTAGAACCAGCCCCAGGCCGCCCCCAGCAGCAGATGGCGAACCATGCCGTAGAAACCCAGCGCCACCCACAGGCACAGAAAGCTGTCGATCTGCCCGGTGCGCAGGATGCTGTAGCTCTGGTAGGTGGCCAGGAACAGCAAGGCGGCAATCACGCCGATGCGCCGGTGCCACAGGCGTTGCCCCAGGTCATGCAGCACCCAGGTGATGGTCGCCGCCGACAGCAGCCCCGGCAGGTACAGGGCAACCTTGGGCGAGCCGGTCAGGTGGCTGAACAGGGCCACGGTCCACATGAACAGCGGCGGCTTGTCGCCGTAGATTTCCGCCGCCCGGTGCGGAATGAACCAGTTGCCGCTCTGCAGCATTTCCAGGGCGACGCCGAGAAAGCGTTCCTCATCCACATTCATCGGCTGGCGCCAGCCGATGCCCGCGCCTACCAGCAACACCGCGAGGGCAATCAGGGCCAGGCGTTCGGCCCTGAGCGTCTTGAACCTTGGCAAGGGCTATTCCTTCTGTTCCTGGTGGCGGGCGATCAGTTGCAGGTTGCGCAGATAGACCAGGAAGCCGAAGCTCTGGCCGATGATGAACACCGGGTCCTGGCGATAGATGGCGTAAGTCAGCAGCAGTGCGCTGCCGAGCATGCTCAGGTACCAGAAACCCACCGGGATCACGCTGCGTCGCTTCAACTCGCTGTACAGCCACTGCAACACGAAGCGCCCGGTGAACACGGCCTGGCCGGCGAAGCCGATGATCAACCACAGGGTTTCTCGGGTCATCCTTCGAGCTCCTGGGGATGCGTGTCCAGGCGGGTGCGACGGATCAGCCACCAGACCCCGAACAGGTCGAGGATACCGACCAGGGCGCGGTCCAGGTTGCCGTACTTGGACACCCCGGCGTGACGTGGCCGGTGGTTGACCGGGTGCACCAGCATACGCCCGTTGTGGCGCAGGATCAGTGCCGGGATGAAGCGGTGCATGTGGTCGAAATAGGGCAGGCGCAGGAAGGCCGCGCGCTCGATCAGTTTCAACCCGCAGCCGGTGTCTGGTGTGGCGTCCTTGAGCAGGCGGCTGCGCAGGCCGTTGGCAAGGCGCGAGGCCCAGCGCTTGCTGGCGCTGTCGCGGCGGTTGACCCGGTGCCCGGCCACCAGCGTGACGCCACCGGCCAGGCCCTGGTTGGCGCGCACCAGGGCCAGCATGCCGGGGATGTCTGCCGGGTCGTTCTGACCGTCGCCGTCCAGGGTCGCCAGCCAGCGTCCGCGTGCCGCCTGGGCGGCATGCCACAGTGAGGTGCTCTGGCCCAGCGAGCGCTCGTGGCGGAGGATGCGCAGTTGCGGGTAACCCTGGCTTTTCAGTTGCTGCAGTACGCTCAGGGTGCGGTCGCTGCTGCCGTCATCGACCACCAGCACTTCATAGTCTTCAGCTGCCAGCGCGGTGCGTATTTCCATCAGCAGTGATGGCAGGTTGTCGACCTCGTTCTTGGCGGGGATGAGTACCGAGAGGTCAAGTGGATCTGTCATGAGGCTACCTGTGATCTTGTGGTGATTGCACGGCTCAAACCCGGTAGAAATCCCGGTACCAGCCAACGAAGGCGTCGACGCCGTGTTCCAGCGATGTGTCCGGGGTGTAGTCGATCCAGCGCGCCAGCGAACCGACGTCGGCCCAGGTTTCCAGCACGTCACCCGCTTGCAGCGGCAGGTAGTCGCGCCGGGCCTTGATGCCCAGTGCACGCTCCAGGCTTTCGACGAAGTCCAGCAGCCGTACCGGCTGGCCTCGGCCGATGTTGAACAGCTGGCAGGGCGGTTGCCCCTCAGCCGGCAGTGGCGGCTTCAGGCGCAAGCGCACGATGCTCTCGACGATGTCGTCGATGTAGGTGAAGTCGCGCCCCATCAGGCCGTGGTTGTAGACCTCGATCGGTCGGCCCTCGAGCATGGCGCGGGTGAACTTGAACAACGCCATGTCCGGGCGGCCCCAGGGACCGTAGACGGTAAAGAAGCGCAGGCCGGTGGTCGGTAGCCGGTACAGGTGTGCGTAGCTGTGCGCCATCAGTTCATTGGCGCGCTTGCTGGCGGCATACAACGACACCGGTTGCTCGACCGGGTCGTCGACGCTGAACGGCAGCTTGGCGTTGGCGCCGTACACCGAACTGCTGGAGGCGTAGATCAGGTGGCGGGGGGGCTGCTGGCGGCAGGCTTCGAGGATGTTGAGAAAACCGACCAGGTTGGCCTGGCCATAGGCACCAGGGTTGTCCAGCGAATAGCGCACCCCGGCCTGCGCCGCCAGGTGGATAACTTCACTGAACGCCTGCCCGGCGAACAGCTGTTGCAATTCGCTCGGGTGGGCAATGTCGAGGGTGTGGAAGCGGAAATTGGCAAAGCCGAACAGTTGCTGCAGGCGCGCCAGTTTCAGCTGGACGCTGTAGTAGGCGTTGAGGTTGTCGATGCCGACCACTTCGATGCCTGCCTCGCACAGGCGCCGTGCAACGTGGTAGCCAATGAAGCCGGCCACGCCGGTAATCAGTACGGGCATGCTGGCTGTACCTGGCCACGGCCGATGCCGTAGTAGGTCAGGCCGGCGGCGGCCATGTGCTCGGGTTCGAACAGGTTGCGCCCGTCGAACACCACCCGGTCGGCCAGTTGTTGCGGCACCTTGTCCAGGTTGAGCACACGGTAGTCCTGCCATTCGGTGACGATCACCAGGGCATCGGCGCCGCGCAGCGCATCCTCCTTGCACGGCACCAGTTGCAGGTCGGCGCGCGGGCCATAGTGGCGCTGGATCTCTTCCATGGCCTGCGGGTCGTGGGCCTGCACCCGCGCACCGGCGGCCCACAGCGCTTCCAGCAGGACCCGGCTGGAGGCCTCGCGGATGTCGTTGGTATTGGGCTTGAACGACAACCCCCACAAGGCGAAGACCTTGCCCCGCAGGCCACGTGGGTAGTGGCGCTGGATCTTGCTGAACAGCCGGCCCTTTTGCTGCTCGTTGACCGACTCCACCGCACGCAGCAACTGCGGCTCGAAGCCTTCGGACTCGGCGCTGCGGCGCAGGGCTTGCAGGTCCTTGGGGAAGCACGAGCCGCCAAAGCCGCAGCCGGCGTAGATGAAGTCGTAGCCGATGCGCGGGTCCGAGCCGATGCCGCGGCGCACCATTTCGATGTCGGCGCCCAGGTGCTCGGCCAGGTTGGCGATTTCGTTGATGAAAGAGATCTTGGTCGCCAGCATGCAGTTGGCCGCGTACTTGGTCAGCTCGGCGCTGCGCGCATCCATGACCATGAGCTTTTCGCGGTTGCGGCTGAACGGCAGGTACAGCTCGCGCAGCAGCTCTACCTCGGCGGGTTCCGCGCCCCCAATGATGATGCGCTCCGGGCGCATGCAGTCATCGACTGCCGAGCCTTCCTTGAGGAACTCGGGGTTGCTGATGACGTGGAAGCGGCTGGTATCGGCCACGGCTTGGGCGATGCGTGCCTTGATGCGCTGCACCGTGCCGACCGGTGCGGTGGATTTGTTGACGATCACCTTGGGGCCGTCGGCATGTTCGAGGATGCTGTCGACCACGGCGAATACGTGCTTCAGGTCGGCACTGCCATCGGCCTGTGGCGGGGTGCCGACGGCGATGAACTGCAACCTGGCGTAGTTGGCCGCTGCGCTGGCGTCGGTGGTGAAGCGCAGGCGACCGCAGGCCAGGTTCTTCTCCAGCATCGGCGCAAGGCCGGGCTCGAAGATCGGGCAATGGCCTTCATTGAGGCTGGCGACCCGCTCGGCGTCGACATCCATGCACAACACCGAGTGTCCCACCTGTGCCAGGCACACTGCCTGGGTGAGGCCGACATAACCGGTACCGAAAACCGTGACCTTCATTTGACAGCTCCTTGGCGAGAAAGCTGAAAAAAAATGTCACATTGTTGTTTAGAAATTGTTACTTGCGCCGGCCGCTGCCTCCTGGGCTACGCGCCAAAGCTGTTGGCGGAACCAGCGCCGCAAAGGATCGGCATGGGTGCGTTCGTGCCAGATCTGCATCACCTCGACTGCTGGCAGTGTCAGCGGCAGCGGGTACATGAGCAGGTCGTCATCACGCTCGGTGGCTTCGATGGCCAGCGAGCGAAGGCAGGTGAGCAGCAGGTTGGTACCGCGCAGCAGGCGCGTGGGTGCTACGAAGCTCGACAGGCCTGCCACGACCCGGCGTTGCATTCCTTGGCCGCGCAAGGCGCGGTCGACCAGGCCATCGAGGTCGCCGGTGAGGGTAGTGAGCAGGTGGTCGCTGGCGAGGAAGGTATCGAGGTCCAGGCCTTTGTCCAGGCCTGGATGGCTGCGCGAGGCCAGCACCACGAAGTGTTCGGTGAGCAGGCGCTGTTGGTGGAAGGTTTCTGGCAGGTCGGTGTAGAACCCGGCAACGGCCAGGTCACAGGTGCCTTTCTCCAGTTCTTCGCGAGGTAGCTGGCCACGGGTGTTGTGGGTGACCAGGGTCAGGTTCGGTGCCTGGCTGCGCAGGATCGGCAGCAGCCTGGGCAACAGCGTCTGTTCTACATAGTCGGTGCTGTACAGGTGCAGGCGGGCAGGGCGGGCGAGGAAATCCTGCCCTTCGCAGCGCTCATAGAATCCCTCCAGACCCACCACCAGGCGTTCTACCTCGGGCGCCAGTTCGTGGGCGCGCGGTGTCGGGGTCAGGCCCCTGGGTGCGCGGACGAACAGGGGGTCACCAAACTGATGACGCAGCTTGTTGAGCTTGTGGCTGAGCGCGGGCTGGCTCAGCGCCATGCGCTGGGCGGCAAGGGTGGCGTTGCGTTCCTGATACAGCACATGGAACAGGTACAGCAGGTTGAGGTCCTTGCTGGTGATATTCATTTTCTGGATCACAGGCATGCGAGCTTTCGAATTATCGAATCATAGCCTTGCCATTAGCATGAACGCATCCCGCCAACGTGAGCGGAAGGCCCTATTTGCCAGATCAGGAGATTGTTGCATGACCAAGATGTCCCGGCTTGCCTTGGCTGTTGCCGGCACCCTGCTTGCCGCCGGTGCCCTTGCCGCACCCAAGGGTGAAGTGCTGGTGCTGTTGTCCAGCGAGCACCAGCTGCCACTGCAGGACGGCAAGCGCTACGCCACCGGCTACTACCTCAACGAATTCGGCGTGCCTGCCGACCAGTTGCTCAAGGCTGGTTACAAGCTGGTGCTGGTTACCCCCAAGGGTAATGCCCCGCGCGTGGACCAGCGTTCGATCGACCCAAGCTACTTTGCCGGTGATGCAGCGGAGATGCGCCGGATCGAGAAGGTCGTGCAAGGCCTGCCGGGCATTGACGATACCCTGTCGGTGAAAGAAGTCCTGGCAGGTGACCTGGGGCGCTATGCCGGGCTGTTCATCCCCGGCGGCCATGCGCCGTTGATCGACCTGGCCAACAACCCGGACGTGGGCGCCTTGCTGCGGCATTTCCACCAGGCTGGCAAGCCCACAGCCGCCATCTGCCACGGCCCCATCGCCTTGCTCTCGGCCCAGCAGGATCCGGCAAGCTACCAGTCGGCGCTGGCACGTGGTGAAAAGCCGGCAGCCAAAGACTGGTTGTACAAGGGCTACAAGATGACCATTTTCTCCGACCCGGAGGAGCAGGTGTTCGAGGGATCGCTCAAGGACCAGCGGCTGTTGTTCTACCCGGCCAATGCCATGGCAATGGCAGGGGGCGACATGGGCTACGCCAAGGCCTGGCAACCCAATGTGGTGGTAGACCGCGAACTGATCACCGGGCAGAACCCGTTCTCGGACAAGGCGCTGGCCAAGGTGCTACTGGAAAAGTTGGCTGGGCAGGCAAAGCCTTCTGATCAGGGCATCTAGACTTACAAGTGGCCTGCGTTGGGCAACGCTCGGCAGGCCCACACCATTCAATCGACCACCGCCTCCCCGGAGCGGATGTCCCTCGCTGGCGATGGCCTTCTTGCAGAGGAGGGCAGGTCATGGACGAGGCAAGGCTTCACGACTTCATGGGCAAGCTGGTGGGCGACATGGGCGCTGCGGCGACCTTGGCCAACGTGATTCTTGGCGATGAGCTGGGGTTGTATCGGGCCATGGCCGACAGCCAGCCGACCACCCCCGAGGCGCTGGCGGAAAAGACCGGCTGCCACCCGCGGCTGGTGCGCGAATGGCTCAGCGCCCAGGCCGCCTCGGGTTACATGGTGCATGACAAGGGCCGTTTCGTGTTGCCCGAAGAGCAGGCCATGGCCCTGGCGCTGGAGGATTCCCCGGCCTACATGGCCGGTGGTGCGGCGGTGGTGGCAGCGCTGTTCCATGACAAGGACAAGTTGGTCGCGGCCATGCGCGGCGACGGCGGGCTGGCCTGGGGCGACCACCACCCCTGCATGTTCAGCGGCACCGAACGGTTCTTCCGTCCGGGCTACCGCACCTTCCTGGTGGCCGAATGGTTGCCGGCACTGGAGGGCGTGGTGGCCAAGTTGCAGGCGGGCGCCAAGGTGGCGGATGTGGGCTGTGGGCATGGTGCTTCCACGCTGGTCATGGCCCAGGCGTTTCCTGCATCCACCTTCGTTGGCTACGACTACCACGGGCCTTCCATCGCCACCGCCAACGAGCGTGCGCGCGAGGCGGGGTTGGCGGGACGGGTGAGCTTCCAGCAGGCCAGCGCCAAGGACTACCCGGGGCATGACCATGACCTGGTGTGCTTCTTCGATTGCCTGCACGACATGGGCGACCCGGTGGGGGCTGCGAAGCATGCTTACCGCGCGTTGAAGGCCGACGGCACGGTGATGCTGGTGGAGCCTTACGCCGAGGATTCGCTGGAGGGCAACCTGACACCGGTTGGGCGCTTGTTCTATGCGGCATCGACGTTTATTTGCACGCCGAATTCGTTGTCGCAGGAGGTGGGGCTCGGGCTGGGCGCGCAGGCCGGGGAAGCGCGGTTGCGGGCGGTGTTCGAGGAGGCGGGGTTCAGCCGGTTCCGGCGAGCGACGCAGACGCCGTTCAACCTGATCCTGGAGGCTCGGAAATAGAGGTAAGCCTGTGCCGGCCCTTTCGCGGGTAAACCCGCTCCCACAGGCATTTCACAGGTCTGTAGGAGCGGGTTTACCCGCGAAGAGGCCGGGCCTGCAAAAACAGAAGGGGCGCCTTGATGGCGCCCCTCTGTCTTGCTGCTTAGGGTTCAGCGTCCCAAGGACGATCACCTTTTTCATCCTTGACGCGGGTCGGCAGGCCCATCACGTCCAGCGCCTTGAGGAACGGCTCGGCTGGCAGCTCCTCGACGTTGACCATGCGCTTGGCATCCCACTCGCCACGGGCAACCAGCAGGGCGGCAGCCACTGGCGGTACCCCGGCGGTGTAGGAAATGCCCTGGCTGTCGGTCTCGGCGTAGGCTTCTTCGTGGTCGGCCACGTTGTAGATGAACACTTCGCGCGGCTGGCCATCCTTGGTGCCCTTGACCAGATCACCGATGCAGGTCTTGCCGGTGTAGCCCGGGGCCAGCGAGGCTGGGTCCGGCAGCACGGCCTTGACCACTTTCAGCGGTACCACTTCCAGGCCTTCGGCGGTTTTCACCGGTTGCTCGGAGAGCAGGCCCAGGTTCTTCAGCACGGTGAACACATTGATGTAGTGCTCGCCGAAGCTCATCCAGAAACGCACGTTCGGTACGTTGAGGTTCTTCGAAATCGAGTGAACTTCATCGTGGCCGGTCAGGTACAGGTTCTGCGAACCTACCACCGGCAGGTCGTCGGTACGCTTGACCTCGAACATGGTGTTGCTGGTCCACTGGCTGTTCTGCCAGCTCCACACTTGCCCGGTGAACTCGCGGAAGTTGATTTCCGGGTCGAAGTTGGTGGCGAAGTACTTGCCATGCGAACCGGCATTGACGTCGAGGATGTCGATCGAGTCAATGCTGTCGAAATACTGTTGCTGCGCCAGCTTGGCGTAGCTGTTCACCACACCCGGGTCGAAACCGACGCCGAGAATGGCGGTAATGTTCTTTGCCTGGCACTCTTCGAGGTGTTTCCACTCGTAGTTGCCGTACCACGGCGGGGTCTCGCAGATCTTGCCCGGCTCTTCGTGGATGGCGGTGTCCAGATAGGCGGCACCGGTATCGATGCAGGCACGCAGCACCGACATGTTGAGGAAGGCGGAACCAACGTTGATCACGATCTGCGATTCGGTCTCGCGGATCAGCGCCTTGGTTGCCTCGACATCCAGGGCATTGAGCGAGAAGGCCTGGATGTCTGCGGGTACCTTGAGGCTACCCTTGGCCTTGACGCTGTCGATGATGGCCTGGCATTTGGAGATGTTCCGTGACGCAATAGCGATACGACCCAGTTCGTCGTTATGCTGCGCGCACTTGTGGGCCACCACCTTGGCGACACCTCCTGCACCAATGATAAGAACGTTCTTCTTCAATTTGTCACTTGCTCCTTACTGAAAGCCGGTCTTACGACAGGCTGGAAACGTAGTCTTCGAAACCGAACTCGCGCACCACTTCGACGCTGCCGTCGAGTTGCTTGACCACGATGGATGGCATTTTCAGACCGTTGAACCAGTTTTTCTTGACCATGGTGTAACCCGCCGCGTCGACGAACGACAGGCGATCACCGATGGCCAGCGGACGATCGAATTGGTACTCGCCGAAGATGTCACCGGCCAGGCACGACTTGCCGCAGACCATGTAGGTATGCGCGCCGTCGTTGGGGGCCATCTTGGCGTTGAGGCGGTAGATCAGCAGGTCGAGCATGTGTGCTTCGATCGAGCTGTCGACCACGGCCAGGTGCTTGCCGTTGTACAGGGTATCGAGCACGGTCACTTCCAGCGAAGCGCTGTTGGTGATGGCCGCTTCGCCCGGCTCCAGGTACACCTGCACGCCGTACTTTTCCGAGAAGGCTTTCAGGCGCGCACAGAAGGCGTCCAGCGCGTAGTCCTCACCGGTGAAGTGGATGCCGCCACCGAGGCTGACCCACTCGACCTTGTGCAGCAGGTGCCCGAAGCGTTCTTCGATGTGCGTGAGCATCTTGTCGAACAGGCCGAAGTCGCCGTTCTCACAGTTGTTGTGGAACATGAAGCCGGAGATCTGCTCGATCACCTGTTCGACCTTGGCCGGGTCCCATTCGCCCAGGCGGCTGAACGGGCGGGCCGGGTCGGCCAGCAGGTAGTCGGAGCTGCTGACCTGCGGGTTGACGCGCAGGCCGCGGACCTTGCCTTCGGACTGAGCGGCAAAGCGTTGCAGTTGGCCGATCGAGTTGAAGATGATCTTGTCGCAGTTCTCGAGCATTTCCTCGACCTCGTCGTCGGCCCAGGCCACGCTGTAGGCGTGGGTTTCGCCGGCGAATTTCTGGCGGCCGAGCTTGAGCTCGTACAGCGACGAAGAGGTGGTGCCGTCCATGTATTGTTGCATCAGGTCGAAGACCGACCAGGTGGCAAAGCACTTGAGGGCGAGCAGCGCCTTGGCACCGGAGTGTTCGCGCACGTAGGCGATCTTCTCCATGTTGCCCAGCAGCTTGGTTTTATCGATGAGGTAGTACGGCGTCTTGATCATTTAAAGGCCCCCGGCCAGGCCGGCCAAAAAAAGGACACGCATTGTGCCTTCACTTGCCGCAGACCGAAAGGGTGGGTTACGCATTTCGTCGTGGTTGACGCCGTTGCGAGGGGATTTTTCCGGTTGCGGCGGGCTTAGTAGAACAGCGGCATGTGACTATCGTAATCAGCAACCGTGTGTCTCAAGGAGAATCCGATGAGCGTTGGATTGGATGGCACCGGCTTCGCCGGTGTTCGCGGGCTTGCCCGCTCCCACAGGAACCGCGTCAGCTTACACAACCCTTGATGCCAATACAGTACTTGTGGGAGCGGGTTTACCCGCGAGGAGGCCGGTACAGGTAACCTCAATCAACCTGCTTCAACCACGCCTGGATCTGCTCCAGCGTGGCGGTAGCCCCGCCACAAACCACCACCAGCACATTCTGGTACTGCGCCAGGGCGCCTGGTGCATAGGCCAGTGCCAACGCCGCCCCACAGGCAGGTTCCACCAGCACGCGATGGTCTCGCAGGAACCGCTCGCAGGCTTCCAGGGCAGCGCGGTCACTGACCAGATGGCTGTGCACCGGATGCTGCTGCACGCACACCAGCGCCTGGTCAGCCACACGCTTGGCCCCCAGCGACGTCGCCACCGAGGCAATACGTTCCAGCTCCACCGAATGCCCCGCCTGGATGGCCGCATGCAGCGATGCAGCGCCTTCGGTTTCCACTGCCAGCACCGGCACATCGCCCCAGCCGTTGCGCTGCAGCCCCTCGACCACGCCACTGAGCAAACCGCCACCGCCGACCGACAACACAACGGCATCCGGCTTCACGCCGGCCTCGGCGACTTCATCCACCAGGCTGGCATGCCCGGCCCACAGCAGCGGATCGTCGAATGGGTGGATGAAGGCGTCATCCGGGCCGACCAGGGTCTGCGCCAGGGCGTTGGCTTCTTGCCAGGAGCTGCCATGCACCACTACCTGTGCGTCCTCCAGGCGCAGCAGTTCCTTGGCCCGCTCAGTGGTGGTCTCGGGCACCACCACGGTCACTGGTACGCCCAGCTTGCGCCCGACATAGGCCACTGCCAGGCCCGCGTTGCCGCCCGAGGAAGACACGAAATGCCGAGCGCCACGGGCATGGTGCACCTCGCAGGCGTGGCCTACGCCGCGCAACTTGAACGAGCCGCAGGGCTGCAGGGCCTCGAGCTTGAGCCAGACGTTGCGGCCAGCGGCCAGCGAAAGCGGCCGGGATTCGATCAGGGGGGTATGAATATGCAAGGTCATTGGCTGGCTCCGCGCAGTTGCTCAAGGTAGTTGTAAACGGTGTAGCGGGTCACGCCAAGGGCGCTGGCGGCCTTTTCCACGCCGCCCTTGACGATGAACAGGCCACGCTCCTGCATCACTCGTACGGCCTCGACCTTGGCCTGCTTGTTCATCCGCCCTTGGCCGCTGCGCTGCAGGGATGCCTGGATTATCTCGCTCATCAGCAGTTCCATGTCGGCGGGTTCACTGACGGCAGGCGCCGCCCCCAGCGGCTGGAACTGCTGGAGAAAACTCATGGCGGCGTCGAGGCCGGTGACGTCGGTGTTGACACAGAGGCTGGCGAAGGGGTGCCCGCTGCGGTCGCGGAAGATCGCCGTGGCGCTGCGCAGGGTGCGGCCCTTGAGGGTGGTAGGGTAGTCGGGCAGCACTACCGGCGCGCAGCCGTGCTGGTCGGCCGACGCCTGCATCAGTGCCTTGAAACCTTGGTCCTGTTCCGGGGCGGCGAGGATCGGGCTACCGACGCTGCGGCCGGAAAGGTGGCCGTTGACGATCGCCACCACGGAGTGTTCCGGGTGGTCGAGGTCGTGCAAAAGGATTTCCATGTTGCGCGCGGCAACGCTGCCCAGGGCCTGGATGGCGGCCTTGAGGACGGTGAGGGTGAGCTGGCGTTCTTCGCTGGGGGTGATAGGCATGGCAGATCGCAAAATCAACGTTTTGTGTATTTTTACACATGAAGTTGAATTTTGCGATTTGCTTTTTCAGGTCTATTCGCGGGTAAACCCGCTCCCACAGGTTCACCACAGGTCTTGAGTACTGTGGGGGCCCTGTGGGAGCGGGTTTACCCGCGAATGGGCTGCAAAGCAGCCCCTTCAGACCTCAGCTCAGGGCCGGGGTACGCGGCGGGATCATCCGCCGCGACCCGGTCGCCTCGAAGGCTGCACCGAAGCTAAGCAGCGCATTGTCGCTGTAAGCCCGGCCCGCAAAGGTCAACCCCACTGGCATGCCGATATCGGCCATCACGCCCATCGGCACAGTCACGGTCGGCACCCCCAGGTGACGGATCGCCAGGTTGCCGTTGGCCACCCAGATTCCGTTGCTCCAGGCGATGTCGGCCGATACCGGGTTGACGTCGGAGTCAGCCGGGGCCACATCGGCCACGGTGGGGAACAGCACCGCATCCAGGCCCAGCTTGTCCATCCAGTCTTCCAGGTCCATCTTGCGGGTCTGCTCCAGACCGCGCAGGCCGTCGGGCAGGGTCTCGATCTGGTCCCAGGTCTTCAGGCCACGCTTGGCCATGTTGACGTATTCGTCCATGCCGGCAGCCAGGTCGTCCTCACGGTTGGGCAGGGTGCCCGGGTCGTGGGGGAAAATCTGCGGCCCGTCGACGTCGGCCAGGCGGTTGAGCCTGGGGTCACCATTGGCGCGCAGGAAGTCGTCAAAGGCCCAACCCGACAGCTCCCACAGTTCGTCATGCAGGAACTCCTTGCTGACGATGCCGCGGTTGTACACGGTCGGTGCGCCCGGGCGATCACCTTCGCAGTTCGACACCAGCGGGAAGTCCACTTCCAGCACTTCGGCACCGGCCGCTTCCAGTGCCTGGCGAGCCTGCTGCCACAGGTCGATCACCGTGGCGCGGGTGTTGATGCGCTGGCCGGTCGGGCCGCCAATGCCAGGCTTTTCGGAAGTACCGGCTTCGGCATCGGCATTGATGTACATGCGCGGCACGCCAAAGCGCTTGCCCTTGAGCGCGCTGGCATCAACGGCCAGGTCCAGGTACGAAGCCGGGCGCACCGTCGAAGCCGCCGGGATGGGCACCCAGGGTTGCAGGCGCCACAGGTCGCCACGCTTGTCGGCGTCGTCAGCTACGACTACATCGAGAATTTCCAGCAGGTCGGCCATGGTGCGGGCATAGGGCACCACCACGTCCATGGTCGGTGTGAGCGGCCAGTTGCCACGCACCGAAATCACCCCGCGCGACGGGGTATAGGCGCACAGGCCGTTGTTGGACGCCGGGCCGCGGCCGCTGGACCAGGTTTCTTCGGCCAGGCCGAAGGCACTGAAGCTGGCGGCGGTGGCAGTGCCGGCACCGTTGGACGAGCCCGAGGCGAACGGTGCGGTCAGGTAGTTGGCGTTGTACGGACTTTCGGCGCGGCCATATACGCCGCGCTGCATGCCGCCGTTGGCCATGGGCGGCATGTTGGTCTTGCCCAGGCACACGGCGCCGGCGGCGCGCAGGCGTTCGATGGTGAAGGCGTCGCGCTGGGCCACCAGGTCCTTGAAGGCCGGGCTGCCCGATGCAGCGGTCAGGCCCTTGACCAGATAGCTGTCCTTGGCGGTGTAAGGGATGCCGTCCAATGGGCTCAGGACCTGGCCTTTGGCACGACGGGCGTCGGAGGCCTCTGCTTCTTTCAGTGCCTCGGGGTTGCGTACCACTACGGCGTTCAGGGCAGTGGCGGTGTCGGCGCCATCGTAGGCGTCGATGCGTGCCAGGTAGGCCTGGACCAGCTCGACCGCCGTCGTGCGACCCGATTCGAGCGCGTCGCGCAGCTCGGCAATGGAAACCTCGGTTACCTCGATCATGCGTTCACCAAAAAAAAATGTGCAGGTGGGGGCTAATGCGAGGAGTGTACAAGAAGGGCTTGCCGGGCGCAGGTTTGCGCGGGGGCAAATGGTTTTTTGCAGGCGGGCATTGTCGGGGCCTTCCCAAGCACTGCACGGACTCTTGTGGGAGCGGCCTTGCGTCGCGAAAGGGCCGCAGAGCGGCCCCGGCGATTTCACAGTGATACGAAGACCCTGGGGGCGCTTCGCACCCCTTTCGCGACGCAAGGCCGCTCCCACAAGGGGGCGCGTCAACCGTCCAGGTCTGCCGCCGCATGCCGCTCCGGCACCTGGCTGGCTCCATCCCCCCAGGTCCGGTTCACCCGGGTGCCGCGCTGTACCGCCGGGCGCAAGGCAATCTCCTCGGCCCAGCGCTGCACATGTCGGTACTCGTCCACCGCCAGGAACTCCGCCGCGCCATACAGGTTGCCGCGCACCAGCTGGCCATACCACGGCCACACGGCGATGTCGGCGATGCTGTATTCCTCGCCGCCCAGGTAGCGGCTTTCGGCCAGGCGCCGGTCGAGCACATCCAGCTGGCGCTTGGCTTCCATGGTGAAACGGTTGATGGCGTACTCGAACTTTTCCGGCGCATACACATAGAAGTGGCCAAAGCCACCGCCCAGGTAAGGCGCCGCCCCCATCTGCCAGAACAGCCAGTTCAGGCTCTCGGTGCGTGCAGCTGGCGCTTTCGGCAGCAAGGCGCCGAATTTTTCTGCCAGGTACAGCAGGATCGAACCCGACTCGAACACCCGCACCGGCGGCTCGACGCTGCGGTCGAGCAGGGCGGGGATTTTCGAGTTGGGGTTGACCTGGACGAAGCCGCTGGAGAACTGCTCGCCCTCGCCAATGCGGATCAGCCAGGCATCATATTCGGCACCCTGGTGGCCCTGCGCGAGCAGCTCTTCGAGGGCGATGGTGACCTTGACGCCATTGGGCGTGGCCAGGGAGTACAGCTGCAGCGGGTGCTTGCCCAGCGGCAGGTCCTTGTCGTGGGTCGGGCCGGCAACCGGGCGGTTGATGCTGGCGAACTGGCCGCCGGACGCTGCGTCGTTGCGCCAGACCTTGGGTGGTACGTAGGCGGGCTTGCTCATGCATGAATCTCCTTCAATGGCGCGAAACGGTCACGTAAGAACGTGGGTCTGCATCTATGCCACGGGTTCGACGAATAGCGCAAATGCATAGGGTGCGAGCGTGAAGTGCATGACTTCGGTTTCATCCAGGTTTCATCCGGCGCAGGCCAGGCCGGTTCTATGCTGGGCTATCTCTTCGCCCTGCAAGGAACCGCCGGCCGATGACTCTTGCACGCTGCGTGTTGGCGCTGGCCTTGCTCGGCGGCCTGCTGGCCCACGCCGAGGCCGCGCCCTGGGTTGCCGGCCTGCACTACATGACCCTGGCCGACCCGGTCGACGCCCGGCCCATGCAGGCACTGGCGTTCTACCCGGCCATTGGCAAAACCCGCACCAGCCGCATCGACGGCTACCCGGTCAACGTGACTGAAGAGGCGCCGGTAGCGTTGGGCCAGTTCCCGTTGCTGGTGCTGTCCCACGGCAACACTGGCAGCCCGCTGGCCTTGCACTACCTGGCGACGTCGCTGGCGCGCCAGGGCTTTATCGTGGTGGCGGTGGTACACCCCGGGGACAACGCCCGCGACCACAGTCGCCTGGGCACCCTGAGCAACCTGTATGGCCGGCCGCTGCAAGTCAGTGCCGCCATCACGGCCGCTCGCGCTGATGCCTTGCTGGGGCCCTACCTGAACGACGGCAAGGTGGGGGTGATCGGCTACTCGGCCGGTGGTGAAACCGCTTTGATTCTCTCCGGCGCGCGCCCTGACCTGGACCGCCTGCGTCAGTATTGCCTGGAGCGCCCGAATGACGCCGACGCCTGCAAGACCCACGGTGTGCTGATTGCCGATCGCAGCGAACTGGTGCCCGAAGCCGACCAGCGGGTGGGGGCGGTGATGCTGATGGCACCGCTGAGCCTGCTGTTCGGGCGCCATGCCCTGGCGGGAGTGCAGGTGCCGGCGCTGATCTACAGTGGCGACAGTGACCAGTTGGTGGCTGTGGACCGTAACGCCGAAGCCCTGGCCCGCAAGCTGCCTGTCACACCGGATTACCGCTTGTTGGCCGGTGCCGGGCACTTCGTGTTCATGGCCCATTGCGATGCCGAGCAGTACATGCGGATGCCAGCGCTGTGCAAGGACGCCGAAGGCGTGGACCGCCGTCATATCCATCATTCACTGCAGCGTGAAACCGCGGCGTTCTTCAGCCAGGCGCTGGGCGCGCCGCAGCCGGCCGAGCGTTCAGCCGCGACCAGCGCGCCGCGCCAGCAACAGCGTTAGGCCGACACCGGCCAGGGCGAGCAGGGCCGCCACACAGAAGATCGAGGCATAGCCCAGGTGCACGGCCACCGCGCCCATCACCGGCCCGGCGATGGCCAGGGCGATGTCGAAGAACACCGCGTAGGCGCCCAGCCCTGCGCCACGACTGCTGCTAGGCACCTGCTTGATCGCCTCCACCCCCAGCGCCGGGTATACCAGCGACAGCCCGAACCCAGTAAGCCCGGCACCGATCAGCGCCCACGATGGCGACGGTGCCAGCCACAGCAGGCTCAGGCCGAGCACTTCAGTGGCCATGCACGTGACCGCGACGTTGTAGCCGCCAAAACGGTTGACTGCGTTGACGAACAGCAGCCGCGAAATGATGAAGCACACGCCAAAGGCACTCAGGCACCAGGCCGCGCCCACCCAGCCGCGCTCCAGGTAATACAGGGTGACGAAGGTGGTCAGGGTGCCGTAGCCGATAGAAGCCAGGGTCAGGCCCAGGCCGCACGGTGCGACGCGGCCGAAGGCCGACCAGAAGGGCAGGCGCTCGCCGCGCACCACCACCGCGTCTGGCCGCCTGCGCAGCACCAGCAGGGCCGATACCGCCAGCACCAGCAATGCCGGCCCCAGCACGCTGAAGCCCAGTCCGTCCACGGCCAGTACGCCCAACGGTGCGCCGATGGCGATGGCGCCATAGGAGGCGATACCGTTCCAGGAAATCACTCTGGCGGTGTGCTCGGGCCCGACCTGGCTGATACCCCAGCTCAGCGTGGCCACGCCGATCAGCCCTTGGGCGATGCCCAGCAGCAAGCGCCCGCCGAGCAACAGCGCCAGGCTCAGCAGCGGTAGCGTCAGGGTCCAGGCCGATAGCAGGGTCAACGCCCCGCAGCCGGCAATCCCCAGCAAGCCGAAGCGAATGGCCCGCTTGCCCCCCAAGGTATCCGCCACGCGCCCGGCAAACGGGCGGCTGAGCAGGGTGGCCAGGTATTGCAGGCCAATGGTCAGCCCGGCGACCACCGCGCCATAGCCCAACTGGTCGTGCACATGGCTGGGCAGCACGGCGATGGGCAGGCCGATGCAGAGGAAGGCAATGAAGGTGTAGAAAACGATCGACAGGATCTGCAGGGTGATTTGCAGCGTGTTGCTGGCGGGGACGGGCTGTTGCGCGGTCATGGGCTCGTTCGCGGGCGGGCGGTTGGGCGTGGTCCCATCATGGCCGTTGCGTGAAGGAAATGAAAGCAGGCTAACGAATTATTCGTCGGGCAGTGCCAGACTGTGGGATTGACGGTGGATTGTTCGCGGGTGAACCCGCTCCCACAGGATTTGCATAGGCCTCAAATGCTACGCAGTCCCTGTGGGAGCGGGTTTACCCGCGAAGAGGTCGGCCCTGCCATACAACATGGCCAGGCCGCCCTGTCAATCAGACCAGTACGCCCTGGCTACGCAGGTAATCGTCGTAGGTACCGCTGAAGTCCACCACGCCATCAGCCGACAGCTCGATGATGCGCGTGGCCAGCGACGACACGAACTCACGGTCGTGGCTGACGAACAGCAGGGTGCCCGGGTAGTTTTCCAGCGCCAGGTTCAGCGCCTCGATCGATTCCATGTCCAGGTGGTTGGTCGGCTCGTCCATCACCAGTACGTTCGGCTTCTGCAGGATCAGCTTGCCGAACAGCATGCGGCCTTGCTCACCACCGGAAATCACCTTCACCGACTTGAGGATCTCGTCGTTGGAGAACAGCATGCGCCCGAGGGTGCCGCGGATCACCTGTTCGCCGGAGGTCCACTGGCCCATCCAGTCGAACAAGGTCATGTCGTCTTCGAAGTCGTGGGCGTGGTCCTGGGCGTAGTAGCCCACTTCGGCGCTGTCGGTCCACTTCACTTCACCCTTGTCCGGGGTCATTTCACCGACCAGGGTGCGCAGCAGGGTGGTCTTGCCGATACCGTTGGGGCCGATGATCGCCACGCGCTCGCCAGCTTCGATGGTGAAGCCCAGGTCCTTGAACAGCACCTTGTCGTCGAAGGCCTTGGCCATTTTCTCGACGGTAACGGCCTGGCGGTGCAGCTTCTTGGTCTGTTCAAAGCGGATGAACGGGCTCACCCGGCTCGACGGCTTGACCTCGGCCAACTGGATCTTGTCGATCTGCTTGGCCCGCGAGGTGGCCTGCTTGGCCTTGGAGGCGTTGGCCGAGAAGCGGCTGACGAAGGTCTGCAGTTCAGCGATCTGGGCTTTCTTCTTGGCGTTGTCCGACAGCAGTTGCTCGCGGGCCTGGGTGGCAGCGGTCATGTACTCGTCGTAGTTGCCCGGGAACACGCGCAGCTCGCCGTAGTCCAGGTCGGCCATGTGGGTGCAGACACTGTTGAGGAAGTGCCGGTCGTGGGAAATGATCACCATGGTGCTGTTACGCGCGGTGAGGATGGTTTCCAGCCAGCGGATGGTGTTGATGTCCAGGTGGTTGGTCGGCTCGTCGAGCAGCAGTACGTCCGGGTCCGAGAACAGCGCCTGGGCCAGCAGCACGCGCAGCTTCCAGCCCGGTGCCACTTCGCTCATCGGGCCGAAGTGCTGTTCCAGCGGAATACCCAGGCCCAGCAGCAGTTCACCGGCGCGGGATTCGGCGGTGTAGCCGTCCATCTCGGCGAATTCGGTTTCCAGCTCGGCGACGGCCATGCCGTCTTCCTCGGTCATTTCCGGCAGCGAGTAGATGCGGTCACGCTCGGCCTTGACCTTCCACAGCTGGCCGTGGCCCATGATCACCGTGTCGATCACGGTGAATTCCTCGTAGGCGAACTGGTCCTGGCGCAGTTTGCCCAGGCGAGTGTTTGGCTCGAGCATGACCTGGCCACCGGACGGCTCCAGGTCACCGCCGAGGATCTTCATGAAGGTCGACTTGCCGCAACCGTTGGCGCCGATAAGGCCGTAGCGGTTGCCGTTGTTGAATTTGACGGAAACGTTTTCGAACAGCGGCTTGGAGCCGAACTGCATGGTGATGTTGGCGGTGGAGATCAAGGAGCTTACCTATCAATAACTTACGTGGCTTCTTCGCAGCTGCGGACCAATTTCGGACCAATCTGGAGCTTTTCCGGCTCCTGCCAGTCGTTGGACGAGTTAATCCAGCGCGCATAAGTCGATAGAGCATCTGCACGCCATGCCCGAGCTGTTGGGCGATAAATGCGGGGGTTGAGACCAGACATT
This sequence comes from Pseudomonas sp. NPDC096925, assembly GCF_044762545.1. Lineage (NCBI taxonomy): Bacteria > Pseudomonadati > Pseudomonadota > Gammaproteobacteria > Pseudomonadales > Pseudomonadaceae > Pseudomonas > Pseudomonas sp. NPDC096925. Next base: position 12,740 of record NZ_JBIWEM010000007.1, on the reverse strand, counting down.
GAACCTATTGTCGCATATGTGAGACGGCAGTCATACGGGGGCGGCCAGGCACCGCGCTTGCCACGATGCTGGTCAAACGGATTCAGCGCCTGCCCGCAACCGGGTCAGCCCGCCGCTGCGGGCGCCGGCTGCAGGCTGGCTGACTGCTCGGGAATCCTGACGAACACGCTGTATTTGCCACCTTCCATTTCTTCGAAGGCAATCAGTTTTTTTACCAGCAGACCGCTCAGTACCTTGCCGGCATTCAATAACAGCATGCCGTTGTCGGCATTGAGGTTGCGCGCCAGTATCATGCCCTCTGCCAGCTCGTGGGTGCTCAATACCTTGATCGCCGGGTCGGTCAAGGTAATGTCACGCATGTACTCGGCACAGACATTGACGAAGTCTTCCACGAGGTCTGGGTCATACAGCTTTCCAGAATATTTGCGTATGTAGAGCAGTGCCTCATCGCTGTTGAGCTGGCGATCCAGGACCAGTCCGCGCTGCAATTCGATGAAATCCACGGCCATTTTCAGCCAGCGGGCGCCCAGTGGAATTGCCGCGCCTTTCAGGTGGCCCGGAAAACCGCTGCCGTCCCAGCGTTCCTGGTGGTGAAGTATGAGTTGTGCGGCCTCCTTCATTGGCTCCAGGGTCATGACCAGCGCTTCGCTCTGTTTCGGGTATGACCGGTATAGTTCGCGCTCTTGTGGAGGTATGAGATCGGCAGGGCAGGTGAGCATGCTGTCGGTCCAGCTCATCTTGCCGATGTTGTAGAGGGCTGCAGCCATGGTCAGGTTGCGACAGGTACCTTCGTCCAGCCCATGGCTGGCGCAATACACCCGTATCAATTCTATGACCTGCCGGTTGGTCTGCTTGGCCTTGGGCAGGCGCATGTTGCCTAACTGCGAAAAGAACTCGGTGCTGGTCACGTAACTGCGCTTGAGTTCTTCATAGGCAAGGTCAAGCATGTCGGCAGTTTGTTGCAGCTCGGCGGTGCGCGCCGCTACACGCTGTTCAAGGCTTTCGTTAAGCGCCTTGAGCTGCTTGATCTGAACCTGAGTGAGCTGTTCCAGGCGCTTACGTTCGCTTTCCGAATGTTGGTGGGCCAACGCCTGGCGCAAGGTGACCACCAGCTCTTCATCATTCCAGGGTTTGCTGATGTAACGATAGATATGCCCATCATTGATGGCTTTTGCGATGGTGTCCGTGTCAGCGTAACCCGTAAGCAGAATGCGCAACGTGTCGGGAAAACGCTCATGTACGTGCGCCAATAGCGTGGCCCCGTCCATGTTTGGCATGCGTGCATCACTCATCACCAGGTTGATCGGGCGCTGCTGGAGTAACTGCAGGGCATCGGCGCCGTTTTCAGCGAGGAGGAGTTCGTAGGGTTGGTTGCGTAGCAGACGTCGAAGGCTGTTGAGAATCGAGGGTTCGTCGTCAACCAGAAGTATCACGGCTTTGTCTGCTGTGCCATCGGTAACGGGTAGCTCCATGGGTCCCTCCTTGCCGGTCTCAGCCAGACTAGTCCCTGGCCACAGCCTAGATGATATTTGCCCCGGCTGTTAGCTTTTGTCGGTTGGCCTCACTATGCTCGGAGACAGGTGCTTCTCGCCAGGGAGGGTTGCGCTGTGCCGATCTGTCTGCAGGTTCGCATCGTTTCCGCGATGCTTGTGGTTTTGCCAGCATTGGCGTTTGCCCAGAGCATCGGTGGGCCGTTGACGCCATTGCCGGCGGTGCCTGAGCTTGACCCTGCCCGGGTGGAGCTGGGACGCAAACTGTTCAATGACCCGCGTTTGTCCCCTGATAACAGCCAGTCCTGTGCTGATTGCCATCGCCTGGACCGTGGTGGCGCGGACGGGCAGGTGCGCTCGCCTGGTGTAGATGGCAAGCCCTTGGCAGTTCACACCCCCAGCGTTTTCAACGCCAGCCTGAACTTCCTGCAGTTCTGGGATGGGCGTGCGCAATCGTTTGACGGCCTGGTGCACCTGGCAACCGGTAGTGCGGACGACAAAGGAGATGGCTGGTCTGCCGTGGTTCAACGAATTGCTGGCGATCCGGCCTACCAGGCTGGTTTTGCCCAAGCCTATGGCAAGCCAGTGACTACCCTCGATGCCAGGGATGCCCTCGTCACGTACCAGCGTACCTTGCTGACACCCGATTCACGCTTCGATCGCTATCTGAAGGGAGATACCAGCAGCCTCAGCCTGGAAGAGAAGCATGGCTATCAGCGCTTCCAGGAATACGGTTGCATAGCCTGCCATCAGGGCGTGAACATCGGCGGCAATATGCTGCAGAAGTTCGGTGTTTTCGATGACTACTTCGCCAACCGTGGCAATGTTGCCGAGGCGGATCGGGGGCACTACAACGTGACCGGTGATCCGGATGACCTCTATCTGTTCAAAGTTCCCAGCCTGCGAAACGTAGCGGTCACTGCCCCTTACTTTCATGACGGTTCGGCGCCTACCCTGGAAGCCGCTGTCGATGCCATGTTTCATTATCAGTTGGGACGTAATCCGAGCGACGATGATAAAGCGCTGATCATCAAGTTTCTGCGGACGCTCACTGGCCAGTGGGAGGGTAAGCCGCTATGAGATTGAACGCGCGGCGCAGTCTTCTGCTGTTGGCTACATGTGCCATGTCGCTGGCGTCGGTGCTGGTCTATTTGTACTGGATGTCCAAATCCGATGAGAATGGTACCTACGCCCAGGCGCGTGATCTGATTCGCCAGATCAAGCAGTACGATGCCCAGTGGGAAGGCGCAGTGCTCAAGTCGCGCACCACTACCAATTACAACTATGACCCGCTGGTGCTGCCGCTGCTGGAAATGAAACGTCTTTGGCGGGAATTCGGCACGCTGGAGGGGCGTCACCCGCAAACAGATATGCTTGCCTGGCAAACGGCCTTTCGCGATTACCAACAAGCCTTCGACGACAAGGTGCTGCTGGTCTCGCGCTTCAAGTCGCACAATGCGATCCTGCGAAACTCCCTGGCTTTTCTCCCGGCTGCAGCGGATGTAATACAGGTGCACCTTCGTCAATTGGTCGATGCCGATACACTGCGCCTGCGCAGAATCACCAGCGATACCTATGACTTGATGCTAAGCAGCCTTGAGTTTGCCCAGACCACAACCGATGAAAAAGCTGCCGACATCCTGGTTGGACTCAACAATCTTTCGGTCAACAAGGAGCGCTTGTCTGTCGACTTTCAGGTGCCTATCGATACCATCAGCAAACACATAGAGTTGATTCTTCGTGAGCAACCCAAGGTCGATCAGCTGCTTGAAGCGATCGAGGCGGTTCCGATCGCCGAGCGCCTGGACGCCATTGCCCTGATGCTGGACCGCGACGAGCAAGCAGCAGCGCTAACGGCTCAGCGATACCATTTCTACCTGCTGGTGTTTTCCACCCTGCTGGTGTTGCTGTTGCTGTACATGGGGATATGGCTAATGCGCAGCTATGCCGAAATTAACCGTGTAAACCGAGCGCTGGTGAGCGCCAACGACGAATTGGAACAGCGGGTTGAACGGCGCACCCAGGCACTCACCCAAGCCAGCGCTGCACTGCAGCGCGAGGTGGATGAACGCCGGCAACTCGAAAACCAGTTGGTCCAGTCGGAAAAGCTCGCCTCGCTCGGTCAGCTGGCAGCCGGCGTCGCCCATGAGGTCAATAACCCGATTGGTTTTGTCTCGTCCAACCTCGGCGCACTGGATGATTATTTCAACCGTTTGCAGGACATGCTCAAGGCATATGCTGACGCGGAAAATACCCTGATTCCGAACGGGCTCAGCGCGGAGCTGGCGAAATTGCGCACGGAAATCGAGCTGGACTACTTGCTGGAGGACATTCCGGCGCTGATCCGCGAATCCAAGGACGGTATCAGCCGCGTTGCGCGGATCGTCAAGGACCTCAAGGACTTTTCACGAGTAGACAGCAGCCATGACTGGCAACTGGCAGACCTGCATCAAGGCATAGAGTCAACATTGAACATTGTTGCCAGCGAACTCAGGCACAAGGCAGACCTTGTCAAGAATTACGGCGCATTGCCGCAGGTCGAGTGCCTGCCTTCGCAGATCAATCAGGTAATCATGAATCTGCTGGTTAATGCCACCCAGGCGATGGGCGCCGAGCGTGGCAGAATTACCCTGCGAACCGGCGCCAGTGACAATTGGGTGTGGATCGAAGTTGCAGACAATGGGTGTGGCATTCCTGCCGAAAGCCTGCAAAAGATCTTCGATCCGTTCTACACGACGAAGCCCATCGGCCAGGGCACCGGGCTGGGATTGTCACTTTCGTACGGAATCATCAAGCGTCATGGTGGCGAGATCCGCGTAGACAGCGAGGTGGGTGTCGGTACGACATTCAGGGTCGAACTGCCCATCCGTCAGGCCAGGTCGGCCTGAACCCGCCCCCGAGGGCACCAGGGAGGGAATGCAAAATGCTGTGCCCCCTGGGACATAAGCGCAAACAAACCCTTTAAGTGTAGTGGTGAGGATAAAGCTTCATGTCGTGTTCCAGCTTTTCGGCATCCGTCACCCGTTTGCGAACCTCGGCATAAAATTGCTGGCTGTGATTCTGGAATCTTTTATAGTTCTGCGCACTTGCTTTCAGGGCTGCCTTCAGCTCGTCTCCGTTCAGGCCTTCAGCTTTTTTTTGGGAAACTACATATTTTTGCCAGCTGTTTTCTACTTGCGAGAGCCCTTGTGCTAGGGCTTGAGTCTCGATTGTCGCCATGGGTGCATCCTCTTCAAGGCCGGTTCTGGCCAGATGGTATGGATCGCTAGAGCGACGATGCAGATGCAGGGTACTGAGGCCATCGAAAAAGCGCCCGAACGTGGAGCTTAGCTTGTATGTAGCGCTTTGCGGGACAGTCCAGTGTCAGGATGTTGGAACGGGAATTGCTGCGACCCTGAGGCATCGATCATGCGGGGTACGCAGAAATGACTCAGAATGACCGCTACTACATGATCTTCGTTGTGGTTGCTGTGCTGGTCCTGGATCTGGCAGCGACGTTTGTGTTTCTGAAGGCCATCGCCTGATCCCCGTTTGTGGGCCCAGTTGCACCCGAAATCGGGGGCTTCGGCAGGGTGACAACCCGGCTCGGGCAAGCCTTGCCCGCTCTCTGTCGGGTTCATGGCCACACGGCACTGCAGGCCCCGAGTCGAGCGCCAGCTGAAATCTCGCGCAAGAAGACCATGCGCTTGCGGCCATGCCTGTGCGAGCCCACTGGAAAACAAGGGAAGCTCGCCCAGGCTGGCCGATCTGGAACATGCCGAGTAACCCACGAACCAGGTTATCTTCGCGGGGAGAGCCCGCCCCTTGAACCGATATAGCAAACAAGCCTAATGCCCGGGTGACATTGAGCAGTAACATGGGCAAACCAAAACAAAAAAAGGGCATGCGGCTTGGCAACACTTTACCAGGTTACTCGATGGGGTAGCAGGAGTGTGTCGCGTGAAGAGCTCAAGGTCGGTAGCAGGCGCAATACTGATGTCTACTTTCGCCACACTGTTCATGGCAGGCTGCGCACATGACCCCGATGTGCGTGAGGGCCATGGGTATGCGTCCGGAGCCACGGAAAGAAGTACGCCGGCGTACCTGGGGTGCGTCAAAAGCGAACTTCCAGGGCGTGTGAAAACCTACCAGGTCGATGGTGACAACTCGGTCAAACTGTTCGTCGATAGCACCGACCCCAACAAGGCGGGTGGCTTGGTCGAGGTGCGGGGCACGGGAGCCCGGCAACAGTTCAGGGCTTATCAACGCGATGCCTGGTACGACCACGGCAGGCTGCTGGACGCCGCGCTGATGTGTTCAAAACCAGTGGCTGGTCTCTGAACAAAGTGGCCAAACTCAAGTTTGGCCAGGAGACTGCCAATTTTTTGCCTGCGTCCAGTTGAGTGGGTCTGACCGGGAAGTGCCATCCGTTTGCATCCATCAACATGGCCGAAGGTACTTTTACGTACGCTTTCCCAAATAAGGTCAACTTTATTTTATTGATCAAGAAACTATTTGTGACTATTTAATTCGGAATAGCAGGACACTCGGGTCGCCGTGTTGGTGTAGTCGTCAGCGTTGTAAGTCTTTCCGAGTTATTTATAGAAAACCGACTGGCGTTTTAGGGAGGGCATGCTATTTCTGGATATACGAGTGCGACTGCTCGGTCGTGCTGTTGACAAAGGGACTGTCAGGTATGTCGATTCAGGCCAAGGTATCTCCCCTCGCTCAAAGTGTTTCTTCTGCCGCCCCCATCGCAATCCCCAACAACGGAATACTGACACTCACCCAGAGCAGTAACGTTGTTCTGGATATTGCTCCTGAAAGCGTGACGGGCTACACAAAAAGCGGTCCCGATCTGATCGTACAACTGAAGTCCGGCGAAAGCCTGCGCATTGCCAACTTCTATGTCGAGGGGCAGCCTGCAAGCCAGTTGTACCTGGTTGACCGGGACAAACTACTGGCCGTCGACTTGCCGCCGGTTGCTGCCGATGGGCCGCTGGTGGCGGGTTATGTGCCCCAGGAAAGCCTTGCCGGGTTCGACTCGCTCACTGCTGCCGACAGCACCGTTGCCGGGCTGAGCCCTGGCGGTGCACTGCTGGCCGGCGCAGCGATCATCGGTGGCGGCGTTGCGATCGCCAATAGCAACGATGGTGGTGGTGGCGGTGGCAGTGGTGAAGGCAGCGTGCCGCCTGACACCACGGCCCCGGCCCCGGCTAGCGGCCTGCAGATTGCCACGGATGGCAGCAGCATCAGCGGCAAGGCCGAGCCGGGCGCCACCGTGGGCGTCGACAGCAACGGCGACGGGCAAACGGATGTAAGCGTGGTGGTCGGCCCTGATGGCAACTTCCAGATTCCGCTGAACCCGCCACTGACCAACGGCGAAACGGTTTCTGTAGTGGTGACCGATCCGGCCGGCAACAGCAGCCCGCCCGTGACCGTGCAGGCCCCTGACTTTCCTGATGCGCCGCAGATCAACCCGAGCAATGGTTCCAGCCTAAGCGGTACCGCCGAGCCGGGCAGCACCGTGGTGCTCACCGACGGCAACGGTAACCCTATCGGCCAGACTACCGCCGACGGCAACGGTAACTGGTCATACACCCCGGACACCCGGCTTCCAGATGGCACGGTGGTCAAGGCGGTGGTCGAGGATGCCGCCGGTAACAGCAGCCCGCCCGCCAGTACCATCATCGATGGCGTGGCGCCGTCGGCACCGGTGATCAACCCGAGTAACGGTACCGAACTCAGCGGTACCGCCGAGCCGGGCAGCAGCGTTACCCTCACCGATGGCAGCGGCAATCCGATCGGCCAGACGACCGCCGATGGCAACGGCAACTGGAGCTTCACCCCCGCGACACCGCTGCCTGACGGTACCGTGGTCAACGCCACTGCGACCGACCTGGCCGGCAATACCAGCGGACAGGGCAGCACCACCGTGGACGGCGTGGCCCCGGGCGCGCCCACCATCAACCTGAGCGATGGCAGCAGCCTCAGCGGCACCGCCGAACCAGGCAGCACTGTGGTCCTCACCGATGGCAACGGCAATCCCATCGGCCACACTACAGCCGACAGCAATGGCAACTGGTCGTATCCCACGGATAGCCAACTGCCTGATGGCACGGTGGTCAACGCGGTGGTCGAGGATGCCGCCGGCAACAGCAGCCCGCCCGCCAGCACCATTATCGATGGCGTGGCGCCGTCGGCCCCCTCGGTCAATCCGAGCAACGGCACCGTGATCAGCGGCACCGCCGAGCCGAACAGCACCGTGACCCTCACCGATGGCAGCGGCAATCCGATCGGCCAGGTGATGGCCGATGGCAGTGGCAACTGGACCTACACCCCGACCACGCCGATTGCTGATGGCACAGTGGTCAACGTGGTGGCTCGGGACGCAGCCGGCAACACCAGCATGCCCTCGAGCACCACAGTGGATTCGCAGGCCCCGGCGGCACCGGCAGTCAACCCCAGCAATGGCAGCGAAATCAGCGGCACCGCAGAACCGGGTAGCACGGTCACCCTGACCGATGGCAGCGGCAACCTGATCGGCCAGACTATTGCCGACGGCAACGGTGACTGGACCTTTACCCCGGCCACACCGCTGGCCAACGGCACGGTGGTCAACGCCGTGGCCCAGGACCCGGCCGGCAATACCGGCCCGCAGGGCAGCACCACGGTGGATGCGCTCGCACCCGCTGCGCCGGTGGTCAACCCGAGCAATGGCGCCGTACTCAACGGCACCGCCGAGCCAAACAGCACGGTGACCCTCACCGATGGCAGCGGTAATCCGATCGGCCAGGTGACGGCCGATGGCAGTGGCAACTGGACCTACACCCCGGTCACGCCGATTGCTGATGGCACAGTAATCAATGTGGTGGCCCAGGACGCAGCCGGCAACAGCAGTATTCCGTCGAGCACCACAGTAGATTCACAGGCCCCGGCCGCACCAGTGGTCAACGCCAGCAATGGCACCACGATCAGTGGTACCGCAGAACCGGGTAGCACCGTCACCCTGACCGATGGCAGCGGCAACCTGATCGGCCAGACCGCCGCCGACGGCAGCGGCAACTGGAGCTTTACCCCCGGCACGCCGCTGGCCAACGGTACAGTGGTCAACGCCACGGCAACCGACCCGACTGGCAACACCAGCGCGCCGTCGAGCACCACGGTGGACTCGGTGGCCCCGGCTGCGCCGGTGGTCGAGCCGAGCAATGGCACGGAAATCAGCGGTACCGCCGAGCCGGGCAGCACCGTCATCCTGACCGATGGCAGTGGCAACCCGATCGGTCAGACCACCGCTGACGGCAACGGCGACTGGAGCTTCACACCTGGTACGCCGCTGGCCAATGGCACGGTGGTCAACGCCACGGCGACCGACCCAGCTGGCAATACCAGCGGGCAGGGCAGCATTACGGTGGACGGTGTGGCGCCAGGCGCGCCCACCGTCAACCTGAGTGACGGCAGCAGCCTCAGCGGTACCGCTGAGCCAAACAGCACGGTGACCCTCACCGATGGCAGCGGTAATCCGATCGGCCAGGTGACGGCCGATGGCAGTGGCAACTGGACCTACACCCCGGTCACGCCGATTGCTGATGGCACAGTAATCAATGTGGTGGCCCAGGACGCAGCCGGCAACAGCAGTATTCCGTCGAGCACCACAGTGGATTCGCAGGCCCCGGCCGCACCAGTGGTCAACGCCAGCAATGGCACCACGATCAGTGGCACCGCAGAACCGGGCGCGACCGTGACCCTGACCGATGGCAGCGGCAACCCGATCGGCCAGACTACCGTTGACGGCAGCGGCAACTGGAGCTTCACCCCCGGCACGCCGCTGGCCAACGGTACCGTGGTGAACGCTACGGCAACCGACCCGACCGGCAACACCAGCGCGCCGTCGAGCACCACGGTGGACTCGGTGGCCCCGGCTGCGCCGGTGGTCGAGCCGAGCAATGGCACGGAAATCAGCGGTACCGCCGAGCCGGGCAGCACCGTCATCCTGACCGATGGCAGTGGCAATCCGATCGGCCAGACCACCGCTGACGGCAACGGCGACTGGAGCTTCACTCCTGGTACGCCGCTGGCCAATGGCACGGTGGTCAACGCCGTGGCCCAGGACCCGGCCGGCAATACCGGCCCGCAGGGCAGTACCACGGTGGATGCGCTCGCACCCGCTGCGCCGGTGGTCAACCTGAGCAATGGCGCCGTACTCAACGGCACCGCCGAGCCAAACAGTACGGTGACCCTCACCGATGGCAGTGGTAATCCGATTGGCCAGGTGACGGCCGATGGCAGTGGCAACTGGACCTACACCCCGGTCACGCCGATTGCTGATGGCACAGTAATCAATGTGGTGGCCCAGGACGCAGCCGGCAACAGCAGTATTCCGTCGAGCACCACAGTGGATTCGCAGGCCCCGGCCGCACCAGTGGTCAACGCCAGCAATGGCACCACGATCAGTGGCACCGCAGAACCGGGCGCGACCGTGACCCTGACCGATGGCAGCGGCAACCCGATCGGCCAGACTACCGTTGACGGCAGCGGCAACTGGAGCTTCACCCCCGGCACGCCGCTGGCCAACGGTACCGTGGTCAACGCCACGGCAACCGACCCGACCGGCAACACCAGCGCGCCGTCGAGCACCACGGTGGACTCGGTGGCCCCGGCTGCGCCGGTGGTCGAGCCGAGCAACGGCAGCGAAATCAGCGGCACCGCCGAGCCAGGCAGCACCGTCATCCTGACCGATGGCAGCGGCAACCCCATCGGCCAGACGACCGCCGACGGCAACGGCGACTGGAGTTTCACTCCTGGTACGCCGCTGGCCAATGGCACGGTGGTCAACGCCACGGCGACCGACCCAGCTGGTAACACCAGCGGGCAGGGCAGCACCACGGTGGACGCTGTGGCGCCAGTCGCGCCCACCGTCAACCTGAGTGATGGCAGCAGCCTCAGCGGTACCGCCGAGCCAAACAGCACGGTGACGCTCACCGATGGCAGCGGTAATCCGATTGGCCAGGTGACGGCCGATGGCAGTGGCAACTGGAGCTTCACTCCAGCGACGCCGCTGGCCAATGGCACGGTGGTCAATGCCACGGCGAGCGACCCGGCGGGCAATACCGGCCCGGCAGCGACGGTCACCGTCGATTCCAGCGCGCCGGCTGCGCCGATTATCAATCCGAGCAACGGCGTAACCATCAGCGGTACGGCTGAAGCGGGCGCCACTGTGACCCTGACCGATGGCAGCGGCAACCCGATCGGCCAAATCACCGCCGACGGCAGCGGCAACTGGAGCTTCACCCCCGGCATGCCGCTGGCCAACGGTACCGTGGTCAACGCCACGGCAACCGACCCGACCGGCAACACCAGCGCGCCGTCGAGTACCACGGTGGACTCGGTGGCTCCAGCTGCGCCGGTGGTCGAGCCGAGCAACGGCAGCATGATTAGCGGCACCGCCGAGCCAGGGAGCACCGTGACCCTGACCGATGGCAGCGGCAACCCGATTGGCCAGACTACTGCCGACGGCAACGGCGACTGGAGCTTCACTCCTGGTACGCCGCTGGCCAATGGCACGGTGGTCAATGCCACGGCGACCGACTCAGCTGGCAACACTAGCGGGCAGGGCAGCACCACGGTGGACGCTGTGGCGCCAGGCGCGCCCACCGTCAGCCTGAGTGACGGCAGCAGCCTCAGCGGTACCGCCGAGCCAAACAGCACGGTGACCCTCACCGATGGCAGCGGTAATCCGATCGGCCAGGTGACGGCCGATGGCAGTGGCAACTGGACCTACACCCCGGCCACGCCGATTGCTGATGGCACAGTAATCAATGTGGTGGCCCAGGACGCAGCCGGCAACAGCAGTATTCCGTCGAGCACCACAGTGGATTCGCAGGCCCCGGCCGCACCAGTGGTCAACGCCAGCAATGGCACCACGATCAGTGGTACCGCAGAACCGGGTAGCACCGTCACCCTGACCGATGGCAGCGGCAACCTGATCGGCCAGACCGCCGCCGACGGCAGCGGCAACTGGAGCTTTACCCCCGGCACGCCGCTGGCCAACGGTACCGTCATCAACGCCACGGCAACCGACCCGACCGGCAACACCAGCGCGCCGTCGAGCACCACGGTGGACTCGGTGGCTCCGGCTGCTCCAGTGGTCGAGCCGAGCAACGGCACGGAAATCAGCGGCACCGCCGAGCCAGGCAGCACCGTCATCCTGACCGATGGCAGCGGCAACCCGATCGGTCAGACCACCGCCGACGGCAGCGGCAACTGGACCTTCACGCCCGGTACGCCGCTGGCCAACGGCACGGTAGTCAACGCCGTGGCCCAGGACCCGGCCGGCAATACCGGCCCGCAGGGCAGCACCACGGTGGATGCGCTCGCACCCGCTGCGCCGGTGGTCAACCCGAGCAATGGCGCCGTGATCAACGGCACCGCCGAGCCAAACAGCACGGTGACGCTCACCGACGGCAGTGGTAATCCGATTGGCCAGGTGACGGCCGATGGCAGTGGCAACTGGACGTTCACCCCGGGCACGCCGCTGCCCAATGGCACCGTGGTCAACGCCACGGCGACCGATGCCGCCGGCAATACCGGCAACCCCGGTAGCACTACCGTGGACTCGTCGCTGCCGTCGATTCCGCAGGTCGAGCCGAGCAACGGCTCGGTGATCAGCGGCACCGCCGATGCGGGCAACACCATTATCCTCACCGATGGCAACGGCAACCCGATCGGCCAGGTCACCGCCGATGGCAGCGGCAACTGGAGCTTTACCCCCGGCGTACCGCTGCCGGATGGCACCGTGGTCAACGCGGTGGCGCGCAACCCCGGTGGGACCGAAAGTGCACCGGCGGTCATTACCGTGGACGGCGTGGCGCCGGCGGCGCCAGTGGTCGAGCCGAGCAATGGCACGGAAATCAGCGGTACCGCCGAAGCCGGCGCGACGGTCATTCTCACCGACGGCGGCGGCAACCCGATCGGCCAGACCACCGCCGATGGCAGCGGCAACTGGATCTTCACGCCTGCGACCCCGCTGGCCAATGGCACGGTGATCAATGCCGTGGCCCAGGACCCGGCCGGCAATACCAGCGGCCCGACCAGTGTCACTGTTGACGCCGTCGCGCCGCCCGCACCCATCATCAACCCGAGCAACGGGGTGGTGATCAGTGGTACCGCTGAAGCGGGGGCCAAGGTGATCCTTACCGACGGCAGCGGTAATCCGATCGGCGAGACGACCGCCGACGGCAGCGGCAACTGGGCCTTCACGCCTGCGACCCC
>NZ_JBIWEM010000006.1:22004-356854 GCF_044762545.1 Pseudomonas sp. NPDC096925 | reverse complement strand
TTGTGCTCCCACACGTGCTCAAGGCACCTCTGGCATTCAGCTTGCCATTCACCGCTCTCACTCCAGATTCTAATCCCCTCTCAAGACACAAGCGGCTTTAGCCGCGAAGAAGCCAACGCCGTGGCGCCGGTGTTCGCGGGTGAAACCGCTCCCACAGGGGCGCGCAGGATTGGGTGATGGCGAGACAGTAGCCTGACCTGCGCTATCATGCCGCCAGTTGTTTTCAGGTTGAATTAAGGACCGGTGGTTAATCTTAACCCCGTAGACAACTTGTACAGTTCTCAGGAGAGAAGAACGATGAAACCCTTGACTGCCCTGTTCACCGTCGCCGCCGCCCTTGCCCTGGGTGCCCATTCCGCCATCGCCAAGGATGTGCAGCCCGACGAAGTGGTCAAACTGGTCAACGCCAAGACCGTCAAGTCGCTGGACGAACTCAAGGCCGCCGCCGTGGCCAAGCACCCCGGCGCCACCGTCACCGACTCCGAGCTTGAAGACGAGTACGGCCGCTACATCTACAAGGTCGAGCTGCGCGACACGCAGAACGTCGAATGGGACGTGGCGCTGGACGCCAGGACCGGTGAAGTGCTGAAGGACGAGCGGGATAACTGATGATCCACCTACCGCGGCCGGCGCGCTACCTCGCGCTGGCGCTGCTGGCGGTCTGTTCCCTGGCCGTTGCCCGCGACCTTGACCAGGACGAAGCCCTGGAACTTCGCCAGAAGGGCATCATCCTGCCGCTCGAACATCTGCTGGAAACCGCCCTGGGGCGTCACCCCGGGGCGCGTCTGCTGGAGGCCGAGCTGGAAGAAGACGACGGTCGCTACGAATACGAAGTCGAGGTGCTGACGGCTGAAGGTGTGGTGCGCGAGATCAAGCTCGACGCCAGCAGCGGTGCCCTGCTCAAAGACGAGGAAGACGACTGAATGCGCCTGTTGCTTGTCGAGGACAATGTGCCGCTGGCCGATGAACTGACCGCCGGCCTGCAGCGCCAGGGCTACGCCGTGGACTGGCTGGCCGACGGCCGTGACGCGGTGTACCAGGGCCAGAGCGAACCTTACGACCTGATCATCCTGGACCTTGGCCTGCCGGGCTTGCCGGGCCTGGAGGTGCTGGCCCAGTGGCGCGCTGCAGGCCTGGTCACGCCGGTGTTGATCCTCACCGCCCGTGGCTCGTGGGCCGAGCGGATCGAAGGGCTGAAGGCCGGGGCCGATGACTATCTGAGCAAACCTTTCCACCCCGAAGAACTGCAGCTGCGCATCCAGGCGTTGTTGCGGCGTGCCCGTGGCCTGGCCAACCAGCCGACGCTGGAAGCGGCCGGCCTGCAACTGGACGAAAGCCGGCAATGCGTGAACCGTGACGGCGTGGATATCCAGCTGACCGCTGCCGAGTTTCGCCTGCTGCGTTACTTCATGTTGCATCCGCAACAGATCCTGTCCAAGAGCCACCTGGCCGAGCACCTCTACGACGGTGAAACCGAGCGCGACTCCAACGTGCTGGAGGTGCACGTCAACCACTTGCGGCGCAAGCTGGGCCGCAGCGTCATCGAGACCCGCCGCGGGCAAGGCTACATCTACGCCGGGAGCGTCGCGTGAAGTCGATCCAGGCGCGCCTGAGCCTGGGCCTGGTGGCGGTGCTGGTGGTGGTTGGCCTGGTGCTGGCACAGCTGACCTTGTGGTTGTTCGAGGTCGGCCTGCAGCGCTACCTGGAAAACGGCCTGCGCAAGGAAAGTGAAAACCTGCTGGTGGCCCTGGTGCGCGGGCCTTCCGGCCTGCAGCTGGATGAGCGGCGGATCTCGGCCGCCTACCAGCGGCCGTTTTCCGGCTACTACTTCCGCATCGATTTCGATAAAGGCACCTGGCGTTCCCGCTCGCTGTGGGATCTGGACATGCCCAAGCCCGCCGTGCCGGGCCTTTCCGACAGCCACGAACTCGGCCCGGAAGGCCAGCAACTGCTGGCCCTGCGTGCCGACTACCGGCGCCTGGGCCAGGACATCTCGATCAGCGTGGCACAGGATTATTCGCCAGTACGCGAAGGTTTTCGGCGCCTGCAACAGATCGGCCTGGGCATGTGCCTGGTGGCGCTGATCCTGGTGCTGGTGTTGCAGCGCATCACCGTGACCCGCTCGCTGCGGCCACTGGAGCGGGCACGCCAGCAGATCGCCCAGTTGCAGCAGGGCCAGCGCTCGCAGCTGGACGCTGAAGTGCCCAGCGAACTGGCGCCGCTGGTGGGGCAGATCAACCATTTGCTGAGCCATACCGAAGACAGCCTGCGCCGCTCGCGCAATGCCCTGGGCAACCTGGGCCACGCGCTGAAGACGCCGCTGGCGGTGTTGCTGAGCCTGGCCTCCAGCGAGCGCCTGAAGGACCTGCCAGAGGTTCGCGCGCAGCTGCGCGAGCAGCTGGAACAGATTCAGCAGCGCCTGGCGCGTGAGCTGAACCGTGCGCGGCTGGCGGGGGATGCGCTGCCAGGCGCGCAGTTCGATTGCGATGTCGAGCTGCCGGGGTTGCTGGGGACGCTGGGCATGATCCATGGCGAGGGCCTGCTGCTGGCCAGGGATGTGCCGCCCGGGCTGCTGCTGCCGTGGGACCGCGAGGATTTCCTGGAACTGCTCGGCAACCTGCTGGACAACGCCTGCAAGTGGGCCGACAGCGAGGTGCGACTGGGTATTGCGCCGAGTGCCGAGGGCTACCAGGTGTGGGTCGATGACGATGGCCCCGGTATCCCCGAGAGCCAGCGGCAACAGGTGCTGGAGCGCGGTTCGCGGCTGGACGAGCAGGTTGACGGGCACGGCCTTGGCCTGGGCATCGTGCGCGACATCGTCGAGG
Organism: Pseudomonas sp. NPDC096925; assembly: GCF_044762545.1. Classification (NCBI taxonomy): domain Bacteria; kingdom Pseudomonadati; phylum Pseudomonadota; class Gammaproteobacteria; order Pseudomonadales; family Pseudomonadaceae; genus Pseudomonas; species Pseudomonas sp. NPDC096925. Next base: position 354,029 of record NZ_JBIWEM010000006.1, on the reverse strand, counting down.
CCTGGGGCGGGCGCCTGGCGCTGCAGGATAGCCCCTTGGGCGGGTTGCGGGTAAGCATCGACTTGCCGCGCAAGGCTCGATAACGTCGGGGCCCTGTGGGAGCGGGTCTACCCGCGAACACCGGCGAAGCCGGTGCCATGCACCGTGTTGCATTTTTCGCGGGTGAACCCGCTCCCACAAGTTGCGCGGCGCGCCTGAGAAATGTGCTGGCCATATCACCACTGCAAAAAAATTGCAGTACAGGCGCATTTTTTTGAATTGGCCCAATCTCACCCCGCCCGGCAAACTCCCCCCACGAAACCCTGCGGTTTCCATCTCTCCACGGACGGAGCCCCTTGTGCTATTGCAACCGCAATACGAGGCCCAGGCCAACTCGGATGGGCTTTCTTTTTAACCAGAAAAACCACAGATTCCGATTACCTACATGTCTGCCTCGCGTTCCGAAAGTCGTCTGCAGCGGCTGTTGCCAGCGCCCCTGAATATTCCCCCCAAAGAATGGTTGCGTGCCGGTATCGGCGCGCTGCTCGGCCTGTTCCTCGCCGGCTGGCTGACCAGCATGGCCTATGGCCCCGGCATCGCCTTGCACCTGCTCGGCCCGCTGGCGGCTTCGGCCGTGCTGGTGTTCGCCGTGCACTCCGGCCCGTTGGCCCAGCCCTGGCCGGTGCTGGGCAGCTACGCCCTGGCTGGCGCGGTCGGCCTGGCCATGCGCCAGGGCTTCGGCCCGGAGTTGTGGGTGGCCGCCGCCGCCCTGGGTATCTCGATCCTGGTGATGTGCCTGCTGCGCTGCCTGCACCCACCGGGTGGCGGGGTGGCGGTGAGTGCGGTGCTGGCCGACGCGGGGCTGACCGCCATGGGCGACCACCTGCTGGAGCCGGTGCTGCTCAACGCGCTGATCCTGGTAACGGTGGCGATCCTCTACAACCGCCTCACCGGCGTGCGCTACCCGAAAAGCGTGGTGCCGCGCAGGGACCTGCACCACACCCATGACCCGCTGCCCAGCGAGCGGGTTGGCATCCGCGGGGAAGACCTGGACCAGGCCCTGGAAGAACTGGGCGAGTTCGTCGACGTCACCCGTGACGAACTGGAACGCATCATCCTGGCCACCGAGCAACACGCCCTGCAGCGCAGCCTCGGCGGCATCACGGCCGCGTCGGTGATGTCCCGCGACGTGCAGTTCGCTACGCCCGATACCACCCTGGAGCAGGCCTGGAAGATGCTGGCCAGCCACCACCTGAAAACCCTGCCGGTGCTGCAACAGGGCAAGCTGGTGGGCATCGTCAGCCTCAGCGACCTGGTCGGCCCGGCCATGCAGCGTGGCCGCTTCGGTTGGCGCGGGTTGTTCGGCCGCAAGGTGGTGCGCATGGAGCAAGTGATGAGCCGCCGGGTAATCAGCGTCAGCAGCCAGCATCCGCTGGAGCGCTTGCTGCCATTGCTGTGCGAGCAGGGCCTGCATTGCCTGCCGGTGCTCGATGCCGACCAGTTGGTGGGGGTGATCACTCAGACCGACCTGATCGCCGGCCTCAAGCGCCAGCTGCTCAGCAAAGCCGAGGTTTCAGATAACCGGGTCCCAGCGTTGTGACCAGTCGCTGGCGCCGGCGGCCACCAGCCGGCGCAGGATGGCGAAGGCCTGTTGCAGGGCTTCGCTGTCGCGTTTGCGCGGGTACACCAGGAAGGTCGGGTAGGTGAACTCTGGTGCCTGCGGTACCCGCTCGAACACCCCGCAGTCCAGATAGGCCTGCACCACCCGCGTGCGGAAGTAGCCACTGCCGCCCTGGTCGAGTATGAACTGCAAGGCCAAAGGGCCCAGGTTGAAGCTCAGCGCCGGGCGCGCACAGTCGGGCAGGGCGGCATCGTGCTGGCGACGGAAGGCCTCGCCCCAGTCGATATAGATGTACGGGTCTGGCTGGTCGACCCGGCGCACACGTATCAGCTTCTCCTCCATCAACTGCTCCACCTGCAGGCCCGGGCCGTAGGTCGGCTGGTAGACCAGCGCGGCGTCCAGCAGGCCCATCTCTACCTTGCGCAGCAGCGATTCGCCGTCGCTCACCTCGCTGCGGATGGCATGGCTGGGCAGCTCGCGGTGCAGGGCACTGACCCAGTCGAGCATCATCGGGTTGCCCAGGCTCACCTCACCGCCCACGTGCAGCACTTGCTGGCAGCCTTCGGGCAGCGGCAGGTCGCGGCGCGCCGCTTCCCAGGTTTGTACCATCTGGTTGGCGTAACTGACGAATGCCTCGCCATCGCTGGTCAGGCTGGCGCCGTTACGGCTACGCACGAACAGCTGACAGCCCAGTTGCTGCTCCAGGCGCTGCACCCGTGCGGTGATCGCCGTCTGGGACACGAACAGGCGTTCGGCGGCGGCGACCAGGCTGCCGCAACGCACGATTTCCAGGAAGGTACGGGCCTGATCGATGTCCATGAGCTGCTCGGTGGCTGAAGGGGTGACCTATTCTAGAAGCTTTGCACCGTTGTGGGGCGTTCTCTGCAAATTTGCAGGTCGGTTGTGACTTTAGTCCCATGGCGGCGCGGGTGTAGCGGTCCATACTCAAGTTTCGCCCTTCAATAACAACAAGTACCGGGTTTCCTACGATATGAGCTACCAGCACAGCTACGCCCATTCCATTTCCGACCCTGCCGCGTTCTGGGCGGAACAGGCCGCACGCCTGGCCTGGCACCGCAAGCCTGCCCTCACGCTGCAAGACAATGTCGACGGCACCCACCGCTGGTTTGCCGATGGCCGCCTGAACAGCTGCTACCTGGCCCTCGATCACCAGATCGAGCAGGGCCGTGGCGAGCAGTTGGCGCTGATCTACGATTCGCCGGTGACCGGCGTACAGCAGGCCTACACCTACCATCAGCTGCGTGACGAAGTGGCGCGTCTGGCCGGTTTGTTGCGCCAGCTGGGGGTGAACAAGGGCGATGGCGTGATCATCTACATGCCCATGGTGCCGCAGGCGGCCATGGCCATGCTGGCCTGCGCGCGGATTGGCGCTGTGCACTCGGTGGTGTTCGGTGGCTTTGCCGCCAACGAGCTGGCCTTGCGCATCGACGATGCCCGGCCGACGCTGCTGCTGACGGCGTCCTGCGGGCTGGAGTTCGACCGGGTAATCGAATACAAGCCGCTGGTCGACCGAGCCCTGCAACTGGCCCGCCACCAGCCGCGCAACGTGCTGGTGCTGCAGCGGCCGCAGGCGCGTGCCCAGTTGCAGCCAGGCCGTGACCTGGACTGGCAGGCGGCATTGGCCAAGGCCGAGCCGGTGCCACCGGTGGAACTGGATGCGGGCGACCCGCTGTACATCATGTATACCTCTGGCACCACCGGCAAACCCAAGGGCATCGTGCGGGAAAACGGCGGCAATGCCGTGGCACTGTGCTACGCCATGCGCCATATCTACGGCATGCAGGCTGGTGATGTGTGGTGGGGCATATCCGACGTGGGCTGGGTGGTTGGCCATTCACTGATCGTCTATGGGCCGCTGATGAGCGGCTGCACCACGGTCTTCTACGAAGGCAAGCCGATCCGTACCCCGGATGCCTCGGCCTACTGGCGGGTGGTGGAGCAATACAAGGTCAACGCGTTGTTCTGCGCGCCCACCGCCATGCGCGCCATCCGCAAGGAAGACCCGGAGGGTGAGCTGATCCGCAAGCACGACCTGAGCTCGCTGCGCCAGTTGTTCCTGGCGGGCGAAAAACTGGATTCCAGCACCCACGAATGGCTGGAACGGGTCAGTGGCAAGCCGGTGCACGACCATTGGTGGCAGACCGAGACCGGCTGGCCGGTCACCGCGCCCTGTGTGGGGCTGGAAGGCAGCGCGGCGAAGCCGGGGTCGAGCAACCGGGCGGTGCCGGGCTATAACGTGTGCGTGCTGGATGACGAGGGCCACTTGCTGGGGCCTAACCACCAGGGCTCGATCGTCATCGCCCTGCCATTGCCGCCCGGGTGCAGCCAGACGCTGTGGGGCGACCACGAGCGTTACCTGCAGGCTTACCTGCGTACCTACCCGGGGTATTACCACACCGGCGATGGCGGCTATCTGGACGAAGACGGCTTCGTCTACATCATGGGGCGCACGGATGACGTGATCAACGTGTCCGGGCACCGGCTGTCCACCGGCGAGATGGAGGACCTGGTGGCGCGCCATCCGGCGGTGGCCGAGTGCGCGGTGATTGGCGTGCATGACGAGATCAAGGGGCAGGTGCCGTTGGCCCTGGTGGTGCTCAAGGATGGCGAGGGCATTGCCGAAGCGCAGCTGCTGGTGGACCTGGTGGGCAGCGTGCGCGAGGAGATTGGCGCATTGGCGTGCTTCAACCGGGTGCGGCTGGTGAAGCGCTTGCCCAAGACCCGCTCCGGGAAGATTCTGCGGGCGGTGCTGCGCAAGATTGCCGACGGGCAGGACTATGTACCGCCTTCGACCCTGGATGACCCGGCGGTGCTGGGGGAGATCGAGGCGGTGCTGGCGGATTTGCCCAGGGCTGGCTGAGGGTTTGACCTTGCCGGCCTCTTCGCGGGCACGCCCGCTCCCACAGGTTCATCACAGGCCCTGAAACCTGCGGCGTACCTGTGGGAGCTGGCGAGCCCGCGAAGAGGCCAGCCCAGGCAATGCAGTTCTATGGGGCAACCTGATGCAGCTGCCCCAACCGGCTACGGGTACGCATCAGGTCGGCAAGCGGCCCGCCCAGGCTCTCTTCCAGTGGGCGTTTGCCGATCACCATCACCTGCCGATCCTGGTCATACAGCACATCCACCAGGTTGACGAAGCGCTGCTGCGCCGCCAGCGAACATTCCGACAGGTCATCCAGCCCATCGATGATCCACTCATCGTACTGCCCGGCCAGCACCAGGTAGTCGATCACTGCCGTGGCCTTTTCGCAAAGGTCGTCAAAGCCCAGCACCACCCGCCGACCATCGACGGCCAGTGCGCGCAGCGGGCGCTTGTTCACTTCCAGCATCACCGGTTGCGGTTCGGGCACATTCAGCGCCTGGCGCTGCGCTGCATTGCCCGGCCAGACATAGTGACCCCGGGTAAAGCGCTGATGCTCGCGGTTGGCCGGCAGGCTGCGGAAATCGGTATCGCCACCCACTTCAAGCACTTCCATCGCGCTGTTGATCAGACGAATCACCGGCAGGAACCGCTCGTGGTACAGCGGGTTGGGCAGCAGCCCTTCGGGAGCATAGTTGGACGTTACCAGCAGGAACACGCCGCGGCTGAACAACGCATTGAACAGCCGGGTGAGCAGCATGGCATCGCCAATGTCGTGCACATGGAATTCGTCGAAGCACAGCACCCGACAATCGCCCACCAGCTCGTCGAGGGCCGCGCCCAATGCGTCGTCCAGCGCCCGGTGGCGGTGCACTGCCTGATGCAGGCGGGCAAAGAAGTCATGGAAGTGCAGGCGCCGCTTGGCCTGCACCGGTACGGCCTGGAAAAAACCATCGAGCAGCCAGCTCTTGCCACGGCCCACCGAGCCGTACAGGTACAGGCTACGCGGCTGGCCTTGTTCGAGCTGCGTCAGTTGTTCGGCCATGCAGTGGATCACCCGGCGTTGGCCGTCGCTAAGCTGGTAACCGCGGCTGTGCGCCTTGTCCTCGAACCAGCCGAGCAGTTCGCTCTGGTTGGCGGCGGCGCCGCGCAGGCGTTGGCCAAGCTGGCGTAGCGGGGTAGGGATCCAGGCAGGCAAAAGCAAAGCTCCTTGGGCGATGGCGGGGTAGCGTGCAGCTTGCCCGAGGGCGGCCATTTTGACTAATACAGAAAGTGCGCGGCAATGATCGCCTGACGAGATAGGTAGGCCATGCAGGCGTACAGTAAAGGCTGGAACCGATGCGAGGAGGGCGAGCCATGCACACCGATCTTGATCTTGAGCGTTTCGTCGAGGCGCAGAACCCTGTGTATGGCCAGGTGATGGAGGAGTTGCAGGCCGGGCGCAAGCGCAGCCACTGGATGTGGTACGTGTTCCCGCAACTCGATGGCCTGGGCCACAGCGCCATGGCCGAACGTTATGCGCTGGCCGGCATCGACGAGGCCCGGGCCTACCTGGCTCATCCGCTGCTTGGCCCGCGCCTGGAAGCCTGCGTGACCGCACTGCTGCAGCACGGCGACAAGAGTGCCCGCGAAATCCTCGGTAGCCCCGACCATCTCAAGTTGCGCTCGTGCCTGACCCTGTTCGCCCGGGCAGCGCCTGACAATCCGTTGTTCCAGTTTGCGCTGGTGCAATTCTACGACGGTGAGCCGGACGCCCTGACCTTGGCCATGTTGTCGGGTTAGCTCAGGGCTTGTGCTGAAGCTGGCGTTCGATCATGTACTTCACGGCCAGCCGGCGCTCCTTCAGGCGGCGCAGGTCTTCATCCTCGAAGTTGCCCGCCGAGATCGACTCGGCGGCCAGCACCTGGTTGTCGATGTCCATGTACTCGTCCAGCAGCCGGTCCAGCTCCCTGTCCTCCTGACGGCGCTGCTGGACGATTTCGCGCGGGTAGTGCAAGTCCTGGTAAAGATCGTGGGAAACAGGCATGGGGTCCTCCTTGGTCGATGCAGTTGGCTCATCTGATTGGAAGGGAGGAATGCGAATGTGTTGAAGCGAAGCGGGGAGAAAACGACGGATGGTCGCTGCGCCAACCGCGAAAATGACTAACTCGCTGTTTTTTGGTAATTTTTTTTCATCAGGGGGTTCACAGACCGAAAGTTTGTTGTTAAAGTGCCGCGCATTCCAAGACAACAACCCAGTTGTCACTCAGTTGGAATTGTCAGAGCAGCAAACGCTGCATCCGATACAGGGGCGTCGCCAAGCGGTAAGGCAGCAGGTTTTGATCCTGCCATGCGTTGGTTCGAATCCAGCCGCCCCTGCCATTTTCTTGCTTCAAACGTATCTTGGTCCGGTGCTTGGAAAGACAAGCGCTGGGCTTTGTCGTTTCTGTCTTTTGCATCCATATGCAGTCCTTCCCCCCGCTTTATCACTAATACAAAAAAAGTGGCTTGATGCCAGCACCGTGATGCCACCTCACTGCTACGCTCAGTTCAGCAGACTTCGACAAGGATAATAAGGTGACGGAGCGTTCCCTGGCCGCCCTGTTGGGCCTTATGTTGAGCAGTGGTGCCATGGCGACGGACTTCCTGGTGGAGGTACGGGTGCTGGTGCAGCGCGGCTGCATGCTGGTCAACCAGCCCCGCGATGCCGGTGCACAGGCGCTGGGGCGGATCGATATGGGCGCTGCAGCGCGGCTGGATGGCCCTGGCGCGCCGCTCAGCGGCGTTCTGTTGAGCCAGCGCCCGCCACGCCTGGAGTGCAATCCCGACACCCCGTACCAGGTCCGCGTCGACGGTGGTCAGCATGGCGGCGTCGGCGAGCTGCGTTTCCTGGCCAGCGACGATGACAAGGCCAGGCCCATCCCTTATCGCCTTTACCGCGACGCCGCCTGGCGCGAACCGTTGGCGGTGAATGTGGCGCATTCGGCGCGGGTGCCGGACAGCGGCTCGGTCGAGCTGCCGCTGTATGCACGGATCGACAAGCTGGCCTGGGTACCGCACGCAGGTAGGTATGCCGACCTGCTCAAAGTCACCGTCACCTGGTAGGGATGCCAACATGCACAAGGACGCGACGCCATGAACCGCACCTCGATCCTGCTGCTTACCTTGGGCCCGCTGCTGGTGCCCGGCGGTGCCGCGCATGGCACCAGCACCGGTTTCATCCAGGCGCGGCTGGTAATCAGCGCGGCTTGCCAGGTCAGCAGCAACGAGACGCAACCGACAGTGGTGGGCAACCCGGGGGTGCTGGACTTCGGCGAGCGCGGTCCGCACTGGGACCAACCGCTGCGTAGCCAGGTCGATGATGTGAGCGGCGAGGGCAGCCTGCAGATCAGCTGCACGCCCGAAGTGCGGGCGTTCAACGTGCGTATCAACGGTGGCCTGAATGGCAGTGACGGCATACGGCGCCTGAGTAACGGCCGCGAGCTGATCCCCTATCAGCTGGCGATCGACCCGGGCGGCAACAGCCGCTACGGCATCGGCCAGGCGCGTGCCTTCACCATCAGCAGTACCCGGCAGATACCGATCCCCATCTACGGTGTGGTAGTGGCGCAACCGCGCGCGCTGCCGGCCGGGCTGTACCGTGACACCCTCAGGGTGACCCTGGACTGGTAACGACGCAAGGAGACTTCGATGCGAATGAACCTCTCACGCTGCATCCTCGCCGGTCTGGGCCTGGCGCTGACTTCCCAGGCCCAGGCCGCCACGACCGGGACCATCGACTCGACGCTGACCTTGACCGCGGCGTGCCAGGTCAATGGCAGCTCAGGCACCTCGGGGGTGAGCTTTGGTACCCTGGACTTCGGCACCAAGGATGCCCTGTTCACCACTGCCGACGCCCAGGTAATCGGCGGCGGCGGAGGGGCGATGAGCATTCTCTGTTCGGCCGGCACGGTACCGGTGATCCGTGTCAGGGGCGGCCTCCACGATGGCCAGTCGGCCGGGGGCAACCGTGCGCTGGCGGATGGCGCCGGCAACTTCGTGCCGTATGACTTCTACACCGATGCCGGGCACACGCAGGTGCTGGCCATCGACGGCACCATCACCTTGCCGACCAGCAGCGGCGCGGCCCAGACCGTCAACCTGTATGGCCAGGCGCGTGGCAAGGCCGGCCTGCCGGCGGGGGCGTATACCGACACAGTGTCCGTCGAGCTGTCGTTCTGAGTCATGCGCAGCTGGCTGGCGGGCGGCCTGAGCGGCCTCGGCGTGCTGCTGGCCGCACCTCTGGATGCGGCGACCACCAGCAGTTTCATGGTGACGGCGCAGATCGTTGCCGGGTGCCTGGTGGTCGGCGGCGTCAGTAACTACGGGACGCTGAACTATGGCACGCAGTCAGCGCTGGCCACCGGTGTCCTCGGCACCTCGCTGGGCGGTACCACGGTGACCTTTCAGTGCACCCCGGGGGTGGCCTTGAGCATGAGTGTGGATGGCGGACAGAACAGTTCCAGCGGCACACGCAACCTCAAGCGCACGGGCGGCACGCAGGTGCTGGCATACCAGTTGTACCGGGACGCGGCTTACAGCCAGAGCCTGGGGATCGGCCAGAGCGTGGCCGTGAGCTACACCGACCCGACGGCGATCAAGCTGCCGGTGTACGGCCGGCTCCAGCTGAGCGGTACGCTGCCGGCAGGGACCTATACCGATGTAGTGCAGGTGACGGTGACCTGGTGAATACATCGGCACCAACGACCAGTATCCAAGGAGAGCTTCATGGGGGCAGGCGCGAAGTGGGCGCGTGGATTGATCGGTGCGTTGTGGCTGGCGAGCCTGCCGGCCGGGGCCGCCACCTCGGTGCTGATCTGGCCGATCGACCCGGTGCTGGAGGCTGACCAGAAGGCCGGCGCACTATGGCTGGAAAACCGCGGCACTGCACCGGCCAACCTGCAGGTGCGGGTGTTCGCCTGGCGCCAGGGTGACTATCAGGAACAGTACCAGGCGCAGCGCGAGATCATCGGCAGCCCGCCGGTGGCCAACATCGCCCCCGGGCAGAAGCAACTGATCCGCCTGACCCGCACCGGCCCCTCGCCAGTCGGCCAGGAGCAGGCCTACCGCATCATCATCGACGAAATCCCGCCCGCCATCCCCGTCGACAAGGCCGAGCCCGGTACCACTGCGGCGATCCGCCTGCAGATGCGCTACTCGGTGCCCCTGTTCGTCTACGGCGAAGGCCTGTGGGGCAAGGCCGACCCTGCAGGCAAGCGCAATGCCGAAGGTGTCGGCAAGCCGCAACTCAGCTGGCGCGCGGTAACCGTGCAGGGCAAGCCCTATGTGGAACTGCGCAACACCGGCCCGGTGCATGCACGCCTGACCGATGTAGTGGTGCAACAGGGCAGCCAGAGCACGCCACTGGCCGAGGGCCTGCTGGGCTATGTGCTGCCGGGGGCCAGCATGCGCTGGCCGGCACCGTTGGCACTGAATGCCGGCAGTGTGCTGAAGGGTAGGTTGAACGGCCAGAGCAGTGCGGACGCCATCCGCCAAAGCCAATGAGCTCGCGCCTGAATGCCGAGCAGGGCCCAGGGAGGACCTGGCAATGGTTGGAAACCGTGTGTGAGGTGGCTGACGGCGGCGATGCACCGCTGGTGCCTGGGGCTGGCCCTGGTCGGCTCTGGCCTGGTGCTGGCCGACGACCTGCCGCCACCGCCTACGGAGCTGTCCGCCATCGCCGACGCCACGCTGTACCTCGAGCTGCTGGTGAACCAGATGCCCAAGGCTGAACTGGTGCCGGTGCAGCAGCGCGCCGGGCAGTTGTACCTGGACAGCGAGGTGTTGCGCGGGGCCGGTGTCTCGCTGCCGGGCAACCCCCAGGGCGAGGTGGCGCTGGAGGCCATCGCGGGGCTGCACGCCGACTACGACAGCCAGAACCAGCGCCTGCTGCTGCAAGTGCCGCCGGCCTGGCTGCCCGACCAGCAACTGGGCGACCGCAACCTGTACACGGCCAGCGATGCGCGCAGCAGTTTCGGCGCGTTGTTCAACTACGACCTGTACCTCAACGACACCGATGACGGCGGCAGCTACCTGGCAGCCTGGAACGAACTGCGCCTGTTCGACAGCTGGGGTACGTTCTCCAGCACCGGGCAGTGGCGCCAGTCGTTCAATGGTGCGCCGGCCGACGACACGCGCCAGGGCTTCTTGCGTTACGACACCACCTGGCGCTTCACCGACGAGCAGCGCCTGCTGACCTACGAAGCCGGTGACCTGGTGACCGGCGCCTTGCCCTGGACCAGCTCGGTGCGGGTCGGTGGCCTGCAGCTATCGCGCGATTTCGCTGTGCGCCCCGACCTGGTCACCTACCCGTTGCCGGCGTTCTCCGGTGAAGCAGCGGTCCCGACCTCGCTGGACCTGTTCATCAATGGCTACAAGTCCAGCACCACCGAGTTGCAGCCGGGCCCCTACACACTGACCAACGTGCCGTTCATCAACGGCGCCGGGGAAGCGGTGGTGGTCACCACCGATGCCCTTGGTCGGCAGGTGTCGACCACTTTGCCGTTCTACGTCACCAGCAGCCTGCTACAGCAGGGCCTGGCGGATTATTCGGTGGCAGCCGGTAGCCTGCGCCGCGACTACGGAGTGCGCGATTTTGCCTATGGCCCAGGGGTTGCCTCGGCCAGCCTGCGCTACGGGGTCAGCGACATCCTCACCCTCGAGACCCATGCCGAAACTGCCGAATCGCTGATGCTGAGCGGCCTGGGCGGCAACCTGCGCCTGGGCAACTTCGGCGTGCTCAACGCTGCCTTGGCGCAGAGCCGGTTCGACGGCGACAAGGGCCACCAGGTCGCCCTCGGCTACCAATACAACAGCCAGCGCATCGGCTTCAGCTACCAGCGCCTGCAACGCCATGGCGACTACGCCGACCTGACCCGGGTCGACAGCCAGAACATACAGCTGAGCCAGCGCAGCGAACAGGTCACGTTGAGCCTGAACCTGAACGAATACGGCAACATCGGTGCCGGCTACTTCGATGTGCGCGCCGGCGACGGCACGCGTACCCGGCTGATCAACCTGAGCTACAGCAGGCCACTGTGGGGGAACAGCAGCGTGTACCTGTCGGCCAACCGTGAAGTGGGGGACAGCCAGTGGGCGGTGCAGGCACAACTGGTGATCCCGTTCGACCTGCACGGCACCTTGGCCCTGGGCATGGAGCGCAGCCAGGAAGGCGAGACCTTGCAGCGGGTCAACTACAGCCGCGCGACGCCGGTGGGTGGTGGTTACGGGTACAACCTGGGTTATGCCGCCGGTAGCGAGCGCGATGCTTACCGCCAGGCCGATGTCACCTGGCGCCTGCAGTCGGTGCAGTTGCAGGCCGGTGTGTATGGCAGCAGTGGCGAAATGACCCGCTGGGCCGACGCCAGTGGTTCGCTGGTGTGGATGGATGCCGGGCTGTTCGCTGCCAACCGTATCGACGATGCCTTCGTGGTGGTCAGCACCGGTGGCTATGCCGATGTGCCGGTGCGCTATGAAAACCAGGAAGTAGGCCGCACCGATGCCGACGGCCACCTGCTGGTGCCGTACGGCAGCGGTTACTACCGCGGCAAGTACGAGATCGACCCCATGGACCTGCCGCCGGACATCCTCGCGCCGGAAGTGGAACAGCGGGTGGCGGTGCGCCGGGGCAGCGGCTACTTGCTGGAGTTCCCGCTCAGGCGCGTGCTGGCGGCCAGTGTCGAACTGGTGGACGCTGACCGGCAGGCGCTCAAGCTGGGCAGCCGTGTCACCCATGCTGAAAGTGGCGGCCAGGCTGTAGTCGGTTGGGATGGCCTGGTGTACCTGGAGAACCTGGCGGCGCATAACCGCCTGCAGGTGGAGCTGGAAGGGGGCGGGCATTGCCAGGTGGCGTTCGACCTGCCTGAAGCGCAAGGCTCGATCCCCTTGATCGGTCCGTTGGTGTGCAAATGACGGCCTGCTGGCGTGGGTTGTGGGCGGGGTTACTGTTACTGCCGGCAGGTTCGGCGTGGGCGCTGTGCTCGTCGGTCGCGACGTCGCCGGCAGCGTTCGGCAGCCTCAGCTCGCGGCAGGTACTCAACACGGTACAAAGCACCTCGACGCTGAACTCGGGGTTACAGTGCAGCGGTTCGCTGCTTACCCTGCTCAGCAGCGATGATCACTTCTACGCCACCATCCTGCCCGCGTCGGGCGGCCTGGTCGGTCCGACGGGCGACGTCATCCCCTACACGCTGTATGCCGACAACAGTACCAACTATCCGCTGACCCGTGGCCAGCCCTACGACTTCGCCCGCAACAGTATCATCGACGTGCTGGGGTTGCTCGGCAGCTCCACGCCCAAGACTGTGCCGATCTACATGCGTACCCAGACTGGCAGCAACGTCGCAGCAGGCCTGTACCAGGAGACCCTGACCGTGGCCTGGAGCTGGAATTACTGTGCGGGAATTGGCCTCGGCGGGCTTTGCGCGGGGCGTGACATCAACTCGGGTAGCCAGAATTTGTACGTGAGCCTGACGGTGACCAACGACTGCCAGATCACCACACCCACTATCAGCTTCTCCAGTGCGCCGGTGGTGGCAGGCTTCGGCACGGTGAGCCAGAGCCTGAGTGTATCGTGCACCAAGGGCAGCAATTACACCGTGGGCCTGGATGACGGCCAGAACGCAGCCAATGGGCGACGGCGGATGAAGTCGGCGGCCAACAACTACCTGGCCTATGACATTTTCAAGAGCGCCGGTGCGGTGCGCTGGGGTTCGGTAGGGGCTGCGCGACGGGCCAGTGCCGATGCCGATGTAAACCCCGGCACGGGTACCGGCACCGGTAGCCAGGTGTTCAACTACAACGCCAAGGTCTACACCGACCAGGCTACACCGCCGGCGGCGACCTATACCGACAGTGTGATTCTGGATGTGCAGTTCTGAGTGCAGGGACCTTGTGGGAGCGGCGGTCCGCGTAACCTGTGGGAGCGGCTTTAGCCGCGAAGAATCCAACGCGGTGCATGGCACCGGCTACGCCGGTGTTCGCGGCTAAAGCCGCTCCCACAGGGGCCCTGCTAATGCCATGAGTCATGTGCAGTCCTGTGAGAGTCGGCTTGCCGGCGATGGGCCGTTTCAGTCAACGCAAATCGCCAACCATCTTCGCCAATGTCTCCAGCACCGCCCCGGCCAACGCCTTCGAGCGCGCCCCCGACCAGCCGGTGACGGCATCCGGCGCGTCGTCATGGTCCTTGAACGGCATTTCCAGGGTCAGTGACAGGCAGTCATGCGCCATCCCCACCGCATTGCAGGCCAGCGTCGTGTTGGCCTGCCCCGGTTCGTCGCGGGTGTAGCCATGCACGGTCTGGAAGTCGCGGGTCAGGCTGCACAGGGTGCTGCGGAACTGCTCTTCCAGCTTGGCCAGCCGTGGCGTGTAGCCCGGGTTGCCCTCGCAGGCCGCGGTGAATACATGGGGAATCTCCTCATCGCCATGCACGTCGATGAACGCATCCACGCCGTATTGCTTCATCTGCGCCTGGGCGAAGAACACCTCTGGGGTGAGTTCGACACTGGCGTCCTGCCAGGCACGGTTGAGGTCCTTGCCCTTGAAGTTGGTGCGCAGGTGGCCGAGGAAGGCACCGTCGGGGTTCATGTTGGGGATCAGGTACAGGTCGGCCTTGGCCAGCAATTGCTGGATCACCGCGTCGTTGGCCTGCAGGCGGTCGATCACGCCTTCCATGAACCACTCGGCCATGTGTTCGCCCGGGTGTTGCTGGGCAATCAGCCACAGCTTGCGCTTGCCAGCGGCACCGTCACCGGCGCGCAGCAGGGGAATGTCGCGGCCCTGTACGCTGCGGCCATTGGCGAGCAATTCGACCCCTGGCAGTTGCCGGGCACGTTCGATCAGCTGGTTGTGGCGCGCGCGCGGGTAGGGCTCGAAGTAGGCGAACCAGATGTGTGGCTGTTCGGCCTTTACCTCGAACGACAGCGCCGTGCCGTCGAACTGGCTGGGGACGCGGAACCAGGTGTGCTGATCGTAGGAGGCCACGGCGTTGTAGCCGCTCCAGGCATTCTTGTAGGAGGAGCCGGAGGCGTTGTCGAGGCTGAAGCGATGGACCTGGCCCGGCGTCAGCCCGCTGACCTTGAAGTGGAACCACTGGTAGTGGCCGCTGTGGGTGTCCGGGCGGATGGCCAGGTGTACCTGGGCCGGGTTGCTGGCATCCAGCACCTGGATGTTGCCGGAGTCGAAATCGCAGTCGATCTGCAGGGGGGACAGCGTCACGGTCATGTGCCGGGCTCCTTCTGGGGGCTTTGTTGTGAGGTTACTGTACACGGCTTGACAGGGTTGATGCGCGAGATCAGGCGACGCGGGGCGATCTCATATGTTTCCTACAGGCTATTTGAAGAACTGACTCGGCGTGATACCGAACTGGCGCTTGAACATGCTGGCGAAGGCACTGGGGCTGTCATACCCCAGCGTCCCCGCCACATCGATGATCCGCTCGCCCAGGGCGATCCGCTCCAGTGCCTGCATCAGCCGCGCCTGCTGGCGCCACTGGCCGAAGGTCATGCCGGTTTCCTTGCGGAACAGGCGCTGGATGGTCTTTTCGTCCACCCCCAGCTGCTGGCCCCAGTCGGCCAAGGTGGCGTTATCGTCAGGTCGCTCATGCAGCGCCGAGCAGATCACCTGCAGGCGCTTGTCGCCGGGCTGCGACAGCTTCAGCGGCAAGGTCGGCAGCACGCAGATCTCGTCGAGGATCAGGCGCATCACCCGGGCTTCACGCGAGTCTTCGGCAAACGGCGCGGTAAAGCCTACGGAGGCCTTGATCAGTTCGCTGAGCAACGGCGAGATGCTGATGGCCTTGCTCTGCACGGGCAACTGCACTGCCGCGTCGGTGCGCACGAACACGCTGCGCATCTTCACATCGCCCACGCAGCGGATCGCGTGCACCTGGCCGCAGGGCATCCAGACGCCGCGGCTGGGGGGCACGGTCCAGCGTTCGTTCCCGGACTCGACGATCATCAGGCCTTTGGTGGCATAGATCAGTTGGTGCTTGGCATGGCTGTGGGGCTCGATGAACCAGTCGGTCGGGTAGTCCGTTGCACGGCTGCCCACTTCCCAGGTCCACTCATCGACCTCCACCAGCAATTCACGCTGCGGCTTTAGCATTTCGACCTCTTGTACAGGCAGCCCGGCACGCCCATTTTAACAGCAGCGGCTGGGGCGGGCTTGCGAGCGGGTCGCCGGCAGCAGCGCGGTGGCCAGCCCCAGCAGCGGCAGGAACGAGATGACCTGGTACACCCACTCGATGCCATGCCGATCGGCCAGTTCACCGAGCCCGGCGGCGCCGATGCCGCTGATACCGAACATCAACCCGAACATCACCCCCGACACCATGCCGACCCGGCCCGGCACGGCCTCCTGGGCATACACCACCAGGGCGGCGAAGGCCGAGGACATCACCAGGCCGATGGCCACCGCCAGTACCACGGTCCAGGCCAGGTTGGCGTAGGGCAGGGCGAGGGCGAAGGGCGCCACGCCGAGGAACGAGACCCAGATCACCGCCTTGCGCCCGATACGGTCACCCACCGGGCCACCGGCGAAGGTGCCCACTGCCACGGCCGCGAGGAACACGAACAGGTACAGCTGGCTGTGCTGCACGCTCAGGCCGAAATGCTCGATCAGGTAGAAGGTGAAGTAGTTGGTGAACGAGGCGATGTAGACGAACTTGGCGAACATCAATACGGCGATAACCGCCACGGCACGCCACATGGCGCCGCGCGACAGGCCGGCTGCCTGCTGGCCGGCGAAGGTCTTGAGCCGGGTCTGGCCGTGGCGCACGGTCCAGCCGGTTACTCTCAACAGCACGAATACCGCCAGCGCGGCGGCCAGCATGAACCAGGCAATGGCCGGCTGCCCGTGCGGAATGACGATGGCAGCGGTCAGCAGCGGGCCGAGGGCCGAGCCGGTGTTGCCGCCGACCTGGAAGGTCGATTGCGCGGTGCCGAAGCGCCCACCGGAGGCCATCCTGGCCACTCGCGAGGCTTCGGGGTGGAAGGTCGCCGAGCCCACACCGACCACCGCCGCGGCCACCAGCAGCATTTCATAGCTGCCGGCGAAGGCGAGCAGGGCGATGCCCACCAGCGTCACCAGCATGCCAGCCGGCAGCAGGTAGGGTTGCGGGTGCTTGTCGGTGTACAGACCGATCCAGGGTTGCAGCAGGGAGGCGGTCACCTGGTAGATCAGGGCGATCCAGCCGATCTGGGCAAAGCTCAGCGCGAAATCGCTCTTGAGCATCGGGTAGATCGACGGCAGCACGGCCTGGATCAGGTCGTTGAGCAGGTGGGCGAATGCTGCGGCGCCGACGATGCGGACCAGAAAGCCCTGGGGTTGGTCGGCAGGTGTGGCGGCGGCCATGGAGGCGGTGGAGGTCGTCATGGGCAAGGTTCTTCCGTGGAAAGGGAGCAAGGCATTGCCGCCGCAGGTTAGCCAGTACCCGGGTTGCCTGTCTCACGCCGAACAGGCAGCTACTGTCGCGTTTCGGACATTCCGGGCCTGACGCCCTGGATTCGCAAGCGGTCCGCGTACCCTGTGGGAGCGGGTTTACCCGCGAAGAATCCAACGCGGTGCATGGCACCGGCTGCGCCGGTGTTCGCGGCTAAAGCCGCTCCTACAGGGTCCCTGCTAATACCTGGCCGCCCCGGATTCATCGTTCGTGCCGCGCCACCCAGCGCAGCAAGGCGGCAATCGGTACGCTGCGATGAACCTCGTGCCGGTAGGGTTTGCCTTCGGCGGTAAAGCGTTCGCGATAGCGGCTCAGCACCAGGCTCCGGCCATCAGCCGAAACCCGGGCCTCCAGTTCATGCAGCAACAGCGGTTGCCGGGCAGCGCCTTCCAGGCGCCTGAACAGCAGCATGGCGGCTTGGGCATCATTCTTCACGGGCATCTCCTGCACAATCCACTGGCCACGCTCCCGGCTCGCCGGCCTTGCCTTCTGCCACCCGGTTGCTGCGCCGCTGCGCGGTGTAGTCACGCAGTGCGAGGTAGTAATCAGGCCAGGTGCGCAGCAGGTCGGTCAGTGGCAGTGCTTCGGCCCGTGCATCGACGATGCCTCCAGCCGTGGCTACCTTGCCCAGGGTTTCGACGGTATTGCTGTTGCCGCCAAACGGGTCCAGCGCCAGGCCCAGTACCGTGCCGGTGGCATCGCGCAGGTTGTGGGTGCCCAGCAGCGGCAGCTCGACGATGGGGCCATCGGCGATGTTCCACACTCCGAAGGTCTGGCCAAAGTCCGAGCGGTGCTGGCTGAGGCCCATTTTGCCAGACACGTCGACCAGCCCCGCCACACCCAGGGTGGTGTTGAAGATGAAGCGGCTGAGGCTGGTCATCGCCCGCTCGCCATTGCCCTGCAGCAGGTCATTGACGAACACCTTGGGCTCACCGAAGTTGCTGGCAAAGTTGTGCAGGCCCTGTTGGGCAAAACCGGGCACCGCGGTGTAGCCGCGGGCGACGGGGGCCAGCAGATAGTCATCGACCGTGCGGTTGAAGGCGAATACGGCGCGGTTGGCGGGCTCGGCCGGATCACTGACCTGATAGGCGACATTGCCGCAGGCAGGCGTGGCCGCTGCACGTTGGCTGCAGCTTCCCGCCACGAGCAGCGACAAGGCCAGCGCGGCAGAGCGCGCTGAACGGGAGGCGGATGATGAACGGGACATAGATACATTCCTGGCAAGAACTGGCGACGATGCTGCGCAGTTTTCTTTGCCCGGGAATGTCCGGATTGTCTCGGCGTCGACACTTTGTTTCAGGGTTGAAATATATGACGTCTGCGTAGGGATGGCCTTAAAGTACGGCTTGGTAACCTTGTTTTGCGGTGCTTTTTTGTGAGCCATTTGCTGATAGTCGACGATGATGTCGAGGTGCTCGACCTGTTGCAGAAGTTTCTCTGCCAGCATGGTTACGAGGTTGATGTGGCCAGGGATGGCAAGGCGCTCTGGCAGGCCCTTGAGCGGCGGGTGCCAGACCTGGTCATTCTGGATGTGATGCTGCCTGGCGACAGTGGCCTGGTGTTGTGCCAGCGCTTGCTGGCCGAGCACAAGGTGGCAGTGATCATGCTCACCGCCATGGGCGAGCTGAGTGACCGGGTGGTTGGCCTGGAGCTGGGGGCGGACGACTACCTGACCAAACCGTTCGCCGCCCGTGAACTGCTGGCCCGGGTGAGGGCAGTACTGCGCCGTGCCGGCGAAGCGGCCGGTGGCGCGGCGGGCCATGCCTGCGCGATTCTGGAGTTTGCCGGCTGGCGACTGGATGTGGTGCGGCGCGAACTGCGTTCGCCGGACAACGTCATGATCCCCTTGTCCAACGGTGAATTCGAGCTGCTGCTGGTGTTCGCCGAGCATCCGCGGCGGGTGCTCAGCCGCCAGCAATTGCTGGACATGGCTCGCGGCGATGCCTACGACGCCTATGATCGCAGCATCGACGTCCAGGTGAGCCGGCTGCGCCGCAAGCTTGAAACCGACCACGGCAACGAGCCCTTGATCCGTACCCTGCGCAACGCTGGTTACCTGTTCACGCCCACGGTCGCGAAGCGATGAAGGTCCTCGCCAGGGTTCGCCAGGCCCTGCCACGGCCCAAGATCACCATTGCCCGCTGGATCGCGCTGACCACCCTGACAGCGATGCTGTTCCTGCTGCTGCTCAAGGTGCTGTTCAGCCTGTTGCTGAGCGTCTGGGCGCAGCCACCGCTGCTGGAGAGCGGGGTGATCGAGAAGGTTGCAGCGGTCACCCGCATTCTCGATGCCGCGCCCATGGAGCAGCGTGCCAACATTGCCAGCGCGGCGGGTGACGGCTCGTACTCTGTACGATGGCTGCGCCGCCATGACGAAGCGGGCGTGCCAGTGTTGGTCGATGCCGAGTTCAGCCAGGGTACGCCTATACTGCGCGCGCTGCTCAAGCGCCCGGATGCCAGGGTCGAGGCCTTCGAACCGTCCGACATGCCGGAATACGCACCTGAGCGTGGCTATGCGCTGATGATCGAGCTGACCGACAAGTCCTGGGTGCTGTACCGTGCCACCGACCGCAGCTGGGGCCTGGATGAACTGCCGCGCAACCTGATCATCCTGGGCTTGATGCTGGTTTCCAGCCTTGCCGTCGCGCTGCTGGCCACGCGCTACCTGGCCAAGCCGCTGGAGCGCTTTGCCGAAGGTGCGCGGCGTTTTGGCAAGGACTTCAATGCTCCGCCCATTCCGGTGGTCGGCCCGCATGACCTGCGCCAGGCCATCCTCGCGTTCAATGCCACCCAGGCGCAGCTCAAGCATTTTCTCAATGACCGTACCCAGATGCTTGCGGCCATTTCCCATGACTTGCGTGCACCGCTTACGCGCATGCGCTTGCGCGCCGAGTTCATCGACGATGCCCAGCTACAGGCCAAGTTGTTCAAGGACGTCGACGAGATGCAGGCAATGGTCGATGCGGCATTGGGGTTCTTCCGTGATGATGCACGGCTGGAACAGACGACCGTATTCGACCTGGGCGAATTGCTGCTGACCGTAGTGGACGATTTCAAGGATGCGGGGGTCGAGGTCGGCCTCAGCGGGCCGCGCCGCTGTGTGTACACCGGGCGACCGGTGGGCATCAAGCGAGTGCTGGTCAACTTGATCGACAATGCCGCGAAGTATGGCCGTGAGCCCATGGTGGTGTTGGCGGTAAACGCCAGGCAGATCGAGATTACCGTGCAGGATCGCGGGCCGGGCATCGCGCCGGAGCTACATGAGCAGGTATTCGCGCCGTTCTACCGTATCGAAGGTTCACGCAACCGCAATACCGGTGGTGTTGGGCTGGGCCTGCCCGCAGCACGGGCCATCGTGCTGGAGCAGGGAGGCAGCGTGACCCTGGGCAACCGCCCCGGTGGCGGTCTGGAAGTCAGGATCATGCTGCCGCTGGGCTGATCAGAGCCCCATTTCGCTGAGCCCGGGGTGATCATCCGGGCGCCGGCCCAACGGCCAGTGGAACTTGCGCTCGGCTTCACTGATTGGGTGTTCGTTGATGCTCGAATGACGGTTCTGCATCAGCCCGTCGTCGGCAAATTCCCAGTTCTCGTTGCCATGGGCGCGGTACCACTGGCCGCTGTCGTCGTGGTACTCGTAGACATAGCGCACGGCGATGCGGTTGCCGGTGAAGGCCCACAGCTCCTTGATCAGGCGGTACTCCAGTTCATGGTTCCATTTGCGCGCCAGGAACGCCTCGACCTCGGCACGGCCGCGGGGGAACTCGGCGCGGTTACGCCAGACGGTGTCGATGGTATAGGCAAGCGCGACCTTGGCCGGGTCGCGGCCGTTCCAGCCATCTTCGGCCAGGCGGACTTTTTCGATGGCGCTTTCACGGGTGAAGGGCGGCAGGGGTGGGCGGGACATCGGGGTTCTCCTCAGGTCGGTTGGCTTGAAGGAGAGTAGTAGCCGATGGCCGAACAGAGAATGGGTGTGCCTGGCACTTCATAATTGCAGTGCATGGAACAATTCAGATCGGTCGAGAAAGCTTGCGCAATCCCTGTGGGGGATCGCCCAGTCCTTTGGGCTGCGCTCCCACAGGGGGACTCTATCAGGCTGCGTCGGCTGCGGCTTTCCCGGCGACCTTGCTACGGCCACCCAGCCACACCAGCAGCAGCCCGGCAGCCGCCAGCACGCCACCGGCCATCGGCACGGCCGCAAAGCCCAGATCCAGGCTGATCACCGCACCACCCAGCGCCGCGCCCAAGGCGTTGCCCAGGTTGAACGCGCCGACGTTGATCGACGAGGCCAGCCCCGGTGCTTCGATGGCGGCGATCATCACCCGCATCTGCAGCGGCGGTACCACGGCGAAGGTGAACATGCCCCACACCAGCAAGGCGATGGCGGCGCCGATGTGGCTGCCCAGTACCAGCGGCATCAGCAGCATGATCACTGCCAGTGCCGCGAGGACGATCCGCGCCGCACCCTCCAGCGACCAGTCGGCCAGGCGGCCACCCAGGCTGTTGCCCAGGGTGAAGCCGATACCGATCAGCACCAGGCCCAGGGTGACGAAGCTGTCCGAGGCGCCGGTCAGTTCGGCCAGTACCGGTGCCACGTAGGTGTACAAGGTGAACATGGCGCCGGCACCGAGCACGGTGGTGGCCATTGCCAGCAGCACGCTGGGGCGGGCAATGACCGCCAGCTCCTTGCGTACATGCGGCACGCTGCCGCGTTCACCCTTGGGCAGGGCGTACCACAGCGCGGCCATGGCCAGCAGGCCCAGCACGGCGGTACCGGCAAAGTCCATGCGCCAGCCGACCTGCTGGCCGATCCAGGTGGCGGCCGGCACGCCGCCGATATTGGCGATGGTCAGGCCCATGAACATGGTGGCCACGGCACTGGCCTGTTTCTCCTTGGGCACCACACTGGCGGCCACCACCGCGCCAAGGCCGAAGAATGCGCCGTGGTTGAGGCTGGTGACCAATCGCGAGGCGAGCAGGGTGTAGTAGTCCGGTGACAGCGACGACAGCAGGTTGCCGAGGGTGAAGATGGCCATCAGTGCCATCAGTGCGGCGCGCTTGCCGAAACGGCTGAACAGCAGGGTCATGATCGGCGCGCCGACCATCACACCAATGGCGTAGGCGGTAATCAGCATGCCGGCGCTGGGGATGCTGACGTCGACACCTTGGGCGATCACCGGCAGCAGGCCCATCGGCGTGAACTCGGTGGTGCCGATGCCGAAGGCACCGATGGCCAGGGCAAACAGGACGCGCCCGGCGTTCATTGCGCGTGCTCCGGCGCGGCCAACTCGGTCAATGGGCATGGGGTGGCCTCCGTCAGTTTGACTGGTGTCTCATGGAACTGTGGCAGTACGTATTCGGCGATTTCGTGCAGGGTTTCGTCCAGCGGTCGCACGTTACGCCGCAGGTGCAGGCCGATATGGTCGACGCCCGCCGCGCGCAGGGCGCCGAGCTCGGCCGCCAGTGCCTTGCGGCCACCGCGAAAACCGAAGCGCCAGCGTTGCAGCGGTTCGTCGGGGTTGTCCGCCAGGTCCAGGTGGATGAAGCTGCTGTAGGGCTTGTCGCCCGCCACCGCGCGCCAGGCGGCGACCCGCCGGCGGTGGTCATCCGGCGTGCCGGGGTAGGCCAGGCAGCCGTCCAGGTTGCTGCCGATCCATGCCGGGCTTTGCTGGGCCAGGCCGGCTACCAGCAGCGGCAGCGGCGAGGCGGTGCCGGGTAATACGGCCAGTCCTTCGGGCAGGTGGCCGTTGGCACCATCACGCAGCAGCGCGACCTGTTGGCGGAATGCGTTGCCGCGCCCCTCGAAATCCCGACCGAACAGCGGGTATTCCACCGGCCGGTCACCACTGGCCACGCCCAGCAGCAGGCGATTGCCGCTGAGGCGCTGCACACTATTGGCCGACTTCAGGGTCAGCAGCGGTTCGCGAATCGGCAGCACCACGGCAGCCGTGCCGAGCAGGATGTCGCGGGTTACCCCGGCCAGGTAGCCGAGGTAGGCAAACATCTCGAACACCTGGGCGGCGTCGCCGAACGACGGGTCATACAGCGGCACATCGCGGATCCACAGGGCGCGGTAGCCCAGGCGGTCGGCCAGTTGTGCCAGTTCTGCGTGGCGGGCCAGGTCCGGCTCGCCGAACTGGCGGCCGTCGCGGCGCCGTGCCTGTTCACCGGCGGGCGTCCAGTCGTGGTCCAGCGGCGCTTCCAGGCCGACACTGAAGCCGCCAGCGGTCAGGCGTTCGAGGGGTGTGGTCATGGCATCAATCCCAGATTGGCGCCAGGCCGTCAGGGCTGACTTCGCGGCCATTGCGCTCGAGCTTGGCGATGCGTGCCATGTCGTCGGCGTCCAGCTTCAGGTCACGGGCGAGCAGGTTGCTGGCCAGGTTTTCGCGTTTGGTCGACGACGGGATCACCGCGTAGCCCAGCTGCAGGGCCCAGGCCAGGGCAACCTGGGCGACGGTGGCCTTGTGCTTGGCGGCGATGTCGGCCAGTACCGGGTCTTTCAGGACCTTGCCGTAAGCCAGGGTCATGTACGAGGTGACGGTGACGCCTTGCTCCTTGAGGAACGCGGTCAGCTTGCTGTTCTGCAGGTACGGGCTGAGCTCGATCTGGTTGGTGGCGATTTCGCCTTTGCCGACCACTTCGATGGCCTGGCGGGTCAGTTCGATGTTGAAGTTGGATACACCGATCTGGCGAGTCAGGCCGAGCTTCTTGGCTTCGGCCAGGGCGGCCATGTATTCGGGCAGTTCAACGCCGTTGCCTGGGGCTGGCCAGTGGATCAGCAGCAGGTCGACGTAGTCGGTGCGCAGTTTCTGCAGGCTCTCGCGCAGGCTGGGGATCAGCTTGTCCGCGGCGTAGTTTTCAATCCAGATCTTGGTGGTGATGAACAGTTCGTCGCGCTTGACGCCGCTTTCGGCGATAGCCTGGCCAACGTCGGCTTCGTTCTTGTAGATCTGCGCGGTGTCGATGACCCGGTAGCCCAGTTCCAGGGCCGACTTGACGGAATCGATGACGGCCTGGCCGGTGAGGCGGAAGGTGCCGAGGCCGAAGGATGGAATGCTCATGGATCTGCTCCTGATGCGTAAGGGGTGAACCGAACCGAGCCTGGTCGCTCGGGTTCGATCGCTTTTCGTGTGGGGAGCAGTGTGCGGCTTTGAGGGGGATTGATTAAGGTGGGGCGGGGCCAAGGTCATTTGACCGGGAGGCAAGAATAGGCCGTTGTGTCGTGACTGTTGCTGCAGGAATGCAGGGTAAGCCTGACCCGGCCTCTTCGCGGGTGAACCCGCTCCCACAGGTACTGCACCGTTCCTGAGTGCGGCGCAGACCCTGTGGGAGCGGGTTCACCCGCGAAGAGGCCGGTACAGGAAAACGAAACAGCCCGCCATGAAGGCGGGCCGTTTGGCATTGCAAGGCGACAATCAGCGGCGGCGGAACAGCGGCAGCGGCTCGTCGGTGGCGGCCTGGTAGGTCACCGAGAAGTCCTTCAGGCTTTGCAGCGCGTCTTCCGGGTCCTTGTCGGCACGGATGGCGAACGCGTCAAAACCGCAACGGGCCATGAAGAACAGCTGGTCGCGCAGCACGTCGCCAATGGCGCGCAGCTCGCCCTTGAACTTGTAGCGGTCACGCAGCAGGCGCGCATTGGAGTAGTTGCGCCCGTCGGTGAACGCCGGGAAGTTCAGCGCGATGACCTGGAAGTGATGTACGTCCTCGCCGATTTCTTCCGCCTGCTCATCGCTGTCCAGCCACACGCCCAGGCCGCCGTCGCGGGCCTTGAGTACGTGGGCATGGTCGCGCCACATCTGCAGCGGGACGATGTAGTCGTCGCAGTTGGTCAGCTCGTCAAAGGACGTTTCCTTGGGCAGCAGGTGCCAGGTTTCGTCGACGATCTGGTTGTTCTTAATGATTCGCTGCATAGACGCGTTCCTTGAAGGGGTCGATGCCGATACGCTGGTAGGTGTCGATGAAACGCTCTTCCTCGGTACGTTGCTCGACGTACACGGCGATCAGCTTCTCGATCACATCGGCCATGTCTTCCTGGGCGAAGGACGGGCCGAGGATCTTGCCCAGGCTCGCGCCACGCGCGGCATTGCCGCCCAGCGACACCTGGTAGAACTCCTCGCCCTTCTTGTCCACGCCAAGGATGCCGATGTGGCCCACGTGGTGGTGGCCGCAGGCGTTCATGCAGCCGGAGATGTTCAGGTCGATTTCGCCGATGTCGAACAGGTAGTCCAGGTCGTCGAAGCGGCGCTGGATGGATTCGGCGATCGGGATCGACTTGGCGTTGGCCAGCGAGCAGTAGTCACCACCCGGGCAGCAGATGATGTCGGTCAGCAGGCCGATGTTCGGGGTGGCGAAGCCGCTTTCGCGCAGTTCCAGCCACAGGGCGTGCAGCTGGCGCTGCTCGACATCGGCAAGGATGATGTTCTGCTCGTGCGAAGTGCGCAGGAAGCCGAAGCTGTAGCGCTCGGCCAGGTCGGCCACGGCGTCCAGCTGCTTGTCGGTCAGGTCGCCCGGGGCAACGCCGGTGGGCTTCAGCGACAGGGTCACGGCCACGTAACCAGGGCGCTTGTGAGCGCGGGTGTTGCGCGAGCGCCAGCGGGCGAAGCCTGGGTACTCGGCGTCCTGGGCGGTGTAATCGACGTTGTCCAGGGCCAGGTAGGCCGGGTCGACGAAGTGGCGCGACACACGCTGCACTTCGGCTTCGGTCAGGGTGGTGCTGCCGCCACGCAGGTGGACCATTTCGGCCTCGACCTTCTCGGCGAACACTTCCGGGGTAAGGGCCTTGACCAGGATCTTGATCCGCGCCTTGTACTTGTTGTCACGGCGACCGTAACGGTTGTACACGCGCAGGATGGCGTCGAGGTAGCTGATCAGGTCTTGCCACGGCAGGAATTCGTTGATGAACGAGCCCACCACCGGGGTACGGCCCAGGCCGCCACCGACCAGCACGCGGAAGCCCAGTTCACCAGCGGCATTGCGCACCGGCTCCAGGCCGATGTCGTGCACTTCGATGGCGGCGCGGTCTTCCTGCGAGCCGTTGATGGCAATCTTGAACTTGCGCGGCAGGTAGGCGAATTCCGGGTGGAAGGTGGTCCACTGGCGGACGATTTCGCACCACGGGCGCGGGTCGACGATTTCGTCTGCGGCCACGCCGGCGAACTGGTCGGTGGTGGTGTTGCGCAGGCAGTTGCCGCTGGTCTGGATCGCGTGCATCTGCACGGTGGCCAGTTCGGCGAGGATGTCCGGGATGTCTTCCAGCGCCGGCCAGTTGAATTGCACGTTCTGGCGGGTGGAGATATGGGCGTAGCCCTTGTCGTAGTCGCGGGCGATCTTGGCCAGCGTACGGACCTGGGTGGCGTTCAGCTGGCCGTACGGCACGGCGACACGCAGCATCGGCGCGAAACGCTGGATGTAAAGGCCGTTCTGCAGGCGCAGAGGGCGGAATTCTTCTTCGCTCAGCTCACCGGCCAGATAGCGGCGGGTCTGATCACGGAACTGCTTGACGCGGTCCTCGATGATCCGCTGATCGTACTCGTCGTATACGTACATAAAAGTCCTGTCTCAGGCATGCAGCTATTCGCGCGCACGGCCGCGCACTCCGCTTCGGAGCCGAGGAACGATAGCAGGTTGTGTTTATGCGCTAAAGTGATGTTTTTGCATATGAAAAGAACCAAATGGACTATGTGAGACTGACTGCCATTTGTGCGCTTGGAGTGGCCTGGCGTTTATAATCCGCTGTTTGCTTCGCAGGGATTTCAGCCCATGCTCAAGGCGTTGTGCCATAGCTTGTGTCTTGCCTTGCCGCTGGCGGCAAGCGCGCAGCCGGCTTCGGTGGTTTTCCTCAACCCGGGGCTGTCCTCCGAGACGTTCTGGACCAGTTATACCCGCTTCATGCAGGCCGCCGCGGACGAGCTGGGCATGACCCTGCGCGTGGAATACAGCGAGCGCCGCGCCGACCTGGCGCTGACCCAGGCCAAGGCGATCCTGAGCGGGCCGCAGCGGCCGGATTACCTGGTGCTGGTCAACGAGCAGTACGTCGCGCCGGAGATCATCCGCCTGTCGCGTGGCAGCGGGGTCAAGCTGTTCCTGGTCAACAACGGCCTGACTGCCAGCCAGGCCCGTAGCATCGAGGCCCAGCCCGACAAGTATGCCGAGCTGCTGGGCACCTTGACGGCCAACGACGAGCAGGCGGGCTTCCAGATGTTGCACCAGATGGTCGCGCAGTTGCCCCGCGACAGTGGGCCGGTGGACCTGGTGGCCTTTGCCGGGGTCAAGACCACACCGGCCTCGCAGCTGCGCGAGGAAGGCATGCGCCGCGCCCTGGCCGATTTCCCCCAGGTGCGTTTGCGTCAGGTGGTGTATGGCGGCTGGAGCCGTCAGCGCGCCTACGAGCAGGCGCAGCAGCTGCTGGAGCGCTACCCGGCTACCCGCCTGGTGTGGTCGGCCAATGACGAGATGGCCTTTGGTGCCATGCAGGCGTTCGAGGAGGCGGGGCGCAAGCCGGGGCGCGATGTGCTGTTCAGCGCCATCAACAGCTCGCCCGCTGCCCTGCGGGCACGTATCGACGGGCGTCTGAGCGTGCTGATGGGCGGGCATTTCACCCTCGGCGGTTGGGCCATGGTGATGCTTCACGATGACGCCCAGGGGCTGGCGGTGAACCGCGACGGTCTGCGCGAGCATCGCACGCCGGTGTTGCAGCCGATCGACCAGGCCAAGGCGAAGCATTGGCTGAAACTGCTGGAACGGGCCGACTACGGCGTCGATTTCCAGCAGTACAGCGCCGAAGGGCGGCCGCCCGGCTATCAGTACCCCTTTCTGACGTCACCGATCAATTATTGAAAGACCCTGCTTGAGGGAAGGGCATTGCTCGTCTTAACTGCTGGTGGTGAAGTGCATTCCCATAACCACTACAAGAGGCAATGCAATGGGAAACTCAACCAAGGTCCGCAAAGCTGACAGCAGCGTCGATGCCTGGGCGATCCTCTGCCTGATCGTTCTGGTGGTGGTCACTGCCGTGTATTGGGTCAGCCACCAGTAGACTTGTATTCAAGACCGTGATGCAGCCAGAGCGCCTGCGGGAGGGAGTCCCGCGGGCGTTTTTGCTTTGCCTGTGCCGGCCTCTTCGCGGGCTAGCGAGCCAGGTGCAGGGCCAACTGCACCAGGCCGATCAATACGGCTATGAACACCAGGGTGAACAGCGTCCCCAGCGCAATGAAATGGCTGGCCTTGCCGTGGGTGAAGTCGCGGGCGCGGTTCTTGCCGCTTTGCACGCCGAAGGCGGCAGCGAGGATGCTGTGCAGCATCTGCCAGAAGGTCGGGGGTTTGCCCTGGCTGGAATCGTCCATGGTGGCTCCTGAGGAAATCAGAGGCAATCAGGGACAGTGTAGGCAATGAGATCGAGGTTGGCTTTGCCGGCCTCTTCGCGGGCTCGCCCGCTCCCACAGGTATGTCACCGGACCTGAGGCCTGTGTCGTACCTGTGGGAGCGGGCAAGCCCGCGAAGAAGCCAACGCGGTCTTAGCTATCGTACCCGAGGTTAGGCGCCAACCAGCGCTCGCTCACGCTCACATCCTGGCCTTTGCGCGCGCTGTAACGCTCGATCTGGTCCTTGTCGACCTTGCCCACGGCAAAGTACTGCGCCTGCGGGTGGGCAAAGTACCAGCCGCTGACCGCCGCCGCCGGGAACATCGCGAAGTGATCGGTGAGGAACACACCGCTCGGCCCGGTCTCGCCGATGGCAGTGCCATCAAGCAGGCGGAACAGGGTTTCCTTCTCGGTGTGGTCCGGGCAGGCCGGGTAGCCGGGAGCCGGGCGAATGCCGCGGTACTGCTCCTTGATCAGCGCTTCGTTGTCCAGGTGTTCGTCGCGGGCATAACCCCAGTGCTCTTTACGCACCTGCTCGTGCAACCATTCGGCACAGGCCTCGGCCAGGCGGTCGGCCAGGGCCTTGACCATGATCGAGCTGTAGTCGTCGCCCTTGTCCTGATAGGCCTTGGCCACTTCCTCGGCACCGATGCCAGCGGTGGTGATGAAACCACCGACATAATCGGTGACACCACTGGCCTTCGGCGCGACGAAGTCGGCCAGCGACCAGTTGGGCTTGCCGTCCGGCTTGATGGTCTGCTGGCGCAGGTGGTGCAGGGTGGCCAGTGCCTGGCCGTTGTCGCCATAGACTTCGATGTCGTCATCGGCCACCTGGTTGGCCGGCCAGAAGCCGAACACCGCTCGGGCACTGATCAGTTTTTCGTCGATCAGCTTGTCGAGCATCTCGCGGGCATCCTTGTACAGCGCCGTGGCAGCCTCGCCGACCACTTCGTCGGTGAGGATGCGCGGGAACTTGCCAGCCAGGTCCCAGGAGATGAAGAACGGGGTCCAGTCGATGTACTCGGCCAAGGTGCGCAGGTCGATGTCTTCCAGCACCTTGACGCCGGTGAAGGAGGGTACCGCTGGCTGGTAGCCAGCCCAGTCGTACTGCGGCTTGGCGGCGATGGCCTGGGCGTAGCTCAGGCGCTCGGTGCGGGCACTGCGGTTGGCGGTGCGCTCGCGTACTTCTTCGTATTCCTGGCGGGTCTTTTCGACGAAGCCGGCTTTCAGCTCCTTGGACAGCAACTGGGTGGCAACGCCCACCGCACGCGAGGCGTCGGTGACGTAGACCACGGCGTCGTTGCTGTACTTGGGCTCGATCTTGACCGCGGTGTGCGCCTTGGAGGTGGTGGCGCCGCCGATCATCAGCGGCAACTGGAAGCCCTGGCGCTGCATTTCGCGGGCAACGTGGACCATTTCGTCCAGTGACGGCGTGATCAGGCCGGACAGGCCGATGATGTCGCACTTCTCGTCGCGGGCGGTTTGCAGGATCTTCTCGGCCGGCACCATCACGCCAAGGTCGACGATGTCGTAGCCGTTACAGCCCAGCACCACGCCGACGATGTTCTTGCCGATGTCGTGCACGTCGCCTTTTACCGTGGCCATCAGGATCTTGCCCTTGGCTTCCGGCTTGTCGCCTTTCTCGGCTTCGATGAACGGGATCAGGTGTGCTACCGCCTGTTTCATCACGCGGGCCGACTTCACCACCTGGGGCAGGAACATCTTGCCCGCGCCGAACAGGTCGCCGACCACGTTCATGCCATTCATCAGCGGGCCTTCGATCACCTCGATCGGGCGTGCGCACTGCTGGCGGCATTCTTCGGTGTCTTCGACGATGAACGCGGTGATGCCCTTGACCAGCGCGTGCTCCAGGCGTTTTTCCACCGGCAGCGAGCGCCACTCTTCGTTTTCCACTTCCTTGGTTGCGCCGCCGCCCTTGTAGTCGTCGGCGATGGCCAGCAGCGCGTCGGTGCCATGCGGGGTACGGTTGAGCACCACGTCCTCGACCTTTTCACGCAGTGCAGCCGGGATTTCGTCATAGATCTCCAGCTGGCCGGCGTTGACGATACCCATGGTCAGGCCGTTCTGGATGGCGTGATACAGGAATACCGAGTGGATCGCCTCACGCACCGGGTTGTTGCCCCGGAACGAGAACGACACGTTGGACACACCGCCCGAACTCAGGGCGTGGGGCAGGTGGTCGCGGATGTAGGCACAGGCCTCGATGAAATCGACGGCGTAGTTGTTGTGCTCTTCGATGCCGGTGGCGACGGCGAAGATGTTCGGGTCGAAGATGATGTCTTCCGGCGGGAAGCCCACTTCGTTGACCAGGATGTCATAGCTGCGCTGGCAGATTTCCTTCTTGCGCGCGGCGGTATCGGCCTGGCCGACCTCGTCGAAGGCCATCACCACCACGGCAGCGCCATAGCGCTTGCACAGGCGGGCATGGTGCTTGAACTGCTCGACGCCTTCCTTCATGGAAATGGAGTTGACGATGCCCTTGCCCTGGATGCATTTCAGGCCGGCTTCGATCACTTCCCACTTGGACGAGTCGATCATGATCGGCACGCGCGAGATGTCCGGTTCGCCGGCGATCAGGTTGAGGAAACGGACCATGGCGGCCTGGGAGTCGAGCATCCCTTCGTCCATGTTGATGTCGATTACCTGGGCGCCGGCCTCGACCTGCTGCAGGGCGACTTCCAGGGCTTCGGTGTAGTTCTCTTCACGGATCAGCCGGGCGAACTTGGCGGAGCCGGTGATGTTGGTGCGCTCGCCGACGTTGACGAACAGCGACTGGCGGTCGATGGTGAACGGCTCCAGGCCCGACAGGCGGCAGGCCTTGGCGATTTCCGGAATCTCGCGCGGCTTGTACTTGGCCACGGCCTCGGCGATGGCCTGGATGTGGCCCGGGGTGGTGCCGCAGCAGCCGCCGATGATGTTGAGGAAGCCGCTGGCGGCGAATTCCTCGACCACCACGGCCATTTCCGCCGGGGTTTCGTCGTATTCACCGAAGGCGTTCGGCAGGCCGGCGTTGGGGTGGGCCGAGACATGGGTGTCGGCCTTGGTCGCCAGCTCTTCCAGGTACGGGCGCAGGTCCTTGGCGCCAAGGGCGCAGTTCAGGCCCACGGAAATCGGCTTGGCGTGGCGCACCGAGTTCCAGAACGCTTCGGTGGTCTGGCCCGACAGCGTACGGCCCGAGGCGTCGGTGATGGTGCCGGAGATCATGATCGGCAGTTCGATGCCGTCTTCCTCGAACACCTGCTGCACGGCGAAGATCGCCGCCTTGGCGTTGAGGGTGTCGAAAATGGTCTCGATCAGCAGCAGGTCGGCGCCGCCTTCGATCAGGCCGCGGGTAGCCTCGATGTAGTTCGTTACCAGCTCATCGAAGGTGACGTTGCGGTAGCCGGGGTCGTTGACGTCCGGGGAAATCGAGCAGGTGCGGCTGGTAGGGCCGAGCACGCCGGCGACGAAGCGCGGCTTGTCCGGGGTTTCCAGGGTCTTGGCATCGGCCACCTGGCGGGCGATGCGCGCGCCCTCGACGTTCAGCTCGTAAACCAGCGATTCCATGCCATAGTCGGCCTGGGAAATCTGCGTGGCGTTGAAGGTGTTGGTTTCGAGAATATCGGCGCCGGCATCCAGGTAGGCCTTCTCGATGGCGGCGATCACGTCCGGGCGGCTGAGCAGCAACAGGTCGTTGTTACCCTTGACATCGCTTGGCCAATCGGCGAAACGCGTGCCACGATAGTCGTGTTCCTCGAGGCGGTAGCTTTGGATCATAGTACCCATGCCGCCGTCGAGGATCAGGATGCGCTCTTTGAGTGCGTTCTGGAGTGCTTGGAGACGAGCGCTGCGGTCGGACATAGGAACTACCTGGTCGGGCAAATTTCAGAAGGTGCAGAATCATAACAAAGCTGCGCAGATTTTAGGCACATCGCCCATTTGCATGAAAATGGCTCATGTTGGGCGGGCGTCGGCAAGGCACGGCACCCCAAGGACGACCAGTCAACAAATCGTGATGGCTTTCAATACCCAGGACTTTCCGCACATGGTGCATCGTATTCTTGCCGGCGTTTTCGCCCTGCTCATCAGCAGTGTGGCGTTCGGGCAAGCCCCCCAGTCGAGCCCGGCTGTTTCCTACACCCGGGACATTCAACCGATCTTCACCGAGAAATGCGTGGCCTGCCACGCCTGCAACGACGCCGCCTGCCAGCTGAAGCTGGAAAGCCCTGAAGGCGCGGTGCGCGGGGCCAGCAAGGTCCCGGTGTACCAGGGCGAGCGCAGCAAGGCAGTGCCTACCACGCGGCTGTTCTACGACGCCCACAGCGAGGGCGAATGGCGCAAGAAGGGTTTCTACTCGGTGCTCGACAACCAGGGCAGCCAGGCCGCGCTGATGGCGCGCATGCTCGAGCTGGGGCACAAGACCCCGCTCACGCCCAACGCCAAGCTGCCCGAGGAAATTGTCCTGGGCCTGAACCGCAACAACATGTGCCCGTTGCCGCATGAGTTCGATGCCTATGCCGGTGCCCATCCCAAGGAAGGCATGCCGCTGGCGGTGACCGGGCTGACCGACAAGGAATACGACACCATGCGCCGCTGGCTGGCCGCCGGTGCGCCGGTCGAGTACCAGTCGATCAAGCCGAGCGCGGCCGAAGCCAAGCAGATCGCCGACTGGGAAGAGCTGCTCAACCGCCCGGGTTCCACCGAGGCACTGGTTGGCCGTTGGCTGTACGAGCACCTGTTCCTGGCGCATATCTACTTCGTCGGTGGCGAGCAGGGCCACTTCTTCCAGTGGGTACGTTCGCGCACCCCGAGCGGCCAGCCGGTCGACCTGATCGCCACGCGCCGCCCCAACGACCCGCCGGGCACCGACTTCTATTACCGGCTGGTCCCGGTGCAGGGCGTGATCGTGCACAAGACGCACATCACCTACCCGATGGGGCCGCAGAAGCTCAAGCGGGTCAAGCAACTGTTCTATGCCGGTGACTGGCATGCCACTGCACTGCCAGGCTATGGCCCGCGCCACCGGGCCAACCCGTTCGAAACCTTCGAAGCGATCCCGGCAGTGGCGCGCTACCAGTTCATGCTGGATAACGCCGAGTACTTCGTGCGCACCTTCATCCGTGGCCCGGTATGCCGTGGGCAGATTGCCACTGACGTGATCCGCGACAACTTCTGGGCATTGTTCCAGGAGCCGGCCCACGACCGCTACATTACCGATGCCAAGTACCGTGGCGAGGCCACGCCGCTGCTGGCCATGCCTGGGCAGATCGATGACGTGGGCAGCGTGCTGAGTCTTTGGCACGCCTACCGCGACAAGCGCAACGAGTACGAAAAACTGCGTCGCGAAGCCTATGCCGACATGCCGGCGCCGGGCTGGGCGACGCTGTGGGCCGGTAACGACAACGCGTTGCTGAGCATCTTCCGCCACTTCGACAGCGCCTCGGTGACCAAGGGCCTGATCGGTGACGTGCCGCTGACCGTGTGGCTGTTCGACTACCCGTTGTTCGAGCGCACCTATTACCAGCTGGCGGTCAACTTCGATGTGTTCGGCAACGTCTCGCACCAGTTGCAGACGCGCCTTTACTTCGACCTGATCCGCAACGGCGCCGAGGTCAACTTCCTGCGCCTGATGCCGGCCGACCAGCGCAAGGCGATCCTCGGCGACTGGTACCAGAACAGCGGCAAGGTGAAGATGTGGATGGATTATGAAGACATCGACACCGACACCCCGAGCGGTATCCAGCTCGACCCGCGCAACCCCAAGCGCGACTTCGGCCTGAAGCTTCTGCAGCGTACCGGCAGCCTGAATGCTGCGCCTGACCCGATCAACCGCTGCCAGGGCGCGTTCTGTTCACGGCCGCAGGTGAGCGAAGAGTTCCGCAATGCCGAGCAGTCGCTCAGCCGCCTGGTGTCGCGCCCGGCTGCCGGGTTGAAGGTGATCAACCAGCTGCCCGAAGCGACCATGCTGCGCATCGAAGGGCAGGGCGGCCAGCGCCAGGTGTACAGCCTGCTGCGCAACCGCGCGCACAGCAACGTGGCGTTCCTGCTGGGCGAGGCGTACCGCTACCAGCCGGGGCTCGATACCCTGACCCTGTACCCCGGCGTGCTCAGCAGCTACCCCAACTTCATCTTCAACATCCCGACCAAGGATGTGCCGGAGTTCGTCGAGGACATGGAGTATGCGAAGGATGATGCGGCGAAGTTCGAGCGTATCGTCATGCGCTGGGGCGTGCGACGTAGTCACCCTGAGTTCTGGCGCTACTTCCATGACCTGAACAGCTTCATCAGGGAAACCGAGCCGGTCGAGGCGGGCGTGCTGGACATGAACCGCTACGAGAACCTCTGATCGGTCGGGCTGACCTTTCCGATTACCCTGCGGTCGGACTTGCTGGGTGGTCCTGATCGATTGCAAGGGGGCTGCTTTGCAGCCCTTCGCGGGTAAACCCGCTCCCACAGGTATGGCACCACTCTCGAGGTCAGCGCTAACCCTGTGGGAGCGGGTTTACCCGCGAACGAGCGCGTAGCGCTCGCCCCTGCATCCGAGCCTGGGCCTCAATGCACCGGCAATCGCAGGGTACTCCATGCTGTATTCGCTTCAGGCACTGCGGGCGTTCGCCGCCTGGGTGGTGGTCTGCCACCATTTCATGCAGATCTTCTTCGACTTCCATGCCACCGGCCCCATCGGCCAACTGCTCACCGACCGCGGCGCCGCAGGCGTCGATATCTTCTTCGTCATCAGCGGGCTGGTCATCTACCTGTCGACCTGCGACAAAGCCATCGAGCCCCGCCAGTTCCTGCTCAACCGGGCACTGCGTATCGTCCCGGCCTACTGGTTCTACACGGCGCTGATGGCAACCCTGCTGCTGGCCTTCAGCCAGTGGCTGCCGCACCAGGCATTCACCTGGCACCACCTGCTGTTGTCGCTGCTGTTCATCCCGGCGGAAAACCCTGGTGGCTACGGCTTGTACCCGACCCTGAACGTGGGCTGGACGCTGAACTTCGAGATGTTCTTCTACCTGCTGTTCGGCCTGGCTTTACTGGTGCGCCAGCGTCATCAGCAGCTACTGGTCACCGCCGCACTGCTGCTGGCCAGCGAGGTACTGGGCCGGCTGGGCGTGCTCAGCCGCTTCTACAGCAACGACATCATCTACGAGTTCCTGCTCGGCATCGGCCTGGGCGTGCTGCACCGTCGCGGGCTGATTCGCCATGGCCGCTGGCTGCCGTTGGCGTTGCTGGCGGTGGCAGGCCTGGCCATCTACCACCTGGACGCTTCCCGGCGTTTGCTGCACTGGGGCGTGCCGAGTGCAATGATCGTGCTGGCCTTCGTCGCCCTGGAGCCGCTGCTGCGCGGTAACCGGCTGCTCAAGGCGCTGGGCGACTGTTCGTACTCGGTGTACCTGATCCATGTGCTGGTGTTGTATGCCGGCTGGTTCGCCAGCCAGCGCCTGCAGTTGAACCCATACCTGGTGTTCGCCCTGTGCGTGCCGTCCATTGGACTAATGTCGTGGTTCAGCTACCAGTGGCTGGAGCGCGGCCTGTACCGGCGCATGCAGGCCTGGCTGGCGGCGCCACGGGGGCAGCCCCCTGAATATGCGCTTTCCCGAGTCAAATACTAGGACTTTGTTCGAAGGCCGGGTTGGCGTACACTTGGCCGCAAGTCTGTGAGGAACCTACATGAGCGCTATAACCATTACCGACGCCGCCCATGACTACCTGGCCGATCTGCTCTCCAAGCAGAATACGCCTGGCATCGGCATTCGCATTTTCATCACCCAGCCGGGCACCCAGTACGCCGAAACCTGCATTGCCTACTGCAAGCCGGGCGAAGAGAAGCCTGACGATACCGCCGTGGGTCTGAAGAGCTTCACCGCTTACCTGGACGCGGTCAGCGTACCGTTCCTGGAAGACGCACTGGTCGACTACGCCACCGACCGCATGGGTGGCCAGCTGACCATCAAGGCGCCGAATGCCAAGGTGCCGATGGTCAATGAAGACAGCCCGATCAACGAGCGCATCAACTATTACCTGCAGACCGAGATCAACCCTGGCCTGGCCAGCCACGGCGGCCAGGTGAGCCTGGTGGATGTGGTCGATGATGGCATTGCCGTGCTGCAGTTCGGTGGTGGTTGCCAGGGTTGCGGCCAGGCTGACGTGACCTTGAAGGAAGGTATCGAGCGCACCCTGCTCGAGCGTATTCCCGAGCTGAAGGGCGTGCGTGACGTGACTGACCACAGCCAGAAAGAGAACGCCTACTACTGAGGCTGACGCGCTCCTACAGGGATCGCGTTGAACCCACTTCCTTAGCAACAAAGTGTTACTGTTTCAACCCCTGCGACAACAGGCCGCAGCCCGTATTCAAAGGGCTGCAGCCGATCCTCGCCTTCGTCGGGTAGAACCCCTCGGGGTGTCGTGCCAGAATGCCCCGGTTTTTCGACCGGCCCGTCCCGAGGGCCGGCACCTTCCCTGTAAAGGATGGTTTCATGAATGATCTGTATACCCGGCGCGCAGTTGTCGCCGGGATGGGCGTTCTCGGGCTTGGCCTGCTGGCAGGCTGCAGCCCGGCCCGGGGGCTCGAGTTCAAGCACGGCAAGAACATGAGCAACGAAATCCTTGGGCGCAAGTTCAGCCTCAAGGATACCCAAGGCAATGTGCGCACCCTGTCGAGTTTCTACGGCAGCATGCCGATGATCTTCTTCGGTTTCACCCAGTGCCCGGCGGTGTGCCCGACTACCCTGGCGCGCGCGGCGCAAATCCGCCAGCTGCTGCGCGGCCGCGATCGCGACCTGTTCCAGGTGGTGCTGATTACCCTGGACCCGGAGCGCGACACCCCCGAAGTGCTCGATGCCTACGTCAAGGCGTTCGACCCGTCGTTCACCGCGCTGACCGGCACCCCCGAGGAGATCGCTGCGGTGGCCAAGGAATTCAAGGTGTTCTACGAGAAAGTCCCGGCCGGTGATACCTATACCGTCTCTCACTCGTCCACCAGCTACGTCTACGATACGCGTGGCACCCTGCGCCTGAGCCTGGGCCATTCCCTGACTGCAAAGGAATGCGCCGAAGACCTGGTCACCCTGATGGAGATCTGCTGAATGTCGATACAACCGATCAAGCACGGCCTGGCTGCCCTGGTCCTGATGGGCCTGGCGCTGCCGGCCCTGGCCCAGACCACCGTGAGCGATGCCTGGGTCCGTGCGACTGTGCCGCACCAGCAGTCCACCGGTGCCTTCATGATCCTGACCGCCAGCAGCGACAGCAAACTGGTGGCCGTGGCTTCGCCCGTGGCCAAGACCGTGCAGGTGCACGAGATGACCATGAACGGCGACGTGATGGGCATGCGTGAGGTCAAGGCGGTCGAGTTGCCAGCCGGCAAGGCGGTGACCCTCGACCCGAATAGCCTGCATGTGATGCTGATGGGCCTGAACAACCAGGTGAAGGAAGGCGACAAAGTGCCGCTGACCCTGACCATCGAGGATGCCAAGGGGGCCAAGGAAACCCTGGACGTGCAGGCCGACGTGCGTGCGCTCAACGCCGAGGCGGGCGGTGGGCATGATCACATGCACATGAAGCACTGACAGGCTGAACCCTTCAGGGCGCTTTGCGCCCTGTGGGAGCGGGCCCATATTTCAATCAGCTGCGAAACCTGGGCAGCGGCCTGTCGAGGGTCAGCGAGGTCAAGGTCTTGCGGACCTGGGCCTCGTCGGCCTCCAGGGCCTTGAGACTTGCGCGGATCTTGCCGGCGGCGGGCACGTCGCCCTGCCGGTCGATCCAGTCGGCTATCTCCTTGCAGGCACTGCTCAGGCAGGCCTGGCGCTGGTTCATCAGCGACAGGAGGGTGGTGAGCTCTCTTTCGGACATGGCAGGATCCTCCATTCAGCCTTGTCAGTGTAGCAGTGGCTGGCCGGCCTGCCTGAGGCCGGCTGTCGCAGTTCAGCCCTGCAGGCAGGCGCTGCGATAGGCCCCTGGCGTCACCCCGTAGGCCTGCTTGAACTGCCGGCTCAAATGGCTCTGGTCGGCAAAGCCCAGGTCGAACGCCACCTCCGAGGCCGCCCAGCCACGCTTGAGCATTTCCCGCGCACGGGCCAGGCGCCGCTGCTTCAGCCAGGCATGCGGCGGCAGGCCAGTGGCCTGGCGGAATACCCGGGCAAAATGGAACGGCGACAGGTTGACCGCCGCCGCCAGGGTTTCGAGCGAGGGCGGGTCGGCCAGCTGGCTTTCCAGCAGTTCGCGGGCGCGGGCCACGGCCAGCGGTTCGTGGCCGGGGGCCGCAGGTTCGGCGCATTGCCCGTGGCGCTGCACCAGGGCCAGCACTGCCTGGCGCCAGGCGGTCTGTTGCTGCAGGGCGCTGGCGCCTGCTTCGGACAGCTGGTGCAACTGGCTGAAGGCGCTGGCCAGGGCCGGGTCGTTGATCACGCTGTCCTTGAAGCGGGGCATGCCGTGGCGGCCCAGTTCCAGTTCGTCGAGCACCCCGGTTACCCGCTCGTGCTCCGGGTAGAAGCCGCGGTAGCGCCAGCCCGCTTCGTGGGCGGTAGCGCCGGTGTGCAGCTCGTCGGGGTTGATCAGCACCATGCTGCCGACCGGCGCCAGGTGCTCGCTACCGCGATGCCAGAAGCGCTGGGCGCCCGACTCGATCACGGTGAACACATAGCCTTCATGCACATGCGGGGCGAACCGCTGCTGGAAGTAGCGCGCGTGCAGCATTTCGACGTCGCCAAGTGCCGGCGCCTGCCAGAGGTGTGTCTGCTCGCGCAGGGGCGTGCTCATGCCAGCCAGCTGCGCAGGAGGAAGAAGATCAACATGCTCACCAGCATGCTCAGCAACACGCTGCGGGTCAACAGCACCAGGGCGATGGCCACCAGTGAACCCAGCAAGTAGGGGTTGAGCAGGCTCAGGTTCAGCTGGTGGTCGGGCATGAAGATGATAGGGCCACAGATGGCGGTGAGCATGCCCGGCACGGCAAAACCGAGGAACTGCCGGGCGTTGGAGCTCAGGCGCATGGGCAGGCGCGGCTCCAGGAACGCATAGCGGTTGAGGAATACGATGGCACCCATGGCGAAAATCAGGATCCAGGTCATGCGCGGGCTCCGGCAAATTTCTGGCAGATGAAGCCGGCGCTCATGCCCAGCAGGCCTGCGGCCACCAGGGCGGTCTCCCAGTGCCAGTAGCTGAACAGCACCGAGCAGAATAGCGACACGGCTACGCACACCACTGTGGCCAGGTTGCGTACCAGCGGGGCGATCA
Organism: Pseudomonas sp. NPDC096925; assembly: GCF_044762545.1. NCBI lineage: Bacteria > Pseudomonadati > Pseudomonadota > Gammaproteobacteria > Pseudomonadales > Pseudomonadaceae > Pseudomonas > Pseudomonas sp. NPDC096925. Next base: position 314,497 of record NZ_JBIWEM010000006.1, on the reverse strand, counting down.
GGGCGACGAAGGTGGCGACGATGGAGAAGTCCAGGCCGAACTGGTCCAGGTGTGGAATGTTCTGGCCTAACAGGATGCCGGCCAGAGTGAACAGGTTCCAGGCGACATAGAAGGTCAGGCCCACCCCCAGGGCGTACCAGCGGTTGAACTGCTGCTGGTCGTACTGGCTGGTCAGGGCGAAGAACTCGTCGGTCAGCAGGAAGCCCAGGCCCAGCCTCCAGCGCAGCGGCTGGCTGGACAGTACCGGGCGCATCGACAGACCGTACAACAGGTGCTGCGAGGTCAGCAGCAGCGTGGTCAACAGGATCGACGCCAGGTTGGCGCCGCCCTTGAGCATGCCGATGGCCACCAGTTGCGCGGCACCGGCGAAGACGATGGCCGACAGCCCTTGCCCTTCCCAGGCACTGAGGCTGGCCTCGATGGCCATGGAACCGGCCAGCAGGCCCCAGGGCGCGACGGCCAGGGACAACGGGAGAATGGCGATGGCGCCGTGGAGGAAGGCTTGGCGAGCGATGTGGGGCATGGTGGCTGCAGTGCGTGTACGTGGTAGGCCAGCATGCCAGACGGGGCAGGGGATGGCTTGAACGATCTTGCTGGTCTCCACCTTGTGGGAGCAACTGTCTTGCTCAAGATTTCAAGGCGCACGCGGTCACTGTGGGAGCGGGCTTGCCCGCGAACACCGGCGAAGCCGGTGCCATGCACCACGTTGGATTCTTCGCGGCTAAAGCCGCTCCCACAGGGTGCGCGGACTGCTTGCCATTTCAGTTCTCTACGCGACAGCGCAGCCCTAAGGGCTGGGCCATCTCCCACAAAGGATCGCGACGGGTGAGGGTCAGGGACGGCTGGTCAGGTGCTGCTGCGCCGTCACGCAGCCGTTGGTATCCACGGCCTTCTGCAGCAGGCTCTGGCGGTGCTGCGGGTCGAGGTCGCCGAGCAGTCGGTATACCTCGGCCTGATAGTCCCGTTGGCGCCCCCATAGCATTTCCAGGCCTTGTGGCCGGCTGCGGTTGCAGGCCAGGCGCGTGGCCGGTTGCGGGTAGTAGGGGGCGTACACGGTGGCCATGCTGGGGATGGCCTCCAGTGCAGTGCGGTACTCGCTGCTGACGTTGTAGGGCGGGCACCAGGTGGCGATGGCCGGCGCCGGTGCGGCAAAGCCCTGTTTGAGGCTGGCTTCGAGCAGCGGGCAGGCGGCATCCGGGATTTGCGCGGCGGGCAGGTAGGTCATGTAGTACAGCGCCAGGCGGTACTGTGCGACCGGGTGGCCCAGCGCCACGGACTTTTTCAGCAAGGCGACCGCTGTCGGCAGGGTGTGGGCCATGGCCTGGCCCTGGCGGCTAAGCTCCGGGTCGTCACCCACGGCCGTGCGCAGCGTGCTGGCGCTGTCGTCCTGGCTGTCGGCCTGCTCCAGCAGGGGCAAGGCCTGACGGTAGAGCAGGTCGGCATGAGGGTCGATGCGCACTTCCAGCGCGTGTGCGGCCAGCGGCATCAGAGCGAGCAGCAGGGGGGGCAGGCGAAGCATGCAGCTCACAGGCAAGCCTCACAGGGTGCCAGGCACTGATGATGGATGGCTTCGATGTTCATGGCGGTCAAGCGTGCGCCTCGGGCAGATCGGAACGACGGCATATTCTAGCCACCCAATGGGCCTGGCCGGAAGACCACCCGGCAACTGTCAGACGAGCTTGATCGGCGTGACCTTGCGCTGGGCATGTTTTTCCTGGGCCAGGCCAAGCTTGGCAGTTATGACCTTTGCCAGGGCATTGTTGCCCAGGTCATTCAGGTGCAGGCGGTCGATGAACAAGTCGGCCCCGAATACCGGCGAGCTGCTGAGCATGCAGTTCATGTCGTAGCAGGGGACCGGGTCGGCCTGGCTCTTGATGCGGCGGAAGAAGGCCGAGTGCAACTGGCTGTCGAACGCGCCGTCCAGCAGCCGGTCGAAATTCGCCGGTTTTCGCTGCAGTGCATCCAGCATGGCCTGCTCGCCAGCGGGCAGGCTATCCCGACACCAGGGCAGCAACGGCTGCAGGATGAAGGTGAGGGTGGAATGGCTGTCTGCCAGCAGTCGTTCCCATTGGCGCAAGGTCCGGCCAATGTTGTCGGCGGCACGAGCCAGGCGCTTTTCCGGGGGCGACAGTGGCCAGGTGGCAGGTGGTGCGACCGGGGGCGCGGCCAAGGCCTGGCCGATACGCTGCCACAGCGATTGCCGGCGCGGAGCCGACATGGGCTGCATGCCTTCGCTGAAACTGTTGAGAAAGTCCTGGTAGGCCTTGGCGTGCTGTGGACCGTTCAGGCTGGCGAGGACTTCGCAGAGGGCTTCATGGGCCAGGCTGTTGAGGCCGCTGAGCACCACCACGTGGCCGAGCTGGCCAAGGCGGTGCTGATGGGTGAGGAACATCAGCAGCTCCTGGCTGGCATTGAGCCCACAGCCGGCCAGGCTCAGCCAGACTTCGCCGGTGAGCATCGACAGGTGCGAGGCCACTGTGTGTTCGTCGGAGCTGGCGCCGATGCCCAGGGCGGTGGAGCCGCCGACCAGCAGGTTGATGCGCGCGGCACCACCGCGCTCGGCCGCCGAGAAGCGCTTGCCGGCGCAGTGGCTGTAGCGCAGGCCCAGGGCGTCGGTGTTGATGGTGCCGGAACGGTAGCCGGTTTCGTGCACATGCACGGTGTGCGGTGCACGCCGGCTGCCCAGCAGCAGAAAGCGCTGGTAGTCCTGTTGCAACGGCGAAGGCGACGGGCTCGTGTCACTCGCGGTCATGATCTCTCCCTCATGTTGCAGCGGGCACTTTGCATCACAATCAGGCCGCCAGTTCCTTGAGGTTGTACAGCAGGCCGCCGGCGGCGATCAGCAGCAGGGCGACGCCCGAGGCCAGGCTGATCATGCGGTTGCTGCGTTGCGAGGCGATCTTGCCGATGGCGAAGATGTAAAGGCTGAGCACAGCAAAATCGATGGCCACCCACAGCAGCGACAACACCACCATGCTCTTGCCGAACGACTCGGTGATCTGGATGAACTGCGGGAAGAAGGCGATGAAGAAGATGATGTCTTTCGGGTTGGAAATGCCCACCATGAAGCCTTGCAACAGCCCGCTGCGCTCTGGCTTGGCGAGTTCGCCCGGCGCCTCGGTCGCAGGCGCCTGCAGGGCGTCCCTCAGGGTGCCCACGGCGGTGTAGCCGATGAACAGGCAGCCGAGCAGGCTCATGGCGCTGAGCCAGGCCTTGTCGATGGCGGCGCTGGTGAGGATGATCCAGGCCGCGGCGCCGATCAGCACCAGTGATGCCCAATTGGTGCCAATGGCGGTGAACATGGCTCTGCGCGAGCCGGAGGCGGCTGCGGTATTGATGATAAGCGCCACTACCGGGCCGGGTGTGGCGATCAGTAGCAGGACGGTAAGGGCATAGGTGGCAGTGAGTGCGGTATTCACGGTCAGTTCTCGATCAGTATTTCAGGTGTTGCCGGGTGTACGGCATGGGCGTGGAACGGGCAGCGGGACGGGTTGAGCGACCCGGCCTCCTGCAGTTGGTATTGCTTCCACTCGAAATTGTCGGCATCGCCGAAAAAGCCAAGGGTGTCGGGCATGACACCGTCGTTGTAATGGTGTACGCGCTCGCGGATGCGTTCACGGATACGTTTGCCACTTTCGGTATTGGCATTGGCCACTTCGTCGAAGTTCGCCCGCGGGTTGATGACGAAGGTAATGTGTGGCCCCAGGTTGCGGCTTTTCATCTGTTGGTGGCCGGGGAAATTCATGTTGATGAACAGCGGCATGCCGGCAAAGCAGAACGACCAGGTGCTGTCGTCGGGGTCGGTCGGGATGCCGTGTGGCCAAGGCTGCGGGTCGCGCGCATGTACGCCACGCAACACCTTCCAGGCCAGTGCCTGTTGCTCGGCGAGGGTGCAGTTGGCAGCGGTTTCCAGAAACACGACCAGCGGGCTGCCGATACGCTGCTTGGGTTGGATTGGAGCGACGGTGCGCACGTAGTCGGCCAGGCCCAGGGCGATGTCATCGGCCAGCTGCCCGGCGCGGGCGAAGAGGATGTGGCAGGTTGCGCCGTTTACCGCCTTGCGGCCGAACAGGCAGGGGAATTCGGGGTTGGCGAGGGTGCTGCGAAAATGCTCTACGGCATTGTAGGTCCAGTGTCGCGTGTTCCCGACATGTTCGGCGGCCAGCTCTAGCGCATCCAGGCGATAGCAAGTTCCATAACCCGTAAGCATGATTTCCCCAGGCGTTAATTTAGATGAACGTTCCAGTCACATGCAGGCAGGATCTTGGTTATGTTTGTTATTTACCGGCATTTTCCAAGACGCCCTTGACGTTGTAAAACGCGTGGAACTATGACCTACTATTAGTCTTACTCATGCTCGGGGCTTCGCCATGTCGGAAAGGATTCAGGCTTTGCACGCGCTGCGTGCCTTCGAGGTGGCCTCTCGCTATGGCTCGTTTACCCGTGCCGCGGAAGAGCTGGCCCTGACGCAGGGCGCCGTCAGTCACCACATCAAGACCCTCGAAGCCATGTTCGGCTGCGATCTGTTCGAACGCCGCGGGCCGAAACTGGCCCTGACCGAGCACGGTCGCCTGCTGGCGCAGGAACTCAAGGTTGGCTTCAAGATCATCGAAAACGCCTGCGCCCTGCTGCGCCAGGACCGCTACGGCCTGCGTCTGAAGGCGCCGTCCACGCTCACCGTGCGCTGGCTGCTGCGGGCGCTGGATGCGTTCAAGAAGGTCGAGGACAACTGCAGCGTGCAGCTGTCCAGCGTGTGGATGGACATCGACAGCGTGGACTTCTATTCCGAGCCCTACGACTGTGCAATCCTCCTTGCCAACGGGCGTTTTCCCGCCGATATCGAGAGTTTCAAACTGTTCGATGAATGGCTGATCCCGGTGTGCCACCCGGACTACATGACCCAGGCACAGCCGGCCCTGGCCGACCTGGCCCAGTGCGAGTTCCTGCACCCGTCCCCCGACCGCCGTGACTGGCGGCGCTGGCTGGCTCGCATGGACGCGCTGGACATCAGTATCGACCACGGGCAAGTGTTCGATACCCTCGACCAGGGCATCTCGGCCGCCCAGCAAGGCCTGGGTATTTCGGTGGTCGACCTGGTGCTGGCCAGTGCCGACCTGGCGGCCGGGCGCCTGGTCACGCCGTTCAGGCATGCGGTGGCTACGGGTGACGGCTATTACATGACCTGGCTCAAGGCCAGCCCCAAGGCACGGCAGATGCACAAGCTGCGCGAATTCCTGCTTGGCCAGGTGCCGCCGCTGGTCTGCAAGGACATCAATTACCTGTACGGTTGAACACGCGCTCGAGCATGAAGTCGATGAACACCCGCAATTTCGGCGGCATCTGCCGCCCGGACGGCCATAGCAGGTAGAAGCTACCGCGCCGTTCCATGAAGTCGTCGAGCACGCTGACCAGCGCGCCGTTGGCCAGTTCGCGGCGTACGGTGAAATCCGGCAGGCAGGTGATGCCGCGGTGGTTGACGGCAAAGCAGACGCGCGTCTCGACATGGTTGCAGACCATCGAGATGGGGATGTCGTAGCCCTGCTCGGGGTGCTCCTGGCGCAGCGGCCAGGTTTCCAGCTTGCCACTGCTGGGGAAGCGGTAATGCAGGCAGGTATGTGCCGCCAGGTCGCGCGGGTGCAGCGGCGTGCCGCGTTCGCGCAGGTACTCGGGCGAAGCCACCAGGCAGTGCTGGAAGTGCCCCAGGAACTTGGCGTTGAGCCGCGAGTCCACCGGTTGCCCACCCCGCATCACCACATCGAAGCCTTCGCCGACGATATCCACCATGCGGTCGGAAAAATCCAGGTCCAGCTCCACCTGCGGGTAGCGCGCCATGAACTCGGCCAGCGCCGGCATCACCAGCCCGGTGACCTGCGGCATGCTCACCCGCAGGCGACCGCTCGGGGTCGCGCTGGCTTGGGAGAGCGCCTGCTCGGTGGCCTCGATCTCGGCCAGGATGCGCCGGCTGCGCTCAAGGAACAACGTGCCTTCGGCGGTGAGGGTGATGCTGCGCGTGCTGCGGTGGAACAGGCGCACCCCCAGGCGGCTTTCGAGGCGCGCCACACGTTTGCCCACGGCCGAGGCACTGATGCCCAGCGATTGGCCGGCAGCGACGAAACTGCGGGTTTCGGCGACACGGTTGAAGACCACGAAGCCGCTGAGGCTGTCCATGCCGTATTCCTGATTGCGGACATTGATGTCCTGGGTGAACGGCATTGTAACCGCCTTTTTCCGTAATGGCCTCGGCTTGCAGACTGTCCGCCTCGTTTCTCATTCAAGGCATCTGCAATGTCCCAGACATCCTCCGCACCGCTGCTGGTCGCCAACAGTGAACGCTTGCCCCTCAGTGGGCTGCTGGCGCTGGCCATGACCGGCTTTATCGCCATCCTCAGCGAAACCCTGCCGGCCGGCCTGCTCGACCAGATCGCCGATGGCATGCACATCAGCCAAGCCATGGCCGGGCAATGGGTCACGGCGTATGCCCTGGGCTCGTTGCTGACCGCCATCCCGTTGGTGACCCTGACCCAGGGCTGGTACCGCCGCCGCGCGCTGCTGCTGGCGATCGTCGGTTTCGTGCTGTTCAACGGGCTGACTGCCTTGTCCACTTCCAACGCTGTGACCCTGGTGCTGCGTTTTTGCACTGGCGCCGCGGCCGGGTTGGCCTGGGGGTTGATTGCCGGGCATGCGCGGCGCATGGTGCCGGTGGCGTTGCAGGGCCGGGCCATGGCCGTGGCGATGCTCGGCCAGCCCATCGCCTTGTCGCTCGGGCTGCCGATCGCCACCTGGCTGGGGGCGGGGTTGGGGTGGCGCGCCACTTTCGTGGTGGTCACGCTGGCGGCGCTGCTGCTGGTGGCCTGGGTACTGCGGTCGGTGCCGGACTACCCGGGGCTCGCCACCGGCAAGCGGCCTGCGGCCCTGCAGGTGTTGCGCACGCCGGGGGTGGTGATCGTGCTGTTGGTGATCCTCAGCTGGATCCTTGGCCACAATGTGCTCTACACCTACATCGTGCCGCTGCTGGCGGCGGCCGGCATGGCTGCCGACATCGGCCTGGTGCTGATGGTGTTCGGCCTTGCGGCCCTGGCCGGGATTGGCCTGGTGGGGCTGCTGGTCGACCGTTATCTGCGTTCCCTGGTGCTGCTGAGCCTGGCCGGTTTCGCCCTGGCGACGCTGGTGTTGGGGCAGGCGTCGTCGTGGGCGATGTACCTGAGCATCGCCTTGTGGGGCGTGACCTACGGCGGTGCGCCAACCCTGCTGCAGACCGCCTGCGCCGATGCGGCGGGCGAGGGTGGTGATGTGGCGCAGTCGATGCTGGTCACGGTGTGGAACAGCGCCATCGCCCTGGGCGGGATCATTGGCGGGTTGTTGCTGAGCGGGGCAGGGGTGGAGTGGTTTGGTGGGGTGGTGTTGGGGTTGATCGCGCTGGCCTGGCTGCTGGCGTGGGCTGGGCGGCGCAGTGGGTTCGTGGCGGGAGCCCGCTAGACGGGCTACTGAAATTGCAGGCAATCCGCGTACCCTGTGGGAGCGGCTTTAGCCGCGAAGAATCCAACGCGGTGCCAGCCATCGAATTGGACTGTTCGCGGGCATGCCCGCTCCCACAGGTGCCGCGTCGCGCTTACCCATTGGAGTCATCTGCGTAACAGCACACCCGACGGGCTGGATGTTCTTCTGGAAAAATGCGCTGCAACGGAGCATCGGCGGTAGAATCGCCGCAATCAGCACAACAAACGATTCAGAGGTCGACGCGGTGGAGTTGCAGCAGGGCTTTGTCCTGACCCGGCATTGGCATGACACGCCCGAAGGCACCTGCGTGGAATTCTGGCTGGCCACCGATCAGGGGCCACGGCAGTTGCGCCTGGCGCCACAGGTATCGGTGGCTTTCATTCCCCAGGCGCAGGAAGCGCACGCACGGGTGCTGCTGGCCAACGAACCCGGTGTCGAGCTGCGGCCACTGCAGCTGAAGGACTTTGACCAGCGCCCGGTGCTGGGCCTGTACTGCCGCCAGCACCGGCAACTGATGCAGTTGGAGCAACGCCTTCGTACAGCCGGTATCGAGGTGTTCGAGGCCGATATCCGTCCGCCCGAGCGCTACCTGATGGAGCGCTTCATCACTGCCCCGGTGCAGTTCACCGGCCAGCCGGATGCCCAGGGCGTGCTCTGCGATGCCCAGCTCAAACCCCTGCCGGGTTATCGCCCGCCGCTGCGCCTGGTGTCGCTGGATATCGAGACCAGCGAGCGGGGTGAGCTGTACAGCATTGCCCTGGAAGGCTGTGGCCAGCGCCAGGTGTACATGCTCGGCCCGGTCAATGGCACGGCTGATGGACTTGACTTCGACTTGCACTACTGCGCCGACCGCACCGAGATGCTGGCCTGCCTCAATCAGTGGATGGCCACGCATGACCCGGATGCAATCATCGGCTGGAACCTGGTCCAGTTCGACCTGCGCCTGCTGCATGAGCACGCCAAGCTGCTGCAGGTACCACTGGCACTGGGGCGCAATGGCGCGCCCATGACCTTGCGCAGCCATACCAGTGGCGGCCACGTGTTTGCCGATGCCCCGGGGCGGCTGCTGATCGACGGCATCGAGGCGCTGCGCTCGGCGACCTGGAGCTTCCCGTCGTTCAGCCTCGAAAGTGTCGCGCAAACCCTGCTCGGTGAAGGCAAGGCCATCGACACACCTTACCAGCGCATGGACGAAATCAACCGCCGCTTTGCCGAGGACAAACCGGCCCTGGCGCGCTACAACCTCAAGGACTGCGAGCTGGTGACGCGCATTTTCGCCCACACCCGCCTGCTCGAATTCCTTCTTGAGCGTTCATCGGTCACCGGCCTTGCCGCGGACCGCAGCGGTGGTTCGGTGGCCGCGTTCTGCCACTTGTACATCCCGCAGATGCACCGCCTGGGCTTCGTCGCCCCCAACCTGGGCAGCCGCCCCGACGAAGCCAGCCCCGGTGGCTTCGTCATGGATTCGCGCCCGGGCCTGTACGACTCGGTATTGGTGCTGGACTACAAAAGCCTTTACCCGTCGATCATTCGTACCTTCCTGATTGACCCGGTGGGGCTGGTCGAAGGCCTGCGCCAGCCCGATGACGAGCATTCGGTGGAAGGCTTCCGGGGTGGGCGCTTTTCGCGCAGCGAGCATTGCCTGCCGGCCATCGTCGAGCGGGTATGGCAGGGCCGGGAAGCCGCCAAGCGCGAGGGTAACGCGCCGCTGTCGCAGGCGCTGAAGATCATCATGAATGCCTTCTACGGGGTGCTGGGCTCGAGCGGCTGCCGTTTCTTCGACCCGCGCCTGGCTTCGTCGATCACCATGCGCGGCCACCAGATCATGCGCCAGACTCGCGCGTTGATCGAAGCCAAGGGCTATGAGGTGATCTACGGAGATACCGACTCCACCTTCGTCTGGCTCAAGGGCGCCCATGGCGAGGAGGCTGCGGCACGCATCGGCCGCGAGCTGGTGACCCAGGTCAACCAGTGGTGGGCCGAACACCTGCGCCAACAGATGAACCTGGAAAGCGCGCTGGAGCTGCAGTTCGAGGTGCATTACCGGCGCTTCCTGATGCCCACCATCCGTGGCGCGGACGAAGGCAGCAAGAAGCGCTACGCCGGGCTGGTGCTGCGGGCCGATGGCAACGAGGAGATGGTCTACAAGGGCCTGGAGTCGGTGCGTACCGACTGGTCGCCGCTGGCCCGGCAGTTCCAGCAACAGTTGTATGCGCGGATCTTCCGTGGGCAGCCGTACCGCGACTACGTGCGTGACTATGTGCGGCAGACGCTGGCCGGTGAACTGGACGAGTTGCTGGTGTACCGCAAGCGCCTGCGCCGGCCGCTGGCCGACTATCAACGCAACGTGCCCCCACATGTGCGCGCTGCGCGCCTGGCAGATGACTACAACAGCCGCCTGGGCAGGCCAAAGCAGTACCAGCGCGGCGGCTGGATCAGCTACGTGATGACCACCGCGGGCCCCGAGCCGCTGGAGAACCCGCAGGCGCCCATCGATTACGATCATTACCTGAGCCGCCAGCTGCAGCCGGTGGCCGATGCCATCCTGCCGTTCGTGGGGGATGATTTTGCTGCGCTGACCGATCGCCAGCTCCTGTTGTTCTGACGCGGTGGTACCTGGCTAGCACTCGCTGGCCAGTGGCAGCCACTAGTTTCGCACCTCCGTTTACCCTGGAGGCGCGACATGCAGAACCGTCTGAATCCGACCCAAGCATTGCCCACCACCCTGGACCTGGAGCGAGGCTTCCAGGACGGCATCCTTGCCCGCCGCTTGCCGGCCTGGCTGAGCGGGCTGCACCTGGCAAGCCCGGACAGTGCGCCGCAGCCGCCTTCTTCGGTAACAGCAGAACAACTGACGACGCTGCTGCAGGCCCTGCAAGACAGTTTCGACTGCCGCCAGCGCCTGCAGCGCCAACTGGCGCCGTTGCAAGGCATTCACGCATTCTGCAAGCCGCTGCTGCAGCGGGCGTTGCAGGAGAAACTGCATTCCCTGCACGACCCCGATACGTTGTACTACCGCCATACCTACTTCACCCTTTCGCCTGATCCCGAACTGGCCACGGGCCGCCTGGCGCAGCAGGAAAAAGACTACTACGACATCGCGCTTGTCGATGCTGCGCTGGCCAATTTCACCGAGGATGAAGCGAGCCCGGGCACCCTGCCGCGCAGCGACTGCCTGGTGGACGCAGTGGGTGTGGCGGTGCCGGGGGTGAGCGCTCCGGCGTTGGCCAAAGTGTGCCGCCAGCTGGACCTGGGTGAGCGCTATCAGGAGCACCTGGACACCGTCCTGTACCCGCCCGCCAAGGGCACCGAGGGCCTGCAAGCCACGCTCAAGGCACAGTTGGTGTCGAACATGCAGGTGGATGCCTTCAAGGCAATGACCGAGGCAGCCCTGACCCATGCAGAACTGGCCCTGATCCTGGGGTTGTGCAGCAGCGGCGAGCCTGGCAGGTTCGAGGGTGACCCGGTCGCCGCCAGGCATCTGCATGCCTTTGGGTGCACGCTGGAGCAGATCATCGTGCTGCATGTCACCCGCACGACGCTGGGTTTTACCAGCACCAGGCGCGTGCTGGTGTATCTGCCCGGCGACCCGGTCAGCCCCTGGTGTGTTGCGCCAGACCTCGACACCTTTGTCCGCAGGATCTTGGGTAAACGCCTTGCCGACCCTCAGTATCAGGGTTTCTTCAGGCGTTTCGTGCGCCTGCGTGATCAGGCCGGATTTTTCGCCCGGGTTATCAGCGAGCTAGCGGATGTGACCGAAGCCGCTTCGCGGGATATGGAACAGCACCTGGTTGACTGTGCATTGCCCTTGTTCGACCGCCAGGCACAGGCACGCATCGATGTGATCAAGGATGATGCGGCATTCATCGCGGTACCGGTACGCATGATCGACAGCGGCGTGCAGCAGGCGCAGCGTGAACGTCTGGAGGCCGGCGCCTGGGCTGCGGCAGGGGTAGCGGGGCTGTTCGTGCCGGTCATTGGCGCGGTGATGGCGGCAGCCATGGCCTGGGACATGCTCAAGGACGCATTCCATGCGGTGGAAAGCTGGCGGGAGGGCGATACCCATGCCGCGGTCGAGCACCTGCTGAACATCGCCAGGACGGTCATCACGGTGGGTATCGCGTCTGTGCTGGCCGGCGCGGTGGTGCGTAGGACCGACCTGGTCGAGCAACTGGTCACGGCGCGCCTCGAGGATGGCAGCGAAAAGCTCTGGCGCTTCGACCTGGCCCCTTTTCGCACCGAGCCGCCAGCGCTGCAAGCGCAGCCCGATGCCGAGGGAGTGTATCGCCTGGGCGAGCGTTGCTGGGTGAACATGCAGGGTTACTTCTACGAAGTGGTACAGGGCGACGACGAGCAATGGCGCATGCTGCCCAGGCAAGGCCACGGCCCACGGTTGCGTCACAACGGCGCCGGTGCCTGGCGGGTATGGTGCGAGCAGCCGGTGGAGTGGCATGACACGCACGCCATGTTCCGGCGCCTGGGCGGTGAGTTCAGGCAACTGGAAGACGACCAGATCGATCACGTGCTGGCCATTCACGGGATGGAACCGGACGACTTGCGCGGCTTGCATGTGTGCGGCCAGGCAGCGGATGCCTGCCTGCTGGACACCGTCAGCCGGGTCAGGCTGGCGAACCGCATCAAGCTCCTGGTCAGCCAGCTGCGCGCAGGCGGGGCGGTGGCCGATACGGCACTGCTTGCCCGGGCACGGCGCTGGCAGAGTACAGAGGATGTGGCGAATGACGAGCTGGCCGATTACCTGTGGAACCGTCGCCGTTCGTTGCTGGGGCAGTTGTACTACGAACAGTACCCGGTGACCGGCGATACGCAGGCGTTACAGCGCGATTTTGCCAGCCTGCACCGGCTTGCGGCGGAGCAGCTGCTGGGCACGGCAAGCCCGGACGACCTGTTGATCTCGGCTGCGGTACTGGTCAAGCGCATCCGCTGCATCCGTGTACACGAAGCCCTGTTTTTCGATACGCCGCAGACCCTGGACCTTGCGCGCTTCGCCCTGGGCATGCTCGACCGCATGCCTGGCATGGGCATCGGCCCACGCTGGCAATTGTTCGACGGTGACGCCGGTACGCCGCTGTTCAGCACCCGTGGGGGCGGGCGGCAGTTGCAGCTGAGGTACCGGGGCGGCCTGTTCCATCTCAGCGATGACCAGAGGCCGTTGGGCACAGCGGGTGAGTTGTTCCAGCAGATAGCCAGCGGCTATACCCGTGAGCAGCGCGCGGCACTGGCCATTGGCAAACCGTTCGCCTTGCAGCTACGCAGCGAGCTGGCGCGGCGGGTGGCGCAACAGCGGGAAGTGATCGCCGGAGTGCTAGGCATCAGGCCCTCGAATGGCGCTGTGTTCATGCCGCAACGCCTGGCCAACGGCCGCATCGGCTACCCGTTGAGTGGCTGGCGCCAGTGCCTGGGCCTGGACCGGGCCGTAGTCAGGAACCTGGCCGCCGAGCTGCGTGACCTTTACCCGGGCTTCGACGATGACGAAGTCGAGCACTGGCTGGAACGGTTGCGGGCGTCGCAACGTGACCCCGCGACGGAGCTGGCCGAGTTGAAGCGACAGCTGGGCACGTTGCGTCAGACCCTGAAGGGCTGGCAGGTGGGTACGGTCAAAGCCTGGGCCTGGAAGGCGCGTCGAGAGTTCGCCCGAGGCCTCGTTGACTGCTGGCGCTACCTGGTGCCCAGACAACTGGGGGCTGTAGAGGCAGACCGCGGTTATTTGCTGAGTTGCTACCGCAGTGACCTGGATGCGCTGCCGGCTATCCCGGCGACGGTCAGCTTCGCGCATGTGTCGGACCTGGCATTACGGTCACTGCAGATACACACCGTGCCAGACACGTTTCTGCACGCCTTCTCCACGTTGAGCACCCTGAACATCACCAATTGCCGACTGCGTACGCTGGCGTTGCCCCAGGCCATGGCCGAACGCCTGCAGGTGCTGGACCTGTCGAACAACCAGATCGGGCCTGAGGGCGGCATGCCGGCCCTGCTGCAGGCCTGCCGCTCGCTGGTGTACCTCAACCTGTCCCACAACCCGTTGCGCAGTGCGCTGTCAGTGGCGGACATGCCCCGGCTCAATGCCTTGATGCTGCGGGGGGCGCAGTTGACGCAGATGCCCGCCGGGGTCATGGAGGCACCGCACCTTCATACGCTGGACGTGAGCCACAATGCGATCCGCACTTTGCCCTACGGGTTCTATCGCTCGGACTTGTGGCACGCGGGGCGGGTCTGGCTTGCAGGCAACCCCTTGCTGCGTGACCAGGATACCTGGCACGAGGTTCTCGAAGACCAGGTGCCGACGATGCTGCGCTGGACCGACCTGGTGCAGCCCGCTGAACGAGATCGCATGGCTGATATCTGGAGCAAGCTCAATGGCCAGGAGGCATCGAGAGACTTCTTTCACCTGCTGCAGCGCTTGACTGGTTCGGCCGATTTCCAGCAGGAATTCCTGGCCCGCTACCTGGCACTCAGGGTGCTGCGCATGCTGGTGTCCATGAGCGAACAGCCGCTGTTGTGCACGGAACTGTACGCGCATGCGCTGACCGAGCACTGCCAGGACAACGCAACCTTGCGCTTCAGCGACCTGGAAGTACGTGTGCGCAAATGGAAAGCACTGCACGGCAGCAAGGCCGACGACCCGGAGCGGGCGCTGTTGCACCTGGGCGGGCAATGCTGGCGGCTGGATACCCTCGACCAGGTGGGTGGCTTGCACGCCGTGCGTGCTGGCCGGCCTGAGGAGTCGCTGGAGTTCGCACTGGCCTACCGGCTGGCGCTGGCCGACGAGCTGGACCTGCCTGTCGAGCACGACGAAATGCTCAACCCAGGCGTTGCCAACCTGTCGCGGCAGGATATCGACGCCGCCGCGCAGCTGGTGCGGGTTGCCCAGTCCAGGGACGCGCTGGTCGATTACCTGTCGACCACACCGTTCTGGAAGGAGTACCTGACTCGCGTCTTCGCGACGCGCTTGAGTACGCCGCATTTCTTTCATGCCGAACTGGAAGCGCTGGTCGAGCGCAACGCCGCGCAAGTGGATATCGATCGGCTTCAGGACCGCGTACAGCAGTGGGAACTCAATGTGACCAGGCAACTGACACGGGAGGCGCTGGGCCGCCACCTGGCGGCTGTGATGATACCCGTGGCTGCGCCCAGGTAGCGGTGCCTGGGCGGTTGCCCTTGCCGGTGAAGCGGGTAGTAATCCGCTAGGCACCTGGGTGTCTCGCCCGCCGATAGCCTTGCGTTTTTTCAGCACGCGGAGGCGGCATCATGGGTACCCTGCAAGCCACACACGACCTGCTCGAACAAGCCGAGCAGGACGCCATCATCGCCAAGCGCTTGCCCGGCTGGATGCGCCCGGGCAACCCCGAGCACATGAGGGTCCTGTGCCAGGCATTGAGGGGCAGCCTGGACTGCCGATACCGCTTGCAGGCCTTGTTGCAGCAGATTGTACCAATCGACCGCTTCGCCACGCCCTTGCTGAAACAGGCACTGCAAGCCCGATACGGCCTGAAACAGGACCTTGATCATTTGTGGATGCGCGCGGCATTTGAAAAACCACTGAGCACCTATGCGCCGATTCGCGTGCCTTTGACCGAGCGGGTCTATTACCAGATTCCCCTGCTCGAGGCTGCGTTGCACGGCTTTACCGCTGCCGAGGCCAAGGCCGGTGGCCAGGCGCCGGACTGTGGCCTCTACGAGGCCGACGGCATGCCACTGGAGGCTCCCAGCGCCATGGCCTTTGCCAGCCTGGTACGCGAGCTGGACCTGGGCCAGCGTTACCAGCAGCATCTGGACAGCCACCTGGCAACTCCGCAGAGCAAGGCGTTGTTGGCCGACAGCGTGCGCCACGGCATGTTGATCGATGCCATGCAGGCTCGCCACGCGGGTGTGCTCGACGCAGCAGAGCTCGAGTTGCTGGTCAAACTGTGGCGTGACGGTTGGTTATCCCAGCTCGATGACACTCGGGTGCTGGGCAAGCGCCTCGAAGTGCTGGGTTGCCCGCTGCAGCAGATCCTGGTGCTCGACGTTCGCGATGAGACCTTTGCCCCGCTGCACACCAGTACCAGACGCGTGCTGGTGTATATCCCGGGTGACCCCCAAGGCGCGTGGAGCGCCCATGACGATTTGCAGCAATTTGCCCAGCGCGTGCTGGGGCAGCGCTTGCGCATGGTCACCTACCGGCAGTTTTTCGCTCGCTTCGTGCGGGCGCGTGACAGCCAGGCGTTTTTTTCGCGCATCGGGGCGGGCTACGATGACCTGACGAAATGGGCCAACATCGACCTTGATGAGCGCATGCACCCTATGGGGGCTTATGTGTTCAAAAACCTCGCGGCACTGCGTGTTGCCCAGGTCAAGGATGATGCGCAAGTGTTCGCGCCTTCTGTAGCGAAGCTGGACCGGGAGGTCCAGCAGGCGCACGCGCAGCGCCTGGCGGCGTTGGGGTTGACCGCCCTGAGTGCTGCCAGTCTTTACCTGCCTGCACTGGGAACCGTGCTGCTGGCCATGCTTGCCTGGAAATGGCTGGATGACGTGTTTCAGTCGGTGGCGGCGTGGCAGGAAGGAGAGGTTCGTGAAGCACTGGACCATGTCACCGAGGTGGCCATCGACCTGGCCGTGATCGCTGCCACAGGCACCGCGCTGGGCGGGGCGCGGCGCCTGTGGCAGCGCTCGCTGCGGGTCGACAGCATGCCCCAGGCGCGCCTGGAGGACGGTGCCGTGTGTTTATGGGACGGTGACCTGGCAGCCTTTCGTGGCGAGGCGCCGCCTGCCGATGCGCTGAGTGATGCGCAAGGCGTTTGGCGCCAGGGTGAGCGGGCCTGGGTGGCCATCGATGAGCACTTCTACCGGGTGGTGCAGCGCAGTACCGATGGCTGCTGGCAATTGCTGCCGCGCCATGGCCACGGGCCGCTGCTGTTGCACAATGGTGCCGGAGCCTGGAGGCTCTGGTACGAACAGCCGTTGCAGTGGGATGCGCCTCGCTACCTGTTCAGGCGCCTGGGCGGCCAACTGGCGCAGTTGCAGGACGAACAGGTTGACGAAGTGCTGGGCATCCATGGCCTGGGCAGCGACCAGCTAAGAGCCTGGCATGTACTGGGACGGGCGCCGGAGCCGGGGGTAGTCGACAGCGCCCAGCGGGTGCTGATCGACCAGCGCATTCGTACGCTGGTGGCCCGTTTGCGGTCAGGGCAGCAACCCGAAGACAGTGTGGTGCTGGCGCAGCTCGAAGGCCTCGAAGGGGCCGCTGGCCTTTCCGGGCAAGCCCTGGCGGACCTGGCCTGGGCCCAGCGGCGGCGGTTGTTCGAGCAGGTTTATCAGGCCGAAGCCCAGGTGACGGCAGGCAACCCCGACATCACGGCACTGCGGCGTGTGTTCCCCGGCCTTCATTGGCGTGCCGCACAGGCGCTGCTGGCCAGGGCCAGTGCAGCGGACCGTGAGCGCTTGCAACTGACCGGGCGTATCCCGTTACGCCTGGGCGAGGCCGCCAGGCAGCGACTGACTGACGTGCGCAAGGTTCGGGTGTTCGAAGCGCTGCACTGGGACACCCCGCAAAACCTCGACCTTGCCCGCGTTGTGCTGGCGATGCTCGAGCACTTGCCGGCGGCCAGCGGCGGGATACGCTGGCGGCTGTTCAATGGCGGGGAGCGCGCTGCGCCGGTGGCCACGATGCAGGCGGGTAGCCCGGTCTGCGACCTGGCTTTCGAGGACGGGCTGTTCCAGCGTATCGGCCCGCAAGGGCTGGCCGTTGGTGAGGCGGGCGAGCTGTTCGAGGTCATCAGCCATGCCTATGGCGATGACCTGCGCGCAGCCCTGCAGGTGTCCGAGCCTTTTGCCCATAACCTGCGGGTGCTGCTCACGCGCCAGGCCCTGGCCAGGCGTCAGGCTGTCGAGCAACTGCTCAGCCCTTCGCGTACGTCGGGGCTGCACCTACCCACCCGGCTGGCGGACGGCCGCATCGGTTATCCCTTGAGCGGGCGTCTTCCGGGCGGCTCGCCGAGTGCGTATCGACCCGGGCCGATCCTGCGCCGCGTGCGTTACCTGTACCCGACCTTCACCGATGAGCAGGTGTTTGCCTGGGTAGAGCGGGCGCGCAATTCGGTCGTGGGGCTGGAGCGCACGTTGCAGCAGTACGAACAGACCTTCGACGCACTCACTACCCAGCTGCGGCGCTGGGTTCATGCAGCCCCCGACACCGCCGAGCGAGAGAACAGGCGCAGGTTGCGACGTGCATTGCGCTGCTGCTGGCAACAGATGCTCGAGGAGGGGGCGCACGAGGTGGGGCCTGGCACGGTCTACCGTTGGGACATGACTGAAATGCGCACCAGTAACCTGCCGGCGTTTTCCGAGCAGGTGGTGTTTGCCCATGTGCATGTGCTGACGCTGCAGAACATGCAGCTTGAGGATGTGCCCGAGAGTTTCTTGCGCGCATTCCCGAATATCCGTGGCCTGGAGATGCCCAACAACCGGCTCGCCCGAATCCCGCAAGCGCTGCTGGGCATGCCCAACCTGCAGCGTCTGAGCCTGCAGCGAAACCGCATCCGCCTGGATGCCGGGCAAGCCACCATTCTTGCCAGCTGCCCCAACCTGGTGTCCGTCGATTTGTCGCATAACCCTCTGGGTCGACCGTTTTCGTTGAGTGGGCTGCCGCGCCTGCGCGAGCTGCGGCTTGCCGACACGGGCATACGGGATGTCCCTTATGGTCTCCTCCAAAGCACCTCCTTGAGGGTGGTGGACTTTCGCGACAATCTGATAACCACCATGCCGGAGGGTTTCTATGATTCCCGGCTGTGGATGGAGCACGAAGTGCGCCTCAGAGGTAACCCCTTTAGCGAGCCCGAAGCCCAACGGTTGCATGCAGTGTTGCTTGCCGCAATGGCCGATGGGGGCGCGGCGGCGGTGCCCGCGCGGTTGCGCTGGATGGATGCTGCCGGGATCAGCTTGCGTACCGAGCTCGGTGCCCATTGGGAGGCGCTGGAAGCCATGCCTGATGCCACGCAGTTCTTCAACCTGCTTGAACGCTTGATGGAGACCGAAGACTTCCAGCATCTGACCGGGGCACGTTACCTGGCTGGCCGGGTGCTGGAACTGCTGCGTGCCATGAGAGAGTCGGACGAGCTTCGCGACCTGATGTTCAATGACGCCGAGCAGTTGACCTGCCAGGACAGCGTGGCCCTGCGTTTCAGCGACCTGGAGCTGCGTTTGCTGGCGTGGCGGGCCCGTACTCAGGCGGCGGCGGGCGGGCAGGAGCAAGCACTGCTGCGGCTCGGTCGGCAAATGTGGCGGCTGGATGAGGTCGATCAGTTTGCCCAGCAGGATGTGCTTGCGCGTGAGTTCGAAGGGCGAGGCACAGACCCGATCGACATAGTGCTGGCTTATCGTCTGGGCCTGCGCGAGCAACTTGAGCTCCCGATTCTGACCAGTGGCATGACGTTTCGTACGCTTGCCCAGGTAGGGGCAGCGCAATTGGCGCAGGCGCGGAACTGGGTGCTGGCCAATGAAACCGGGGAGCGGCTTGCCAGTTCATTGATCGTGCGCGATTTCTGGCAAGCTCACCTGCGCGCTGCCCATGCAGCGCGGTTCGAGTTGCTCGACGCCCCCTTCCACGAGCGCCTGGAGGCGTTGCAGGGCAATTTCACCCTGCCCGAGGCGGAGCGTTTGACCGAAATCAATCGGGTGGCCAGCGAGCGGCAGGCGGCGGAACGCGAACTGATGATGACGCTGACGCTCGATGCGCTGGACGGGCAGGCAGAACAGGCGGCGACTTGAAGTCGTCGGTGCCGGCACGGGCAGTGGTATGGCGATGAACTATGCTGATTATCGGGCATCGACGGCGTGCTTGAGCGCCGCATGTGCCTGGGGGAAATGCCAGGTTACCTTTGCATACGCACGTGCCGGCTCGGTTGGTTTAGGCTCGCTTGTAGGATCTTTCTCCCTGATCTGTAGTCTTTGGTTTATCGAGAGAATAAGGAGATACGCATGCTCGTCCGGTCACTGACCCTCGCCACCTTGCTCGCATTTGTCGGCCCCGTATTTGCCGCCGACAGTGACGCGCCGCTGGCCAAGGAACTGGGCAAGGCCAGGCCCTTGGTCGTCATTGCGCCCAGTAGCGCCGACCCGACGTTGCGTGGGTTGAACGAAGCCCTCAAGGACCCGGCCACCCAGGCCGCCTTCAAAGAGCGCAACCTGGTGGTCTACAGCGTCGCCAACATGATGGGCAAGCGTGAGGACAAGAACCTCGAGCAGCAGACCACCATGGCCCTGATCCGCGAGTTGAAGCTGGGTGCCAGCAAAGGCACCAAGGTGATCCTGGTGGGCAAGGACGGTGAGCGGCACATGCTCAAGGACGACGAGAGTGGCGAGGTTATCGACCCGCAGGTGATTCTCAAGGCGGTCGATGACCTGCCCGCCAGCGAAAAAGCCGTGACGGCGCCCGAGCCTGTGGCCGCGGCGGTACCGGAAACCAAAGCCAAGGCCAAGGACAGCAAGCCCGCCAAACCGGCCGCGCCGCCCAAACCGCTGGAAGACTGACCCGGCACAACGGCCCCGGCGCACCTCGGGGCCGTTGTGTATCCCACTGTATCTGCTCACGCCGCAGACCCATTCCCATACAAAACCGCACCCCGTGCGATACATCCACGACATACCGCAACGGCCTAATGGCTCCACATTCCAACCACAGTGGAGCAACACCATGACTCAAGTACGAAACACCCTCGGCCTGCTCGGCGCTGCCCTGATCGGCAGCATGGCTTTGAGCAGCAGCGCCTTTGCCGTCGAGCCGTTGGCCCAGGGTTACCAGCTGGCTTCGGCCAAGGTGGCCGGCGAGGGCAAGTGTGGTGAAGGCAAATGTGGTGGCAGCGCCAAGGCCACCCAGGGCGAAGGCAAATGTGGTGAGGGCAAGTGCGGCGCCAGCGCCAAGGCCGGTGCCGAGGGCAAGTGTGGCGAGGGCAAGTGTGGTGATGCCTCGTTCGCCAAGACCGACAGCAACCACGACGGCAAGGTCTCGCGCGACGAGTTCCTGGTGGTGGCCAAGGACCGTGCCGGCGACTTCGACAAGATCGACCGCAACCATGATGGCTTCATCTCCGAGCAGGAAGCCGCGGATCACCTCAAGGCGATCTACCAGGCTAATGGCAAGGCCATGCCCGAAGGCTTGTTCAGCCACCTGACCGGCAAGCCCTGACCTTCTGCCCCACGAACCGCGCAACGCCCCTCCTGCTGGTCAGGCGGGGCGTTGTGCCTGTTGCGGAGACCTGCTCATGCACCCCACATCTTTGTCTCCCGTCCCTTTACGGGTCGGGCTCGGCCTGCGCCGCGGGCTGTTGCCGGAACTGCTGGCCATGGAAACTGACGCCGTGGACTTTCTCGAATGCGCACCGGAAAACTGGATTGCCGTAGGTGGTGCCTACGGCAAGGGGCTGGCGCAGCTGGCCGAGCGTTTTGCCATTACCTGCCACGGGCTATCGTTGTCGCTGGGTGGCAGCGAGCCGCTGGACCGACATTTCCTTGGCCAGACCCGCCAGTTTCTCGATCGCCATCAGGTACGCCTGTACAGCGAGCACCTGAGCTACTGCAGCGATGACGGGCACCTGTACGACCTGATGCCAATTCCATTCACTGACGAAGCGGTGCGCCATGTGGCCGCGCGGATTCGCCAGGCCCAGGAATACCTGGAACGGCGCATTGCCGTGGAAAACATCAGCTACTACGCCGCGCCGTACCAGGCGATGAGCGAACTCGATTTCATCCGTGCGGTACTTGATGAGGCCGACTGCGACCTGCTGCTGGACGTCAACAACGTCTTCGTCAACGCCTGCAACCACGGCTATGACGCCCGCGAATTCCTTGCAGGCTTACCCCTGGCGCGGGTGGCCGGCATGCACGTGGCCGGCCATTACGATGAAGCGCCGGACCTCAAGGTAGATACCCACGGGGCTGCGGTAAAGGAAGATGTATGGGCGCTGTACGCGGTCGCCTGTGCGCGCTTCGGTGTGCAACCGACCGTGCTCGAGCGTGATTTCAACTACCCGCCGCTGGCCGAACTGCTCGCCGAAACGGCGCGCATCAGCACTGTGCAGCGTGTTTCGGGAGGGCATGCAAATGAATGAGACCTTGCGTGAGCAGCAGTACACCTTGGCCCGGCACCTGCGTGACCCGCAGCGCCATGCGCCGCCGCCTGGCATAGAGGCCCGGCGGCTGAAGATCTACCGCGAGCTGTTCTATGGTGCTATCGAAGGTTTGCTGGCCGGCAGTTTTCCGGTGATGCGCCAGGCGTTGGGCGAACAGCGCTGGCATGCGCGAGTGCGAGATTTCTATGCCAACTATCGCAGCCAGACACCGTTGTTCACCGAGATTGCCGAAGCGTTCGTCGAGTACCTGCAAGGCATCGAGCTGGATGCGCCCTGGCAGTTGGAGCTGGCGCACTATGAGTGGGTCGAGGCGCAGTTGTATCTGAGCGATGCCGAGGACCCGGCCCATGACCCGGCAGGCGACCTGCTGGAAGGGGAGCCACTGTTGTCGTGCGTGGCACGGGTGTTGGCCTATCGCTGGCCGGTGGAGCGGATCGGGGCGGATTACCAGCCAGCGGTCGCGCCAGAGACGCCGACCTTGTTGCTGGTTTATCGCGATGCGGAGTTGAAAGTGCGCTTCGCGCGCCTGGCACCGCTGGCGTACCGGTTACTGGCCTTGGAACAGGGCAGTGGGCGGGTGCGGTTGGAGGCGTTGGGAGGTGGTATGGAAGAGGGGTTGGCGTTGCTGGAGGGGCTGCGCGAGCAGGGGGTTATCATCGGTACAGGTTGAATCGTTGGTATGGGGGGCGCTTTGCGCCCCATCGCCGGCAAGCCGGCGATGGGCTGCAACGCAGCCCCGGCGAAATCACCTGCAGAACCGCCCCCTGAGCCAATGATCCAGGCTCAACCTCCCAGCCCCTTTCAGCAGCAGTGGCAGCAACGCCACCAGGTAGATCAGCGGCAACTTGAAGTTGCCAAAACCCTGGTCGGTAATCGCATACCCTTGGGCCAGCTCGGCCAGGCTCGACCAGTGCGCCGGCCAATGCACCGCGGCAATCGCCACCACGGTCAGCACCATCAGCCCCAACGAGGCCAGCCGGGTACCTAGCCCCAGCAACAGCAGTAACGGCAGGATCAGCTCCGCCCACATCGACAGCTGCCAGTTCAGCTCTGCAGGCAGCAGGTTGAAGGGGAACGGGAAGTTCGCTTGCAGGTCGGCGAACCAGTTGCTGCCATTGAATTTCTCCCAGCCGGATTCGAAAAATTCCCAGGCCAGAAACAGCCGCAACGGCAGGTCGGCGCTCCAGGTACCGAAACGGTCGAAGGTGGTCAGGGTGCGGGTCAAGGTAGTCATGCTGGTTTCTCTCTTCAGGAAAGGGCACGGGCGTTACGGCGTTGCTGACGGGCCAGCTTGGCGGTGAGCTTGACGGCGATGGCGCTGAACATCAGGGCGAACGCCAGCGGGTACCAGCCGCCCATGGGGATGCGTTTGTAGAACGACAGGCAGAACACCGCGGCCAGTACCCACATGCCGGTGCTGTGCAGGGCCTGCCAGGCACGGCCACCCAACAGGCGCATCGGGGCCTTGAACGAGGTGATGGTCAGCAGCAGCAGGAACAGGTAGCCGAGGGTACCGGGCAGGCTGGAGGTGAGCGTGCGGCCGGCCCAGAACAGCTCGGGGAATTGCTGGGCGTAGCGGTAGATCAGTACGCCATGCACGGTGTGGGAAAAGGCGAATGCCAGCCCCAGATAGCGCCGTTCCTGGAGGAGGCGGCGGCTGCTTGTGCCAGGCAGCAGGGTCACCAGCGACGAAGCCAGGAAGGCCAGCAGGAATAGCGCGAAGGAGCTGCGCGCAGTGGCACGGATCGCGCTGCGCAGGCCGTCGGGATCAGGTTGGCTGGCCAGGACCATGGCGGTCATCGCCAGGGTCAGGCCGGCGAGCGTGGCGAACAGCTTCCAGCCGGAGGGAAGGGTGAGGGGTTTCATCAGGGAGGCTCCCGGGGTGTGGTTGTGTGACCGGAAGTGTGTCGGGGAGGGGTATCTGCAGTGTGTCGGCGGTGGTGGGGTTGTGTATCGGATTGTAGAAGTCGCTCAAGCGCCGCAGTCCCTGTAGGAGCGGCCTTGTGTCGCGATGGGCTGCGAAGCAGCCCCAGGTTTTCAGCTTCGGCGCATGAATTGCCGGGGCCGCTTTGCGGCCCGATCGCGACACAAGGCCGCTCCTGCCTGAGATTGCCTTACCTCAGCTCGATCTGCGCGCACAGCCCGCCGCTTGCGCGATTGCTCAGGGTCAGTCGGCCACCCATGGCCTGGATCAGCTGGTGGGCAATCGCCAACCCCAGCCCGGTGCCGCCGGTGCTGCGGTTGCGTGAGCCTTCCACGCGATAGAACGGCTTGAGCACTTCATCCAGTTCGTCACCAGGTATGCCTGGCCCGTTGTCGAGCACGCGGATCACGGTCATGTCACCCTCGCGGCCCACCTCCAGCTCGGCAGCACCGGCAAACTTGAGAGCGTTGTCCACCAGGTTCACCAGCACCCGTCGCAGCGCATGGGGGCGAGTTTCCAGCAGGCTGCCGCTGCTGCCATGGCGCTCGACCCGGGCGCCACTGTCCTGGTAGTCGAACACCAGGCTGTCGAGGAAGGCATCGAGGTTCACCCGGCACGGTGCCTCGGTGCTGGTGTCCATGCTGCGGGCATAGGCCACGCCTTCGCGCACCAGGTGTTCCATCTCGCCCAGGTCGCTCCACAGCTTGTCCTTTTCAACCCCGTCGTCCATCACTTCGACGCGCAGTTTCATGCGCGTGATCGGCGTTTGCAGGTCGTGGGAAATGGCTGCCAGCAACTGCATGCGTTCCTTGAGGTAGGCAGCGATGCGCGCCTGCAGGGCGTTGAAGGCCACGGCGGCGTAGCGCACCTCGCGCGGGCCGCTTTCATCCAGCTGCACGCCAGGCTTGTCCGGGTCGAGGTTGTCCACCGCGTGGGCCAGGCGGGTCAGCGGGCCGATCGCCAGGCGTACCGCCAGCCAGGTGCACAGCAACAGCACGGCCAACTGGATCAGCAACACCACGGGCAGCCAACGTGCCACCGGAACCGGCGATGGGGTTACGTCGATGGTCAGCGGTGCGCCATCAGCTAGGGTCAGGTGTGCCTGGAAGTGCGCGTTCGGGCCGGGGATTTCCTGGAAGGAAAGGCGATAGTCGGCGCCAATGGCCTTGACGATCGAGTCGGCAGCCATGGGCGGGTCGCTGCTGGGCATGGCTTCGCCCGCCAGGCCATGGTCCAGCCGGTAGCGGTAGGTACGCCGCTCCAGGCGTGGCAACCAGGCGGCGCGCTCGGCCGCGGGCAGGCGGTCGAGGATGGCCACCGAGGTGGCCACGTCCTGCTCCAGGGTGCTGAGCATCATCGAGCGGCTGCTGATGTAGCGCTCGTAGGCCTGCAGGCCGAACGACAGGCCGTAGGCCAGCACCAGGCCGGTGAAGAAGATCAGTGCCAGGCGCGAGGCCAGGGTACGTGGCCACTTCATGATGGCGACTCGAGCAGTTGCACCGGCAGCGAGAACACGTAGCCCTCGCTGCGCACGGTCTTGATGCAGCTGGGTTCGCGGGCGTCGTCTCCCAGGCGCTGGCGCAGGCGGCTGACCAGCAGGTCGATGGAGCGGTCGAAGATGTCGGCTTCGCGGCCTTGGGTCAGGTTGAGCAACTGCTCACGGCTCAGCACCCGCTGCGGGTGGTCGAGAAACACCCGAAGCAGGCGATATTCGGCACCACTCAGGGCAACCAGGGTGCCTTCGCTGTCGAGCAGATGGCGCGCGGTGGTGTCCAGCCGCCACTGGCCGAAGCCGAGCAGGCGGCTGCTTTCGCTGATGGTCAGGTTGGGCGGCAGCATGCGCGTGCGGCGCAGCACGGCGTTGATGCGGGCCAGCAGTTCGCGAGCCGAGAACGGTTTGGTCAGGTAATCGTCGGCGCCCATTTCCAGGCCGATGATGCGGTCGGTTTCGTCGTTGCGCGCGGTCAGCATCAGCACCGGGGTGTTGCGGTGCTTGCCGGCGCGCAGCTCGCGGCACAACAGCAGGCCGTCGTCGCCGGGCATCATGATGTCCAGGACGATCAGGTCGACGCTGTTGGCTTCGAGAAAGGCGCGCATCTGCCGGCCGTCGGCGACGATGCTGGTGCGCAGGCCGTTCTTTTTCAGGTAGTTGCCGACCAGTTCGCGGATTTCGCGGTCGTCGTCGACGATCAGGATGTGATCGACGTGTTCCATGCGCTGCGTTCCTGTGCAAGAGGGGATGGGCGCAGTGTACCGAGCGTGTTCGCCCTTGCCTGCGGGGTTTTGTATTGCAGTGTATCTGGCGTGCGGACAGACACAGGAGGAAGCACATCACCGCTTCGGGCGACACATACGGGATACCTGGCTGGCGTGAAATGGCTCTCGACCGGGGAGCACACCTCCCCACCCCCAAAGCGTTACACAGGAGAGATGCCATGAAACTCAATACCTTCGTCAGTGCCAGCCTGTTCGCCGTGCTCAGCTTCGGCGCCATTGCCGCCCAGGCCTCCACGATGCCGATGAACGATACCGGGGTCATGCAGTACCGCTACGGCGACCACCTGGATGTGAAGAAAGTGCTGTCGATACAGGATGACCAGAGTGATGCTTGCGGCCTGGTGAACACCCGCATGGACTACCTCGACTCCAAGGGCCAGCAGCAGAGCGTGCAGTACCGTACCTACGCCACCGGCGGTTGCCATGAGAATTGATCGCCGCTTGTTGTTGAAGGTTGGCGGCATTGCCCTGGCGCTGGCCGGCCTGGGCCTGGCTGGGCACCTGATGGCCCGCGACAGCTACGGTGCCATGCCGTCGCTGTCGGGAGCCAGCCAGTGGCTCAATTCGGCGCCGCTGGATGGCCCCGGGCTCAAGGGCAAGGTGGTGCTGGTGGACTTCTGGACCTGGGACTGCATCAACTGCCGGCGCAGCCTGCCCCATGTGAACGAATGGGCGCGGCGCTATGCCGACCAGGGCCTGGTGGTGGTCGGCGTGCACACCCCGGAGTACGACTACGAGCACGATGTGGGCACCTTGCGTGACAAGGTGGCCAGGCTGGGGATCGGTTACCCGGTGGCGGTGGATAACGACTACAAGGTGTGGAATGCCTGGGGCAACCAGTTCTGGCCGGCGCACTACTTTGTCGACCGCAAGGGGCAGGTGCGCCATGTGCACTTTGGCGAGGGGGATTATGGGGGGCAGGAGCAGGTTATACAGGCTTTGCTGGATGAGAAAGAGTAAGTGGTCTGTGCCGGCCTCTTCGCGGGCTTGCCCGCTCCCACGGGTACTGCACCGCTTGCAGGCTGTGCGATCCCTGTGGGAGCGGGTTCACCCGCGAAGAAGCCAACAACGATCTGTCAGGTGAAACTGGCGAAATGCGCCTGCATCCGCGCCGCATCCGCCTGGCGCCCGCTGAACAGCTCGAACGCCTTCACCGCCTGGAACACGGCCATATTGCTGCCGTCCAGGGTGCGGCAGCCCAGTGCCCGGGCGGCGCGCAGCAGTTCGGTTTCCAGCGGGAAGTAGATGATCTCCGCCACCCACAACCGCGCATGCAGCAGCTCCACCGGCAGCGGCGTGCCCGGCAGCTTGGCCATGCCCACCGGCGTGGTGTTGACCAGCCCGTCCGCCTCGGCCAGGGCCGTGGCCAGGTCAGTGCCGACCACGGCGCGCCCGGCACCGAAATGGGCATTCAGGTTGTCTACCAAGGCTTGCGCACGGGCCGCATCCACTTCGAACAGCACCAGCCGCTCGACCCCTTCACCCAGCAGGGCATGGGCTACGGCGGAACCGGCGCCACCGGCACCCATCTGCACCACCTGGCGCCGTGCCACGTCGGGCAGGCCACGGCGCATACCTTCGGCAAAGCCCAGGCAGTCGGTGTTGTGACCGACCCGCTTGCCGTCCTTGAGCACCACGGTGTTCACCGCGCCGATGCCGCGGGCTTCGTCCGACAGTTCGTCGAGCAACGGCAGGATCGCCTGCTTGAACGGGTAGGTGATGTTGAGCCCGGTAAAACCGGTGTGTTGGGCGGCGTCGAGCAAGCCGGGCAGGGCGCTGTCGTCCAGGTGCAGCTGGTCGGCATCGATCAGCCGGTACAGGTAGCGCAGCGCCTGGGCATCACCTTCGTGTTCGTGCAGGGCTGGGGTGCGCGACAGCTGGATGCCGCGGCCGATCAGGCCGGCGAGGATGGCTTGCTGGCTCATGCGCCGTGCTCCTGCACCCTTTCGGCGAAGTGGCTGATGGCCATGCGGTAGCCATGGCTGCCCAGGCCGCAGATGACCCCGACGGCGATGGACGAGATGAACGACAGGTGACGGAACGGTTCACGCTTGTGCACGTTGGACAGGTGCACTTCGATAACCGGCACTTCGCTGGCCACCAGGGCATCGCGGATGGCCACTGAGGTATGGGTCCAGGCACCGGGGTTGATCACGATGCCGGCGCAGCGACCACGAGCGGCATGGATCCAGTCGATCAGTTCGCCTTCGTGGTTGGTTTGGCGGAATTCAATTTCCAGGCCATGGGCATGGGCAGTATCGGCACAACCCCGGGCCAGGTCGGCGAGGGTTTCGTAGCCGTACTGGGCAGGCTCGCGGGTGCCCAGCATGTTCAGGTTGGGGCCGTTGAGCACGAGAATAATGGGCTTCATTACGGGCATCGCTTTGTTGTTGTTGGATTCACCTAGTTTTGTACCGCCTGGTTAGTTTAGTCAATTGGACTAAACCGCTGTGCCAGGAAAGTGGGCGATTATCGAACCCTGCATGTACACATCCCCGGTAGGAGAGAACGCAGGCTGGATTACAGAATTGTAATTTTTCCGCCACCCCCCCGATAAGCACGGCTTTTTACAGTTCCTCGCCAAAGCTCGCCGACGAGGACCTGTTTCGTGCCCATTCACCGCAAGACCGCCTTGCTCTGCCTGTTGCTGGCCGGCGCCGCCAGCGCCCAGGCCAGCCAGAGCCTGAGCCTGCCCCAGGCGCTTGACGCCGCCTTTGCCCAGAACCCGGAACTGGCCGCGGCTGGCCGGGACATCGGCATTGCCGACGGCGAGCGGCGCCAGGCCGGGCTAATCCCCAACCCGGAACTGTCCTGGGAGGTCGAGGACACCCGGCGTGACACCAGCACCACCACTGTCACCCTCAGCCAAGCGCTGGAGCTGGGCGGCAAGCGCGGCGCACGCATCGCCGTGGCCGGTGCCGGCCAGGCCATTGCCCAACTGGACCTGGAGCGCCAGCGCAACGGCCTGCGCGCCGATGTGGTGCAGGCCTTCCATGCGGCCTTGCGCGCGCAGACTGCGCTTGAACTGGCGCAGCAATCGCAGGCGTTGACCGAGCGTGGGCTGCGGGTAGTGCAGGGGCGGGTGACCGCCGGCCAGTCATCGCCCGTGGAGGCCACCCGGGCCCAGGTGCAGCTGGCCCAGGCCCAGGCCGAAGTGCGCCGTGCACAAACCCAGCGCAGCGTGGCCTATCAGGCCCTGGCACGGTTGACCGGCAGCCCGTTGGCAAGCTTCGACCAGTTGCAGGCCGCCGACCTGTCCCCCGGTGACGCGCCCAGCGCCGACGCCCTGCTCAGCCAGGTCGAGCAGACGGCCGAATGGCGCCTGGCCGCCGCCCAGGTCGAGCGCGGCGACGCGTCCCTCGGGTCGGAAAAGGCCCTGCGCATTCCCAACCTCACCGTCAGCCTGGGTAGCCAGTACAGCCGCGAAGACCGCGAGCGAGTCAATGTGGTGGGCCTGTCGATGCCCTTGCCGTTGTTCGACCGCAACCAGGGCAACGTGCTGGCCGCGGCGCGCCGTGCCGACCAGGCGCGTGACCTGCGCAACGCCGTGGAGCTGCGCTTGCGCAGTGAAACCCGCAGCGCCGTCAGCCAGTGGGCCACGGCCATGCAGGAAGTGCAGGCCTACGACCGCACCATCCTGCCTTCTGCGCAGCAGGCCGTGGACACCGCCACCCGCGGTTTCGAAATGGGCAAGTTCGCCTTTCTCGATGTACTCGATGCCCAGCGCACGCTGATCGAGGCACGCGGGCTGTACCTCGAGGCACTGGCCTCGGCGACCGACGCGCGGGCGCAGGTCGAGCGGATCTATGGCGACCTCGATGGCCTGAGCAACAAATTGAACAGCAGGAGCAACAATGACTAATCCACGCAAGATAGCCCTTCTGGCTGCCGCCATTGCCGCGCTTGGCCTGGGTGGCCTGGCCTGGACCGACAACCTTGGCAAGGCGTCGAGCACGCAAGCCCGGCACGACGATCACGGCGACAGCCACGGCCACGGCGAGGAACAGGCCGGCGAAGGCCACGAAGAAGAAGAGGGCAAGCTGCACCTGTCCATCGCCCAGATCGAAGCGGCCGGTGTGCAACTGGCCAACGCCGGCCCTCGTGAGCTGGGTACCGCCATCAGCTTCCCGGGTGAAATCCGCTTTGACGAAGACCGTACCGCCCATGTGGTGCCACGCGTGCCCGGCGTGGTCGAGGCGGTGCAAGCCGAGCTGGGCCAGGCGGTCAGGCGCGGCCAGGTGCTGGCGGTAATCGCCAGCCAGCAGATTTCCGACCTGCGCAGCGAGCAACAAGCTGCCCAGCGCCGCCTGGAACTGGCGCGCCTGACTTTCCAGCGCGAACAGCAGCTGTGGCAGGAACGCATCAGCGCCGAGCAGGATTACCAGCAGGCCCGCCAGGCCTTGCAGGAAGCCGAGATTGCCCTGGCCAACGCCCGGCAGAAGGTCGCCGCCGTGGGGCCGGCCGGCACCGGCAACCGCTATGAACTACGCGCGCCGTTCGATGCAGTGGTGGTGGAAAAGCACTTGACCGTGGGCGAGGTGGTCGATGAGACCAGCAACGCCTTCACCCTGTCTGACCTGAACCGGGTCTGGGCCACCTTCGCCGTCGCCCCGCGCGATCTGGACAAGGTGGTCACCGGCCGCAATGTCACGGTCAGCGCGCCGGACCTGGGGGCCCAGGTCGAGGGCAAGGTCAACTACGTTGGCAGCCTGCTCGGCGAGCAGAACCGCGCTGCCACTGTCCGCGCCACCCTGGCCAACCCCAACGGCGCCTGGCGCCCGGGGCTGTTCGTCAATGTTGCGGTCAGCGTCGAGCGCTTCAAAGCCGCCGTGGTGGTGCCGGAAAGCGCCCTGCAAACCTGGGAGGAGCAGACCGTGGTGTTTGCCCGCACCGAGGAAGGCTTCGAGGCCCGCCCGGTGAAGACCGGCCGCCGCGACGCCGGTCAGGTGGAAATCACCACCGGCCTTGCCGCCGGAACCCAGGTGGCCGCCGCCGGCAGCTTTGTCCTCAAGTCCGAGCTGGGCAAGGGCTCGGCCGAGCACAGCCATTGATCACGGGGACGCCTGCATGTTCGAACGCCTGATCCAATTTGCCATCGAGCAGCGCCTGGTGGTGATGCTGGCCGTGGTCCTGATGGCTGCGGTGGGTATCCACAGCTACCAGAAACTGCCGATCGACGCTGTACCGGATATCACCAACGTCCAGGTGCAGATCAATACCGCCGCGCCCGGCTATTCGCCGCTGGAGACCGAGCAGCGCATCACCTTCGCCATCGAGACCGCCATGGCCGGCCTGCCTGGGCTCAAGCAGACCCGCTCGCTGTCGCGCTCGGGCCTGTCGCAGGTCACGGTGATTTTCGACGACGGCACCGACCTGTTCTTCGCCCGTCAACTGGTCAACGAGCGCCTGCAAGTGGCACGCGAGCAGTTGCCCGATGGCATCGAAGCGGGCATGGGGCCGATTTCCACCGGGTTGGGTGAAATCTTCCTGTGGACGGTGGAGGCCGAGCAGGGCGCGCTGAAGGAGGACGGCACGCCCTACACCCCGACTGACTTGCGGGTGATCCAGGACTGGATCATCAAGCCGCAACTGCGCAATGTACCCGGGGTGGCCGAGGTCAACAGCATCGGTGGCCATGCCAAGCAGTACCTGATTGCGCCGGAGCCCAAGCGCCTGGCGGCCTACAAGCTCACCCTCAACGACCTGATCGCGGCGCTGGAACGCAACAACGCCAACGTCGGCGCCGGCTACATCGAGCGCAATGGCGAGCAGTTGCTGATCCGCGCGCCAGGCCAGGTGGCATCGGCCGAGGACATCGCCAACATCGTCATCTCCAGTGTCGACGGCACGCCAATCCGCGTCAGCCATGTTGCCCAGGTCGGCCTGGGCGAAGAGCTGCGCTCGGGCGCGGCTACCGAAAATGGCCGGGAAGTGGTGCTGGGCACGGTGTTCATGCTGATTGGCGAGAACAGCCGCACGGTGTCACAGGCGGTTGCCGCCAAGCTGGTGGAGATCAACCGCAACCTGCCCAAGGGCGTGGTCGCGGTGACGGTGTACGACCGCACCAATCTGGTGGAAAAGGCCATCGCCACGGTGAAGAAGAACCTGGTCGAAGGGGCCATCCTGGTCATCGCCGTGTTGTTCCTGTTCCTGGGCAACATCCGTGCTGCGCTGATCACCGCCATGGTCATTCCGTTGTCGATGCTGTTCACCTTCACCGGCATGTTCAGCAACAAGGTCAGCGCCAACCTGATGAGCCTGGGCGCACTGGACTTCGGCATCATCGTCGACGGCGCGGTGGTGATCGTGGAGAACGCCATCCGCCGCCTGGCCCACGCCCAGCAACGCCATGGCCGCATGCTGAGCCGCGCCGAGCGCTTCCATGAAGTGTTTGCGGCCGCCCGTGAGGCGCGCCGGCCGCTGATCTACGGCCAGTTGATCATCATGGTGGTGTACCTGCCGATCTTTGCCCTGACCGGGGTGGAGGGCAAGATGTTCCACCCTATGGCCTTTACCGTGGTCATCGCCCTGCTCGGTGCCATGATCCTCTCGGTTACCTTCGTGCCAGCGGCCATTGCCCTGTTCGTCACTGGCAAGGTCAAGGAAGAGGAAGGCCTGGTAATGCGCACGGCGCGCCAGCGCTATGCCCCGGTGCTGGCCTGGGTGCTGGGCCGGCGCAAGCTGGCGTTCGCCGCCGCCGCCACCCTGGTGTTGTTGTCCGGGGTAATGGCCAGCCGCATGGGCAGCGAGTTCATCCCCAGCCTCAGCGAAGGCGACTTCGCCCTGCAGGCCCTGCGCGTGCCGGGCACCAGCCTGTCGCAATCGGTCGACATGCAGCAGCGTCTGGAACAGGCGATCATTGCCCAGGTGCCGGAAGTGGAGCGGGTGTTCGCCCGCACCGGCACCGCCGAGATCGCCTCCGACCCGATGCCGCCGAACATATCCGACGCCTATGTGATGCTGCGTCCGCGTGAGCAATGGGGCGACCCGGGCAAGCCGCGTGATGAGCTGATCGCTGAGGTACAACGTGCCGCTGCCAGCGTGCCAGGCAGCAACTACGAGCTGTCGCAGCCGATCCAGTTGCGCTTCAACGAGCTGATATCGGGGGTGCGCAGCGATGTGGCGGTCAAGCTGTTCGGTGACGACATGGACGTGCTCAACCGCACCGCCGCGCAGATCGCCAGCAGCCTGCAAGGTGTGCCGGGCGCGTCCGAGGTAAAGGTCGAGCAGACCACTGGCCTGCCGGTGCTGACCATCGATATCGACCGCGACAAGGCGGCACGCCATGGCCTGAACGTGGGCGACGTGCAGGACGCCATTGCCATTGCCGTGGGGGGCCGCACGGCCGGCACGCTGTACGAAGGTGACCGCCGTTTCGACATGGTGGTGCGCCTGTCGGAAACCCTGCGTACCGATGTCGACGGGATGGCCAGCCTGCTGATTCCGGTGCCGGCCAGCGCTGCAGCGGGTGCCGGGCAGATCGGCTTCATCCCGCTGTCGCAGGTGGCCACGTTGAACCTGCAGCTGGGGCCGAACCAGGTCAGCCGCGAGGATGGCAAGCGGGTGGTAGTGGTCAGTGCCAACGTGCGCGGGCGTGACCTGGGCTCGTTCGTCGAGGAGGCCGAACAGACGTTGATCGAGCAGGTGCAGATACCACCGGGTTACTGGACACGCTGGGGTGGCCAGTTCGAGCAGCTGCAGTCGGCGGCCGAGCGTCTGCAGGTGGTGGTACCGGTGGCCTTGCTGCTGGTCATGGCACTGTTGCTGATGATGTTCAACAACCTCAGGGATGGCCTGCTGGTGTTCACCGGCATTCCGTTCGCCCTCACTGGCGGGGTGCTGGCGCTGTGGTTGCGGGACATCCCGTTGTCCATATCCGCTGGCGTGGGGTTCATTGCCTTGTCGGGGGTGGCGGTGCTCAACGGGCTGGTGATGATCGCCTTTATCCGTGGCCTGCGGGAGGAGGGGCGTACGCTGCGGGCGGCCGTCGAGGAGGGCGCGCTGACGCGCTTGCGGCCGGTGCTGATGACGGCACTGGTGGCGTCGCTGGGGTTCATTCCGATGGCTTTGGCTACCGGGACCGGGGCCGAGGTGCAGAGGCCGCTGGCGACCGTGGTGATTGGCGGGATTCTGTCCTCCACTGCACTGACCTTGCTGGTGTTGCCGGCGTTGTATCAGTGGGCGTATCGGCGCGAAGAGGTGCAGGAGGGTTGAGCCCCCGGGGCCGCGTTGCGGCCCTTCGCGGGCTTGCGCGATCCCTGTGGGAGCGGGCAAGCCCGCGAAGGGCTGCAAAGCAGCCCCCAAAATATCAAACGGTACTACGGGCTCCGGGCCGCGCGCTCTCCGTTCCCGCCTCATCATGCAACGAAATCCGCGAAGTCTCCGGCAACGCCAACCCACCCACCAAGGCCACCAGCGCAATCACCACCAGGTAGAACGCCGGTGCCAGGCTGCTGCCGGTCTGCCCGATCAGCCAGGTCGCCACCAATGGCGCGGTGCCGCCAAACAGGGTATAGGCCACGTTGTAGGTAATCGCCGAAGCGGTATAGCGGGTGCGGGTAGGGAAGCTTTCCGACAGCAATGCCGCCGTGACCACACCACTGCACAATGCCCCCACTGCCAGCAGGATCACCCCCAGCAGCGCGCCGGACATCGAGCCGGAGCTGGCCAGCCAGTACGCCGGGAACACGCACAGCATCACCCACAGGCAGGTAAAGCCGATGGTCTTGCGCCGCCCTACGCGGTCCGAGAACGCGCCGGCCAGCGGGCAGCCGACGGCGGCGAACAACAGGGCCACGGTGGTCACCAGCAGCGATTGCGCGCGGGTCAGGTTGCCGACCAGTTGCAGGTAGGTGGCGAAGTAGGTGGTGAACATGTAGAACGACAGCGCGGTCAGCGAGATGAAGGCCCCCAGATTGCGGATCGCCCGGCCATGGTTGCGCAGGGTTTCCTTGAGCGGCGAATGTTCATGCTCCTTGCCCTGGGCGATGGCTTCGCGGAACGCCGGAGTTTCTTCCATGCGCCAGCGCAGGTACAGGCCGACCAGCCCCAACGGTGCCGCGATCAGGAACGGGATGCGCCAGCCCCAGGCATTCATCGCTTCGGCCGACAGGCTGGCTTCCAGGCCATAGGCGATCACTGCCGCACAGGCAAACGCGGAAAAGGTCGAGACCGGCACGAAGCTGCCATAGAAGGCGCGCTTGTCGTTGGGCGCGTGCTCCATCAGGTAGGCGCAGGCCCCGGCATATTCGCCACCGGCAGAAAAGCCCTGCAGGCAGCGCGCCAGGGTCAGCAGTGCGGGGGCTGTCAGGCCGATGCTGGCGTAGGTCGGCAGCAGGCCGATCAGGGTC
The DNA here is from genome assembly GCF_044762545.1 of Pseudomonas sp. NPDC096925. Taxonomy (NCBI): domain Bacteria; kingdom Pseudomonadati; phylum Pseudomonadota; class Gammaproteobacteria; order Pseudomonadales; family Pseudomonadaceae; genus Pseudomonas; species Pseudomonas sp. NPDC096925. The sequence goes on along the minus strand of NZ_JBIWEM010000006.1, from coordinate 279,320 downwards.
GTGGAGCCGGCCATCAGCAGGATGGTCAGCGACAGGATGCGCTTGCGCCCCAGGCGGTCACCCAGCGCGCCGAACACGATGCCGCCCAGCGGGCGCAGGGCGAAGGCTACGGCGAACACCGCAAAGGTCTTGAGCAAGGCCACGCTGGCGTCTTCGCCGGTGAAGAACTGGCTGGCGATCAGGGTAGCGAGAAAGCCGTAGACGGCGAAGTCGAACCATTCGACGAAATTGCCGATGGCCGAGGCGGCTATCACCCGGCGCAGTGTGGCGGGGGATACCTCGTGAGGTGTGGGCATGCGAGTGCTCTCCGGTTCCATTGGCAGGCATGATGAAAGTGGCGCGGTCGGGCCGCGCCATCATTGTTGTGCTTGCCAGTAGATAACCGGGCGCTGGAGAACGCTTTGTCGAGGGCGACCTCGGGATACCTGAATCAACCGCGAGTTGTTCGCTTTGCGCGGTCCGCTCCCACAGGAGCCAACGCAGGCCGGGGTGTTCATGCAAGACAAGCCATGCGCTCAGAAACGCATGTCCAGCGCCAGTTCGAAAGTGCGCGGCGGCCCCATGTAGTACTGGTTGTTGTAGGCCTGCTTGGCATACACCTCGTCGGTCAGGTTGCGTACCCGCCCGGTGAGTGAGGTGTGTTCATCCAGCCGGTAGCGGGCGAACGCGCCGAACAGGGTGTAGGCCGGGGCCTTGAGGCTGTTGGCATTGTCGGCATACACCGAGCCCACATAGCGCCCGTCTGCCCCCACCGACCACGCCGGGGTCAGGCTGTAGGTCAGCCACAGGTTGGCGATGTTGCCCGGTACGTTCACCGGTGCGTTGCCCTTGCGCGACACCGACACGCCATTGACCGCCTCGTTGAACTCGTCGTACTGCGCATCGACGTAGGCATAGTTGGCCTCGGCCAGCAGCTTTGGTGTCACCTGCAGCCGCCCGGACAGCTCGACACCGCGCGAGGTCTGCTGCCCGGCCTGGACCGTGAGGTTGGCGTCGTTGGCGTCGCGCACGGCGAAGTCCTTGCGCACGATCTGGTACAGCGCCAGCGTGGCCGCACCGCGCCCGTCGAGAAAGTCGAACTTGCTGCCCACTTCCCACTGCTCGCCCTTGGACAGGTCGAACAGCCCGACGTTGGAGTAGGTCGCTGCCGCCAGCGAGCCGGCCGGCAAGTCGGCGGAGGTACTGTACTGCGCATAGAGGCTGGCCGAGGGCGTCAGCGCATAGGTCAGGCCGATACGCCCGGAAAGCGGCTCCCAGCGCCGCTCGAAGAACGCCGGCGAGGTTGGCGTCACCGCGCCGTAGTTGGTCACTTGCATGTCCAGGTAGTCGTAGCGCAAGGCGGTCAGCAGGGCCAGGCGTTCGGTGAGTTGCAGGCGGTTTTCGGCAAACACTGCGCGGTTGGTCACCTCGTGACGGCGTTGCTTGGTCAGGCCGGCATTCACCCCGGGGATGTCGTCGAAGCTGCCGGGGTCGAAGTGCTCGGCATCGACCACGTCGCTCCAGCTGCTCGAGGTGGGGTAGAGGGTCTGGCGCATGCGCGAATACTCCAGCCCCAGTGACCACTGGCTGGCCAGGCCGAGCAGCTGGTTGTCGTGGCGCAGCTCGATGCGGTCGCCCAGCAGGTTCTGGTCATGGCGCTGCAGGTAAGGGCTGCTGCGGCGTACCTTGCCATCGTCGGTGTAGCTGTAGCGTTCGAGGTTGCGGTAGTCGCGCTGGGCGTTGTAGTGGTACAGCGTGTTCTGCACGCTGGTGCTGTCGCTGAGCTGGTAGTCGAGGATCGAGCGCAGCCAGCGTACCCGCTGCTCATAGCGCCCGTCGCCGACGTTGTAGTTTTCGAAGCGGCGGCTGTTGTCGATTTTCATCGTGCTGCGCCCGGGCAGGATCGGTGAGCCCCAATACGGGCTGTCTTCGCGATCTTCCTGGTACTCCACGGCCAGGGTATGGGTGAGGTTGGGGGCGAGGTCGCTGAGCAGCGAGAAGGCCAGGCTGTCGGTGTGCCGTTCGTTGCGGTCGATGTAGCCGTTGCCATGCCCACGGCTGAAGTCCAGGCGCATGAAGTGGCGGGCATCGGCGGGGTTGCTGGCCAGTGCCTGGTTGATGCCGAACGCCACTTCGCTGTCGTCGAAGCTGCCATAGCGGATACGGCCGTCGATGGTCTGTTGATCGCGGCTGGCCAACTTGGTGATGTAGTTGATCGAGCCGCCTACCGCGCCCGCACCATGCAGGAACGACGACGGCCCGCCGATCAGCTCGACGCGGTCGAGCACCCAGGCATCCACTGGCCGGGTGGCGCTGCTGTAGCCCAGGTTGATGCCGTTGTACAACTGGGTAACCTGGTTCTGGGTGAAGCCGCGGTAGGCGACGAAGCCGCCAAAGCCGGGGTTGGCCGAAGCGTTGACGCCGGTCATGGCGTTGATCACGTCCTGGCTGTCCTTGGCGTCGCGCTCTTCGATCAGGCGGCGGTCCGAGACACTGACCGAGGCAGGCGTTTCTCGTGCGGTGAGGCCCAGGCGCGAGCCGGTACGGATCGGCTCGTCCAGTTGCACGCCGCTGGCGGCGTCGCGTTCACCGTCGATGGTGGTGGCGCTCAGTTCAACCGGGGCAGCGTCCGCCCAGGCAAGGCTGCAGGTGCCCATGAGGAGCACCAGGGAGGTATTGCGAAGCATGTTGGTGTGTCTTCCACGCAAAGGTCATGGCTGACCGCGAGCGCGCGCAATCAGGCGCGCCCGGCTGAGGTCAGGCGAAATGAAGTACGGCTGCGGGGAAAGAGGCGGGGGAGGCGCGGGGGTTGAGGGCGGGGCGTTGATAGCGTGGCGGCGGTTGCGCCCAGCTGCGCACCACGATGGGCGAGGTGGCCACGGCTTGCGCCGGGGTGAACGACCAGCCGCCGCTGCTGAGCGGCACGGCCAGGCTGAACGAGGAACACACTGGGCAGTCGAGCTGGGCCATGTGCTGGTCGCCGCCCGCGCCATCCAGGTCGATGGCTACACCGTGTTCGCTGTTGACCGAGCAGAAACCGCCTTCCAGGCCGGCCAGGCGCAGGCCACCCATCTGGCCGTGGTGCAGGCCGCACAGCACCAGGCTGAACAGGACGCTGGCGTAGAGCGTCCAGGCAGTCAGCGTGCGGGTGTGCCGGGTGGTTTTCATGGCGGCGAATCTATCATCCGGATGAACGCTCGGGTAGTGCTTCGGGCTCAAGATTTTTAGTAGGTGGCATTGGTCTGCGGGTCGAGGTCGACCAGCAAGGTCCGGTAGCCTTCGGCGGTACTGGCGGCGGCAAGGTTGCAGGCGATGCTGGACTTACCGACACCGCCCTTCTGATTGAAAACCACAGGACGCATGAGGCGTTCATCCATGACTGAAACGCGACAGTTTCATGACAAGGATTGTTACAGCCAGCTAAGTTCATTTCTTCATGTGGCAATGGGGCTGCCTTGAGCGGTGTAGTGTCTGTTCCGGCCCTTTTGCGGGTGAACCCGCTCCCACAGGTTATGCACCATCCTTAAGGGCGGCGGGGTGTGGGAGCGGGTTTACCCGCGAAGATGCCAGAACAGGCAAGCAAGGGCGCTCAGGCAACGACTACTCGATTACGCCCCTGCTGCTTGGCCCGGTAAAGCGCCTGGTCAGCCTCGCTCAACGCATCCCCCGGTTCGCTATCGGCCTCGCCATCCCAACGCGCAACCCCTAGCGACACCGTCACCGCCCCCGCCGGCTCCACCGGGGTATCCTGCACCGTCACCCGCAGCCGTTCGGCCACCGCTGCTGCAACGTCCAGGCTGGCCCCTGGCAGCAGCATCAGGAACTCTTCGCCGCCGGTGCGGCACAGCAGGTCACCCTCGCGGCAGCAGCGGCGCATCAGCTCTGCGAGCCGGCGCAGCACCTGGTCACCTATTTCATGCCCGTGGCAGTCATTTACCCGCTTGAAATGGTCGATATCCAGCACGATGGCCGCAAATGCCCGACCCTCGGCTTCCAGCAACGACAGGCTGAACTCCAGGCTGCGGCGGTTGCCCAGGCCGGTCAGCGGGTCGGTCTGGGCGTCGCGGTTGAGCCGGCCAATACGTTCCTGCAGCAGGTTGAGCCCGAACAGCAGCGCGCGCTTGAGCTCGGCCGCTTCGAAGTACCAGGCTGGTACCCGATGCAGGCGCTCGGCAGTGCCGGCACGGTCCATCGAGCGGGCGCCGGCGGCAAGCTGCCACAGCGGCCGGGCGATGGTCATGGCCAGCCACCACAGCAGCAAGCTGCCCACCAGCGCCAACGGTACGGAGGTGCCGACCACGTTGAGGATCAGGTTGCTCAGTGGCGCCAACGTCTGAGTCAGCGGCTGCTGCGCCACCACGCCCCAACCGGTGCTGGGTACGGTGGCGAACCCGGCGAGCATTTCCACGCCGAGGCTGTTGGTCAGTTGCCGGGTACCGCTGCCCAGGGTCGTCAGCTGGTCGATCAATGCGTTGCCTTCAACCACCGTGCCCACGCGCTGGCTGTCGGGGTGGTACAGCAGACGGCGGTTGCGGTCGACCACGTACAGGTAGGAGCCGTCCTTGTAGAAGTGCTCGCCCAGCAGGCTGTTGAGGATGTTGTGTTTACGCAGGTACAGGCTGCCGCTGACATACCCCAGGTAGCGGCCATTGCTGTCGAAAATGGGTTGCGACAGCGCCACCACCAGGTTATTGGCCGCCGTCACGTAAGGCGTCGACACCAGTGCTCGGCGCGCGTGCAGCGCCTCTTGAACGCCGGGCGACTGCATGTGCCTGCCGACCAGGTGCCGCAACGGGGCGGGGGAAATCGCCAGCAGCACCCCGTTGGCATCGATCACGAACGTGGAGTTGAAGGCCAGGCTCTGGCTCAGGACACGCTCGGTCTCTGCCTGCAGGGCAACGGCGTCACCGAACTGCCGGCCTTGCACGCCAGCGCTGAACGACAGTTGCTGTAAAGCGTTGCCGATAAAGGTCTCGGTGATGGTGGCCAGTTTCATCGCGTACACCCGGTTGGCTTCCAGGGCGTGGTCGATGAGCAGTTGGCGCTGCACCCGGTAGCTGGCGAAATAGCTGGCGCACAGCATGACCACGGCGGTAAGGGCGCAGAGCACCAGAATGAGTGTGCGTAAATCCAGGCGCAATCCGTGCTTGGTGTGTGGCAATCCTGACCTCGGGTGATCGAAAAACAGCTATGAAATGGGAATAACCTTACGCGTTATGGCCGCAGCGGGGAACCACGCTCAGGAGCCTGCCTTTTCCAGCGCGTCCAGTTCGTCTTCGACCTGTTGCATGCGCTGCTCGGCCAAGGCCTGCACCTTCGCGTCGCGGGCGGTCTCGCGCATCAGGGCGGTCAGCTTCTCGCTCAGGCGCTTGCCGGCCTCGGTGTCTTCCAGGGCACGGGCCTTGGCCGGGTCCTGGGTGGCCTCGACGATGGTGGCGAACTCGGCATCGCTGAAGTTCTTTTCGCTGTACAGCCGGAACAGGTCCTGGCGCTGGTCCTCGACGGTCAGGTACTTGCGCAGCACGCCCTGGATGGTCGCCTGCGACAGCTGCGGGTGTGTGCGGCCGAGCAGCGCTGCCATGCGCTCGATGTTGTGCGTGTAGGCATCCTGCAGCGGCAGCTGGGCCAGGATTTGTTCTTCACGGGAGGGTTGCTGGTCGCAGGCGGTGAGGGCGGCAGTCAGCAGCAGGGGCAACAGCAACTTCTGGAAGCGAGGCATGGCGTGGCCTGGTTGGGCAGTGAGTGCTGCCGATTATACCGATGTCGGCCGTTGTGGCTGCGCTGGCAGGTCAGAAAGTGCCTACAAAGATGCTGCTCAGCTAATCGACGCGTTCATTTCAAAACCTGCCCGGGTTGCTTACCTTCCGAGGTGCACGGATTTTTCAATGCACCCAAGGGAGATTCACGATGACGCACATGGCCCTGTACAAACTCAAACTGCTGGACGAGTTCGAAGACCGCAGAGACCTGTGGACCTTCGGTGATTTCGAGAACAGGTTGATGGACCTGTGGCGTGGAGCGACGCGGCATGACGCCAAAGGCATCATCCATGCGGCGCACAAGGAAAGGCGCTGGCCCAGGACCGTGAAGCGCTACCTGCTGACCAATTACCGGGTGTTTGGCAATGTCAGCTCAGAGCTGGAGCGGACCTTTGCCGAGGTGGTGGCGACGCTGAGTGCGCAGGAACGGGCGGAGTGGGGGGTGCAGCCTGTTGGCAGTTCGGTCGTCTGATCGGTTTTTGGGGCCGTCATGCGGCCCCAGGATCTTTCCGACCACGCGATACATCAGAACTCACCCCCCAACGGCCATTCCACCGCCAACCGTATCTGGTCCCCATCCAGCTCCGCCTGCGCCGTGTTGCCCCGATGCACGTCATGGCGCAGCGAAAACACGGTGCCCTTGGCCTTGCCACTCTGTACCACATACCGTGCCTCGAGGTCGCGCTCCCAATGTTTGCCCCCCTTGCCATACCCCAGGTACGCATACCCGCCTGCAGGGTCGACATGAGTGCCGTCGATATCGAACCCGCGCACGTACAATGCCGTCAGGTTCAACCCTGGCACGCCGTAGGCGCCCATGTTCAGGTCATAACGCGCCTGCCACGACTTCTCGTTCGGCGCGTTGAAGTCCGACATCTGCACCGCGTTGGCAATGAAGATCGCCCCCCGCGTCACGTAGTCGAATGGCGTGTTGCCGTCCACCTGCTGCCAGCCCAGGCTGAAGCCGTGCGGCCCGTGGTTGTAGCGTGAGACCAGGCTCCAGGTGGTGTTGTCGATGCGCCCGGACAGCGCCTTGCCGGTGTCGGTGGTGCGGTACAAGTTGAGGTCGAGGCTGAGGCTGCGGCGCTCATCCAGGGCATGGCTGAGGGTGCTGCCCAGGTAGTGCTGGTTCCAGCTGTCCTGGTAGCGGGAGGTGTACAGGCTGCCGCTGAAGGCGGCGCCGGGGTTCCACACCACGCCAGCCAGGTCGAAGCTGTTGCCCTGGCGGCCGTTGGAGTAGTTCACCACGAAGCCCTGGTCGTGGCTGGAAGCATTACGGTCGGTACTCTCGTTGAAGTGCCCGGCCACCAGCTTCAGGGTGTCGAATTCGTTGCTGGCAAGGAAGAAACCGGTGGCTGTCTCGGGTAGCAGGCGGCTGTCCGAAGAGCTGAACACCGGGGTCTTGACCCGTTGCTCACCGTAAGACAGCACGGTATTGGACATGCGCAGTTTCAGTGCCGCGCCGGCACGGCTGTATTCGTTTTTCGGGTGCCCCTCGTTATCCACCCCGAGCAAGCGCGCCTTGCCTGCGCGCCCGCCGCCGCTGTCAAGTTGCACACCCAGGTAGGCGTGGGCATCGACCCCGACACCGATCAGCCCCCGGGTGAAGCCGGACTGAAAGGTGCCCATCAGCCCATAGGCCCATTCCTCGGCCTTGCCGTTACGTTCACTGCGCGGCTTGTAGGCGTTGCGCGCGGCACTGTTGCGCCCGCCATGCTTGTAGTCGCGCTGGTCGAATACGCTGCGGTTGAGCAGGCTCCAGCGGCCATCCTCGACAAAGCCGTTGCTTTGCGACTGGGCGGATTCGGCCAGCGCGGCCGGTGCTAGCAGGGTGCCGGTGAGCAGCAGGGCGACAGGGCGCGGCATGGGCAAAGCTTCCTGTTCAGGAGGCGCGAAAACGCAAGATGCGTGCGCCGTCGAAGGGGTCGGTGAGGTAGTGGGCGTGCACGCCGAAAGTGCTTAGCAGGCGCTCGGGGTTGAGCACTTCGAGCGGTTTGCCGAGGGCGACCAGGCGGCCCTTGTCGAGCACCGCGACGCGGTCGCAGGTAAGTGCCTGGTTGAGGTCGTGCAAGGCCACCAGGGTGGTCACCGGCAGGGCTTGCACCTGTTGCAGCAGGCCCAGCTGGTGCTGGATATCGAGGTGGTTGGTCGGCTCGTCCAGCAGTAGCACCTGCGGCCGTTGCGCCAGGGCACGGGCGATGTGCACGCGTTGGCGCTCGCCACCGGACAGCGAGCCCCACAGGCGTGTGCGCAGGTGCAGGGCGTCGAGGTCGGCCAGGGCCTGTTCGACGATCGCGCGGTCTTCCCGGGAGAACGGCGCCAGCGCCGACAGCCAAGGGGTGCGGCCCAAGGCAACGGCGTCGAACACGCTGATCGCATCGAGGGTATCAGCCTGCTGTTCGACCAGCGCCAAGGCTTGGGCGACACGGCGGCGGGGCAATTGTGCCAGCGGCTCGCCCAGCAGCTGCACGCAGCCGCTGCCTGGCTTGCGCAGCCCGGCCAGCACCTTCAGTAGCGAAGACTTGCCGGAGCCGTTGGGGCCGACGATGCCGAGGGTTTCACCGGCGACAACGCTTAGTTCGATATCGCTGAGCACGCTATTGCCGGCCAGTTGCAGCCCCAGGCTCTGGCAACTCAAGGGGGCCATCGGTACAGCCGTCATGACCGTCATGGGCGCCCCCGGCGGCTGACCAGGATCAGCGCGAAGACCGGTGCGCCGAGCAGCGCGGTGACCACGCCAACGGGGATCACCTGGCCAGGAATCAAGGTGCGCGACAGGATGTCGGCAGCAATCAGAAACAGTGCCCCGCCCAGGGCACTGGCAGGCAGCAGGCGGCTGTGCCCGGGGCCAAGCAGCAGGCGCAGGGCATGGGGAATCACCAGCCCGACAAAACCGATGGCGCCGACGATGGACACCATCACGGCGGTCACCAGCGCCGCGCAACTGATCAACAGCAACTGGGTACGCCGTACCGGGATGCCCAGCGACGCCGCCGAGTCGGCACCGAAAGTGAAGGCATCCAGCGCACGGCGGTACCACAGGCACACCACCAGCCCGAACAGCGCCACTGGCACGGCCAGCCACACCGAAGGCCAACGCACGCCACTGAGGTTGCCCAGCAGCCAGAACAGGATGCCGCGCGCCTGCTCGGCGGTGGCCGACTTGGTGATGAGGAAGGCGGTGAGGGCGTTGAACAGTTGCGAGCCGGCGATCCCGGCGAGGATCACCTGGGCGTTGTTGCTGCCCGGGCCGGCTGCGCGGGCCAGCACCAGCACCAGGGCGAATGCTGCCAGGGCGCCGATGAAAGCGCCGCCGGACATGCTCAGCGCCAGGCTGCCCAGGCCCAGCAGGCCGACCAGCACCGCACCGGTCGAGGCGCCGGCAGACAACCCCAGCAGGTAAGGCTCGGCCAACGGGTTGCGCAACAATGCCTGGAGGATCACGCCGCAGATGGCCAGGCCGGCGCCGCAGGCCGCAGCGACCAGGGTGCGGGTCAGGCGGTAGTTCCAGATGATGCCGGCGTCGATCGGGTCGACCGGGTAGCCGGCCTGCCACAGGTGGTTGGCCAGCACCTGGCCGACCACGCCGGGTGACAGGTTGGTTTCGCCGATGGCGGTGCCGGCCAGCAAGGCCGCCAACAGGGCGACCAGGGCAACGGCGATGGGTAACAGGCGCATCATCACTGGGCTGCTTTGCCGCTGGCTAAGGCGGCGGCCAGCGTCTGCAGGCCGCTGAACAAGCGAATGCCGGCCTGCATGGCGTCGGCGTCGAGGATGATGATGCGGTCGTGCTTCACCGCATCCATGTTGCGCGTTACCGGGTCGCTGCGCAGGTATGCCAGCTTCTTCTGATAGTCGTCGGCGGGGTAGCGGCGGCGGTCCATGCGGGCGATGATCAGCCAGGTGGGGTTGGCCTTGGCCAGGGTTTCCCAGCCAACGGTCGGCCACTCTTCGCTGGACTCGACCACGTTGCGCACGCCGAGGGTGCGCAGCATGAAATCGGCGACCCCCTGGCGGCCTGCTACGTAGGGGTCGATGTGCAGGTCGGCGCTGGAGAACCAGAACAATGCCGAGGTGGTGGACAGATCCTTGCCGGCCAGTTGCGCCTTGGCGCTGTCCAGGCGGTTTCTGAGCTCGGCATTCAGGGCTGTGCCACGGTCCTGCACGTCGAAGATTTCCGCCAGCTGGCTGACGCTCTTGTAGATGCTTTCGACCTGGAACGCTTGCAGGCGGGTGCCGTCGGCGCCCACCAGGTTGTCCTTGCCTTCGCAGTCCGACGGCAGCAGGTAGGTGGGGATGCTCAGTTCATCGAACTGCTCGCGGGTGCCGACCGCCCCCTGGGCACCGACCATCCATTCGAACTGCACCGTCACCAGTTGCGGGCGCTTGCCCACTACTGCCTCGAAGCTGGGCTCGTTGTCGGCCAGGCGCGGCACCTTGTCGTTCTGCACCTGGTACTCGGGCAGCACGTTGTTGAACCACAGCGAGGTGGCCGCCAGTTTGTCACCCAGCCCCAGCGCGTAGAGCATCTCGGTACCGGCCTGGCCAATGGTGACCGCGCGCTCCGGCGCCTGGGCGAAGGTTTGCGGTTTGCCGCAGTTGTCGACCGTCAGCGGGTAGTGGGTGGCAGCAGCCTGGGCCAGGCCGGTGAGGCCGAGGCTGGCGAGCAGGGGGGCAAAACGGGGCAGCATGCTGGGCGATCTCCTATCGGACAGTTCGGGTGAGGAACGCACGGACAGGCATCGCCGAGCCCCCGCTGGCGGCAGGGGCAACACTGATAGCCAATCCTGGACACCCCGCCGGTTGGTGAATGTAGGCCGGCAGGTCTCCTGACTGGTGCGTCATGGCCTGGCTCCGCCTTCCCGGGTTGGTGGCCCAGTGGCATCGATGGAGCAGGCTCGGCACCTACAGTTGCGGGGGCAGTTCCGTTTGGCCCGAATTGGCGGGCCTGGGATTCCCTATTGATTCCGTGGTGGAAACCGGCGGCCGGCATGGTAGACCATCGCGCCGCCGGGTGAAAACGCTTTTCAGAAGTACTTCAGCCAGGTGATGTCGCGCCGCCGCGCCTTCAGGCGGGCGAACCAGCGTACCGGCAGGTACAGCGAAACCGCCAGCAGCACCGCCCCCAGCCACACCGCGGCGATGCCGTCGAAGCCGAAGTAGTCGCCATGGTTGCGGCCGAACAGCGCCACGCTGGCCAGGTACAGCAGCTTCAGCACATACAGGTGCAGCAGGTAGAAGAACATGGGGGCTGCACCGAACACCGCCAGGGCGCTGATCCAGCTGGCCTGGCCGGCGCGTTCGAAAGCGCGCAGCAACAGCAGGCCACAGCCCAGGGTCAGGGCCAGGAACAGCAGCGACGGTGGGTACTTGGTGATGTTGAAGAAGCTCATCAGGGTTTGCGTGAGGGTTGGGTAAGCGCTCCACGGCGCCTCGCCGTAGCCGTTGAGCAGGCGCAGCACGACAAAGCCCGGCAGCGCGATCAACCCGGCCAGCAGCAGGCGATGCTGGCGCTGGCCGGCCTCGCTGCCACGGGCGAACCACGGGCCAAGGCCGTAGCCCAAGGCGATGACACCGATCCACGGCAGCACCGGGTAGGAGGTGCGCAGGCGCAGGCTTTCGGAGAACTCAAGCCAGCCCCGGTCATGCAGGATTGCCCATGGCACGTGCAGGGCGGATTCGGCGCCAAAGTGCAGGCCATCGAGCAGGTTGTGGCCGGCGATGATGATTGCGCCCAAGGCGATCAGGGCGGCACGTGGCAACCAGACCAGCAGCGACAGGGCGATCATGCTGACGCCGATGGCCCAGATTACCTGCAGGTAGATGACGCTGGGCGGCAGCTGGAAGGTCCAGGCGAAGTTGACCAGGGTGAATTCCAGCACCACCAGGAACAGCCCGCGCTTGAACAGGAACGCCGAGACATCGCCGCGGCCCTGGTGTTTCTCGCCGTACAGCCAGGCTGACAGGCCGGTCAGCATGACGAACACCGGCGCGCACAGGTGGGCCAGGGTGCGGCTGAGGAACAGCGAGGGCTCGGTGGTATCGATGGCCATCGGGTCGCTGACCTGGCGGTGCAGGAAGAAGGTTTCGCGGACGTGGTCCAGGAGCATGAACAGGATCACCAGACCGCGCAGGGCATCGATGCTCTGCAGGCGCTGGGTGAGCAGGGTGGGGGTGGCACTGGCGCTTGTCATGAAAGTTCGCTGGTAGGAATGGATGTCAAATGAAATGTTATCTTATAACTAAATAATCATGGATTGGTAGATTTTTTGTGCTGCCTGCACCGGCCTCTTCGCGGGTAAACCCGCTCCCACAGGTACGTTACAGGTTTCAAGGTCTGTGATGTCCCTGTGGGAGCGGGTTTACCCGCGAAGAGGCCGGTGCAGGCAGATAGGATCAGAAGCTGTAATCCACCGTCGCAAAGTACGACCGTGGCATCCCCAACAGCCACTGCTGGCCACTGAACGCCGACTGCACATATTCACGGTCGAACAGGTTGTTCAGCTGCAACCCCAGCCGCACATCCGGCAACACCTGCCAGCCGATGTTGGCATCGACCACGGTGTAGCCGGGGGCACTCCGGGTGTTGGCGGTGTTGGCATAGCGCTCATCCACATAGCGCGCGCCAATGCCGGCCTCCATCCGCTGGCCGAAGCCTTTGCTCAGCCACAGGTTGGCGGTACGCCGTGGGATATTGGCCGGGCGATTGCCCGCACGGTCCTGTGCCACGCCGCCGACCACTTCGTCGAAATCGTCGTACCTGGCGCGCACCACCGACGCGTTGGCCGACACCTGCCACTGGTGCGCCAGCGCCAGTTCCAGGGTTGCCTCCAGGCCGTCGGATGTCTGCTGACCAGCCTGTTGCTTCTCGTGGGTGACCGGGTCATCCACCAGCAGCTTCTTCTTGACGATGTGGTAGGCCGCCAACGTCCATTCGCCACGCCCTTCCCAGAAGCGCTGCTTGAGGCCCACCTCGGTCTGCCTGGCTTCGGTCAGGTCGTAGTGCATCTGGTTGGCGCTGAGGCTGATGAGGTTGTCGACCCCGTCCTCGCTGGTGGAGTACTGGCCATACAGCGACAGGTCGTCGCTGACCGCAAACACCAGCCCGGCACGCCAGTTGCCACCTTGCAGGCTGCGGTCGCTGCGGCTGTCGACGGTCAGTTTTTCCTGAACGATGTGGTTCTGGTCGCGGCGCACGCCGGTAACCAGCGACAGGCGATCGCTCAGCTGCAGGCGGTTTTCCGCGAACAGGGCAAAGGTGTGGGTGGTGGACAAGGTTTGCGGGCGCAACGGCGAGGCGCTGTGGAACCAACCCGGTTGCGGCTGCCACGGGTCGACGTAGTCGCCGCCCACATCGTTGTAGGGCGCGTTGCTGTCGACGTTGAAACGGACCTTGTTGTACTCGGCACCGACCATGGTCTTGCTGGCCAGGCCGAACAGCGTGTGGTCGAGGGTGAAGGTCTGGCGGTCGCCGAACTGTTCCTGGTTGTGCTTGATTTCCAGGTAGCTGCCGCGCAGCAGCTGCTGGCGCTCGGCGTCCCAGCTGAAGTCCTCGGCGTTGCGCCAGTGCCGGCGGCTTTTGATGTAGTACAGCTGGTTGCTGGCGCTGAGGTGGTCGTTCAACGTCCAGTCAGTGTTCAGGCGGGTCCATTCATCGACGTAATGCTGCACGTCGTTCTGCACGTTGTAGTTCTTCTTGCGCAGGCTGCTGCGGTAGTGGCCGTCGATCAGCGGGGTGCCGTAGTAGTTGGCAGGCTCCGCATCGCCGCGGTCGTGGGCGAGGGTGAAGCTGAGGTCGTCGCTGGCATCGAAGCGCAGCGCGGCGCTCAGCGCCAGGCTACGTGAAGGGGTGCGGTCGACCCAACCGTTACTGGCTTGCTGGTTCAGGACCAGGCGGTAGCTCAGGCGTTCGCCGAGGCTGCCGCCGCTGTCCAGGCCAAGCTGCTGGCGGTCCCACGAACCGTAGCCCAGGCGCAGGTGGTTGCGTACCTCGCCGGCAAACGGCTTTTTCGGGATCACGTTGACTACTGCACCGGTGGCGCCTTCGCCATACAGCACCGAGGCCGGGCCGCGAATCACATCGATGCGCTCGACCATCCACGGGTCGACCGGGAACGTCTGGGTACCGGCACCGGTGTACAGGCGTGCGCCGTCGAACAAGGTCATCACCGAGCTGTGGCCGGCAAAGCCGCGGGCGGAAAGGCCCGTGCCGCCGTCGCCCGGGGAGCCGACGTAGCTGATACCCGGCGAGCGGGTCACTGCGTCCTGCACGGTGAGGTTGTTGCGCTGCTGGATCTGCTCGGCGCTGATGCTGCTGGTGCTGGCCGGTGTTTCCAGGGCGCTGAGGCCCAGGCGCGAGCCAGCCTGGGTCGGGGTGGCCAGGTCGATGGCGTGGCTGCCCTGGGTGTCGGTGATGGTCGTGGAGGGCAGGGCCAGGGGCTGTCGGTCAAGGTCGTCGGCCAGGGCCGGCAGGGAAACGGCCAGGCAGGCCGCCAGGGGGTGAAGCTTTAACATACGGGACATGTCGTTCCACTGCTGCAGGAATGAATGGATCCCGGTGGAAAACACGCAAAGGCGCACCGTGCCCACAGGTGCGCGCACGGATACCGGCCTGCGCCCGCCCACCGCGGGTTGCCAAGTGAAGCTCCAGGCCGGTCTCCGGGCTTGCGAGGGGCATGAAACCTTCACCTTCCCATGCAGGTGCACAGTGGTATCTCGAAGGGTTCGCTCGCTTACCGTTGCGGGGGCAGCGCCGGACTTGTCGTGGGCAACACGACGCACCGGCTTCCCGTTTCACCCTGCGCGCGGCGGCGCAGGGCACCTGAAACTGGCGGGCATCTGACCATTGAAACGTGGGGGCGTCAAATCTGGTGTGATCATTGGGAGGAGTTGTAGGCAGGCCTGGCCTCTTCGCGGGTAAACCCGCTCCCACAAGTAAAACACCGGCCCAGAAGCCCGTGATATCCCTGTGGGAGCGGGTTTACCCGCGAAGAGGCCAGGCCTGCGAGAGAAGATCAGCGCCCGCGCCGCCGCGATACCCGCGCCTCGATATTCTTGCGCCCGATCAGCAGCGGTGGCTTCTCCACCACTGGCTCATCCGCCAGCCACTTGTACATTACCAGGCAGTCCACCAGCCCCAGGCGGGCGTGGCGATAGGCCTTGGGCAAGCGGCCAACGGTTTCGAAGCCCAGCTTGTGCCACAACGCCACAGCCACCTCATTGGTGGCCACCACCGAGTTGAACTGCAGGGCCAGAAAGCCCTCCTGGCGCGCCTGTTTCTGTGAGTGCTCGCACATCAGCCGCGCCACGCCCCGGCCGCGTGCCGACTCACAGACCATGTAGCCGCAATTACCCACGTGCCCGCCAGGCCCGGCGGCGTTGGCCTTGAGGTAATACGAACCCAGCAGCTCGCCGTCTTCTTCGGCCACCAGCGTGCGCATGGGCAGCTCCAGCCACAGCTGGCGGGCCTGGTCGAAGCTCAAGGCCGGGTCGAATGCGTAGGTTTCACGGGCCTGGACAACGGCCTGGAAGGTGGGCCAGAAGCGTTCGAAGTCTTCCGGCGTCATGGGGCGGATGTGGATCATGCGGGTTCCTGCAAGGGCTGGGCCGCCCAGTCTGGGTGGCGCGGCGCCGTCGCGCAAGGGCGGCGACGCCAATTGCACTCAGCCGTTGGCCTTGCCCACCGCATCCATGGCCCGTGCCGAGTAGACCAGCGCGGCTCCGGCGTTCATCGCCACGGCAACGCCAAGCGCTTCGGCGATTTCCTCACGGCTGGCGCCGTGCTTGACGGCTTGCTGCGAGTGCACGGCGATGCAGCCGTCGCAGCGGGTGGTCACGGCCACGGCGAGGGAGATCAGCTCGCGGGTCTTGGCGTCCAGGTGGTTGGTCTTGGCCCCTGCGCCGCTGGCGGTCATGTAGCCGGCAACGGTATCAGGGGAAAGCTGCTTGAGATCGCCGATGCCGGCCATCAACTGCTTACGGTAGGCGTCCCAGTCCATCATGCTCATCGTCTTCACCTTGGGGAGGTTGCGAGTGGAGCTTTCAGGCTAGTCGAAGAGTGGGATGTGTGAGACTCGTACTTTGGTTGGTTGCGCGCAGGCCTTTGGGCTGCGCGCTCCCGCACCGGTCAGATGTAGATGAACACCAGCACCAACGCCGCAACGAATGCCCACTTCTCCAGGTAGTAGCGCGTGCGGTTGCGCTTCTTCAGCGCCTTGCCACGTTCGCGGATCTTGTAGATGCGGGTGAACAGCCGGTTGATGCCACCGGTCTTGTCGCCGGCATCGTTGGGTGCCGCGGCGGCGGCCATGACGTTGCGGCTGAACCAGCGGTTGAACGCGGTTGCCCAGCGGTACTTGAGCGGGCGTTCCACGTCGCAGAACAGGATGATGCGGTTGTGCTCGGTGGTGTTGGCCGCGTAGTGGATGTAGGTCTCGTCGAAGACCACGCCCTCGCCATCGCGCCATGAGTACTTCTCACCGTCCACGTCGATGTAGCAACCGTCGTCGTTCGGCGTGTCCAGGCCCAGGTGGTAGCGGTAGGAGCCGGCATACGGGTCACGATGGCGCACCAGCTTGGCGCCCGGCGGCAGGGTGGCGAACATGGCGGCCTTGACCGTGCCGATGCCTTTGAGCAACTCGGTGGTGCGTGGGCACAGGGTCATCGCCGACGGGTGGCTTTCGCCGTACCACTTCAGGTAGAAGCGCTTCCAGCCGGTCTTGAAGAATGAGTTGAAACCGACATCATCGTAATTGTCGGACTTCTTGATTTCGCCCACATGCAGCAGCTGGCGGGCCTCTTCGCGGATTTCCTGCCAGTGGTCCTGCAGTGTCTGCAGCTCGGGGAAGGCCTCCACCGGCAGGTAAGGCTTGGCCGGATGCCTGGAAAACAGGTACAGGAAGCTGTTGACCGGTGCCAGGAAGCTGGAGTGGTCGCCCAGCTGACGGGTCAGCTTGTGGCGAACCCGACCGCGCAGGTGAACATAGGCGATCGAGAGGACGAAGATGAGTACGAGTGCAATTTTCATGGACGTTTACTTGTCGAAAAATGGCCATGCGCCATGGCATGAGCCCGCCAGCATAAACAATCATGGGGGTAGTTTGTACTTATTGTTACGCAATGACGGGGCGACTTAGGTTTAATGCCCTGCAGCCTTGCGCAAACGTTTCATGTTCAGGAGTTCGTATGATTCAGGACGTACGCCCCAGCGGTACCCCCTTCAAGCGGCTGTTCTTCGCCTTGCCGGTCAGCGATGCCCAGCGCCGCGCGCTGGCTCAGTGGCGACGTGACTTGAGCCTGCGCAGCGGCAAGCCGGTGCCGGCCGCCAACTTCCATGTAACACTGCTGTTCCTCGGCGATGTGGATACCGCCCAGGTGCCTGCAATTTGTGCGGCAGTCGACCAGCTGGCGCTACCGGCCACGGCACCACGGCTGTTACTGGACCGCTTGCAGGTATGGCAGCGGGCCAGCGCCCTGGTGCTGGAGGCGCAGCAGACGCCAGCGGCCCTGTTGCAACTGGTGTACAGCTTGCAGCAGGCACTGCTGCCGTTGGGGGTGGAAGCGGCGGACCGTGAGTATCGCCCGCACCTGACGCTGGCCAGGGATTACCGCGGCCAGCCGCCAGAGGCCAGCAGCGCGCCGGATTTCTACCTCGCCGCCCGCCATTTCACACTGTACGAGTCGCGCAAGGGCGCTTACTGGCCGTTGGCGCAGTGGCCGCTGTCGAGCTGATTCAGGCCGTGGCCTCGCAGTCTGCGAACATCCGCTCACCCAGCCTGCGTGCCGTGTGCAGGTGCGGTGCCGGGTCCGCGTCTTCGCTTTCGTCAAGCAGGGTGGAACTGAGTACCTCGGCGCCGCAGTAGTCGAAAATGCCGTGCTCGATCTGTACGCGCATCGCCTCGCCATAGCCATGACGTTCGAAGGTGCCGCCATCGGCACCGGCGACACCGACCAGGTGCACCTTCATGCCGCGCAGCTTCTTGACGGTGATCCCCCCTTCATAGTCGAACGCCCAGCCATTGCTGAACACCCGCTCGACCCAGCCTTTGAGCAAGGCCGGCAGCGACCACCAATAGATGGGGTAGACCAGCACCAGCGTATCGGCGCGCTCGATGCGCGCCTGCTCCTTGAGTACATCCGCCGGCGGGGCTGCGAGCCGGCGGTGCACCGCATGGTCGGCCAGGCCGAAACGCGGGTCGAAACCTTCACTGGCCAGGTCGGCGATTTCGCTGCCGTGGCCGGCGTTGGCCAGGCCGTTGGCGATCTGCCGGGCCAGGGCATGGGTGAGGGATTGCGGGTCGTGATGGCCGACGACGATCAGGGCGTGCATGGTGGTCTCTCCAAGACAGGGATGCAGGATTACCCGGAGCGCTATATACTCAAGGTAAGTTACGTTTGGTAAGTTACTTTTGGTAGGTTATAGATGTCAAGCGATGATCAAGCCCGCTCGCGCAAGCGCCTGAGCCGCGACGAGCGCCGTCGGCAGTTGCTCGATGTGGCCTGGCAATTGGTGCGGGAGGAAGGCACCGATGCCCTGAGCCTCGGCCGTTTGGCCGAGCAGGCGGGGGTGACGAAGCCGGTGGTGTACGACCACTTCGAGACCCGCACAGGGCTGCTGGTGGCGCTGTATCAGCAATACGACGCACGCCAGACGCGAATGCTGGAGCAGGCGCTGGTGCGCTGTGATGCCAGCCTGGCCAGCCGCGCCGGGGTAATTGCCGAGGCCTACGTGGACTGTGTGATGAGCCAGGGGCGTGAGATACCGGGAGTGTCGGCGGCATTGGCCGGCTCGCCGGAAATGGAAGCGCTCAAGCGGGCGTATGAGCAGCCGTTTCTGGACAAGTGCCGCGAGGCGTTGGTCGGGTTTTCGCCCAGTGGCAACATTGGGCTGGCGGGCATGCGCCTGATGGTGGGGGCGGCGGATGCCTTGTCGCAGGCAGCTGCGGCGGGGGAGCTGGACGCCGGGCAGGCCAAGGCCGAATTGCAGGCAGCAATAGTGGCGATGGTCGAGCGGCAATGAAGCCTTGAGAGTGCCCGGGCTGCTCTGCAGCCCATCGCCGGCAGGCGATTACACCGGCAGGCTCTGATGCGGCAACTCATCCCCCGGGCTGCGGGCGAACTGACGCTTGTACTCGCGGCTGAACTGCGAGGTGCTCTGGTACCCGACCCGGTGCGCGACCTGCGCCACCCCCAGGCCTTCGCCGATCAGCATTTGCTGGGCTTTCAGCAGCCGCAGGCGCTTGAGGTACTGCATCGGTGCCATGTCGGTGCAGCGCTTGAAGTGCTCGTGGAAGGTCGAAACGCTCATGTTGGCGCGCGCGGCCAGCGCTTCCACGCTCAGCGGCTCGGTGTAGTGCTCGCGCAGGTGGGCAAGGGCGGCGCCGATGCGGGCGAAGTGCCCCTGTTGCTCCACCAATGCCCGCAACACGCCGGCCTGTGGGCCGCGCAGGGCGGTGTACAGCACTTCGCGTACCCGCGCCGGGCCCAGCACCTTGGCGTCCATTGGGTCCTGCAGGCAGCGCAGCAGCCGTTCCACGCATTCGCGCATCGGAGCATCGAGTGCCGCCGAGGTCATCGACTGCGGGGTTTGCGCCTGCACCGCGGCATCCGGCGCCAAGGCCATGCTTTGCACCAGTTCACCCAGCACGCCGCGGTCGATGTCCACCGCCACGCCCAGCAACGGCGCTTCGGGGGTGGCGAAGGTTTCGCACATGAACGGCACCGACAATGCCTGCACCAGGTAATGCCCGGCACCGTACTCCAGGGTACGCGGCCCCAGGCGCGCCAGCTTGCTGCCCTGGGCCAGGATCATCAGGCTGGGTTCGTAGATCTGCGGGCTGCTGGCCACATAGTGCTCCCAGCTCAGCACCTGCACCTGGGGCAGGTGCGTGGGCACGAAGCCCGGGCGCGTGGCGAGGCTGCGGATCAGTGCGCAAAGCGGCGCATTGGCGTCGACATGGCGGGTCAGTTGCATGATGGACCTGGGCAGAGAATCGGACAGTCTAATCATCGCAGAATGACGGCCCGGCGCCAGGCACTGCATGGCATCTTCGGAGAATCAGGCATGGATGCCGGAGAATCAGCTGTGGGCGAGGCGGCGCATGGCGCGCAGAATGCGCCGCCTGAATCGTTTCACTTCTTAGCGAGGCCCTGCATGTACACCGCCATCGGTTACGCCGCCCAGACCCCTACCAGCCCCTTGACCCCCATGACCTTCGAGCGCCGCAGCCCGCGCCCGGACGACGTCGCCATCGAGATCCTGTACTGCGGTGTGTGCCACTCCGACATCCACCAGGCGCGCAACGAATGGGGCATTGCCGTGTACCCCCTGATGCCTGGCCACGAGATCATCGGCCGGGTCACCGCAGTGGGCGACAAAGTGACCGCGCACAAAGTCGGCGACCTGGTCGGCGTGGGCTGCATGGTCGATTCGTGCCGCCACTGCGAAGCCTGTGCCAAGGACCTGGAGCAATACTGCCTGGAAGGGCCGACCATGACCTATGCCACCCCGGACCGGGTCGACGGCAGCAACACCATGGGCGGTTACTCCAGCAGCATCGTGGTCAGCGAGCACTTCGTGGTGCGCATTCCGGCCGGCATGGACCTGCCCAGCGCCGCGCCGATCCTCTGCGCCGGCATCACCACCTATTCGCCGCTCAAGCACCACGGTATCGGCCCCGGTCACAAGATCGGCATCCTTGGCATGGGCGGCCTGGGCCACATGGGTATCAAGCTGGCCAAGGCCCTGGGCGCCGAAGTGACCCTGTTCACCCGCTCCCAGGCCAAGGCCGAGGAAGCCCGCCGCCAGGGTGCCGACCATGTGATCGTGTCTACCGATGCCGAGCAGATGCGCGCTGCGGCGGGTCGCTTCGACTTCCTGCTCGACACCATCCCGGTGCAGCACGACCTCAATCCGTACCTGGAAACCCTCAAGTTCGATGGCGTGCACATCCTGGTCGGCCTGATCGAGCCGATCGACCCGGCGGTGCATGCGGCCAATCTGGTGATGAAGCGTCGGGTGCTGGCGGGGTCGTTGATCGGTGGTATTGCCCAGACACAGGAAGTGCTGGACTTCTGTGCCGAGCACGCCATTCGTTGTGATATCGAGCTGCTGGATATTCGCAACATCAACCAGGCGTATGAGCGGATGATTGCCGGGGATGTGAAGTACCGGTTCGTGATCGATATGGCCACTTTGCAGGGCTGACTGATGGGTTGCCTGTGCTGGCCTCTTCGCGGGTGAACCCGCTCCCACTGGTAAATCACAGCTTCCGAAGTCTGTGCAGTACCTGTGGGAGCGGGCGAGCCCGCGAAGAGGCCGAGACAGGTAATGAATACTGGATCTGTTACCAGGCCAATGCCCTGTCCCAGCCTTTCCAGAACAACCACCGCCGTACCTCGCCATGTGCCCCGGTACCGATCTGCCAGGCCGGCCGCCCGCTGTCCAGGGCAATCACCGAAACAAACCCGGCATGGCTCGCCGCCACCAGCGTACGCCCGTCGGCACTGATATCCAGCGCACTGATGGTCGACCCCAGGTAATGCTGCCAATGCTCCACGCCATCTTCGCCAAACGCCCGCAGGTAACCATAGGCATCCCCCACGATATATTCGCCGTCGCGTGCCACACCGGCATACACCCGCGCGCCATCCTGCACCAGCGGGGTGCGCGGGTCCTGGCTGTAGTAATCGGTATCCAGCCCCGGCAAGTCGGCCACCCTGACTGCCAGCGTGGCGCCACTGTAGAAATGGCAGGCATTGAGTATCAACTGGTCTCCCGCGCGGTTGAACAGCGCGAAGTGCGGGTACTCGCTGGCCGGGCCGATTGCTGCCACGGGCCTGAGCTGCTCGTCCAGCACCAGGTGACGGCTGCCTTGCTCGCCGACCACGATCAACTGGCCATCTGCCGACACCGCACCGTGCTCCATGCTCAGCCCCAGGTAGATGTCGTCCGGGTCGGTGCCTTCGTCCAGCTCGTCGAGCACCCGCGCCTGGTGTGGCAGCAGGCGGGTCGCGCCGTGGCGGGTCAGCAGGAAGATACCCTCGGCACTCACCAGCAGCACACGCTGGCCATCCGGGAAGGGGATCAGCGCGGTCGGCGTGGGCGGCAGGTCGAACGGCTCGAACGGGTAACCCGGCGGCAACCCCTCCAGCCCCGTGGGCCAGGCCAGGCGCAGCACTTGCGGGCCGCCCCAGCCATCGGTCACGCGCACGCCCTCGGCATTGGCCAGGGCGAAGTAGCGGCGGGCCGGGCAGCGGCCGAAATGATCGACGCCGATCACCGGGGTCACCCCGTGACGGTCGATGCGCACCACCTGGCCTTTGTCATGCGGCATGCCGATACGTGCCAGCAGGCTGCCGTCGTCCAGCAGCAGGACGTTGCAGATGCCTTGTCCGTTCTCCTTGATCAGCGCCAGCAATGGGTGGTGGGCGGGCGGCCAGGCTTCGCGGAAGGCTTGCTGCTCGAAGGCTTCGACACCAGGCCGGTTGGCGGCTTGCAGGGCTTCGAGCCAGGCATCGAGCAAGTGTTCGGTGGCTTGCGGCAGGGGTTCTTCGAGGTCATCCCAGCCTTGCGCGCGGCCCTGCGCGACATAGTCGTTGACAGCCTGGGCGTAGGCGGTGACCGCCTGCTGCCACTGCTGCTGTGGGGGCTGCTGGTCCATGAGCGGATCGGGCTCCTTGTTGCTGCATACGCGTTTCATACAAAGCGCGCATGGTACTCCTTCTACCCGCCTCGCGGTTGTGAGGCCCCGGCGTGACGCGTACCATGCCGGCATTCCTTCCAATAACAAAGCGTGCGTCGACACCCCGGCAAGCGGGTGGCTGGCGTGCGTCCTGTTGCCTTGTCTGCGGAGAACCGGTTTCCACCCCATGAACGGACCCACACCTACCAACATGCCACCCACGGCGGGTAGCGGCAGCTGGCTGAGCGTCATTGCTCTGGCCCTGGCGGCCTTTATCTTCAACACTACCGAGTTCGTCCCGGTGGCGCTGCTCAGCGACATTGGCCGCAGCTTCGACATGAGTACTGCCCAGGTCGGCCTGATGCTGACCATCTATGCCTGGGTGGTGGCGCTGGCCTCGCTGCCGATGATGCTGCTGACCCGCAACATCGAGCGGCGGCGCCTGTTGCTGTTCGTGTTCCTGGTGTTCATCGTCAGCCACTTGCTGTCGTGGTTGTCACAGAGCTTTGCCATGTTGCTGGTCAGCCGCATCGGCATTGCCCTGGCACATGCGGTGTTCTGGGCCATCACTGCCTCCCTGGCGGTGCGCGTGGCACCGCCCGGCCAGCAGGCCAAGGCGCTGGGCCTGCTGGCCACCGGCACCACCCTGGCCATGGTCCTGGGCATCCCGTTGGGCCGTGTGGTGGGCGAAGCGCTGGGCTGGCGCATCACCTTCCTGAGCATTGCCGGGGTGGCGCTGGCGACCATGCTGTGCCTGATGAAGTCGCTGCCGCTGCTGCCCAGCCAGAACTCGGGCTCGCTGCGCAGCCTGCCGGTCCTGTTCAAGCGCCCGGCGCTGGTGATCACCTATGTGCTGGTAACGCTGGTGATTACCGCACAGTTCACCGCCTACAGCTACATCGAGCCGTTCGCCCTGCACGTGGCGCAGATCGGCGGTGAGCGCACCACGCTGTTGCTGCTGCTGTTCGGCGGTGCCGGGGTGTTCGGCTCGTTGCTGTTCAGCCGTTACAGCGAGCGCTTTCCGCATGGCTTCCTGGTGGGTTCGATCGGCCTGCTGGCGGCATGCCTGTTGCTGCTGTTGCCGCTGTCGGGCAACTTCCATGTGTTCGCCGCGTTGAGCATGTTCTGGGGGGTGGCGATCCTCAGTTTCAGCCTGTCCTTGCAGTCCAAGACCCTGAAACTGGCATCCGATGCCACCGATGTGGCCATGGCGCTGTTCTCGGGTATCTACAACATCGGTATCGGCGGCGGCGCGTTGCTGGGCAGTATCGTCAGCAGCCAGCTGGACGTGGCGGATATCGGCCTGGTGGGCGGTAGCGTGGCGGTGGTCGGGTTGCTGCTGGCCGTTGTCAGCACCCGGCGGTTCCGCGAGGCGCTGGGCGGGGTGCCTGGGCATTCCTGAATGACCGTGCCGGTTTTTTCGCGGGCACGCCCGCTCCCCCAGGTACTGCATCGCTTCTGACGTTGATGCAGTACCTGTGGGAGCGGGCGTGCCCGCGAAGAGGCCGGTACTGGCAATAGAAGGCTCAAACCAGTACTGCAGCCCATGCCCGCTGTTCAGTCTGGAACGATTGTGCAGCCGTTGGTCAGCGCCCGGTTGCGCAGTGCCTCGAAGCGTTCGCGCAGCCACAGATGCAGTTGTGCCACTGCGGGCGTGAGTTGCTTGCGGTGCGGGCACACCAGGGTGACCGGGGCGGGTTCACCGAGGTATTCGGGCAGGACGATTTCCAGTTCGCCGGCCACGATGTTGGCGCTTACGTCCAGCCACGACTTGTAGACGATACCTTCACCCTGCAAGGCCAGGCGGCGGATCACGTCGGCATCGTCGCTGACCAGCGGCCCGCGCACCTGCACGGTACGGTTGCCCACCCGCCATTTGTCATAGACCCGGTTGTGCTGCATGTACAGCAGGCAGGCGTGCTGCTGCAGGGCGTCGGGCGTGAGCGGGTGGCCGTGGCGGGCCAGGTAGTCGGGCGCGGCGACCAGCACCCGGCGGTTCCAGTCGGCCAGCGGCAGGGCAATGTAGTTGGCGTCCTGGTTGAGGCCATAGCGGATCGCTACGTCCACCGGGTCGCGGTTGAGGTCGGCGATCTGGTCGGACAGGAAGAAACGCAGGTGCAGGGCCGGGTGTTCGCGGCGGAAGGCGCTCAGCCAGGGCAGCAGCATGTTGCGGCCCAGGTCGGACGGTGCCGACACTTGCAGGGTGCCGCGCAGGGAGCTGGGGTTGCCATGCAGGTCCTCACGGCCCTGACGCAGGCTCTCCAGCACATTCAGGGCGGTCGGCAGGTACAACTCGCCTTCAGCGGTCAGGCGCAGGCTGCGGGTGGTGCGGGCGAACAGGCGCACGTCGAGTTCGCGCTCCAGGCGCTTGATCGCGGCGGCCACCTGGCCCGGCAGCAGCTGTGCCTCGTGAGCGGCGGCGGTAAAGCTGCCCAGCACGCTGCTGCGGACGAACAGTTCGAGGTCGGCGATGCGCAGCATTTTCACTCCTGGGATGAAAGTGTTGCTGCATTGTGCCGGTTTTTCTTTTCTGCAGGAAAGATAAGATGCCCGGCAAATCCCCCGTTCATTCCCGGAGTTTTGCATGGATACCGTCTCGCTGGCCAAGCGCCGCTACACCACCAAAGCCTACGATGCCTCGCGCCGTATTCCCCAGGCCACTGTCGATGCTCTGCTCGAGCAACTGCGCCACAGTCCGTCCTCGGTCAACTCGCAGCCGTGGCATTTCATCGTTGCCGACAGTGCCGAAGGCAAGGCCCGCCTGGCCAAGAGCACCGCAGAGCGCTATGCCTACAATTCGCCGAAGATCCTCGATGCCTCGCATGTGATCGTGTTCTGCACCCGTACCGAGATGAGCGAAGCGCACCTGAATGCCGTGCTCGACCAGGAAGCTGCCGATGGCCGCTTCCGTGATGAGCAGGCGCGTGCCGCGCAGAACCAGAGCCGCCGGCACTACGTCGACCTGCACCGCTTTGACCAGAAAGACGTGCAGCACTGGATGGAAAAGCAGACCTACCTGGCGTTGGGTACTGCCTTGCTGGGGGCTGCTGCACATGGGCTGGATGCCACGCCGATCGAGGGCTTCGACAGCAAGATTCTCGATGCCGAACTGGGCCTGCGCGAACGTGGCTTCACCAGCGTGGTGGTTCTCAGCCTGGGCTATCGCAGCGAGACGGACTTCAATGCCGGGCTGAACAAGTCGCGGTTGCCGGCTTCGCAGGTGTTCACCTTCCTGTGAGATTGGGGGGGGCCGCTCTGCGGCCCCATCTTCCCGGTCGGCTTGCAAAATCCGGCATATGCCGCATACTTCTCGGTAAACGCCGGAAGGGAGAGCGCCATGCTTGCCGAAGTGCTTCGCGACAACGGTTACCACGAGTACCGGGCGCGCCTGCATGCACTGCTGGAAATCCCCGAACTCGCCAGTGATTTCGAAATCCACACCCGCATCACCCATGGCTTTGCCGCCACCTGGCTGGTGAAACTGACCGAACTCGGTGTGTTCACCCCCGTGGAGCGTGACCAGATCATTCCCCTGCGTACCCTGAAATCCCGCATCGAACGCGACCAGCCACTGACCGTGGAAGAAAGCGACCGGCTGTTCCGCTCGGCCCATATCACCGCCATGGCCGAAGCCGTCTTCGGCGAAGCGGGCAAGGCCAAGCGCTGGCTGTCCAAGCCCAAGGAGCGCTTCTCGGGGCTGACCCCCATGCAGATGCTCACCACCCAGCAAGGCACCACCCAGGTCGAAGAGATGTTGCTGCAGATCGCCGAGGGTTTTGGCCTGTGATTCTGTGGCGCATCAGCGCCTATGCAGATTTGAGCGGAACGGGCGGCTTGCGTATCAGCGGCCGCTGGCACCAGGCGGGCCGGCCAGTGGTGTATGCCGCCACCAGTCCGGCCGGGGCGATGCTCGAGGTGCTGGTGCACCTGGAGATCGACCCTGAGGATTTCCCCTCCACCATGAGGCTGCTTCGCATCGAATTGCCCGATACCGTTTCGCAAGCGCAGTTGCCCGTATTGCAGCCTGGCTGGTCGAGCCAGACCGAACTGACCCGGGGCCTGGGCAACCGCTTTCTGGATGAGTGTTCGGCATTGCTGCTGCCGGTGCCGAGCGCGATCATGCCCAGCACCACCAATTACCTGTTCAACCCGCGCCATCCACAGGCAAACAGCGCCAGGCTCGAGGTCGAGGACTTCACTCCGGACAGCCGGCTTTTCTAGGGCAGCTTCACCAAAGCGCTGCTGATGCCGCTGTCAGCACCCGGCCAAACACTTCTAGCGCCTTGTCCACTTCAGCCTCGTTGCTGAAACGCCCGATGCTCAGGCGCACGCTGTTGCGTGCCTGGCGCTCATCCAGCCCCAACGCCAGCAGCACATGCGAGGCTGCATTGCTCGCCGAGTTGCAGGCCGAGGTAGTCGACAACGCCAGCTCGCTGGCCAGCGCCGCACTGTTGAAGCCCTTGTTGTCGATACACAGGTTCAGCGTGTGGGGAATGCGCTGGTTGGCGCAGCCGTTGAGGGTGACGCCGGGCAGGGCCAGCAGGCCTTCGCGCAGGCGCCTGGCCAGTTGCTCGAGGCGCAGGTGTTCGCTGTCGCCGGGCTGGCCGGCCAAGGCAAAGGCGCTGCCCATGCCGGCAATCTGGTGGGTCGCCAGGGTGCCGGAACGCAGGCCCTGCTCATGGCCGCCACCGTGCATCTGCGCGCGCATCAGCGTACGGGCGCGCGGCCCGACGTAGAGTGCACCGATGCCCTTGGGGCCATACACCTTGTGCGCCGAGAACGACATCAGGTCCACGGCCATTACGCTCAGGTCGATGGCCAGTTTGCCCACCGCCTGCGCCGCATCCACGTGCAGCAGGGCACCGTGGGCACGCACCTGTTCGCCAATTGCGGCAAAGTCGGTGATCGTACCCAGTTCATTGTTGACCGCCATCAGCGACACCAGGCGGGTGTCGGTGCGTAACGCTGCCTGTACCGCTGCGGGCTGAATCAGGCCGGCGGCATCCGGTGTCAGGCGGGTAATGGCCCAGCCCTGGCGCTCCAGTTCGGCCACGGTGTCGAGCACGGCCTTGTGTTCCAGCTGGCTGGTGATCAGGTGCCCGGGCTGGCCGAGGCCTTGGGCAATGCCCTTGAGCGCCAGGTTATTGGACTCGGTTGCACCCGAGGTCCAGACCAGTGCATCGGCCTGTGCGCCGACCCGTTCGGCCACTTGCTGGCGGGCTTGCTCCACGGCGCGGCGGGCGGCCTGGCCGAAGGCATGGCCACTGGACGCCGGGTTGCCGAAGTTGGCCTGGCTGCCAAGGCTGGCGAGCATGGTTTCGATGACCCGGTCGTCGACCGGAGTGGTGGCGGCGTAATCGAAGTAGAGCGGGGCGCTAGGCATTGGGGCGGGTCCGTGTCTGTTGCCGTGAAATCGGCGATCGTTGAAGCAAGCGTACCCACTGCTGGAGAGACATTTTTCGCTTCCAGCGACTCTGTTCTCAAGATTGTTGAAAAAAATTTCGCTCTAATAAGTTATACATAGAATATTTTTCTCTTGGCCGGGAGGGGCTCACCAAAGGCCCCTCGGTAGCCCTCTTCAGGCCGACTCCACAGCCTTCTCTTCCTCGGCCACCACGCGTTCGCACAACTCGGTGATCTGCTCGCGCATCCAGCGGTTGGCCGGGTCCTGATCGGTGCTTTCATGCCAGTACAGGTGCGTTTCCAGCGCTGGTACCTCCACCGGCAGTGCTTGGTAGCGCAACTGATGGCGGCGGGCAAAGCGCTCGGGGACGGTCATCGCCATGTCGGTCTGCTGCAACACCTGCGAGGCCATCAGGTAATGCTGCGAGCGCAAGGCAACCTTGCGTTGCACGCCCATCTTGCCCAGGGCCAGGTCGACGTAGCCCAGGCCATTGCGGCGGCTGGAGATATGGATGTGGGTCATGCCCAGGTAGTTGTCCAGCGTCAGCTTGCGGTCTGCCAGTGGGTGGCCCTGGCGCAGGGCGCAGACATAGCGGTCTTGCATCAGTTTGACGTGGCGTACCTGCGGGTCGGTGTTCAACGGTGCGTCGATGGCGAAGTCCAGGCGGCCGGCGGCGAGTTCCTTGGTGGTCTCGCGGCGCTTGCACAGGAAGCTCTCGATCAGCACCGCCGGCGCCAGGCGGCGCAAGCGCTGGAACAGAGGCGGCAGGATCACCGCTTCGGTCAGGTCGGTCATGCTGATGCGGAAGGTCTTGTTGGCCTGTTGCGGGTTGAAGATGCGGCTTTCCTGCACTGACGTGCGCAGCAGCGCCAGGGCATTGCGCACCGGGCCGATGATGTTCTGCGCCATGGGCGTGGGCACCATGCCTTGCGCAGTGCGCACGAACAGCGGGTCGTTGAAGGTTTCACGCAGCCGCGACAGGGCGTTGGACACTGCCGGCTGGGTGATGCCGACGATCTGCCCGGCGCGGGTCAGGTTGGCTTCGGTGTAGATCGCATCGAACACGATGAACAGGTTGAGGTCGACCTTGCTGAGGTTCATGGGCGCCGCTCTTTGTTGGAATTATGGGGCGATCATATATCGGTTATGAATGTTTATACACGTGGAAAATAGACTAGGTGGATGGGCCCATGCTGCTCTAGGCTCTGGCCCATGTACTCCGAACCGTGAAGGTAGCCCCGATGGATTTCGCCTATTCGCCCAAGGTCCAGGCACTGCGCGAGCGCGTCAGCGCGTTCATGGACGCCTATGTCTACCCCGCCGAGGCGGTGTTCGAGCGCCAGGTCGCCGAGGGCGACCGCTGGCAGCCCACCGCGATCATGGAGGAGCTCAAGGCCAAGGCCCGCGCCGAAGGGTTGTGGAACCTGTTCCTGCCCGAATCTGAATACGGCGCCGGCCTGAGCAACCTGGAATATGCCCCGCTGGCGGAAATCATGGGCCGCTCGTTGCTCGGCCCGGAGCCGTTCAATTGCTCGGCGCCGGACACCGGCAACATGGAAGTGCTGGTGCGCTATGGCAGCGAGGCGCAGAAGCGCCAGTGGCTGGAGCCGCTGCTGCGTGGCGAGATCCGCTCGGCGTTCGCCATGACCGAACCGGACGTGGCCTCCTCGGATGCCACCAACATGGCTGCCACCGCGGTGCGTGATGGTGACCAATGGGTAATCAACGGGCGCAAGTGGTGGACTTCCGGCGCTTGCGACCCACGCTGCAAGGTGATGATCTTCATGGGCCTGTCCGACCCTGAAGGGCCGCGCCACCAGCAGCACTCGATGGTGCTGGTGCCCACCGATACGCCCGGGGTGAAGATCGTCCGCCCGCTGCCGGTGTTCGGCTATGACGATGCCCCCCATGGCCACGCCGAGGTGCTTTTCGAGAACGTGCGGGTGCCGTATGAGAACGTGATCCTGGGTGAGGGCCGTGGCTTCGAGATTGCCCAGGGGCGCCTGGGGCCGGGGCGTATCCACCACTGCATGCGTTCGATCGGCATGGCCGAGCGGGCGCTGGAACTGATGTGCAAGCGCTCGGTGGAGCGTACGGCTTTCGGCCGGCCATTGGCGCGCCTGGGCGGCAACGTCGACAAGATCGCCGACTCGCGCATGGAGATCGACATGGCCCGGCTGCTGACACTGAAGGCGGCCTACATGATGGACACGGTCGGCAACAAGGTGGCCCGCAGCGAGATTGCGCAGATCAAGGTCGTGGCACCGAACGTGGCACTGAAGGTGATCGACCGGGCGATCCAGATTCATGGCGGGGCAGGGGTGAGTGGCGACTTCCCGCTGGCCTACATGTATGCCATGCAGCGCACCCTGCGCCTGGCTGACGGGCCGGATGAAGTGCACCGGGCAGCAATTGGCAAGTATGAGATCGGCAAGTACGTGCCGGCGGAGATGTTGCGTAGCGGGCGGTGATTTTGCCGGCCTGTTCCGGCCTCTTCGCGGGCCTGCCCGCTCCCACAGGTACCGTGCCGCCTCCGAGCTGCGCGCAGTACCTGTGGGAGCGGGCAAGCCCGCGAAGGGGGCCCTTGACGGTTCACTGTGTCTTCAGGTCCACCCCCCGATCCTTGGCCGCCTTCGTCGCCAGCAGACTCATGGGCTTGCTCATCTCAAACTTTGTAAGAAACTTCTGAATTTCGACCCAAGCCACTTGAGCCTCCCTTGCTGATGTTAGGTTTTCAACCTCAACCATGCACAGGGAGTTTGCATATGCGTGTCAGTCTGGAGGGAAAAGGTCAGGCAGTAGATAGCGATGTCACCACTACGGGGGCTGTCTGCATTGCCACGGACGCCAGCTATCTTGACGAGGGCCGAATGGTGCTGCGCGAAGGTGATCGCACCGCGCCATGCCCCCTCTGCGGGCAGGAGGGGATGGTCGCTGAAGGGGTGGACCACTTCATTTCCGATGGCCGCCGGGTGGCCATGGACGGTGCGCTGGTAGTCTGTGGCTGTCCACCGGGCAGCAATCGGGTGGTCGCACCGTTGGGTGAAGCATTTCCGCCCCTGCGTTCCCTTGGAGGGCGCGCGAATAGCCACTCTTCCGCGCCATCAGCCGCGATCTACCCCGGGCGTTTCTCCCAACCCATAGTAAGTGCGTTGCCCGGAACCCTGGAGCCCGGGTTCTATGTAGTGCCTCGGCGCATGTCATTCGCACAGGTGCTGCTGCAATTGGCCGAGCACGATGCCACGTTGCCAATCTCCCGGCTGCAACGGCTTAACCCGACGTTCGAGCAAGGCTTCAAGGCAGGGGAAATCTTCGTTATCGGTGACCCTGACAATGGTGATGCCTGCACCCGCGAGGAGGGGCAGTTGATGGCGGCGGCGCAGCACGCACGCCGCGCGCTGGCGGTGCTCGATTTCGCCGAAGCGGACTTCATGATGGAGCACCAGGCCGAAATCGCCGGCTTGCTCAGCAATGCCAGCCAGTCCATGGGCGTGGGCAAGGACATGCTGGAACAAGGTTTGAAGCAGGTCAGTAATACGCTGACCAGTATCGAGCAACTGCATCAGCGCGAGTTCATGCGCCATGGCCACTTGAACAGCCCGGGCTTTTTTGCCGAACGGCGACAGCTGCTGCAGCAACTGGATGGACAGTTGAAAGCGGCGTACCTCAACAAACAGCTGAACCTGGGCAGCTATGAGCGGCTGAAGAAGAGCTTGAACATTTCGACCAAGAGCCTTGTGCACCATTGGTCGAAAGCGGGCGGGCCGGGGCAGATTCCGGGGTATGCGACGCACCTGGACAAGGTGGCGCGGCTCAGCAAGTACCTGGAATATGGAGGGTATGCTGCAATTGGGTTGGGTGGGACTTCGTCTTATCTTAAAGTACAAGAGGTTTGTCGAACTGGTGAGACTGAAGCTTGTAAAAAGGTCAGGCTGACCGAGACAGGAGGTTTTGCTGTTGGGACCGCGGGAGCCATGCTTGGTTCCTCAGGAGCAACCCTTGTATCTGGAACAATATGTGCCGTTATTACTATGGGCTCTGCAGGTCTGGCCGCGCCAGTGTGCGGCATAGTGCTGGTGGGAGCCAGCGGTATGGCTGGAGGAGCGCTGGGCGGGATGCTTGGTGAGTCGGTAGGCGAAGTTATTTACGAGGCGACCAGTGATTGACATTACTGGCTGGCAACCACTTGCCAAATTGGTAATTCTACTCAGCCCTTTTGTTATCGGCATGCCAGGGCTAGTCCTTAGTGCTGTCTCGACGTTGACAAAAGATTATGGCATCGCTTGCTCGGCCATTACGAGCAATCCCTATTTCGAAAGCATTAAGCGTGCATGGGGTTCTGGATCATTTAAGTGGCGCTGGATGACCCTTTGTACGGTGAGTGGACTAGTTGCATTTCCGTGGCTAGTACTGCGTATGGGGCAACTGGATGTCGGTGAGTTAAATGCGTTTCCGCGGAAGCTTAAGCGTAGGTTGAAGATATCCGCGTGGCTAATCATGACTGGTTTCATCTGGATGGTGGTTGTATGGGCACTATTTAAATTCAAGTAGAGCGGGGATCAGACCCGCATCTGCGGGTCTTCCTCTTTCTGGCTGGCTGTACTATCGGCATTTGAAGGCTGTCTGGATTGAGCCTCCTTGCTTTCCGGCTTCTCCCTCCGAGTCTTGAGCAACGAAACCACCACCCCACCCAGCAACAACCCGAACGTCACCCCCAACGACAGCAACGCCGGCACCTTACCCACCATGCCGTGATAAAAGATTTTGCAGCCAATGAAGATCAACACCAGCGCCAACGCGTACTTGAGGTACACAAACCGGTGCATCAACGCCGCCAGCGCAAAATACAGCGAGCGCAAGCCGAGGATAGCGAAGATGTTCGAGGTGTAGACAATGAACGGGTCCTGGGTGATGGCGAAGATTGCCGGCACGCTGTCGACGGCGAACACCAGGTCGGCCAATTCGATCAGTACCAGTGCCATGAACAGCGGGGTGGCATAGCGCACTGCCTTGTGCTCCCCGGGCGGGGTCTGGTGCACGAAGAAGTGCGAGCCGTGGATCTGCTCGGTGACCCGCATGTGCCGGCGCACGAACTTCAGGATCGGGTTGTTGGCCAGGTCGGGACGGCTGTCTTCTTTCGACAGCGCCATCTTCACCCCGGTAAACAGCAGGAAGGCACCGAAGATATACAGCACCCAGGCGAAGTTCTGCACCAGCGCCGCGCCCACGCCGATCATGATCGCCCGCAGGAACACCACCCCGAGGATGCCCCAGAACAGCACGCGGTGCTGGTAGCGGCGGGGGATGGCGAAGTAGCCAAAGATCATCGCCATGACGAACACGTTGTCCATCGACAGCGACTGCTCGACCAGGAACCCGGTGTAGAACTCCAGCGCCGACTGCGCACCCAGCTGGTACCAGACCCCGGCGCCGAACAGCACGCCGACGCTGAAATAGCCCGAATACAGCAGCAGGCTTTCACGCATTTCGATTTCCCGGTCGTGGCGGTGCAGCACACCCAGGTCGAGTACCAGCAAACCGATGACGATGGCCATGAACACCAGCCACAACCAGGTGCTGGTACCGAGGAACGGGGTGGTGAGGAATACCTGTAGAGCTGTCATGAGCCCCTCCTTGAATGTCGACGTTGCATGGCAACAGTGATCCGACATGGCGGCCTGGCAGCCGTCAGAGGGGCCCGGTATCACATGGGCTTGAGCCTAGACCCGTTTGCCGGTGATGCCGAATGGGGAGCTGTTACATTTCTTTGCCAGGCTGGCACACAGTGTACGCACGCACCCTTTAGGAGCAGCACATAAGTCATTGAATTAGCAGGGACCCTGTGGGAGCGGCTTTAGCCGCGAACACCGGCGCAGCCGGTGCCATGCACCGCGTTGGATTCTTCGCGGCTAAAGCCGCTCCCACAGGGTACGCGGACCGCTTGCGAATTCAGCTCTCCAAGCGACAGCGCAGCCCAAAGGGCTGGGAAATCTCCTACAGGGATGTGCGCTGCTTTCAGATCAATACACCCACACTTCCACCCGACGATTACGCAGTCGCCCTTGCTCCAGCTCGTTTCCTGCCACCGGCAGTTCATCCCCCATACCCGTCACTTCAAGCACCTCCACGCCATCGCGCGCCAGCTCACGGCGCACGGCCTGGGCCCGCAGGCGGGAGAGCAGGGCGGCGCGACCGGGTGTCTCCTTGGGGTCGCCAAAGCCCACCAGCACCGCTTTACGCTGCAGCTTGCCGGCGTTGCGCAGGTACTCGGCCACCCGCTGTACATCACGCAGGGCCTTGTTGTCGAGGCTGGCGCTGCCTTCCTGGAAGCGGAAGTTGACGCTCAGCCGCTGCGCCTGCTGGGCCAGGGTGCGATAGCGCGGCGGCATGTTCGCCAGGGGCGCTACAGGTTGGGCCTTGATCTGCTGCGAAACGAAGCCCTGCCGGGCGACGATCGCCTGGCCGGCCGGGCTCTGGGCAAAGTCAGCCAGGGCCCTGGCCTGGGGCTTGGGGTTAGCCGGCAAATAGAAGTACAAGCGCCGTGACAATGGGTAGTCTTCGCTGGCCACCAGCGCGCGCTCCGGCAACATGGCAGGTGCGTCGCCCTCGGCCACCGCCAGCACCTTGGCCCCGTGTATTGCTGCCAGGCTGCTGAAGCCGATGGCCTGGCGGTCGGTGCTCACTCGCGCGGCCAGCTCGTCGCTGGACTCGAAGCGTTGGGCCTTGGGCGAAAGCTCGCCGTGCTGGGGTTCCAGCACCAGTGCCTTGAAGGTCTCAAAGGTACCGGAGCGGTCGTCACGGGCGTACAGGTGGATGGCCCCGCCACTGACGCCCAGTTGCTCCCAGCGCTGGATCTGCCCCGAGAAAACCTGCGCCAGTTGCCGGGTAGTGAGCTGCGGCAACGGGTTGTCAGGGTGAACGATGACTGCAACGCCATCCAGGCCGATGACTTGTTCGGCGGCAGCGGCGCGCAGGTCGCCCAAAGCCTGCAGTTGGCGTGCTTCGCTGTCGTTGATCGGCCGCGAGGCGGCGGCCAGGTCGGCGTCGCCATGGCCCAGGGCGAAGAAGCCGGTGCTGGAACCGTGGGCGGCGATATCGATGCGCAAAGGCTGGCCGTGCGCGTCACGTGCGGTGATAACGGTCTCGTTGGCCAACTCGCCCGGGTGTTGTTCGATGGCAGTAGCTTGCTGTGCGCGCAACTGCCCTTGCACCAGCGCCGGCAGCAAGGCCGCGCCAATGGTGTTGGAGCCTTGCACGCGCAGGGGCGCGGGCTCGGCCAGGGTCGCCAGCGGTAGCAGGGTGAGCAGCAAGACAAGCAGGCGGGGCATGCCGGGAGGCCTATGGCATAGGGTTGGCCGGCAGATTACGACAGTGGCGTGATGATAATGTGACGGTGTTGTTCACATCTTGAGTTGTGCAACGCCTGGTAGACCGAGCGCCGCCCGCGCGGCGCTCGGTCTACCAGGCGTTGCAGCACTCAAGATGTTAATGCGCCCCGGCGGACTTGCTCAGGTCACTCTCTGCCCACTCGGTATAAATGCACGCATCCGCCACCGCCCAGCGCACCTTCACGGTATCCCCCGGCTGCATCGGCATGCCCGCGGCCGACAGCGCCTTCACCGTCAGCTCGGTGCCGCCCGCGGTCACCACATGGCAGGTCTGGCTCTCGCCCAGGAACAATACTTCGCCAACCTTGGCGCTGACCTCGTTCCAGCCCGCCGGCAGCGGCTCGCGCGTGGCCTGTTCGGTGGTCAGGGCCAGGGCCTTTTCCGGGCGTACCATGATCAGGGCATCCTGCGAGGCGGCCAGGCCCGGGGTCAGGCGGATGGCCACCGGCTGGCCCTCGAAGCTGCCCGCGCCATTGCTGCTGGCCTTGATCCGCAGGAAGTTGGAGTTACCCAGGAACGAGGCGACGAAGGCATTCGGCGGGTTCTGATACAGGTCGTAACCGGTGCCCAGGCCGACGATCCTGCCGTGGCTGAAGATGGCGATGCGCTGGGACAGGCGCATGGCTTCTTCCTGGTCGTGGGTGACGTAGACGATGGTGATGCCCAGGCGCCGGTGCAACTGGCGCAGTTCGTCCTGCAGGTCTTCGCGCAGCTTCTTGTCCAGCGCGCCGAGCGGCTCGTCCATCAGCAGGATGCGCGGCTCGTACACCAGCGCCCGGGCAATCGCCACACGCTGCTGCTGGCCACCGGACATCTGCGACGGCTTGCGGTGGGCGAACTTCTCCAGCTGCACCAGCTTGAGCATGGCATCGACGCGCTTGCTGGTTTCGCTGGCGCCGAGCTTGCGGATGGCCAGCGGGAAGCCGATGTTGTCGCGCACGTTCAGGTGCGGGAACAGTGAATAGCGCTGGAACACCATGCCGATGTCGCGCTTGTGCGGTGGCACGTTGACCAGCGACTGGCCATCGACCAGGATCTCGCCGCTGCTCGGCGTTTCGAAGCCGGCCAGCATCGACAGGGTGGTGGACTTGCCCGAGCCGCTGGAGCCGAGAAAGGTCAGGAACTCGCCGTCCTGGATTTCCAGGTCGAGGTTGTCCACGGCGGTGAAGTCGCCGTAGTGCTTGTTGAGGCCGCGCAGGCTGACCAGGGTCTTGCCGTGCGCGTTGTCTTTGATCACTGCACTCATTGTTGTTTTCTCCGCGCGCTCAGGCGTTGGCTTCGGTGCGCCGGCGCAAGGCGGCGGCAATGAACATGACAAGCAGCGACAGGCCGATCAGCAAGGTCGAGGCCACGGCGATGACCGGGCTGAGGTCCTGGCGCAGGGTGGTCCACATCTTCACCGGCAGGGTCTGCAGGTCGGGGCTGGCCATCATCACGCTCAGCACCACTTCATCCCACGACACCAGAAAGGCGAACAGGCCGCCGGCGATCATCCCCGGGCGAATCGCCGGGAAGGTCACCTTGAAGATCGCCTGCAGGCGCGAGGCGCCACAGATCACCGCGGCATCCTCGATCGACTGGTCGAACAGCTTCAGCGAGTTGATGATCGAGATGATGGTGAAGGGCAGGGCGACGATCACGTGGCTGACCACGAAGGCGAACAGCGTGCCGGTGTAGCCAAGCTTGAGGAACAGCGCGTACACCGCCACGGCAATGATCACCAGCGGCACAATCATCGGCATGGTGAACAGCCCGTACAGCAGCTCGCGGCCGGGGAAGCGGCCACGCACCAGGGCGAATGCGGTGGGCAGGCCGAGCAGCACGGCGGCGATGGTGGTCAGCACGGCCACCTTCAGGCTGGCCAGCGCGGCGTCCATCCACTCCGGGTTGGAGAAGAACTGGCCGTACCACTTGAAGGTCCAGCCCGGTGGCGGGAACACCAGCCACTGCGATGAGCCGAACGACAGCAACACGATGAACACCACTGGCAGCAGCAGGAAGGCCGCGATGACCCCGGTGGTCAGGTACAGGCCTGTACGCAGCGGGCGGCCCATGGCATTGGGAGACAGGAGCATGGTGGTTTACCTCGCGTTGCCAACCGGGGATTCCGGCTGCAGCTTCAGGTACAGGTAGAAAAGCACCAGGGTGATCACCACCAGCAGTGCGGCGGCGGCGCTGGCCAGGCCCCAGTTGAGGAACGACTGCACCTGCTGGATGATGAATTCGGGCAGCATCATGTTTTGCGCACCGCCCAGCAGGGCCGGGGTGACGTAGTAACCGAGCGACATCACGAACACCATCAGCGCCCCGGAGAACAGCCCCGAGCGGCACAGCGGCAGGAACACCTTGCAGAAATTGGTCCACGGGCTGGCGCCGCAGATAGAGCCGGCCTGCAGCACCATCGGGTCGATGGCATGCATGGTCGCCTGCAGCGGCAGCACGATGAACGGGATCATGATGTAGCTCATGCCGATCACCACGCCGGTCAGGTTGTGCACCATTTCCAGCGGAGCATCGATGATACCCATGGCCATCAACGCCTTGTTGATCACCCCCGAGCTCTGTAGCAGCACCAGCCACGAGTAGGTGCGCGCCAGCAGGCTGGTCCACATCGACAGCAGCACGATGTTCAACAGCCAGCGGCCCCAGCCCTTGGGCACCAGGGTTATTGCCCAGGCCAGCGGGAAGCCCAGCAGCACGCTGATCAGGGTGACCACGCCGGCCACCGAGAAGGTGTTGAACAGTACCCGCGCATAAGCCGAGTTGGCGAACAGCTGCTCGTAGTTGCCCAGGCCCGGCGTTGGCTCCAGCACCCCGCGCAGCAACAGGCCGGCCAGCGGGGCGAAGAAGAACAGGCCAAGGAACAGCAGGGCCGGCAGCAGGTTGCGGCTGCCTTTCCAGCGCTGGCTCAGGCTGACGCGGCGGGGGGCCGTTCCCGGGGCGCCGGTGCCCGTGGGGGCACCTTGCGCGTTATGCAGGGCGTTGATGGCGACTTTCATTTGACCAACCACTCATTCCAGCGGGCTGCAATGGCCTGGCCGTTCTTGGCCCAGTAGGCGAAGTCGAGGGTGACCTGGTCCTGGGCGTAGGCGGTCGGCAGATTCTGTGCGAGGTCTTTGTCGAGCTTGGCCACGCTGTCGACGTTCACCGGCGCGTAGGCGGTCTTGTTGGCGAATTCGGCCTGGCCTTCGGCGCTGCTGGCGTTGGCCAGGAACTTCATGGCGGCGTCCTTGTTCTTGGCGCCTTTGGGGATGACCAGGAAATCGGCCATTACCAGGTTCTGCTTCCAGCTCACGCCCACCGGTGCACCGTCCTGCTGCAAGGCATAGACGCGGCCGTTCCAGAACTGGCCGAGCGAGGCTTCACCGGAGGCCAGCAGTTGCTGCGACTGGGCGCCACCGCCCCACCAGACAATGTCTTTCTTGATGGTGTCGAGCTTCTTGAAGGCGCGGTCCAGGTCCAGCGGGTACAGCTTGTCGGGGGTTACGCCGTCGGCCAGCAGGGCCAGTTCCAGTACGCCGGGGCTGGGCCATTTGTACAGGGCACGCTTGCCGGGGTAGGCCTTGGTATCGAACAGTGCGGTCCAGTCCACCGGTTTGTTGGCACCGAGCTTGCCTTCGTTGTAGCCGAGCACGAAGGAGAAGAAGAACGAGCCGACGCCATGGTCGGAGACGAAGCGTGGGTCGATCTTGTCGCGCTTGATCTGGTTGAAATCGAGGGGTTCGAGCAGGCCTTCGCTGGCGGCACGCAGGGCGAAGTCGGCTTCGACGTCGACCACGTCCCACTGCACGTTGCCGCTCTCGACCATGGCCTTGAGCTTGCCGTAGTCGGTGGGGCCGTCCTGGACGACTTTGATGTCGGTGGCTTTGGTGAAGGGTGCGGCCCACGCTTCTTTCTGGGCGTCCTGGGTGGTACCGCCCCAGCTGACGAAGTTCAGGCTGTCGGCGGCCTGGGCGGCCTGACATGCCAGGGTCAGCAGGCTGGCGGACAGCACTGCGGTTACACGTTTGCTCAACAGCATGGTTACGCCCTCGTTGCTTTTGTTATTCGAGGCGGGGCTTGTGGTGCGCCCGCCAACAGTGTTCGGGGAGCAGCTAAAACAAAGTGTCTTGTGGCCGTTTGTGGTTGTAGGTGCCGGCCTGCAGATTTAAGGTCTACGGGATATCATATTATGGTATTCCAAACTTTTGGCAAGAGGTATGAGGCGACCGGCCATCACTCCGTCCTTTCAGAAACAGCGCGGACCCTGTGGGAGCGGGTTCACCCGCGAATGCGTTGGTGGCTTCACCATCGTATTCGCGGGTGAACCCGCTCCCACAGAGCCCTGCCAGGTCAGTTGCTTATGTGCTTTAGCCGACCATGTCTGGCTCGAACGGTATGCTCTGCACCACCTCCAGCTCATACCCGGCCAGCCCCGCATATTTCAGCGGTGGGCCCAGATGGCGCAGCTTGCCCACGCCCAGGTCCTGCAGAATCTGCGCCCCGGTGCCCACCTCCGAATACACTTTCGACTGCCCACGCTGGTAAGGCCGCACCGGCTGGGTCAGCTGCGGCACGCGTTCCAGCAGTGCCTGCGAGGACTCATGGTTGGCGAGGATCACCACCACGCCAGCGCCTTCCTCGGCCACCTTCTGCAGCGCCGCCCATAGCGTCCAGTTGGCCGGCCCGGCGTATTCGGCACCGACCAGATCACGCAGTGGGTCGATCACGTGCACCCGCACCAGGGTCGGCTGCTGGCGGCGGATATCGCCCATGACCATGGCCATGTGCACGCCACCTTCGATGCGGTCTTCGTAGGTGACCAGGCGGAAGGTGCCATGCACGGTCGGCAGTTCGCGTTCGCCGATGCGCTTGATGGTCTGCTCGGTGCTCAGGCGGTAGTGGATGAGGTCAGCAATGGTGCCGATCTTGATGCCATGCCGGGCAGCGAACACTTCCAGGTCCGGGCGGCGGGCCATGGTACCGTCGTCGTTGAGCACTTCGACGATCACCGAGGCCGGGGTGAAGCCCGCCAGGCGCGCCAGGTCGCAGCCGGCTTCGGTGTGGCCGGCACGGGTCAGCACACCGCCTTCGCGGGCGCGCAGGGGGAAGATGTGCCCGGGTTGCACCAGGTCTTCGGGGCGGGCGTTGGGGGCCATGGCTGCCGCCACGGTGCGCGCCCGGTCGGCGGCGGAAATACCCGTGGTAACGCCCGTGGCCGCCTCGATCGACACGGTGAAGGCAGTGCTGAACACGCTGCCGTTGGCTGGCACCATCTGCTCCAGGCCCAGGCGTTGGCAGTGTTCGTCGGTCAGGGTCAGGCAGATCAGCCCGCGCGCTTCACGGGCCATGAAGTTGATGGCCTGGGCATCGCAACGCTCGGCGGCGATCAGCAGGTCGCCTTCGTTTTCCCGGTCCTCGTCATCCACCAGCAGGACCATCTTGCCTTGCCGGTAGTCCTCGAGAAGTTCTTCGATGGTGTTGAAAGCCATGTTGCACGCTCACTGTGGTGGGGTGATTATTATGGTATACCATCATACACAAATATCGCCGTAACAGGAGAGCAGCGCATGAAGGCCTATTGGATCGCCCATGTGGACGTGACCGACCCCGAGCAATACCAGCAGTACACCCAGCGCGCCCCGGCTGCCTTCAAGGCATTCGGCGGCCGCTTCCTGGCCCGTGGCGGGCGTAGCGAGGCGATGGAAGGGCGGCCCACCCCTCAGCGTAGCGTGGTGATCGAGTTCGAATCTTACGAGCAGGCGGTGGCGTGTTACCGGTCCGAGTTGTACCAGCAGGCATGCAGCCATCGTCAGGGGGTGGCGAAGGCTGAGGTGATCATCGTCGAAGGGTTCGAGCCTTGAGTTGAACTTGCGGCCTCTTCGCGGGTAAACCCGCTCCCACAGGTACGCCACAGATTTCGAAGACTGTGGCGTACCTGTGGGAGCGGGTTTACCCGCGAAAGGGCCGGACCTGCCTTATGGCATGCCAGGCAATTCATGCGGCCGCAGGTCGAACACCAGCACCTCGGCATCCA
Source organism: Pseudomonas sp. NPDC096925 (assembly GCF_044762545.1). NCBI lineage: Bacteria > Pseudomonadati > Pseudomonadota > Gammaproteobacteria > Pseudomonadales > Pseudomonadaceae > Pseudomonas > Pseudomonas sp. NPDC096925. Next base: position 238,092 of record NZ_JBIWEM010000006.1, on the reverse strand, counting down.
CCCCGTTGCCCAGTTCCAGCACCTGTTCCTGCCTCACCCGCACCCCATCCCCTTCATTCAGCACTTGCCCATTGAGCTCGATGCTGCCCCGGGCCACATGCACATAGGCATGGCGGTTTTCCGGCAAGGTCAGGGTGGCGCGTTCGTCACCGTCGAACAGACCGGCATACACCCGCGCATTCTGCCGCACCTGCAACGACCCTTCGGCGCCATCCGGCGAGATGATCAGGCGCAGCTTGCCGCGCTTTTCCTCGGCACTGAAATGCTGTTGCTGGTAACGCGGTGTTGCCCCTTGCACGTTCGGCACGATCCAGATCTGCAGGAAGTGCACCGGCTGTACCTGGCTGTGGTTGAACTCGCTGTGGGCCACGCCGTGGCCAGCGCTCATCAGCTGCACATCGCCCGGGCGGATCACCGAGCCGGTGCCCAGCGTGTCCTTGTGCTCCAGCGCGCCTTCCAGCACGTAGGAGAAAATCTCCATGTCGCGGTGCGGGTGTTCGCCAAAGCCCTTGCCTGGGATGACGCGGTCGTCGTTGATCACCAGCAGGTCGGAGAAACCTTGCTCGTCCGGGTTGCGGTAATGGCCGAAGGAGAAGGTGTGGAAGGACTTCAGCCAACCATGGAAGGCCAGGCCGCGGTCTTGGGCGTTGCGTACGGTCAGCATGACAGGTCTCCTGAACGGGCAGGGCACCAGGCCCTGCCGCATGGGTGGATGAGGTTATTGCAGGTGCACTTTCAATTCACCGGCAGCCTGTCGCATCGCCGCCTTCACAGCCGGCACCTGGTTCAACGGGTTGAGCAGCCCATAGTCATGAATCATCCCGTTGTAGCGCACCGAGGTCACCGTCACACCTGCCGCATTCAACTTGCGGGCATACGCTTCACCTTCATCGCGCAGCACGTCGAACTCGGCCGTCTGCACCAGTGCTGGCGGCAGGCCCTTGAGCTGTTCGCTGCTGGCGCGCAGCGGCGAGGCGTAAATCTGTTCCCGTGCCTTGGCATCGGTGGTGTAGTTGTCCCAGAACCATTTCATCATGCCGGTGGTGAGGAAGTGTCCCTCGGCAAACTGCTTGTACGACGCGGTCTCGAAGCTGGCATCGGTCACCGGCCACAGCAGCAGCTGGAAGCGCAGGGCCGGGGTGCCGGCCTCTTTGGCTTTCAAGGCAACTACTGCCGCCATGTTGCCGCCGACGCTGTTGCCGGCCACAGCCAGGCGCTTGCCGTCCACGCCGATTTCCTTGCCATGCTCGGCCACCCATTGGGTGGCGGCGTAGGCCTGGTTGATCGCCGTCGGGTAATGCGCTTCCGGCGACGGGGTGTAGTCCACATAGACCGCCACCGCACCAGAGCCAACCACCAGATCGCGGATCAGCCGCTGGTGGGTCGGGAAGTCACCGAGTACCCAGCCGCCACCGTGGAAGAACATGAACACCGGCAGGTCACCCTTCACATTGGCCGGGCGTACCACTTGCAGCTTGATCGACTCGCCGTTGGCCTGGATGGTGCGTTCCTTCACTTCGATACCGGAGAGGTCGACCTTGACCGAAGCCTGGGCGCCGGTCAGCACGGCGCGGGCGTCTTTCGGGCTGAGCTGTTCCAGCGGCTTGCCGCCGCCTTGCTCCAGGGCTTCGAGGAAGGCCTGGGTGTGCTGTTCGACGCCCGGGCTGCCAGCGGCGAAGGCGCTGGAAACGGACAGGGCCAGCAGGGAGGCGGTAAGGGTTTTGTGGACAATGTTCATGAGCGAATCCTTTTCTGTGCAAGTGTTGGTAGTGGGCGTCTTGCCTGGCCTTCAGGGCCATCGCTGCGACTTGTGCGTAGATTAGGGAGATGCATCGATGGGAAAAAGCCGCTATAAAGCGTTTGACTGTCACTGTGAGCAAGACAATGAACCCTTACGAAGACATGCGCATCTTTGCCCAGGTGATGGAGGCCGGCAGTTTCACCGCCGCTGCCGACCGCCTGGGCATGTCCAAGCAATCGGTCAGCCGGCGCCTGATGCAGCTTGAGGAGCGCCTGGGCGTGCGCCTGCTCAATCGCTCCACCCGGCGCCTGGACGCCACGCCGCTGGGCCAGCACTACTACCAGTCGGCGCTGCGCCTGCTCGGCGAAGTGCAGCAGGTGGAGCACGACATCAGTGGCCAGGCACAGGCCTTGCGCGGCACCTTGCGCCTGAGCGCGCCGCTGTCGTTCGCCATGGCGCACCTGGGCTGCCTGCTGACCGAGTTTCTGCAGTTGCACCCGCAGGTGGATGTGGAAGTGGATTTGAGCGACCGCGCCGTGGACCTGATTGGCGAGGGTTATGACCTGGCGCTGCGGATTGGTGCGCTGGAGGATTCCAGCCTGATTGCCCGGCGTATTGCCAGTGTCGAGCGGGTGTATTGCGCGAGCCCGGCATACCTGGAAGCGCGGGGCGTGCCGGCCAGGCCGGAGCAGTTGGCTGGGCATGACTGCCTGCCCTATGGGCATTCGCGGCAGGTGCAGTGGCAGTTCAGGCACGGCGGCAAGGCCCAGGCGATCCAGGTGGCCGGGCGGATGCGGGCGAACAATGGCGAGCTGCTAAGGGATGCGGCGATTGCCGGGATGGGGGTGACTTATCTGCCAACCTTCATCGTGGGCCAGGCACTGGCAGATGGGCGGCTGGTGACGGTGCTGGATGAGTGGCGACCGCCGGCGCTGCAGCTGTCGGCGGTGTACCCGCAGCACCGACAGGTGGCGCGGCCGGTGCAGGGGTTTGTGAACTTCCTGCGTGAGCGGTTGGTGCAGCTCTGACCTTCAGTACCGTGTGGGCTTCTTCGCGGGTGAACCCGCTCCCACAGGTACTCCACAGCCCCCAAGCCTTGTGATGACCCTGTGGCAGCGGGCATGCCCGCGAACACCGGCGCAGCCGGTGCCAGCCACCGCGTTGACTTCTTCGCGGGTGAACCCGCTCCCACAGGTACTCCACAGCCCCCAAACCTTGTGATGAGCCTGTGGGAGCGGGCGTGCCCGCGAACACCGGCGCAGCCGGTGCCAGCCACCGCGTTGGCTTCTTCGCGAGCCTGCCCGCTCCCACAGGTATGCCACAGCACCCAAGCCTTGTGATGACCCTGTAGGAGCGGGTTTACCCGCGAAGAGGCCGGTACAAGGTTATTGCATCAACTCCTCCACCCCGACCCAACCACCATCGAACTCGTCCATGGCATCCAGCACTGCTTCACGGAAATACGCCAGCGACGCCCGATCAAACAACAACTGCAACGCCGGCCTCTCATCACTCCCCACATTCAGCACGATCACGTTGATCCGCGCCGCCGAGGTCTGCGCCACCGCGCCAACGGGAAACGCCTGGGCACGCAAGTCCACCCCGCACAACTTGGCCATCACCGCGCTGCAATGCACCCCTGACAGCTGCAGCCAGGCATGGCTGTCCTGGCGCGGCAGCAGGTAGTTGCGCTGGGCTTCCTGCACCCACCCGGCCTCTTCGGCAGCCACTCGTGCACCGTGATCGGCCAGGCTGCCCAGCAGCAGGTACTCGGTCTGCGACAAGCGCGCTACCCAGCCACCGTCTTGCTGGCGCACGGCCTGGTTGGGCAGCGACGGCAAGTGGTAGCCACGCGCCTGCAGATAAGCGGCACTGTCGCCTCCACGAAACCCGACCCGTGCCAGATCGGTCAGGTCAGTCAACGCGCAGGTGTGCACCAGCTCGGCCCGCGGGTTGCGTAAAACAAAAGCTTCGGCTTGCAAACTGGTCATGGCTCAGAGCTCCTGGCGCAGGTTGTCGGGATCGTGGAAGGGCAGGGGCACCACCTTGGCATTGACCATCACGCCACCCTCCACGCGGATCGGGATATGCATGCCAGGCGTAGCCTGATGGGCGCCGGCGTAAGCCAGTCCGATGATTTGCCCCAGGGTTTGCGAGTATTCGCAGGATGTGACGTTGCCGCTGATGTCCGGGCCGTCCAGCACCAGATGCCCCTCCAGCGGTTGCGGGCTGCCCTTGGGCAGGGTGAAGCCGACCAGTTTGCGCTTGAGCGGCTGCGCTTCGAGGATCTCGATCGAGCGCTTGCCGACGAAGAATGGCTTCTTTCGGCCGATGGCCCACTGCATGTCGATCTCCGCCGGGTGGGTCATGCCGTCGGTGTCCTGGCTGATGATCACATGGCCCTTTTCCAGGCGCAGCAGGCGCTGGGTCTCGACACCGAACGGGCGAATGCCCAACCCCGCGCCGGCTTGCATCAAGGCGTCCCACAGGCGCTCGGCGTGCCGCGCCGGCACGTGCACTTCGTAGCCCAGTTCACCAACAAAGCCGACCCGCAGGATGCGCGCGGCAATGCCAGCCACCTTGCCCTGGCGTACGCCGAGGTAAGGGAAGGCCTCGGCCGACAGGTCCACCTCGTCACACAGCTTGGCCAGCACCTGGCGTGACAGCGGCCCGGCCAGGTTGACCGCGGCCAGGGCGGCGGTGACGTTGGTGATGTCCACGTCCAGGCGCCACTGCGCGTTCCACTTAAGCATCTGCTGGTAGATGCGTTCGACGCCGCTGGTGGTGGCGGTGACGTAGAAGTGCTGCTCGGCCAGTCGAGCGCACACGCCATCGTCGATCACCACGCCGTGCTCGTTGGTCATCAGCGCGTAGCGGGTGCGGCCGATGGCCAGCTTGGCGAAGCCGAAGGTGTACAGGCGCTCAAGCAGTTCGGCGGCGTCGGGGCCGCGCACGTCCAGGCCGCCGAGGGTGGAAACGTCGATCAGGCCGACCTTCTCGCGCACGTGGCGGGCTTCCTCCTGCATGCAGCGTTCGCGTTCCTCGGGCTTGCCATAATAGGCCGGGCGCTGCCAGATGCCGGCGGGCATCATCTTCGCCCCGGCTTCCAGGTGGCGGCGGTGCATCGGCGTTTGCCGGTACGGGTCGAAGGCGCGGCCAGCGACGTGGGCCAGTTTTTCTGCCTGGAACGGTGGACGAGCGGTGGTCACCCCGGTCTCGCTGATGCTGCGCCCGGTGGCGTGGGCCACCAGGCGGGCGGTCGGCAGCGCCGAATGGCGGCCCTGGGAGGGGCCCATGCCGACCGTGGAGAAACGCTTGACCAACTGCACGTCGCGGTAGCCGCTGCGGGTGGCGTTGATGATGTCGCGCACTTGCAGGTCTTCGTCGAAGTCGACGAAATCCTTGCCTTTGGGGTGGGGGAAGATCGGCCAGGGGAAGTTGACCTTGGCTTCGACGCTGAACACTGGCTGCGTCGGCGATTCCAGGCCCAGCGCTGCCAGCGCTTCGGCAGCCCCGCGAGTGGCGTCGGCCAGTACATTGCCCAGTGCGTGACAGCCGTTCACCGAGCCAGCGATATCCAGCCCGGCCGGCAGGTTGCTGATGGCGAACTCGTCGCGGCTGACGTCGTAAGCCAGCTTGCCACCGGCCTGGCACAGCAACTGGTAAACCGGCATGTAGCCTGCCGACATGCACAGCAGGTCGCAGGCCAGACGCAGGCCATGCGGGCCGACCTTGCCCTGGCCGGTGATCGGGCGAATGTCCACGCCACTCACGTGGCGCATGCCTGCTTCGTGCAGGGCCTCGTACACGGTGCTGCCCAGGTGCACGGGTATATCGCGGCGCTTCAGTTCGGCAGCCAGTGCGGCATCGGCTGGCGCGGCGCGCATGTCGACCACCGCGGCCACGGCCACGCCTTGCTCCTGCAGGTCGAGGGCGGCGAGGTAACCGTCATCGTGGCCGGTGAGGATTACCGCGCGCTGGCCAGGCTTTACCGCGTACAGCTTCATCAGCCGCTGCGCGGCGCTGGTCAGCATGACCCCCGGCAGGTCGTTGTTGCGGAACACCACCGGCTGGTCGAACGAGCCGGCCGCCACCAGGCAGCGGCTGGCGCGCACCTTGTACAGGCGTTTGTGCTGGATCACCGGCAGGTAGTTGTCGGTGAACCAGCCATTGCAGGTGGCTTCCAGCAGCACCTGGATGTTCGGGTGGCCCTCGACGGCAGCCAGCAGTTCCTGGCGCAGGCTGGCGGCGCGGGTGCCGGCGATGTCGAAGCGGGCGTAGGTGAGCGAGCCACCAAGCACCGGCTGTTGCTCGATCAGCAACACCTTGGCCCCGGCATCGGCCGCGTCCAGTGCCGCACGCAGGCCCGCCGGGCCGGCACCGATTACGGCCAGGTCAACGAACAGATAGGCCTTGTCGTGATACTGCGGTTTGAAGCCGAGGTCGAGCACGCCCAGGCCGGCCTTCTTGCGGATCAGCGGCTCCCACACTTTCCACATGCCCTTGGGCTTGTAGAAGGAACGGTAATAGAAGCCCACCGGCATGAAGCGCGAGAACTTGCCCAGGTACGCGTCGCGGTCGTGCTCCAGGCTGCCGTTGAAGTTCTGCCCTTCGACCACCAGGCCGTCGCGAACGGCTTCCAGGTCGGCCAGCACGTTGGGCTCGTCCGGCAGTTGCACCAGGGTGTTGGCGTCCTGCCCGGCCATGCTCAGCGGGCCGCGCGGGCGGTGATACTTGAACGAGCGCGACAGCAGCCAGCGGCCGCTGCCGAGCAGGGCACTGGCGATGCTGTCACCGGCAAAGCCCTGGCAGGCCTGGCCGTCGAACTGGAAGCGCAGGGGCCGCTCGCGGTCGATCAGCAGGCCCATGGGCGCGGGGAGGCGAGTGTGGCTGTTCATCCGGCAATCTCCGGGGTGGCGGCGGGGGCGAAGTCGACGCGGCGGTCGAACAGTTCTTTCGGGTCGAAGGTGCGCAGCACCTGGTCGCTTACCGTGTGGCGTTCGGCCAGGAACCAGTAGCTGGAGGCGTTGTGCAGCCACCACTCGATCACCACCCCGGCCAGGTTGTCGCTGTTGAACACATAGTCGGCCCATTCGGCGTCGCTGCAGGTGGCCGGGTCGGGCATGTGCTTGAACTCGCCGCCGTAGGTGAACTCGCTGATATTGCGCGGGCCGTTCAAGGGGCAGGTCAGGATCTTCATCGTCGTCGCTCCTAATGGCTGGCCGCAGTGGCGCCCATTTCGTTGACTTGCTGAAAGCGGCTGAAGCGCTCCAGGGCGAAGGGGGCGATCAGCTCCGGTACCTTGCCGCCGCTGGCGACCAGCTCGGCCATGGTCTTGCCGCAGATTGGCGTGGCCTTGAAACCCCAGGTGCCCCAGCCGGCGTCCAGGTAATAGTTGTGCACCGGCGACAGGCCCATGATCGGGCTGTAGTCCGGGGTCATGTCGGTCATCCCGGCCCACTGGCGCATCAGCTTGGCGTTGGCCATGAACGGGAACATCTCGATGGCGTGGGCCAGCAGGCTTTCCTTGAGGTCGAGGGTGGAGCGGGTGTTGTACAGCGGGTAAGGGTCGGAGCCGCCACCAAAGACGATCTCGCCACGGCTGGTCTGCTGCACGTAGCAGTGCAGCGCCGACGAGCTGACCAGCGGATCGAGGAACGGCTTGAACGGCTGGGTGACCATGGCCTGCAGCGGGTAGGTGTGGATCGGCGCGCGGATGCCGGCCTTGGCCATCAGCAGCGAGCTGGCGCCGGCCACCGCCTGCACCACGCAGCCGCACTGCACGGTGCCACGGTTGGTCTTCACTGCCTCGATGCGGCCGTTACGGATCAGCAGGTCCTGCACTTCGGTCAGCTGGTGGATCTCGACGCCGCGCTTGGCCGCCTGCCTGGCGTAGCCCCAGGCCACCGCGTCGTGGCGCGCGGTAGCGCCGTCGATGTGCCACAGGCCGGCCAGTACCGGCAGGTGGCCCGGGTCCAGGTTCAGGCTGGGTACCAGTTCGCGGATCTGCTGGCGGTCGATCATTTCGGTACGGCCACCGAAGTGCTTGTTGACCTCGGCGCGCTGGCGGAAGGCGCGCACGGTGGCGTCGGTATGCGCCAGGGTGAGCTGGCCGCGCTCGGAATACATGATGTTGAAGTCGAACTCGTTCGACAGGTTCTGGAACATGCGCACCGATTCTGCGTAGAAGCGCACACCTTCGCTGGTGAGATAGTTGGAGCGGATCACTGCTGTGTTGCGCGCAGTGTTGCCGCCGCCCAGATAGGCCTTTTCCAGCACGGCGACATTGGTGACACCGTGGTATTTGGCCAGGTAGTAGGCAATTGCCAGGCCGTGGCCACCGCCGCCGATGATCACCACGTCATAGCGTGGCTTGAGTTCGCACGGTGGCGGCAGGTCGACCTCCATCGGGTAGTCGGCGCTCAGGCCGTATTTCAGCAGGGCGAAAGGCATGTGGTGCGCTCCTGGTGGGCGGCCTGTTGCTGCAGGTCGAGGGCGAGCAGGGTGTTTTTCATCAGGTAGGCGATGGTCATCGGGCCGACGCCGCCGGGCACCGGAGTGATACCCGCCACCCGGGGCAACGCGGCGGCGAAGTCGACATCGCCGACCAGGCGGCTGTGGCCGCCTTCATCGATGCGGTTGATACCGACATCGATCACCACCGCGCCGGGCTTGAGCCAGTCGGCACCGATCAGCCTCGGCTTGCCCACTGCGGCCACCAGGATGTCGGCCTGGCGACACAACGCCGGCAGGTCGCGGCTGCGCGAGTGCACCACGGTCACCGTGCAGTCCGCCTGCAGTAGCAGGGCGGCCATGGGCTTGCCAACGATGTTCGAGCGGCCGACCACTACCGCATGCTTGCCGCGCAGCTCGCCACAGGCATCGCGCAGCAGGCGCATGCAGCCGCTGGGCGTGCACGGGGTGAGCACATCGCGGCCCTGGGCCAGGCCGCCGATGTTCTCGCTGTGGAAGCCGTCCACATCCTTCAGTGGGCTGATCGCCTGGAGAATGCGGTGTTCGTCGATATGGGCCGGCAACGGCAGTTGCACCAGGATGCCGTTGACCTCGGGGTCGCGGTTCAGGCGCTCGATCAGCGCCAGCAGCTGGGCCTGACTGGTGTCGGCGGGCAGGCGATGCTCCAGCGAGCGGATACCCACCTCCTCAGCACGCAGCACCTTGTTGCGCACATACACCTGGCTGGCGGCATCGGTGCCTGCCAGCACCACGGCCAGGCCCGGTTGCACGCCGCCCTGGCGCAGTTCCCGAACCTGCTCGCGCACCTCGGCCAGCACCCGCGTCGCGGTGGCCTTGCCGTCGATCAGCTTGACACCGGGAATGGCGCTCATTTGAAGATCACCGTGCGGTCGTGGTTCAGGAACACCCGGTGCTCCAGGTGGTACTTCACGGCGCGGGACAGGGCGATGGTCTCGGTGTCGCGGCCGATGGCCACCAGGTCGTCCGGTGCATAGGCATGGTCCACGCGTTGTACTTCCTGCTCGATGATCGGGCCTTCGTCCAGGTCGCTGGTAACGTAGTGGGCAGTGGCGCCGATCAGCTTCACCCCGCGCTGGTAGGCCTGGTGATAAGGCTTGGCGCCCTTGAAACCGGGCAGGAACGAATGGTGGATGTTGATCGCCCGGCCCGACAGCTGGCGGCACAGATCGTCGGAGAGGATCTGCATGTAGCGCGCCAGCACCACCAGTTCGGTGCCGGTGTCCTCGACGATGCGCAGCAGCGCGGCTTCCTGTTCGGCCTTGGTGTCCTTGCTGACCGGCAGGTAGACGAAACGGATGCCCTGGCGCTCGGCCATCGGGCGCAGGTCCAGGTGGTTGGAGACCACGGCGGTGATCTGCATGTCCAGTTCGCCCTTGGCATGGCGGTACAGCAGGTCGGACAGGCAGTGGTCGAACTTGCTCACCATCAGCAGCACGCGCATTGGCCGGGCGCTGCTGTGCAGGCTCCACTGCATGTCGAAACGCTGGGCGACATCGGCAAAGCCGGCCTCCAGCTGCGGCGTGTCGCCCGTGACACCGGTGTTGTAGCGGAACACCGCGCGCATGAAGAAGCGCCCGTTGTCCTCGTCGTCGAACTGCGCCATCTCGCTGATGTAGCAACCGTGCTCGGCCAGGTAGGTGGTCACTGCGGCGACGATGCCGGACACGGCCGGGCAGCTGACGCGCAGGATGAAGTGATCGGGAGCGGGGTGCATGTCGGATAGGCCTCGTGATGGAGTGGGGCAGATCGGGCACAAGGGCAAAAGAAGCTTCGCGAGGAGGCGAAGGGTTGTTTCTTTGTAGGAATATAAATTTCCTTTAGGCGATTTATAGGCGAAGTCAGGGTTGGCGGTCTATAGGTTTGTGAAATTTTTTATCCTCTCAGGAAACTTTTTTCAGGCCATCGCAACTCCTGGGGGACCGGCTTGCCGGCAATAGGGCCCGCACAAGAGGCACAAAAACTGGCTATGCTTGCCCAATGACCAGTTCTCCCCCCCTGCGCCAACCCTGTCCGCCTGGCGCCTGCGACTGTGGCCGCGAACACCTGGCCAACCACCCGCAGACAGCCCAGCGCATCCTCCTGCTGACCCGCCAGGAAGAAAAGCGCCTGCTCGAACGCCTGGAAAACCTCAAGGACCTGGAAGACCTGCAGCGCCTGCAGCAACGGATGTACGAAAACCTTGGCATCCGCGTGCACATCGCCCCTGGCTTCAATGAAGTGCGGACCATGCGCGGCATCGTCATCGAACTGGACGACCAGCCCGGGCTGTGTCGCAAGACCCGGCAGTCGATTCCGGCGGCAATCCGTCGTGGGCTGGAGCGCAACCCGCAGGTTGCCTTCCGGTTGCTCGATACCCACGACCTGCTGCGTGATACCTGATCTTTCATCCCGGCGTGGGAGCGTCAGGCCCCACTAATTTTTCCGCCGCACGCTACGTCTACTTGAAAGCCCCCCTGCGCCAGGCGCGCAGCGGCATTCATCACTCAAGGAGACAGGCAATGACTTCCGTTTTCGACCGCGACGATATCCAGTTCCAGGTAGTGGTCAACCACGAAGAGCAATACTCGATCTGGCCCGATTACAAAGCCATCCCCAATGGCTGGCGTGCCGTCGGCAAGAGCGGCCTGAAGAAGGATTGCCTGGCCTACATCGACGAGGTCTGGACCGACATGCGCCCGCTGAGCCTGCGCCAGAAAATGGCCGAAGCCGCCGCCCAGTGACGGCGTTGAACCTGCTGTGCCTGCCGTATTCCGGGGCCAGCGCCATGGTCTACAGCCGCTGGCGGCGCAAGCTGCCGGCGTGGCTGCAGGTACGCCCGGTGGAGCTACCCGGGCGTGGTGCGCGCATGGCCGAGCCACTGCACACCGACATGCAGGCCCTGGCCCGGCAACTGGCCGCCGAACAGCGCCTGGCGGCCAGCACTCCCTACGCGCTGCTCGGCCATAGCCTGGGCGCATTGCTGGCCTTCGAACTGGCCCATGAGCTGCAAGCGCTGGGCTGCCCGCCGCCACTGGCCTTGTTCGCCTGCGGCACCGCAGCGCCGACCCGCCGTGAGGACTACGACGGCAAGAACTGGCGCGAGCCCAGGAGCGACGCCGAGTTGATCGGCGAGTTGCGCGAGCTTCAGGGCACGCCCGAGGAAGTGCTGGCCAACGCCGAGCTGATGAGCCTGACCTTGCCCACCCTGCGCGCCGACTTCCTGCTCTGTGGTACCTACGCCTACCGCCAGCGGCCGGCGTTGCAGTGCCCGCTGCACGTGTTGGGCGGCATGCAGGACCGGGCCAGTGACGAGCAGTTGCAGGCCTGGCGCAAGGAAACCCACGGCGCGTTCTCGCTGCAGATGTTCCCCGGCGGTCACTTCTTCATCCATGAACATGAGGACCGGGTGCTCGCTGCGCTGGCCGCGTCGCTGCAACCGCTTCGGCTGTCCGCCTGATTGACGTTACCGCTTGCCTGGGGGAGGCTAGGCCTTTTCCCAGGCAAGAGGCAGACAATGCTGATCGATCCCCGCAAGGCCACGCTGCTGGTCGTCGACATCCAGGAAAAACTCATCGGCGCCATGAGCGACCCTGAAGGCACCCGCGCGCGAGCCCGCTGGTTGCTGGCGGCGACGGCCGAGCTGGAACTGCCGACGGTGATTTCCGAGCAGTATCCCAAGGGCCTGGGCCATACCCTGGCCGAGCTGCTGGCCGCAGCGCCGGCCGCAGAGGTGGTGGAGAAAAGCCATTTTTCCTGCGTGGCCGCCGAGTGCCTGCCAGCAAGTCTGATGGCCCGGGAGCAAGTGATTGTCTGCGGCATGGAAACCCACGTCTGTGTGCTGCAGACCGTGCTCGGCCTGCTGGCACTGGGCAAGCAGGTGTTCGTGGTCGAGGATGCCTGTGACAGCCGTACCCCGGCGAGCAAGGCCGCAGGCCTGGCGCGCATGCGGGCGGCGGGGGCGCAGGTGGTGACCCGCGAAATGGTCCTGTTCGAGCTTATGGGCAGTGCCGGCCACCCACTGTTCCGCCACATCAGCAAGACCTATCTGGTCGGTGAACAGCCCTGAACGGCCGGTTACTGGCTGCCGGGTTGATGGCCCTGGCGCTGCTGCAAGGCTGCGCCGGGCGCCGTGAGGAAGCGCCCGAGGCGGACCCGGCCAAGGTCCGCGCCCAACTGCTGCGGCTGTTGCCCGCCCAGGCCAAGGACCGGGAGGGCTGGGCCCGGGACATTCAGGTGGCGTTCGAGGCCCAGCGCATTGCCCCCGGCAAGAGCAACCTGTGCGCGGTGCTGGCGGTGACCGAGCAGGAGTCGACCTTCAGCGCCGACCCGCAGGTGCCCAACCTGGGGCGTATCGCCCGTGAGGAAATCGACCGCCGCGCCGCGCGCCTGCATATCCCCAAGCTGCTGGTCGACGGTGCACTGAAGACGCCGTCGGGTAACGGCAAGAGCTACCAGCAACGCTTGCAGGCGGTGCGCAGCGAGAAGCAGTTGAGCGAACTGTACGATGAGGTCATCGCTCGCGTGCCGCTGGGCAAGACCTTGTTGGGCGGGCTGAACCCGGTGCATACCGGTGGGCCGATGCAGGTCAGCATCGACTTCGCCGAAAAGCATGCGCGGGATTACCCCTACAGCCACGACGGCAGCATTCGCCAGGAAGTGTTCACCCGGCGCGGCGGCATGTATTTCGGTATCGCCCACTTGCTAGGCTATTCGGCCAACTACGATCGCCAGCTGTATCGCTTTGCCGATTTCAACGCGGGCTGGTACGCCAGTCGCAATGCGGCATTTCAGGCGGCACTGAGCAAGGCGACGGGGGTGACGCTGGCGCTGGACGGCGATCTGGTAGCGCCGGGCTCGATCATGCCGGGCACTACCGAACAGGCAGCGCGCAAGCTGGGGGCGAAGCTTGGGTTGCGCAACCCGCAGATTCGCAGCCAGCTGGAGGAGGGCGATAGCTTGGCCTTCGAGGACAGCAAGCTGTACAACGGGGTGTTTGCGCTGGCGGAGGCCGCGGCCGGCAAGCCGCTGCCACGGGCGGTGCTGCCGGGGATCCAGCTGAAAAGCCCGAAGATCACCCGCAAGCTGACCACGGCGTGGTTTGCCGGGCGGGTGGATGAGCGCTATCAGCGGTGCATGAAGCGTTAGCTGTCTACGTTTTGCACCGGCCTCTTCGCGGGCTTGCCCGCTCCCACAGGAATAGCACAGGGCCAGAGAGCAGTGAGGTACCTGTGGGAGCGGGCAAGCCCGCGAAGAGGCCGGCATAGGCGCTATCAGCTTTCGGCCAATGCCCCAACCACCTGATCCACACTGGCCTTCAATCCGGCAAGCGCATCCTCAGGGTCACTTTCCACCACCACCAGCTTCGCCCCGGCTGCCTTGATCACCTCGGCCACAGCCGCCTCCGGCTGCCGGTGGTCCAGCACCAGTGCCACATCCTGCGCCTTCAGATTGTCACCCAGTGCTTTCAGCGCAGCCGCATCCCACTCGGCCGGCAACGGTTGCTCGACCACGTCGAGGTTCAACCCGCTGGCCAGATAACCCAGCCGCTCCGACAAGCTCACCACCGTCAGATTGTCGACTTTGGCCAATCGCGTCTGGCTGCTGGCTGACAGCTCCAGCAACTGGCGCTTGAGCCCCGCCAGGTTGCCCTGGATCTTCGCCTTGTCGTCTGGTGCCAACCGTTCCAGGTCATTGGCCACCACATCGGCCATGCGCCCGAAGTTGCTCGGGTTGAGCCAGGGGTAGGCGCCATAGGCCTCGTCACCGTTCACCGCAATACCCGGCAGCGCGCCATCCAACGGCCGGGCGGCGTCGATCTCGACGATCCGGATATTGCTGCGCCGGGCCATCGGGTACAGCGGGTCGTCACGCCAGATCGAGCGCACGCCGATCACCGCGTCGGCCTGCTGCGCGGCCTTGTGCAGGCCGGCACCACCGCGCCCGCTGAAATAGGACGGCTGGCGGCTGGCCGGCAGGTTGGCGGGCGCTGCACGTGTGAGCTGCACCGCTGTGCCGTCGAGCAGGGCGCTGGCCAGGCTGTGGGTGACGGGCAGGGTGGTCAGCACTTGCGTGGCGAAAGACAACGACGGCAGGCCGGCCAGGGCCAGTACCAGAGTCAGGCGTTTCAGGTTCATGCCGGGTTTCCTTGCAGGCGGGGGACGAGGGCGCGGGCCAGCGCCGCGAGGGCGAAGCAGATGCCGGCCACCAGGATGATCGCGGCGCCGGACGGCACCGGCAGGTCGAAAACGATCGGCAGCAGGATGCCGAGCAGCGTGCTCAGCGTGGCGATCAGCACCGACAGGAAGAAAAAGCCCTTCAGCGACTGGCTGACCAAGCGTGCGGCGGCAGCGGGAATTACCAGCAGCGCCCCGACCAGGATCGCCCCGATCACCTTCACCGAGGCGACGGTGACCAGGGTCACCAGTACCACGAACAGGTAGTCCAGGGTTTTCACCGCCACGCCGCGCACGGCCGCCAGTTGCGGGTTGAAACTGGCCAGCATGATACGGTTGTACAGCGGCACGGCCAGCACCAGCACCAGCGCCGCGACGATGCCCAGCACCACCAGGTCCTGGCCGCTGACGGTCAGCACCGAGCCGAACAGCACGTTCTCGAGGATGTGCACGTTGATCTTGCCCGCCAGCATCAGCAGCAGGCTGGCGCCCAGCGCCAGCGACACCGACAGGAACACGCCGATCAGCGTGTCCGGCGATAGCCCGGTGCGATTGCGCAGGAAGTTGAGCAAGATGCCGAACAGCAGGCAGTAGCCGAACAGGCTGCCATAGGGGCCGGTGTAGGGCTCGCCCAGCAGGATGCCGATGGCCACGCCGGTCAGCGCGGCATGGCCGACTGCCTCGGAGAAGAAGGCAAAGCGCTTGACCACCACCAGGGTGCCCAGGCCGCCCAGCACCGGGCCGATCATCAGGCCGGCCAGCAGAGCGTTGACCACGAAGCCGTAGGCCAGCGCCTCGGGCAGGTAGCCGGCAGTGGCCCAGTCCTGGACCGTTTGGCGAAAGGTTTCAAAACTCATCAGGCAAGGCTCTCGCTACGCGGGTGAACGGAGAACAGGCCAAGCAGGCGCTCCGGGGTCAGGGCCTGGGCGGGTGGGGCGTCGAACAGTACCTGGCGGCTCAGGCCGGTAACCCGGTCGGCCAGGCGCAGCACGGCCTCCAGATCGTGCTCGATCCACAGCACGGTGGTGCCGGCCTGGCGCCAGCCCAGCAGCAGTTGCTCGAACACCTGGATGCCGGCTTCATCAAGGGCCGACATCGGCTCGTCCAGCACCAGCAGTTGCGGCTCGGGGATCAGGCCCTGGGCCAGCAGCACGCGCTGGCGTTCGCCGCCAGACAGCGCGCCCATGCGCCGTTTGCGCTTGTCCAGCATGCCGACCTGTGCCAGGGCCGCGTCGATGGCCGGCTGCACACGGCGCGACAGGCCGAGGAAGGCGGGGCGGCGCTGGCACATGGCAGCCATGAAGTCGTCCACGGTCATCGGCAGGCCACGGTCGAACTCCAGTGCCTGCGGCACATAGCCGATCACTTCGCGTTCGCCGGGCCAGTGCAGGGTCAGCTGGCCCTGGTGCGGCATTTGCCCGAGCAGGGTCTTGATCAGCGAGCTCTTGCCGCCGCCGTTGGGGCCGACGATGGCATGCACGCTGCCAGCGGCGACGTTGAAGCTGACCTGTTCGAGGATGCGGGTGCGGCCCAGGGTCAGGTCGATGCCGGCGAACTCGATGCGCGGCCCGCAGGCTGCCACCAGGTTGGCGGCGGCGGTCATGCGCGGTTCTCCTGAATGGCGCGGACCACGGTGTCGAGGTTGCGCTTCATCTCCACCTCGTACTTGTCCTTGGTGTATTCGCCGTAGGAAATGTGCGTCAGTGGGTACAGGCGCACGCCGGATTCACGCTGGATGGTTTCGACATAGGCCGATGGAAAGTCCATTTCCGAGAAGATCACCCGCACGTCCAGCGCCTTGAGCTGGTCGATGGTCTTCTTCAGCTGGGCCGGACTGGGTTCGATGCCATGGGCTGGCTCGACCACCGCGGTCACCTCCAGGCCGAAGTCGCGCACCAGGTAGTCGTAGGCAGCATGAATGGTGGCGACGCGGAAGGTGGCGCTGGGGGCCTCGGTGACCTTGGCCAGTGCGTCGGCACGCAATGTGCGCAGGCGCTTGGCATAGGCACGGGCGTTTTGCGTGTACAGCCTGGCATTGTCCGGGTCGAGCTTGCCCAGTTCGCGGGCAATGTTGTTGACCTGGGCGATGGTGGTGCTGATCGACAGGAAGGTGTGCGGGTTGACCACCTTGCCGGCGCCGCGGGCAGCAATGCCGGTGGCTGCCAGCAACGGTACGTTCTGGTTGGCCTCGATGGTGTTGATGCCGGGCTTTTCGCTGGCGGCGATCATGCGGTCGGCGAAATCGTCATGGCCGACGCCATTGAGCACCACCACGTCCAGTGTGCCGATGCGTTTGATGTCCTCGGCCCGTGGTTCGTAGGCATGGGGGTTGAAACCTGCCGGAATCAGCGGCACCACTTCGGCCTTGTCGCCGACGATGTTGCTCACGTAGCTGTAGTAGGGGTGCAGGGTGATGCCGATGCGCAGCGGCTTGCCGTTATCGGCCAGGGCCAGTGCCGGCAGGGCAAGGGCCAGGAGCAGGGCGAGGGCGGAGCGGAGCATGGGGGAGTCCTTGGGTTCAGTGACGGTGTTCGCGGGTGACCCCGGCGTCGTAGTGGCTGACCACCTGCTGCCAGCCGGCGGCGATCAGGGCGGCCTGGCCGAGGTCGTCCGGGGGCAGGGCGGCGCTGTCCCGGCGCAGCCAGACATCGGCCTGGCCGGTGCTGTCGGCCGGCAGGATCAGCAGCAGGCTGCCGGCCACTTCCGGGGCCTGGCTGCGGCCCAGGTAGGCCCCGGGTTCCAGCCACGACCATTGGTGGCTGCCGCGGCTCTGGCTGCCGGCATCGACCACGAACGGCGGCAGGCCCTCCTCGGCCAGGGCCTGTACGCTGGGCGCGGCGGCGTTTTCTTCACGTAGCAGCAGGATCTCGTCGAAGGCCACCCGCAGGTCGGTGTACAGGCCTTGCTCGGCGGCGGTGAGGTCGCGACGGGCGTCGATCTGGTGGCTGGCAATGGCCTGTTCGTCCTCACGTTCGCCGCGCAGCAGCACCACGCTGGCCGCGAGTACCACGATCAGCAGGCTGACCAGCAGCACGTAAAGGGTTTCGTGCCCGGCACCGGCCGGGCGGATAACTTGGGCGCGGCTCATGGCTGGGCGATATCGGCATAGTCGACTTCAACCACGTGCCCGGGGCCGGCATCGAACAGCACGTAGAATTCGCCGTCCGGGCGCTTGAAGGTGAGGGTCGAGTCATCACCGAGCTTGCCGCCGACCAGCACCTGTTCGTCGTAGCCGATCACATCCAGGGTTACCCCGGGGGCACCGCTGCCGTCCGAGAAACCGCCGGTGCACTTGACCTGGCCGCTGGCCAGTTCTTCGCATTCGCACATCGGGTTGTGCGCCAGGGCCGGGCCAGCGGCCAGCACCAGCAAGGGCAGGGTGAGGGTGCGCATCACGTGCTTCATTTCTTGCCTCCTTGTTTCTCGAGCCAGGCCACGGTGGCTGGCGATGCCTTGGCCAGCGGGACCGACGCCTGGTGCATGCTGCCGTCCCAGCCTTCCAGGGTGATCCAGATCTGCGCATCGGGCTTGGTGCGTGGCGGGATCGGTAACGAGGTGCCCATGTTGTACGGTGCACCGAAGAAAATGGTGCCGGCGGCGCGCAGGCTGCGCGGCTTGCCGATGCGCAGGTAGGCTGCCTTGACGCCGTTGATGCAGGCCTTGCACAGCGATGCATTGAAGACCTTGAAGTGGCCGGCCGGGCCGTCGGCGCGGGGGGGCTCGTCACGCAGTTCGGCCAGGTCCAGGGTATAGGGGCCGACCTGGATGTCGCTGATCACATTGGCGCCGAGGCCCGCTTCGCCGCGGAACAGCTTGGCGTCGGCGAAGTACTTGGGCATGAAGCCCAGCGGGATGAGGATCAGCAGGATGTTCAGGTGAAAACGCCACTTCAGCCATCGTTGCTTCAGCGGGCTGGCGGGCACGGCTTGGGCCTGGCTCATGGGCGGATCTCCACGGGGGGGGCATTGCGCGTCATGCGCGGCGTGCGCTCGCTGCGCTTGAGGGCGGCGGCGGTGGCCTGGGCGGTGCGCTTGGTCCAGATCAGCAAGCCGCTGAACACCATCAGGGTGAGGACCAGGCCGAAGAAGAACCACACCAGCTTGATCGGCAGGCCGCCGAAATCACCGGTGTGCAGAGGGCGCATGGACTCGGTGACGAACTCCAGCGCCGAGCGGTCGCTGATCAGGAACTGGCTGTCGACATTGCGCGTGTAGGGGTTTACCGAAGCGCTCTGGAACATCAGCGGGTACCAGCCCGGCCCGGCCAGGGTGACGTGGCTGTAGGCGGTGGCCGGTAGCGAGATGAAGTTGATTTCCAGCCCCGGGATCGCCAGGCCGGCAATGCGTGCCGCTTCATCCAGGTCGATGCGCGGTGCCGGGCTGCCAGTCGGGGTTTGCGGCACGTCCTCACGGGCGATCACCGGCACGACGGGCCGGCTGGAAATGGTGATGTGGTTGTCGGCCAGGATCGCCTGGATCAGGAACCAGGTACCGGTGATGGAAATGACCGCAATGAACCAGATCGACCAGACCCCGGCCAGGCGGTGCAGGTCGCCCCAGAAAATCCGCGAACCATGGCCGGTGCGCACCGGCTTGAAGAAGCCCTTCCAGAACTTCTTGTACACCACCAGGCCGGTGACCAGCGAAGCCAGCATGGGCAGGCCGAGCAGCGACACCAGGTACCAGCCCCAACTGAAACCGTTGGTGAACGGCACCAGCCACCAGCCGTGCAGAGCGCGGGTGAAGGCTTCGAAGTTGAAGTCCGGGGTCTTGCCCTGGATGGCCCCGGTGTAGGGGTTTACATACAGTGTCGGGCTGGTTCCGTCAGGCAAGGTGACATTGGCTTTGACCGCAAAGTGCGAACCGTCGGGCTGGTTGAGCCGCTCCACCACCATGTCCGGCTCGGCCTTGTGCAGGGCTTCCAGGAGTTGCTGGAAGCTCAGGCGCTCGACGTCGGCGCCGGGCTTGTTGGCGCGCACGGCCGGGTCGGCCAGCCAGACGATTTCCTGGCTGACCACGGCGAGCATGCCGGTGAAGCAGACGATCAGGACAAAGAACCAGATCGGCAAGGCGAGCCAGCTGTGGACCAGGAACCACAGCCTGGATTTGGATTTTTTCGGTGATTTGGCCATCTGACGGTCTTCTGCAATGGGGAGTCGAGCGTGTGCCCAGCCAAAGAGGGGCTGTACTGATAAAGACGAATGAGAATCGAAAACCTGCCGCTTTAAATGCAAGCAAATGTTTCAAGGTTGAGGCCAATGCCTGTCAGTCACTGTCATTGGGGCTCTGCGCAGCCCATCGCCGGCAAGCCGGGCTCCCACAGGGAACGCGCAACCTTGAGGTCTGTGCTGTACCTGTGGGAGCCCGGCTTGCCGGCGATGGGCCGCAAAGCGGCCCCAATCGATTCAGGCCAAGGGCGGCCTGGAAGGCATGAGGCAGGAGGGATCAGGCGCGGGTCAGGGCCACTGCCGGTTGCGGCTTGCCGTGCAACTGCCCCAGGTCCTGGTACAGCGCGCGGCCAATTTCTGCGGCGCGTGCCGGCAGCACCGAGAGCAAGGTGTCGCTCAGGCCGTGGCTGTTCTCGCAGAAGCCCTGCAGGTACACCGAGGCCTGCAGGTCGGGACTGGCCAGCACGCGGTAGTTTCGGTCGACGTTGAAATCGTCCAGGTAGCCGGCCAGGGGCGCCAGCAGATCACGGTGCGAGCGGCGTTCGTAGCCGGTGGCGAGGATCACTGCGTCGTAGCGGTGGGTTTGCTGCTGGCCGGTGGCGAGGTCGCGCAAGGTCAGTTCCAGGCCTTCGCGAGTGGCCACCACGGCTTCGACCTGGCGCCGGCACAGCACGTTGTGGCGGTACTGGTGGGCGACCTTCTGCCGGTAGAGGATGCCGTAGATGCGTTCGATCAGGTTGAGGTCGACCACCGAATAGTTGGTGTTGTGGTATTCGCCCAGGAGCTTGCTGCGCTGGTCGGCCGGTTCGTTGTAGACCAGGTCGGTGTAGTCCGGCGAGAAGATCTCGTTGACGAACGGGCTGTCGTCGGCAGGCTTGAGGGCCGAACCGCGCAGAATCATGTCGACCTTGACCGACGGATAGCTGTCATTGAGGTCGATGAACGCCTCGGCGGCACTCTGGCCGGAACCGATCACGGCAATGCGCATCGGCTTGCCGGTGGTGCACGGCAGCTTGTTCAGACTGCTCAGGTACTGGGAGTGATGGAATACCCGCGGGTCGTCCTTGAAGGCGCCGAACTTTTCCGGGATTTTCGGCGTGCCGCCGCTGCCGACCACCACCGAACGGGTGCGGCGGCTGTATTCGCGGCCTTGTGCGTCGCGCGAGACCAGGCGCAAGTGCTCGACCCGACCCGCGTGCACTTCCGGCTCGATGCGCAGCACCTCCTCGCCATATACCGCCTGGGTGGCGAAGTGCTCGGCGGCCCAGCGCAGGTAGTCGTTGTACTCGAGGCGGCAGGGGTAGAAGGTGCCGAGGTTGATGAAGTCGGCCAGGCGCTGCTTCTGGTGCAGGTAGTTGACGAAGCTGTAGGGGCTGGTGGGGTTACGCAGCGACACCAGGTCCTTGAGGAACGAGATCTGCAACTCGCTCTGGGTGGCCAGGGTTTCGCCGTGCCAGCGGTAGTCCTGCTGTTTGTCGATGAACAGCGCGTCGAGGGCATGGCCCTGGGACTCGGCGAGTTCTTCCAGGGCGATGGCCAGGGCCAGGTTGGAAGGGCCGAAGCCCACGCCGATCAGATCTTTGATGGTTTCCTGCTGTGAGGGCTGGCTCATGGCTGCGATTCCCTGAATGGTCGAATTTGGACGCCCGCCGGGGCTCCGGCTCCTGCGCAAGTACATGAGTTGGAACGAGCCAGACGAGGGGGAATTTAAGCGGGCTAAAGAACTGCGTGAGGCGGCCGATAGGGGGGGTTACGGCAAGGACCGATCTTTCTGGCAGGGAATCGACATGAGCGGAATTACGGCAAGCAACCTGATGATCAATGGCGTCTCAGCGCAGACGCTGAGCGCGAACGCAGCTACTGAACGCGAACAGGCAAAACAGGCCGGTGAGGCACTGGGCCCGTTGAGTATCAGCAGTGACAGCATGAGGGTCTCAGCGGGTAGCCAGGCGCAATCCACCGACAGTGAAGACAGTGGCGACTCGCAGGCGGTTACCGAGCTGCGTCAACTGATCAAGGATCTGCAGAAGCAACTGGCCGAGGAGCAGAAGCAGTTGGCTGCGTTGCAGAACAGCAAGATGGACGAGGCTGCCAAGGCGGCTGCAGTGGGGGCCAAGCAGGCGAGCATTGCCACCATCAACGGGCAGATCATGGCGGCCACGGCGCAGTTGCTGGAGCTGTTGCAGCAAGAGGGCGGCAGCAGTGCGGGCGGGATGGTCAGCGCCACGGCTTGAAACCTTGGGGCTGCGATAGGGCCCGTTCAGGGCCCTATCATTTCTGGCTCAGCTCACTCGGCCGCCAGGCGCCCCTTGTTCTGCCGCTCCGCCTTGTACTGCATGGCCACCGCCGGTGCCGGCTTGGCGGCACCGGTTTCCAGCCACTGGCGCATGCGGCTGGCATCGGCGAAGTGGGTGTACTTGCCAAAGGCATCGAGAATGACCATGGCTACCGGGCGGTTGTCCATGCGGGTCAGCAGCACCAGGCAGTGCCCGGCTTCATTGGTGAAGCCGGTCTTGGTCAGCTTGATGTCCCAGTTGCTCTTGTTCACCAGGTGGTCGGTGTTGCGGAAGCCCAGGGTGTAGTTGGGCTTGCGGAAGGCCACGGTCTTCTCGCGGGTGGTCGACAGTTCACTCAGCATCGGGTACTTGCGCGAGGCCATCAGCAGCTTGGCCAGGTCGCGGGCGCTGGATACGTTCTGCGTCGACAGGCCGGTCGGCTCGACGTAGCGGGTATGCGCCATGCCCAGGCTGCGGGCCTTGGCATTCATTGCCTTGATGAACGCCGGGTAGCCGCCGGGGTAATGGTTGGCCAAGGTGTTGGCCGCACGGTTTTCCGAAGACATCAGGGTAATCAGCAATGTTTCGCGGCGGTCGAGCTGGCTGCCCAGGCGCACACGCGAATACACGCCTTTCATTTCCGGGTTGTTGGCAATGGTCATGGTGAGCATCTCATCCATGGGCTGCTTGGCATCCAGCACTACCATCGCCGTCATCAGTTTGGTCACCGAGGCAATCGGCACCACGCGGTCGGCGTGGCTCGAATACAGCTCCTGGTTAGTGTTCAGGTCGATCAGCAGGGCGCTGCCAGAGGCAAGGTGCAGCTTGGACGGGTCGCGTTGAACCTGGGCCGGGGGTTGTGCAGCAGCGGTCGACGGAAGGGTCGCAGTACCTGTGAGCAACAGCAGCAGGCTGAGGATGGACAGGGATGTTTTCACGTTGAGGCTCACTAAAAGTTGGTATGTCGTTGGCTGTGCAAGGGTTTTCCCCCTAAAAACCGCTGCATTCTGGAGTATGGCTGAATTGCTGTCGAATGCCTTATGACTAAAGGGCGCAAGGTGAACGAAATTTAATCTTGTACCAATTTTGTACCAATTACGCTCGTTTCAAGCTTCGCCAGCTCGGCCCAATCGTTCGCCGAATTCAGCCATTTCGCGTAGGTCGAAAGCAGCACCTGAACCGAGTGCCCAAGCTGTCCTGCAATGAAGGCCGGATTCATCCCTGACATGAGGCACATCGTGGCATAGGTGTGCCGGCAGTTGTACTGTGGGCGATGTCTGAAACCCTTCGCTTCGACAGCGTGGTTGAAGTGCTTGCCTGCGGTTTCAGGCACAGTGATGTGCGGCGATGACCCCGAAGGTTGGAAGATGAAAGGCGATTCGGTCGAGACTCGCCGCTTCTGCTTCAACCGGTCGTGTGCGATCTGCTTGGCCCGGGCCAGTGCGCCCAGGGCACGGCTGTTCAACATAACGGTACGAGTGTATTTGGTCTTGGTCCGCTCCATCACCTGCTTCTCAACGACAATTCGGCAGACGTGAGCCGTCTTCTTGTCGAAATCGATCTCGTCCCAGCGCAGCGCCATGATTTCGCCTGTGCGCATGCCGGTGTAGAAGGCAAACTCGTAGAATGCCGCGAACACCTGGTTGCACCGGGAAAAATTCGCATACATCCATTCAATCAGAGAGTCTGCTTCGTCCACCGTGAAGGGGTCGACCTGTTTCTTGTTTTTCTGCGGCAGCTGGATCGATGCCGCCGGGTTCCTGTCTACTACCTCGTCATACATCGCTGCGCGAAACATCGCCTTGACCCTGGCGATTGCAGCGCGCTTGACTGTCGGGCTCTTCCACTCCGTCTTCGCGACCACATTCCTTAGCACCATTGGTGTGACTGCCTTGATAGGCAGCGTTGCTAGGTGGGGCATCCAATAGTTGTTCATCAAGCCTTTGTAGTTGACCCGAGTGTCGTGTACCACTTCCAGGCTGTTCAGCCAGCTTTGAGCGTATTCGCCAAACATCAGCTCCTTGGCTGGCGCCGTATAGCTCGAGGCGGGAAATAGCTCGGCGTACCGTCTTTCATCCAGAACGCCGTGCTTGGCCAGGCTGATTACTTGAGCGCGTAAATCGGCTGCCGCTTTGATCCCCTTGGCGGTTTGGGGATACGCGAGAGTTTCGGAGCGACGCTCACCGTTCCAAGTAAAACGGATCCGGATTGAATTGCCGATGAACTCGACTCCAGCGGGTAGCCCCAGCTTCCTTCTAGCCACGCTTCGTATCTCCTGATGCTATAAAAAATCCGGCCGTCGATCTTCTTCCAGACCCCCTCGGGTATTACGCCGCGGCTTCGCTTACCTTCTAGGGCCCGCTTGGTCGTACCGACCAGCTCAGCCATTTTTTCCTCCGGGACCTTGTCGGACACGTAGGTCACCGGTTTGCGTTCTTCGTCTTGCATGGTGGTCTCCACGCCGCCGGTGGCGGCAGGTTGGTGTCAGTCGCAGCTGCTGGAGCTGGATCCGCTGTCGCTGGAACTGCTGCTGTCGCTCGACGAGTAGCTGCTGCCGCTGTCGTAGCTGCTGTAGTCCCGACTGGCGCACGAATTGCTCGAGCGAGTCGGCTCGTAGCTGTCCGCCAGATGTATGGGATGCATGGGGCTGACCGGGCTCATGGAGTTGAGCGGGTCGAGCATCGGGTCTTGCCGACCGGATGCCGGGCTGTGGCCACGGGCATACCCGGTCGGACCGAGCGCGGCGCGTTGTGCCGGCTTCTTTTTGGGCTTGAACAGGCGGGCCAAAAAATTGAGCATGAGTCTCTCCATGCCCGCGCATGACGGCGGGCTTGAGTGGTAAGGGGAGGGTTATGGCTTCGGGTAGCCGTCGGCGATGCGGTCAGCGATGTCTTCAAGCTTCTCGGCCATGGCGTACATGTCGTTGTTATCGCGACGACTGACGACGCCTGATCGAGTGACGTTCCGACCGGAAAGAATGGCGATGGCCAGGTGGATCAGCGCTGCTTCAAGCTTGCGCCGCAGCACGCCGGTGTGCGGAATCATCGCTGCGCCTTCCATACCAGATTGGCCATATTGGCGAGGGCGATCATTGCATCAGCTCCTTAGGTACCTGGACGGTATCGCCAAGCTTGTGGTTGACGAGGCCCCGGCAGAAGGCGATTAGGGCTGTGGGGCCGTAGCACCACACTCCTGCACCGGCCGGGCCACCGGCGTAACACAGATCGGCAGGCAGCCCCGGAATGTGCTGAGCGGTGCCGCTGTGCTTGTCGATCAGTTGACCGCCCTGTGCCCAGTTGGTGGATGGTCGCCAGCCGAAGTTCTCTGCTGCGCCGCGGATACTGATGCTGCAAGGCAAGCCGCCAGGGTGCCACACGGTTGTACGGCACTCGGGATCTATCCCGAACCCCTCAGCCATGGCCACAGCCCAGTCCAGCGGCGCGCCGGCCAGGTTGGATACCCTCACTTCGATCAGGCCGGTCATGGCTGCACCTTGTGGCGGACCCATACGCAGACAGGACCGTCTTCGGTGTCGTGGATCGAAAAGATGAACCAGCCTTCACCGGTCGGCTTGCTCGGCTGCCAAGCCGTGCAGTCATAGTCGCCGCCGGTGTCGAACCATTCCGCATTCAGCTCTTCCGGGCCGTCGTTTTCCATCTCGAGCACGCAGTACTCCAGACCGTGGTCGCCGAACCAGCTGAATGGCAGTACGCATTCGTCGCCGTCGTCCGGCCAGGCCGGATGGGTCCAGAAGCCGTATTCGTCGCGAGCGACCTGCAGCTGCTGGATGAGTTGCTTTTCTGCCGGCATGACTTCTTCCTTGGCCGCTCCTGCGACCGGCTTGTGCTTAAATGGCGGGGTTTCGATATGGATCTTTCGGTTAAGGAGAACGCTATGTTTGCTTGTGGTATCGCCCTGCTTGCTGTCGGCTTGGGCACCTCAATGCCAGGCCTCTGGATACCAGGCGCCGCCCTCATGGCTGCTGGAGCAGTGAAGCGCGTCCGAAGCTGATCCCTGGCCGCCATATCGCGGCAGTGAATAGAGGGGGGAGGGGTTACAGATCGAGACTACAGCTATGCTGACGCGCGGCTGAATTCGAACGTCTTGGGAACCCAACGCTGATAGGATTTGGCGCACTTCCATGCAAAGAGAGTGAGCAGATGGGGCAAGTTTTCCAAGTGGTTGATGATGACGGCACGAGGTTGGACGCTCACTACGAGATCGATAGCGAGTCGATCATTTTCCACAGCCGGGGTGGAACCAAAGGGAAGGGTGCAACCAATACAGACTACTCGCTCGGGTTAGCTGTGCTGCTGGATAAGCTGGAGGGTCATGCGGTGGGCATACAGCAGGTTTGGGTCGATAGCAGCCAGGTGCAGGCTTTGCCGATAACGGACCGAACAATTTTCGGATTATCTGACGCACACGGCTCTACTCAGGATGCGCTGAAGCTAATAGCTTCCCGTATGAAATCCGTTGGGCGCATAGGTAGTACCTCCGGTGGTAATTCAACGCGCCGAATCCGAATCCGCGTAGGCAACGAGCATTCAGGCCAGTTGGAAAGCATCTTGGGCGGGCTGCCAGTAAAAAAGGATATGCGGAGTCTAGACAGGGTCCCTGCTGAGGATTTGAGAGGCGTTACTGCAGAACACGTCTGGCTGGCAATCGAAGATATGCGCAATGGCACTGAACCGCCAGGGTTTGGACCTTCAACTGACTATGACCTGCTCGTCGATGACTGTCTAAGGCTGCCACCGAAAGCGGTATTTGGGCTAGCCGCCACTAAGGCCTTAGGCTTCACTGTGTTACCCAAGCATTTCACAGCAGGTGTAGGGTCTGTCTGCTTCGAAGTACTCGAGGCAGCGGGGTTCAATGTCGTTTCTAAAGACACCTTAGCCACTGGGCAGGTACATCCTGTTCCCTCTGACGATCACTCTTGGACGGAAGGCCAGCCGAAATTAGTGGAACACCTGCGCCGTGAGCGTGCCAGAGGGGCGGCACAGGCTAAGAAGGACCTATTTCGACGCGTGCATGGCCGACTATTTTGCGAGCGTTGCATGATGGACCCGGTGCAGATTTATGGCGATGAATATGGTGAGGCTTGCATTGAGGTGCATCATCGGGAAGTGCGCGTGTCAGCTATGACGGCGAACCACAGGACCAGCTTGAGCGATCTTCAATGCCTTTGCGCGAACTGTCATCGTGTCGTTCATCGTGAGCTAAGAAATTTAGTCGCTAGATAGCTGAAGCTGGATGCGTCGACCGAGCCATTGGACCACGGGCACGGCCTTACTGTTGCCGACCGCCTTGTAGCGTGGGCCGTCTGGGCATTCCTCCGCGGGCTTGCCGCGATAGGGGATCATGGTGTGGCCGTCGGGGAACCCTTGGCACCGCTCCCACTCGAGAGGGCTGGTTCTGCGGATGCCTTCCGGTTCCAGCACATATGCCTCTCTGTCATCGAGAGAGCCACCCCCTTGTGCCGTGAGAGTAGGATGAAGTGCGTACTCCTCCGGCCGTCCCGGTGGGCTATCCCTGCGAGTGCCTTCGCGCTCAAAAAGTACTTCGAGGGGATCGAACCTTGCTCGAGCACTTGCGACAACGAACACACGGCGGCGTCGTTGGGCCAGGCCGAAATATTGGGCATCCAGAACCCGCCATGCGACTGTTCGCGTGGGTCCATACACACAACCAGCGTCCTTCCATTTGCCCCCTGGCGGTTGGAGTTCTTCGGATTCGCCCACCAGGGCGCCGAGGAAGCAGCCAAACGCGTTGCCTTTGTCGGAGAGGACTCCGGGGACGTTTTCCCAGAGGCAGACGGCCTCGGGCTCGCCGCGTATGGTTCGAACATGGTCAATTGCATCGAACAGCTCCACGTATTTGATGGTGAGGGCGCCGCGGGGATCGGCGAGGCCTTCGCGCATTCCGGCGACGCTGAAGGCCTGGCAGGGAGTTCCACCGACCAGCACCTCGGGCGCCTTGATCTTTCCGGACAGCACCATGGCTGCCAGGCGGGTCATGTCGCCGTGGTTCGGCGTGTTCGGGTACCGATAGGCCAATACCGCGCACGGGAAAGGCTCGATCTCGGCGTACCAGTCGGCAGTCCACCCCAGTGGGTGCCAAGCCTCGGTCGCAGCTTCAATGCCGCTGCAGACGCTTCCGTAGGTGATGGGCATTGGTGGTCCTCGGCTATGCAACCTTTGGCGTCATCTCGGGCTGGTAGTCGACCCAGCCAATCTTCGGCGCCTTCGTTTTCTTGTCGATGAGTGGATTGCCCTCGGCGTCAGTCAGGTTGCACCTGGCCCTGATCCGGAGGTCTCGGCAGTTGCCGCCCTTGCGGGCGAGCGAGACAAACTGCTCGGCATACTGTGGCGCATCAAAGGTAGGGCTGAGCTGGCGCACCTTCTTGCCCTGCATGATCTTTAGCGCCTGCTTGTCGACCGCCTCATCCAATTCAGCGACTGTGAGGTCGATGGGGGGGCAGCCAACCTTTCCGCTGGGCTTGGTGGTTTTGGTCGTCTTCCTGGCCTCGGCCAGCGCTACATCACGGGTCATGCCGAACACTGCGAATGTGCTCATGGTTCTTCTCCATTGCCGGAAGGGTTGGCGGTATTTGAATTGAGTAGGCTGTGTGGCATTCTCTCGCCTGGTCGCTAATCAAAATATCTAGGAGTGAGTGCTCGGAAATGACGCAAGTAGAAGAAGAACTTAAAAGGTTCATTGAATCTGAGCGCGAGAAGTTTGAGAGGCTTGATAAGCGGGAACGTAAGTACAAGCAGCAGCGAATGTCTTTTGCCGCTGCGATGGCCATAACTAGTATTTTGGGTGTCAGTTCAATCGGATACAAGTTGCTAGTGCAAGATAGACCAGAGCGGTTCGACGCAAGCTCTCTAATAGCTGAGCTTTACAAGCAGCGGGATTTAGTTGAGGTTCCTGATTACGAAAAGGCGAAAGAAGATCTTGTGAGTAGCCTGAAATCCACCATGGAGGAGTCAGGTGACAGGCCTTTTTTAGGTCTTGGCAACGCAATTCTCACAGAGGATCTATCTAGGCTGAAAACACGTGTAGAACTGCTTGAAAAAGCTATAAGTGATAATCCGGAAAAAGCGCTCTCTATTCCGATGCTTCGCCGAGATTATGATGAGCTTGGTCGAAAGTTTGAAGAATACAGAATATCTGCAAAAGTCGATTCAGACAGGCTATGGGCCCAGCAGAACACAATACTCCAAGGTATCGGAGCGCTATTGTTAGCGGTAGCTGCTGGTGCTGTCACTATTCTTTACCGTGCTGTTAAGTCTGGAAAAGGTCAGGACTGATTTGCGCTTTTAGTTAGCTGTCTGGCGAGTTGCGTTGGTAGATTTCTGATGGTCAAGCTGGCGCTTTCGTGATCGAATTCGATCTTGCTACCCAGCAGGTGCGCTTCGAAGCTGATCGACATGCCTTCGGCGCGGCCGGTGTAGCGGCGGTACTGGTTCAGGGTGCGCTTGTCGGCGGCAAAGCTTTCGGATATCCCGTAGTCGCCGGCCCGGATGAAGTCGGCGAAGGACTTCGGCCTGTCTTCGTCCAGGGCCTCGGACAGCTCGTCCAGGCTGACCGGCTCGCCGATCTTGTCCTGCGCTTGGGCATAGGCCACCAAGTGCTGACTCTTCTCGCTGGCGGTTTCGGTGGGCAGTTCTTCGGCCTCTACGAAATCTTTGAAGGCCTTGAGCAGCGTGCGGGTTTCGCCTGGGCTGTCGATCCCTTCCTGGCAACCGATGAAGTCTTGGAAATAGTGCGAAAGCCGCTTGCCGCTCTTGCTCTTGATGAACGAAATGTATTGCCGCGACGCTGGATTGTTCTTCCACTCGCTCAGGTTGATCCGAGCGGCAAAGTGCAGGGCGCTGGTATCGAGGTGGCGCGAAACCGACACGGAGAGGTCATCGGCAACCGAAATCGTCTCGGCCTGACGCAGGATGGCGATGGTCAGGTATTCGGTCAGGCCCTGCTGGTACAGCGCGAACAGTACGTGACCACCAACAGCCAGATTAGATTCCTCCATGAGTCGCGTTAGGTGCTCAACCGCCGTGCGGGTGAAGTCGATGAACTGCATGTCGCCGCTGGCGACCTTGGCCAGCCACCCGCTGAGAGGGTAGGCGCCGGCCTCGCTGTGGAAGAAGCCCCACGCCTTGCGGGTATTGGCGTTGTAGCCGTCGTTCACATCGTTCACCAGGTTCTCGATGGCGCCGCTATCCGGCAGGCTGGCGCTGGCCATGTGCAGGGCTGCGGGGCTGCCGTCCGGCTTCTTGTCGATGAAGTGCATCACTGCGTGGTGAATGGGCATGGTGGAACCTCCGTGGCCGGATGTGCTGTGGTAGCATAATGATATTGACGTGCGCGTCAGGAGAGGCTGCGACCTATGAAGCTGTCACTGCTCTTTATCTTTCTCAATTAAAGGCGAGAATTTTTGATGGATCCAACTAGCGCTGAAGATTATATCAAGGGAAAAGAAAGAAAGCGGCAGATTCGAGATTTAGGGTTAGCTGGAGTTGCTGCAGTTGGTTCAGCCATCATGGCCGCGTTTTCATTTTCCGGATTTATTGACACCAAAAGCAATACTTCAGACGCTGTTGAGGTTGTGGTTTCTAGTTTCAGTAGACAATATGCGTCTGCAGAAAGTCTGAATGATTTCAAGTATCGGCTAGATGTGCTGAATAATGAGATTAAGTCCTTGCAGCAAGTAAAGTTACCTCCGCAGTCAGAGGTGGATCTTGCCCCCATTGAAGCTAGACTGTCTGAATTGTCGAAACGCTTGTCGGATCTTGAGACAGCTATTACTTCCGACCCGGTAAAGGCTCTCGCATTACCGATCCTCAAAAGAGATTACGAAAACCTTTCCAAGGCGGTACTCCAGGACAAGGTGTCTATGCGAGAGGATTTGAATCGGATCTGGCAATTTATTTTTTTATGTTTGGGTGGACTAGGCTCGATTGGCGTTGCGTTCTCGATATGGTGGGCGAAGAGTGTAGGCAAGCAGCCCGATAAGCCTGTTTAGGGTTTGCTCGCTTCTTTTTATATTCCATCTCAAGTTGGGTCGTGCCGGTGACTCTATGCAGCCTGGAGATGTTCCAGTTGATCAGTACCTGCTGGCCGCTGGGGGCGATGTTCACCACGGCGGCGTGGTTGGCCTAGACCCCAGTGCCCGACAGGATCTCACCAAGCGAGCCCGCATGTTGTGGGGTTTGCGCTTGCTCATTGCTGCGTACCGGTCTTGCTCGCCGCGCCGGCCTCCATCGCATCCACGAACCGCAGCGCGGCCCGGTAGCTGAAGGCGAAACCGTGCACGGCGCCGGTGGCGATCTCGACCACATCCCACATTCCGCCCTTTCCCGAGGCTTGGTAGCGCGG
The DNA here is from genome assembly GCF_044762545.1 of Pseudomonas sp. NPDC096925. Taxonomy (NCBI): domain Bacteria; kingdom Pseudomonadati; phylum Pseudomonadota; class Gammaproteobacteria; order Pseudomonadales; family Pseudomonadaceae; genus Pseudomonas; species Pseudomonas sp. NPDC096925. The sequence goes on along the minus strand of NZ_JBIWEM010000006.1, from coordinate 206,880 downwards.
TGCTGGCTGGCCTACCTTGGCTTGCGCCTCGGTCCTGGCTGACTTGCTGCGCTCGAGCAGGGCCGCGAGCACGGCAATCTTCTGCTCGAAAGCAGGGTGCATTGCTGTCTGCATAGTGTGATCCTCGGGTAGGTCAGGCGTGGTATTCGTAGGCTTCGGCCTTGCGAACGATTCGAACTTGGGCGGTGCGGCGCTCCGGCGCGCGGCGGTCGCGGCGCATGGGGTCGCTGTCGCCAACCACCGCATGCATAGCGATGAGGCCGGCGAGGGCGATGCAAAGCGGGCTGATGATCTGCTGGCGCATGGCCTTGGTGACCGCCTCGATGCGGCGGCCGGCCTCCAGCTTGAACAGAGCGGCCTCGATGCGATTGGCCACGGTGCCTGGGCTGACCGCCATCTGGCGGGCGATTTCTTTGGTGGTGAGGCCTTGGGCCACCCACAACAGTGCTTCGAGCTCACGGGGAGCCAGCGCCTTGCCGAGCTGGCCAATCCATGAGCCGCAAGTGATCGTTTCCATGAAGAGTCCTCGGTGGGCTGCATTGGTCGTGACGCTCGCTGCCGGTACCACCCGTATCAGGGGAGGGCAAACGCCCCGGCCGATGCAGCCTAGTGACGGGGAGCTAGGTTGAGCGGGCAGTTTTGGTCATGCTGAGTCGGTGCCAACTGCTTGATGGCCAGCGGCCATCTCACCACTGCCCAGGTGACGGGCTTTGCGCTAGGCTGAGCGCTCTCACACAACACAGCCAGCAAAGGAGGGCGCAACTGTGGCAGTTTCCGTGGTTGCAAAATTCGTCGCGGATGAATGGTTCAAAATCATGGCGATTCTTTCGTTCTTGCTTCTCGTCGCAGCTATCACAGTTGATCTCAAGGTGGATAACTCGATGATCGCTTTAGCTTCCGCAGCCGGCCTCTTTCTGGGACTGGCCGAAATGGCGTTCAGACCCTACCGGGTACGCTTAATCCCCAATCCTGATGGTGGGGTTCTGAAAGCTTATGGACGCCCCCGCCAACTTAACGTGTCCGGATGCCTCCTGATGATTGCTGCGCTCTTGTTTGCTGCCGCAGCGGCGTACCGTGGATGGCAACTTCTATCTGCATTTTGATTTCCCGTCTGGCCCTGTCGCCAAGGCCAGCCAGTGAAATCGGTGTTGCTCAGCAAACCTGCGGGCCGACATGTCGAGCGAGGAAGCTTGCTGTGTTGCGTAATGTCCACCAGAACTCAATTGCCGGATTTACTCGGCGCCTGGTGGCTCATCTGCTGGTTTTTAAAGAGCGGTGGCTGCCGTAGCTGCCAGCCCGGTGCAAATGCAAGCGAACTTGCATTCATAAAAGCATGCTTGTTTTTTAAATGCAAGCAAACTTGTGTGTTTTTCTCGTACTGTATGGATATCCAGTGTGTAGGGGCTTTCTGATGTCAGCGCAGGAAATTGCAGTTCGAATGGAAGAGCTAACGAGCCTTGAGCGGCTGGGTTTGAGGGTTTCAGCGATGATCAACTCGCCACTCGCGCAGCACGGCAGGAAGGTACTGGTCCATCGTTTGGACACGGACAGGGATCAGGATTGGAGCGCGATCATAGATCTGTTGTCAGAGACAGACGGCTTGGACATGGCGTTTTGTGATGACGGTTCGGTGATCCTTCAATGGGATGCACCAACGGATGATGATCGGGTGATAGAGAGGGAAGTGGAGCTGGACCTGGTGCGCCACGAAGAGGAGGCGCCTTTCTGACGACATGAAAAAGCCCGCGGATGCGGGCTTTTTCTAAGCGCTTTTAGCCATTCGGAGGCTTTTTGGAATCAGCTTTGATTTTTTCAAGCAAAGCCCGAGTCTCGGCAGACTGTGATTTAGCTTCTTCAATCAGCTGCTGTAAGGACTGCTGCTGTGTGGTCTGCTGTTGGCCAGCTGCAAAAATTGATGTGGCGCTTCCGACGATGGTGGAATTAGCACCCCAAAGACCAATGACCGTGGCTATGCCGACCGATACTGCGATCCCCAGAATTGCCCAAACAGTGCTCTTGTTTGAGGCTTGGACTTCCTTGACTTTTGCGGCTAGATCGCCGGAGAAGCCATCAACTTTTTCGCTCATAAGCTTAACGGACGAGGTGATCGAGTCCAGCTTGGCATCAATGACTTTATCCCTATCCTCTAGACGCTTGGACGTGGCTTCAAAGCGTTCAGCATAAAGCTTATCCCGCATGTTTTGCTCATGCCGATAGGACTCTTGCTCTCTGCGCCATGCCTCAGCACGACGCTCCTCCGCTTGTTCCAGACGCTCGAAACGCCTATCCATCCGATTTTCAATGTCGGATAGAGTGGCCCTGAGCTCTTCACGAGTGATGTCATTCATGCGAGCAGTATGTACCCTCTCTTGATCCTTGTCAGCATTAGGCTGCTGGTCCTGTGATGGCCTCCCATACATGGGCATCACATTCTCTAGCGAGTCCCGTAGTTCGGCGGGCGACTTAAATTTGCTCGCTGTCATCCGGCCCTGCCTCATCAAGGTTTTCTAGTTCAAGCTGCTCTGGCGCAGGGTTTTTGTCCACCCATTCCCGCACGATTCTTGCCAGGTGCTGGCGTACAAACCCACATTCATTGCAATAGATAGCAAATGTATTAAGGGCCTTCTGACCCTTGCCATCGCGCAAAGATGTATAAAGCCGATACGCAGAATCGGTTTGGTTCGTACCTATCATTGTCCACTGCTCATTGCCGCATGCAGGGCATGTGGTATCACCCGTTACTTCCACCAGAAATCTCAAAAAATCATCGATGGAGACTGCGTACCTGTGCTTCGGGACCTCTTCTTCCGACATCGCTATTTCCTCAAATCGTCCCTACGGAGGGCTATACCTTTCGCGCATTCCAGACCAGCAAAACCTTCGCGTGAATCGTCAGGTCGTCGACGCGAGCTGACTGCTTCTCATAATTTCGGTTGTCCGAAATAAGCCAGACATGATCCTCGTCCTGTCGCTGCAGGCGCTTGATGAGTAGATCGCCATGCCAGGTGAGGACATAAACACCTTCTCCCTGGTACTCGTTCACTCCGCGGTCAACGATCACGGGATCTTTGTCGTTGATGGTGCCTTCCATACTCTGTCCCCAGCCCGTGATCATGGCCAGGGCCTTGGCAGCGGTGTAAGTCACACCTTTCTCGCGCAGCACCTCTTCCCGGATGACCACATTCCTGATGACTTCGCTGTACTCGGCCGGCACCTGGCCATGGCCCATGGCTGCCCGGATGTCGTACTGTGGGATAGAGATGTCGCCCTTGGTAACAGGGTTGGCAGCGATCAAAAAACCGCTTTCCTTCTCCCCTTGAGGGTCATCCTCGACTGCGCTGACGATACGCTGCCTGGCCTCGGCGGTCAGGCCTTTTCCATGCTTTTCAAGCATCTTACGGACTGCGTCGGCGGCGGAGCTTGGTGCACTTGCCTGCTTGTCCTGCTCTTGCTTAGCGGCCCCTTTGCGTGGCGGCTCGCCCTTACCTGACAAAAGCCAATCGACAGTCGTGTCGTAACCCTCGGCTAGCGCGACGAGATTTTCGTTCTTGATGTTCTCTGTATCACCGGCGAACCACTGGCGGACAGCCTCATAGCTGATGCTGCAGGTGTTTGCGATGTCGCGTTTGACATTGCGAACGCCCAGTTCGGGGCGACGAGTCAGGACGAGCTTGGTGATTCGATCAGTAGTTTTCATTCGCGCAATCTACAAGGTTGCTTGTCAAGCATGCTTGTTTTGAATATGCAAGCATGCTTGAATGTCGAGACGAGCAGAGGAGGTCGCCATGACCAAAAGCCAGGCAATCCAATATTTCGGGTCGATTTCCGCCCTGGCGAAGGCGCTAGGGGTGACCTATGAGGCCGTTCGCCAATGGGGTGACGTTCCTGAGCTGCGCCAGTACCAAATCGAGCGCTTGACCAAAGGGGCGCTGAAGGCAGGAAGGAGGGACGCCGTTGCGTGACCTTGTAGAAATTCTCGCCTATCTGGCATTGCGCCAGTAGATGACTGAAACACCTGCGAATTCATCCAGTATTGGAATCGCGGACGAAAAAAAACCGCCTGGCAGGGCGGCTTTCTCTACAGCATTTGAACGGGTTTAAGCATGACAAACATCGTCCCACTTGACAAGTCCAGGGGGTTTACCCGGATGGACAACCAGCTCATGGATGGCCTGCTGGCTATCGATCTCCCGGCCCGGGAGATGAAGATTGTGCTGTACGTGGCCAAGGCCACCATCAACTTCGGGGCGGGCTCTCAGCGCATCCCAGCTTCCGACATCGCGAAAGCCATCCACGCCCACCCTGACAGCGTATCCAAGGCGGTTTCGAGCCTGCTGCGTCGTCGGGTTCTGTTCCGCGAGGGCGGTGCACGGGGTGACATCGGCGTGAATGACCCGAAAGACTGGGTCTACGTCATTGATCCGAAACAGACCAAAACCGCCGACTCGGCTGAAGTGGTCCGAATCGGCGATGAGTCGAAACAGACCAAAACCGCCGACTCCCTTCCTTATTCTAAGAATCTAACCCCCTATGTATTTCTTCCTTCGGAAGAGAATACATGCCCCCCCAGCGATGAGCAGCCGGCTCCGGCCAAAGCTGACCGCAAAGCACCGTTCGGGAAGGCCGCCATGCTGGCTGACAACCCTCACGGCCTGGATGAATCGCTTATCGCTGACTACCTGACTGTCCGCAAGGCTGCCAAGGCGCCAGTGACCGCCCGGATTTGGGCTGGGCTGAACGTCAAGCTGGAGCAGTGCAAGGCCTTCGGCATCCAGCCAGCCCAAGCTCTGGAAGTCGCCGTCGAGAACGGGTGGCGCGGCTTCGAGGTGGAGTGGGTCACCAAGCGCATCAGTGCGCAGTTGCCTGCTCAGGCCAAACAGCACAGCCGTCACCACGGCTTCGACGACCGCGACTACACCGCCGGCCTGGCCGCGCGAGAGGACGGCACCTATGCGATCTGAATCGGTGATCACCATGTCCGAGGTGAGAAACGCCGCGGGCTTCCGTGTCCAGCCCGCGCACTGCGAGCATCACGGCGACTTCGAGCAGCGTGTAACCATGCTGATGGGCCGCGAAATCGTCGGGCGCTGCCCTGTGTGCGAAAAAGCGGCCGTTGCCGAGCGCGAAGCCAAGCAACTGGCGGAGGAAACCCGCCTGAAGCGTGAGGCGATGACCCGCAAGCTGGGTTCGGCGCTGATCCCCAAGCGCTTCGCCGACCGCACCCTGGCCAATTACCGCGTCGAGCACGAAGGGCAGCGCAAAGCCTTGGCCTACTGCACCCGCTACGTGGCAGCTTTCTCGGAAATTGAGCGCACCGGTCGCTGCCTGATGCTGCTGGGCAAGGTCGGTACCGGCAAGACCCATCTGGGCGCCGGCATGGCCAACGAGCTGATGCGCAACACCTCGGCAACGGCCGTGTACCGCACAGTCGGCGCCGTCCTGCAATCCATCCGGGCGACCTATGACCGGCATAGCGAGCAGTCAGAGGCCGACATCCTGTCCAGCCTGATCGAGCCGTCGCTGCTGGTCCTGGACGAGGTAGGGGTCAGCAAGGAGCAGCCCAGTGAATTCGAGCTGACCACCCTGTTTTCAATCATCAACGGGCGCTACGAGCAAATGCGCCCCACGGTGGTGATTTCCAACCTGGATGCGAGCCAGCTGCGTCACGCGATGGGCGAACGGTGCTACGACCGCCTGCGCGAAGGTGGCGGGGTGATTGTGCCCTTCGAGTGGGAATCGCACCGAGGCAAGGAGGAGGCCTGACCATGCGGCAAACCAAGCTGACCAAGGCCGCGCGCGGCCGGGAGTGCCAGGTGCGCATCCCGGGCGTGTGCAACGGCAACCCGGAAACCACCGTCCTGGCGCACTACCGCATGGCCGGCACCTGCGGTGTTGGATACAAGCCGAACGACCTGCAGGGCGCCTGGGCCTGCAGCGCCTGCCACGATGTTTGTGATGGTCGCCGTAGCGACATCGGTCGTGACCAGGCCAGGCAGTACCACGCCGAGGGCGTCATGCGTACCCAGGCCCTGCTGCTGTGTGAGGGGCTGGTTTCGGCGTGAGTGCAACTGTAGCGGTGAAGCTGTCCGATGCCGAGATCCGACGGCAGTCCTCTGTGCTCGGAGTGCGCGACCTACGAGACCCGCGCCACCCGGGCTTGAGGTTTCGATTTGACCAGAGCCGACAGGCTGGAACGTGGTTCCTGGTTGTTCGCCGCAAGTGGAATCGGCTCGCACGCTTCCCAGAGTATGGTCCTGCGGCCATCCTCGCCGAGTTGCCTGGCCTGCGGCAGCGCTTGCTTGGCCGCCCGGATGAGATGGTTGCATTGGCTGGCCTAGTGACGTTCAGCGACCTGCTGGCCTGGTTCAAGGACCGAGTTGCAAGTGACGCCTCGCTGTCCGATTCGTGGAAGAGCACTGTTCGCACGGTGGTCGATAAGCACTTGCAACCCCGCCTTGGCGAGTTGCCGATACTCGCCCTGACCCCAGCAGTGCTGGACAAGTCGCTGATGTGGCCGCTCCAGGCTGAATGCTCCACGTCCTACGTTCGGCAGATTTTCAGGGTGTTGAGCCTGGCTGTGAGCACGGCCCGGGCGCTTGGGCTAATCCCCAGCAATCCTATGGCTGAGATGAAATTCACGAACTTCATCAAGACCAAGATTTCACCAAAGGACGGCCGACTCCGTGCCGACCACCTACGAGAGGTTATGCCTGCGCTGGGGGCGCTATTCGGCTCCTCGCCCGTCGACGCCATGCTGGCACTGCTGATGATCTGCCACGGCACCCGGGTGGGCGAGAGCCGACAAGCAGAATGGGCTGACTTCGCCCTGGGGCACGCTGAGTGGTTCATTCCAGCCAAACGCACCAAGACGCGCACCGAGCACCGATTGCCGCTGACTCCGCAAGTGTGTGCCCTACTGCGCCGGTACCGTGCCATCCAGCTCGAAAGCGGGTATGCCGGCAAGTACCTGTTCCCAGGCCGCAAAGGGCAGCCCATGAGTGCCAGCAAGGCCTCGTCGGTATTCCGTCGCCTGGCCAGTCGCAAATGGTCAAGCCACGACCTGCGGAAGGTGGCGCGCACCGCTTGGCTCGACATGGGGGTGGACGGGTTTATTGGCGAAATGCTGCTCAACCACTCGCTCGGGAAAGTTGCTGATACCTACATCAAAACCAAGGGCAACGGCCTGCGACGAGAGGCCTTGGAACAATGGCATGAGTGGTTAGACGGGATCGGGTTTGCGTCTATTCACGGGTTGACGGGCGTGCAATCCGCAATTCCTCACCAAGGGCCGCAAGCTAAGCCGCGCAAGGGGCGCAGCCCAATCAACGAATTAGTTACAGGGGAGAATGCAGAACGTGAAAAAGGGTCCTCAGGATGGCTTTAAACGACCTCGTTTCGATCTCGTTCTTTGTTCGGCCTGCAGGGGGAGAGCGGTCGTTCAGGGCTTGTTTTTCGAATTGGTTTGCACTGAGTGCAACGGCTCCGGTTGGGTTATTGATGGCTCCAAGTTGGTGCTTTCGCTTGAGGAGTTGGTGACTCAGTTGAGTTTCAAGCTTCAAGCCGCGGAAAAAGAGATCCTCGAGCTTAGAAGTCTAGGCAGGTCAGGCGGTGCAGAGCGGTACTACAACGAAAGCAACCGCCGTGGGGCGGGTGGAACAAATTTCACAGGGGATTGAGAGCATGATGATTCGCAAGCCAGCAGGCCGGCCGTTGGGCGATACCGAGTATCTTTTGGAGCAGTGGGGATGGTGGCGTTTGGATGGGGCGGGTGTGCCAATTTACACTTCGCCGACTTTTGCGTTGATGCAGCAAGCAGTGCCACAGCCCGTGGCGAGTAAGAACTATTGCATCACTGATGACTGGGCGCTGGCCATCGACAGTGCGGTGGCTCGGCTTTCTGCGCGCGATCAGCAAATGGGCGATATCATCTGGCTATACTACGGCGCAAAGTGGCCGATGGCGCGGGTTGGCAAGCACTATGGCATCAGTGAAGGTAAGACCCGAGAGCTAGCCAGGGCCGGCGCCGCTTGGATCGATTGTGCGGTGAGCGAAATGCGACCGGCCGCCTAAATATTTTTTATCTATTAGCACTCCCAATCTAGCCAGGAAGGAAAATAAAACGTGGAAATGGAACACTCATCACAAATTGTGGAAGTGATGAAAGCCTTCTTGGGAAGCCTTAGATTCTCACCTCCTGGCGGCCGATGGGCCTTTCATGCTGGATCGAAGTATTTCGGTGGTGGTGGATTTGGGTTGGAGCTTTACGTAGACTTGAATAGCAGAAGTATCGCTGCGCTCAAGCTCCTACGGAGTGTCTGCGGTTGCAAACTTGATGGCACGGTGGATCAAGCGATTGAAGTTCTTCAGGACTATTTCATTGAAAAGATCAATTATTTAGGTGGTGGTAATCTGATTTTTGAAGCGGTCTCGAATCGGGAAAGTACAGTGCTGGATCGTGTTTCTGAAGAAATGGTAGTGAATTTTTCGGCTGGTTTCTCGAACTATCTCGATAACAAGTTTAATGAGTGTCTTTATCTAATACCTATGACAGGACTTTCCTGTGTGGACGAGATAAACGAGCCGTCATGTGTTTGGTGGTCTTGGAACAAAGATCTAGGTTTGCTAGCAGATAAATTCAACTTCCTGCGTAGCGAGATAGCCTCCGGGCAATTTCCGCCTTTACGCAGAGGTTTCAGAATAACTCCGCTTTTTAAGGATGACTCTTGGCTAGGCTGCTTTGCGACTCATGATTCTCATGGGGAAGCTATGCTTCGACGCATAGCAGGGGCACTGTTTCTTGGTCTTGAGCTCAAGAACTCGTTGCTTATTTCAGGTGCAAAACAGCCTGAGGGTCTTTTTGTCCTTAAGCAGGGTAGCTATAGTTTTAGCTCTGTTCCATCGCCATTACCTCATTTGATTGCGCCTGTTGAAGTAACATCCGCTACGGTCGATTTCGTCCGTAAAGCGATGATCGCAGCTGCGAGCGACAACCGGCTGGCTGTAGCTTTAGAGTGTTGTGGTGCAGCCTGGAAACAGTCTGAAAGAGACAGGTTTATGCAGCTATGTGTCGCCTTTGATGCGTTGTTTGGTGTTAATGGTCGGGTCAATCAGAGTATAAAAGAAGGTGTTAAGAACAACGCCAAGGGTATAGTGGAATCAGAGGAAAGATGCCGATTGCTTCTTCGAATGAGAAATGATCTGCTACACGGAGAGGCCTTCGCCCTGGCTCAATGTTCAGATTATCTTGCGTATCACGAACGCTTTGGCGTTCGACCATCTCGAGACCAGATCAGCATGCTGCGAGCGTGTGTTTGGAACCTGGCCATCACCCCTACCTGAAATCGGTGCACAGAAATCCTTTTCCGCGCGGAATAGTTGTGTTTTTATAGCAGCGTGTGTTGCTGTGAACGCAGCGCGACGCTTACTAAAGCCCGGCCCTGAGCCGGGTTTTTTATACCTATTACTTGCCCTGCCATAGCGCAGGGCTTTTCGTTTTCAGGCCTACGCCTGCACTTAGCGGATACCGATGTCGTAGGCACCGACCTAGTTTTGAGGAAACCAAATGGACAACGAGCATCAGGCGCTCGCCGACATGCCGCTGTGGCTGTTGGTGTTGCTGAGCATGGCCGGATTGTCAGGAGAGATGTTGCGGGCATCGGGTGCGGATCTGAGCTTGCGCCAGATACTGCAGCGGGTAGCTCTTCGGTTCCTGGCTTCGGGTTTGCTCGGTATGGCAACGCTGCTGATGGCTATGGCGATCTGGAGCAACCTCTATCTCGCGGCAGGGCTCGGCATTGTGATTGCGGTTATCGGCGCTGACGTAGCCGGTGGACTGTATACCCAGTTCCTGGCCAGGCGAGCTGGACTTCAGACCGAGAAATAACCCGGGGGCTGCATGATCGACCTGAAGCTTGATATCGACAGTGTGCCCCTAGCTCGAGAAATTTCGGACATTCAGAGAAAGCAAATCCCCTTTGCTTTGATGCTCGCTCAGACGCGATTGGCCACTAAACGCATCAAGCCGGGTATTGCCGAGGTGATGGGCAAACGCCTGGATCGTCCAACACCGACTACCATGCGCAGCCTGTTAGCCAGGGCAGCCACCAAAAGTCGTGGCGCGCAAGTCTGGTTCAAGGACCAGTGGACCACTGGCATACCCGCTGACACATACCTACAGCAGGCGGTCCAGGGCGGCGCGCGGCCGTACAAGCGCTTCGAGAAGTCGCTGATTGCCCACGGCTTAATGAGGTCAGGGCAGTTCGCGGTGCCCAATTCTGACCTGTTGAACCAGTACGGCAACGTTTCGCGCGGTGTCATGACTCGCATCTTGTCGGGGCTTGGCGCGGCTGAAGCGCGGCGTGGCTATCAGGCCAACGCTACCGGCAGCAAGCGCAGTAAGCGCAAGGGCAACGCCGAGCGCTATTTCATCGGAACGGTGGGCGATGATACCGGTGTGTGGGAGCGAAAGACTCGTAAGCAGGTTTCGCCGGTGTTCCTTTACACCGGCGGCGCACCGCAGTACCGGGTGATTTTCCCGTTCTTCAAGATCGGTGAAAACATCGTCAAAGCGCACGGTCAGGCCGAACTGGCCAGCGCCCTCCGCGAAGCGATTCTGACCGCGAAGTAAGGCCGCCCGCTGTCCCCCGGTAACGGGTCCTCCTGGCCCCACCGGGCATTGGGGGTAATTCGGGCCCCGCCGTTTCGCTATGTATGACCCAAATTCGGAGGTTGGTTGTTGTTTAGTCCATGACAAATCCAACGATTACCCGACAGCCGTACTGGCTGAACAAAAAACGCATGGCCGAAAGCCTCGGGATTTCGGTTACAGCCTTTGACAAATGGGGCGTCGAGCCGGTCCAAAAGATCGGCCGAGAATCGTTTTACGACGTTCGTTCGGTGGTGGATAACCGCCTTAAGAACCAGAGCGGGAAACAACAACTTGCCGGCGATGACATTGACCCGCTTGCCGAGCAGAAGCTTTTGCAAGAGCGCCTGCGGCTGACCAAAGAGCAGGCCGACGCCCAAGCGATGCGAAACGAGGTCAAGCGGCGCCACCTGGTGCCGGTCGATTTCGTGACTTTCGCCCTGAGCCGAGTCACCAGTTTAATCGGCTCAACCCTCGACACGGTGCACACCAAGGTCAAGCGCAAGCACCCCGATATCGAGCCTCGGCACCTTGAAGCGGTGCAGCGCGAGGTGGCCGTTACGCGTAACGAAGCGGCGAAGCTGAACGAGCGTTTGCCGGAGATTTTGAATGAGTTCATTTCCGCCATGGATGACGACGGAGGCTGACCCACCATGGCTGGCATCGCTAGCCGACGCAATCAAGGTCGGGCTGTCGGCGTTGTACAAAGAGCCGCCGATGACCGTTGTCGAATGGGCGGACAAACATTTTTACCTGTCGTCGGAGTCTTCTTACCAGGAAGGCCGATGGACAACCGCGCCGTTTCAGGTGGCCATCCTCAACGCGATGGGCAATGACCTGATCCGTGAAGTCAATTTCGTGAAGTCGGCGCGCCTCGGCTACACCAAGATGCTGATGGCGTTCATTGGCTATTTGGTGCAGCACAAAAAGCGGAATGTGCTGATGTACTGCCCGACTGAGGGCGACGCCGAGGGCGTCATGAAGCGGCACATTGAGGGCATGATCCGTGATGTGCCGTTGGTCCTCGATCTGGCGCCCTGGTACGGCATGAAGCACCGCGACAACACCCTGGAGGCCAAGTGTTTTGCCAACCGCAAGATGCTGTGGTGCCTGGGTGGCAAGGCGGCGCGCAACTATCGGGAAAAGAGCCCGGACACTGTCATTTACGACGAGCTGTCGAAGTTTGACGAGGATATCGAGGGAGAGGGGGCGCCGACGTTCCTGGGCGACAAGCGCCTGGAGGGCGCCACCTTCAAGAAGTCAATCAGGGGCTCAACGCCGACCGAGGCCGAGAAGTGCCAGATTACCCGCGCCGCCATTGAGTCGCGGCATGACCTGCGGCTCAACATCAAAGCGCCTTGCTGCGGCAACGAGCTGGTACTGGCGTGGGGTGGCAAAGATGAGCCGTTCGGCATCAAGTGGCGGCTCAATGATCGTCATGAGGTCGAAGCGGCCTGGTATCTGTGCCCGCATTGCCAGGGCGGTACGTTCGAGTATCACGAAATGGTCGCGGCGGCCGAGGAATCCGGCCGCTGGGTCTGCGAGCGCTCGGGCATCTGGACACGCGACAGCATGGAGTGGTTCGACGCTGATGGAGCGCCGACCGTAACGCCGCGCTCAGTGACATTCAGTGTGTGGACGGGCTATTCGACGTTTACCACCTGGGTCGATATCGCGACCGACTTCGTCAAGGTCGGCAACGACCGGGGCAAGCTGAAAACCTTCGTCAACACCACGCTAGGCGAGGTGTGGGAGGAAAACCTGGCCGAGAAAGTCGACTGGGAACAGCTGCGCGACCGTCGCGAGGTCTATGCGGCCCAGGTGCCGGCGCGCGCCTTGGTTCTGACAGGGGGCGTCGACACCCAAGACGACCGTTACGAGCTTCGGGTGTGGGCGTTCGGCAAGGACGAGGAAAAGTGGCTGATTTACCGTCGAGTGTTGACGGGCGACCCGGCCAGTGTCGAGTTGCTGCGCCAAGTCGGGTTGGAACTGCATCGCCAGTTTACCCGCGCCGACGGCACCAAGATGGGCGTTTTGCGGTGGTGCTGGGACTCCGGCGGCCACCATTCGGAGACGGTGCGGGCGCAAAGCCGAAAGCACGGTCTGCACTGGGTGATCCCGATTTTCGGGGCCAGTACCTACGGCAAGCCCATTGCCAACTTCCCGCGCAAGAAGGACAAGAAGTCAAAAACCTACCTGACCGAGATTGGTACCGACAACGCCAAGGAGGTCATTTACAACCGCCTCAAGCTGCAGCCGGACGGCAACCGCCCGGTGCCTGGCCTGATCCACTTCCCGGCCGACGATTCGATCTGCGACGACGACGAGCTCAAGCAGCTGACCAGCGAAACCAAAAAATGGGTGCTGGTGAAAGGGCGGCGGGTGTTGCGCTGGGATGCCAGCAAGAAACGAAACGAGGCGCTCGACTGCCTGGTGTACGCCCTGGCGGCCTTGCGCATCAGCCAAGAGCGCTTTGGCCTCGACCTCGACCTGCTGGCCAGTCAGAACCCGGAAACCGGAGTTTGGGAAGTGCCTGCAGAACCAGCACCAACGGCCGAGCCGGAAGAACCACCAGCGCCGGCACTTCCGCCGTCGCCGGCGCCGGTGGCGCCGCAACCAGACCACCAGCCTGCCGCCGGCGGCTGGGTTGAAACAGGAGCAAGCGGATGGCTGACGTAAATGCCGTAGAAACCTTGACCCCCCAACAGATGGTCGCGCTTTACATGCAGGCCGAGGCCGACCTGGTGGCAGGCGGAAAGGATGTGACCCTGAATGGTCGCCGTTTCGTGTATGCCGAGCTGAACCAGATTCGTGACGGCCGACTGTACTGGGAGCGCCGAGCAGTGGCCCAGGCGCGCGGGGGGCGTCCGGGCTTCGCCCTGGCGACGTTCCAATGATTGGGGATCTGATCGACAAGGCCATTGCGCCGTTTTTTCCCAAGACGGCGCTGAGCAGGATGCACGCGCGAAGCGTGATCATGGCGTTTGAAGCCGCCAAGCCCACCCGGACCCACAAGGCCAAGAAGCAGACCGGCAGCGCTGACCGATCACTGAATCACACGCTCAAGTCGATGCGTGAGCAGTGCCGCAAGCTGGACGAAGACCACGACATTGTCACCGGGCTGTTTGATCGTCTGGAGGAGCGTGTGGTGGGCGGTTCCGGCATTGCGGTTGAGCCGATCCCGCTGCACCTGGATGGCACGGTGCACCGTGAGTTCGCCGCCGCCATCAATGCGCTGTGGGGGGAGTGGTCGCTTAAGCCCGAGGCTTCGGGAGAGCTGACGCGGCCGCAGATGGAGCGCCTGGTGTGCCGCAGCTGGCTGCGCGATGGCGAGGCGCTTGCCCAGGAACTGATGGGCAAAGTGCCGAACTACCAGCACCTGCACGGTGTGCCCTATGCCCTGGAGCTGCTGGAGGCGGATTATCTGCCCATCGAGTACACCGACGATTCCAAGGGCATTGTCCAGGGCATTGAGCGCAACGGGTGGCGCCGCGTGCTGGCTTACCACCTGTACAAGGGGCACCCCGCCGGCCTTCGCGGCGGCCTGGCGCAAAACACCAAGCGCGTGCCGGCCGAGCAAGTGATTCACGTTGCCTACCGCAAGCGCATTGGTCAGAGCCGTGGCCAGCCGCTGCTCCACGCGGTCCTGATCCGCCTGGCGGATATCAAGGACTACGAGGAAAGCGAGCGGGTGGCGGCGCGGATCAGTGCGGCGCTGGCCATGTACATCAAGAAGGGCACGCCGGATGACTATGTGCCGGCCGGTCCCGGCGAGACTCGGACCGAGCGGACCTTCCCCATTGCGCCTGGCGTAGTGGTCGACACCCTGTTGCCGGGTGAAGACGTAGGGATGATCGAAAGTAACCGGCCTAACCCGTTCCTCGAGGGGTTCCGCAACGGACAGCTCAAGGCGGTGGCGGCCGGTACGCGTGGCACCTATTCCAGCGTGGCGCGCAGCTACGACGGCACCTATTCGGCTCAACGCCAGGAACTGGTGGAGGGCCAGCTGGGTTACGACCTGCTGCAACATGAGTTCATCGACTACTGGTGCCGCCGCGTGTACCGCAATTGGCTGCGCATGGCGATTCTGAGCGGCCAGCTCAGGGTGCCGGCAGATGTGGATCCTCGGACCATCTACGGCGCGTTTTATCAGGGGCCTGTGATGCCGTGGATCAACCCGGTGCATGAGGCTGATGCCTGGGAAACGCTCATCAAGATCGGCGGCGCCGACGAGGCGGAAATGGCCCGTTCACGTGGCCGCAACCCGTCCGAGCTTAAGGCGTCTCGCAAGTCCGAGATTGCCGACAACCGGGCAAACGATCTGGTGTTCAGTTCGGATGCCTACCACGAGTATTACGGGAGAAACCAACCCAATGAACAAACGAAGAAGGCGGGAAAGTCCGCCCGTACTGGGGCCGCGCGCGGCGGTGGCGACGACGGCTGACCCGGCTGCACAGACCTGGTACACGCTGCGCGCATCCAGTCAGCGTGGCGTGGTCGACCTGATGCTGTACGGCGAGATTGGCGCCTGGGGTATCTCTGCGAACCAGTTTGCCCGCGATCTGAAAGCCCTCGGTGACGTGTCACAGATCAATTTGCATGTGCATTCCCCCGGCGGCGACGTATTCGAGGGGATGGCCATGTACAACCTCCTGCGCAATCACCCGGCGCGCGTGGAGGGCACCGTGGACGGCTTGGCGGCGTCGATGGGTAGCGTGATCCTGATGGCCGCAGACGTTATCCGCATTCCCGAAAACGCCATGGTCATGGTGCACAAGCCTTGGGGCATCCAGGGTGGTGACGCGGACGAGATGCGCCGCTACGCCGACCTGCTGGACAAGGTCGAGGATTCCCTGGTGGCGGCGTACACGAACAAGACCGGCAAGACCGCCGACGAGGTCAAGGAGCTGCTTTCCGCTGAAACGTGGATGACCGGCGCCGAGGCTGTCGAGCTGGGCTTTGCCGATGAATTGGTGGGGGCGCTGGAAGCCTTCGCCGCACTCAACTCTCAACGCATGCAGGAGTACACCAACATGCCCACCGCTGCACAACCGATGTTCGCCCCGCGTGGCCAGACCCAGCCACCGGCGCCGGTGAACCAGCCAACCCCGCCGGTCAATCAGCCGACCCAGCCGCCGGCGAACGAAACCCCGGCACAAATCGAGGCTCGCGTGCTGCAGGCCGAGGCAACCCGCCGTTCCAGTATCACCGCCGCCTTTGCCATGTTCCCGACCGTCGATGGCGGGGCAGCCCTGCGTGACGAGTGCCTGAACGACACCAATTGCAGCCTGGAGTCGGCCAACGCCAAGCTGCTGGCCCTTATGGGCAAGTCGACCACGCCGACCGGTAGTCAAGTGGCCGGGCAGCACGGCCATATCAGCAACGGCAACCTGGTAGGTGACTCGGTGCGTGCCGCGCTGGCGGGGCGCATCGGCCACGCTGAAAACGAGGCCGACAACGCCTATAACCACATGAGCCTGCGAGAGCTGGCCCGTGCCTCGCTGAATGATCGCGGTATCTTGACCGCGTCGCTCAACCCTATGCAGATGGTCGGCTTGGCCTTCACCCATGACACCAGCGATTTCGGTAACATCCTGATCGACACCGCAGCCGTGTCGGTGCTAGCCGGCTGGGACGAGGCGCCCGAGACGTTCGACCAGTGGACCCGCCGTGGTCGCCTGAGCGACTTCCGCGTTGCCAAGCGTGTCGGCATGGGTGCTTTCCCGTCCCTGCGTGAAGTGCGCCCTGGTGCTGAATACAAGTACATCACCACCGGCGACCGTGGCGAGACCATTAGCCTGGCCACCTACGGCGAGCTGTTCTCGATCACCCGCCAGGCCATCATCAACGATGACCTCGACCTGCTGAGTACCATTCCCTACAACATGGGCCTGGCCGCTCGCGGCACCATCGGGGACCTGGTCTACGCGGTGTTGATCAACAACGCCAAAATGAGTGACGGCAAACCGTTGTTCGATGCTACCCGTAAGAACCTGTTCACCGGTGCCGGTTCGGCGCTGTCGATCGAGGCAATGATTACCGCGAAGAACGCCATGGCGTTGCAGAAAACGCAGGTTGAAGGCGGTAAAGGTCGCACCTTGAACATTCGCCCGGCCTTCCTGCTGTGCCCGGTGGCCCTGGAAGACAAGGCCAAGCAACTGATCCGTTCGGCCTCGGTTCCGGGCGCCGATGTAAACGCCGGCGTTGATAACCCGATTCGCAATTTCGCTGAGGTGATCGCCGAGCCGCGCCTGGACGACGACAACGCGAAGTCGTGGTATCTGGCCGCAGCGCAGGGCCGGGACACTGTCGAAGTCTCTTACCTGGATGGCGTCGACAAGCCGTACATGGAGCAGCAAGAAGGCTTCACCGTCGACGGCGTGGCCACCAAGGTGCGGATCGACGCCGGCGTTGCCGCGCTGGATTCTCGCGGCCTCAACAAGTCTTTCGGCGCGTAACCGCAGACCACCCCCAAGCACCCCGCCTATGCGGGGTTTGTTGTTTCTGGACAGGAGAAAATGGCTATGGCCAAGAACTACGTTCAAGCCGGCGGCAGTATCACCGGGCCGGCACCCACCGGCGGATCGGTCGCCGGCGTGCCCCAGGTGATCGGAAGTCTGGCGGTGATGCCGCTGCAATCGGGGGCGAAGGGCACCCTGATTACCTATCGCACCTGCGGCGTATGGCGCGTGCCGTCGTCGGCCGGGCTCAAGAGTGGCGCCAAGGTAAGCGTGCTCAATGGCTCCCTGGTGGCCGATGGCACCCCCGATGCGCTGCCCTACGGCAAGCAGCTGACCGATACCGTCGACGGCTACGCCGACGTGCTGATCGTGCAGTAATGGTCCGCCCGAGCTTTCGCGAGCGCATGGCTTCCCGCACAGAGCGAATCCTTGAGCGGGTAGGTGATAGCGCAACGCTTGAGGATGGCAGCAAGGTGTTGGGGGTCTTTAGCAACCCGGCCCTTGACCCCCAGTTGGGCAGCAAGCGTGCGGCCAAGGGCATCGACGCGGCCGAGCTGGACGAGCCACGGTTTACGGTGCTGTCGGCCGACGCCGCACGCCTGCCCAGGGGCGCCGCCCTGACCATCGAACTGCCGCCCCATGAGGGCGGTGGCCCTTACACCGTGGTACGACCAGAAGCTACCGGCGACGGCATGGTTGCCCTGGTGCTGGAGGTGAAGCATGCAAGAACCGCCGATATCTTCTGACGAGCCACCGGTGATCCCCAGCGAGCTGAAACAGCTGCATGACGCGATGACCGCGACCCTGCAGGCGGAGCTGCCGCAATTCCAGCTGATCGAGGCTTACCCCAAGTTGGTCAAAGAGGGCATGGCGCTACCGGCGCTGCTGTACGCGGCGACCAATTTTGCCCCCGGCGATGACCCCGGCGACGGCCGCCTGTGCCTCAAGGTGACGTTTGAGTCGCTGGTGTTGCTGGAGTCCAGCCGCGCCTTGGCGCCTCTTCAGGCGGCCATTCTGGCCAGCAAGCTGATGAAGGTGCTGCAGCAGCAGTATTGGAAGCTCGACTTTGTCGGGCCAACCGATAACGCGCAGGCCATGCCGGCGGAGTTCGTGCCCGAGCTGGCACGCTGCATCGGTTGGGCAGTGCAGTGGCAGCAGGACGTTTACCTGGGGGAAACCGAATGGCCTTGGGAGAACGAGCCGCCTGGCTCGCTGGTGTTCTCCTTTGACCCCGACACTGGCCCCGGCAACGAGGACCTGTATCGGGAGCCGGAGGCGCTGGCATGAGTTACGCGGCCGCACAGACGGACCGCATGCTGGCTGGACTGGTGATTCCTTGTTACGTCGTGGCGGTCGACTTGGTCGCCGCCAGGGTGCGGGTCACTGACGGCGGCGACTGGACGAGCGCCTGGGTGCGCTGGCATGCCATCGCCGCTGGCAAGGCCCGCCACTGGCGTGCGCCTAGCCTGGGCGAGCAGGGCGTGCTGGTGAGCCCGAGCGGCGAGCCTGCGCAAGGGACATTCGTTCCTGGGCTGTACGGCAACGCCGGCCCGCCGCCGGACAATCGCGATCATGTCGAGGTGTGGCGGTTCGACGATGGCGGCTCCCTGGTCTACGACTGGGCGGCCAATAGCTACACCATCAAGCTGCCCACCGGCACGGTCAACATCGAGGTCGGTAGCAGCAAGGCGACGATCACCGACAACGCAATCACAGCGAAATCAAAGGCGATCACCGCCGAGGCCGAGACGTATACGGCTATAGCGCCTGAGATTCTTCTGCAGGGCAATGTGAAGATCGACGGTGCGTTACTAGTAACGCGCGACATTCTCGGCCTTGGGAAAATCATCGACACCGCCGGTAACACGGCGAACCACAAGCACTGACAGCCCGCATTCGCGGGCTTTGTCTTTTCTGGAGCATCACATATGGCAGTCAAGAAAACCGCCGAGACTGACGCGGCAACGGATGCGGCCGAATCCGCAGTTGTACCTGGTGCCGACGGCGCCGACACCGTCGTTGCAGCCGCTGAGCCGGCTGGCGTGATCTTCACCGACCGCGTTTTCACCTCGCGCTCGCTGTTCCTGCAGGTCGGTGACGACCTGCGCGAGTTCAAGGTGCAGGCCGGCCGCGTGACCGTCCAGGCCGACGACGCCGAGGCGCTGGCGTTCCTGCGTGCCCATGCCGACCTGCAGCAGCTGGACGGCTAAGCATGATTGGCCTGGACCGCAGGACCGGCCAGAAATCCACCGGCCTCGATCATCTGAAACAGTCGATTGAGGACATCCTGACTACGCCCTTGGGTAGTCGCCGCATGCGGCCTGCATACGGCTGCAACCTGCGCCGCTTTGTCGACCTGCCGGTTAACGAGGGCTGGAAAAGCGCTGTGCAGGCCGAGGTCGCCCGCGCCCTGGGGCGTTGGGAGCCGCGCCTGCAGCTGGAGCGGGTCAAGGTCGTTTCGGTGGTGGATGGCCAGATTGGCCTGTTGCTGACAGGCCAGTACCTGGGTAGCTCCGCCGTTGTGGAGGTGAGCGCATGATTGACCTGTCTTTACTGCCCCCGCCCGACGTGGTGGAAACCCTGGAGTTTGAGACGCTGTATCAGGAGGTGCTTGGCATCTTCCGCGCCCATATGCGCGACCAGTGGACCGCGCTGCTGGAGTCCGACCCGGTGGTCAAGCTGATGGAGGTCATGGCCTACCGTGAGCTGGTCATGCGTGCCCGTGTCAACGCGGCGGCTAAGGCTAGCTTGCTGGCCTACGCCAAGCGCGCCGACCTGGACAACCGCGCGGCCGACTACGGTGTGCAGCGCTTGACCATTCGCGCGGCTGACCCCGACGCGGTGCCGCCGGTGGAGGCAGTGATGGAAGACGACGAGGCGCTGCGCTACCGCACGCGTCTGTCGCTGGAGGCGCTGTCTGTCGCCGGCAGCAGCGGGGCCTATGAGTATCACGCGCTGAGTTCATCGGCCGAGCTGGTGCACGTTTCGGTCGATTCGCCCCGGTTTTCCGGGGTCGCGGTGCCAGCCGCGGTTAAAGCGCAGCTGCCGGCCGGGGCCATTGTCGTGGTCTGTGACTACGACGCCGGCCTAGCCAATCCGCTGCCTGGCGATGTGTCGCTGGCTGTTCTGGCCCGACCGGCAAGCACCGTGCCCGAGGCGCAACTGGTGGCCACCGTCCTCAAAGCGCTGTCGGCTGAGGATGTGCGCCCGGTGACGGATCGGCCGCGCGCGCAGGGCGGCATCCCTAGCGACTTCCAGGTGGAGGCGGTGCTGTGGGTGGAGGACGGGCCAGACCCTGACGTTGTCCTTGCTGCAGCCAGGGCCAGCCTGGACAAGGCCATGGCCGCCGCGCGTCGGCTGGAGGGGCAACTGCCCGTATCGGCCGTCTACGCGGCGTTACACGTAACGGGAATCAGCCGTGTCGACCTGGTCAAGCCGGTGGCGGGTGTGGTGTGTGACAAGCGGCATTACCCGCGCGCCACTTCCATCACCCTGACCACGAAGGTGGTCACATGAGCCTGTTACCGCACAACGCCACGTTGCTGGAGCGCTCGCTGGAGCGCGCCGGCGAGATGGGTGTGGACCCGGACATTATCCGGGGCGTTGCCGACTCGGCACGCTGCCCGCCCAACTTCCTGCCCTGGCTGGGCTGGGCGCTCAAGGTCGAGGGCTGGGAGGCCGCTTACACCGATGACCAGCGCCGCGCGCTGAGCCGTGAGGCGATTCCTGTTCACAAGACCAAGGGCACCGTCGGCGCAATCCGGCGGGTGCTCAAGGCGGTGCGGGTCAATGCGGAGTTCAAGGAGTGGCACCAGATACCGAACGCCGCCCCGTACACATTCCAGGTCACGGCCTGGGCCAATGAAAACCGGGCGGGTGAGGGTTCGATTATCTCGCCCGAACTGGGCGCGCGTTTGCGTGCCCTGGTCGACGCGGCGAAGAACGAGCGCAGCCACTACGAGTTTCGGCTGGGGGCGCGCTTCGATGGGGGGCTGGTGCTGGGTAACGCATTCCAGGCGCGTGCCGTACAGCATCAGTCCATGGAAGCCCAAGCGGTGCCCGTCGACCTCATGGCGCAGACGGTGCTGTTTGCCAATGCGCTCAATGCGTCCAGCGTATCCCGGCTATTTGCCGAGGCGCAGGGCGTTCCTATTCAAGCAGAAGGTGCCCCGCTGGTGGCCAACGCGGCGCAGGTGCGCACGGTCGTGCGGGGCTACATGGAGGCTGTTCTATGAGTACAGGTTTGCAACCTGTCATCACCAAGGCCGGCCTGGCGGCGATCCTGACGGCGACGAAAATCGGTCTCTCGGCCGAAATCGGATTCATCGCCCTGGGCAGCCAGGCCTACACCCCGTCAGCAGATCAAAAGACCTTGCGCAACGAGGTGGCGCGCTTTCCGATTTCCAGCGGCGAGAAGCTGAGCAGCACCCTGTTGCACTTGACCGCTGTCGCGGCCGGTACGACCGGCTACTGGGTCCGCGAGATCGGCATTTTCCTCACGGATGGCACGTTGTTGGCGGTCTGGTCGCACCTGACCGAGGCGCTGGCCTATAAGGCCCCCAACATCGACCTGCTGCTGGCCTACGACCTGTCACTGGCGGCGCTGCCGGCGGACAGCGTGACCATCACCAGTACGGCCGCCGGCCTCAACCTTACGCTAGCCGAACCCTTGGCCGTGCAGGCCACGGCGCTCATTGCCGAGCAGCTGCGCACCCTGCAGCAGCAAGACCGCCTGGTTAGCCAGGAGCGCCTGCAGCGCATTTCAGAAGAGCAAATCAGCGGTCTGTTGGAGCGTATGGCTGCTGCTGAGAAAACCGCCACCGAAACCCGCGACAGTCTGCTGAGCGCGACGGTTGCCAATGCCACCGGGCTGATGGCCCTTCAATACACCGTTGTCCAACACTTGTACGGATCATAACCATGAGCCTTGAAACTGAAATCGCCGCGCTGGTCGCGGCAAACAATAAGCTGATCGATTATTTCAGCGGTAAGAAAACCGCGATTGACGCTGCCGTCGCTGCAGCAATCGCGGCAGCACCGGCGATTGTTCGCGCCTACTGGGTTGACCCGCAGCTGGGCGACGACGCCAATGGCCTAGGGACCGAGGCCAGCCCGTTCAAGACCCTGCAGAAGGCTGTCGATGCCACGCCGGATGGCGGGCGGGTTACGGCGTGGCTGGCCAAGGACTATGTGCTCGACAAGAGCATCTACACGCTCGGTCGCCAGGTAGTCATTGCAGGTGTGGCGGGGGCGGGGCGAAAGCTGGTTTGCAATGAGTTCATCCCGGATGGCGACACACTGCCGCGCATGGGGTCGTTCTGGATGTCGAACGGTTCGAGCGTTCAGCTGCTCAACGTGACGGTCAGCCTACCGGCATCGAGCGCGGGCGATCTGAGCTCCTACTATGCGCTGGCTTTTGCCAGCGGATCGTCGGCCCCGATCCTCATGCAGGTGCGCATGTACAACTGCGCGTTTGAGCTGCGCGGCACCTTCCGGGGCAAGCTGATCGGGCCAGGCGCGGCGCTTTATGCGTTGTCGATGACCGGCACGGCGGTGCCATCGGCACTCAATGGCTCGCTGTTCGTGGGTATCGCGGCGGGCACGCTGTCCAAAGATTTGGGCCACATCATTACCAACCTGTCGAGCCTGTGAGGCGATCATGCAAAAAACCTTTCTGAACGTCGTTTACGGCGATACCACCTACAACGGCTTCGACTTCGATGCGCTGCCCATTGGTGCTGCGCTGCTGGTGGCCCAGCAGCAAATCGACCAGGCGGCCGATCAGGCGCTGGCGGCGACACTGGGCGACCCGCTGCGCGCTATCGAGAACCAGTTGGCCGAGGCCGAGGCGAAGGCCTTCAAGCAGGCGGGTTACACCGGTGAGGTGCCGCTGACCGTACAGGCCATGGTCGATGCCCAAGGCGTCGAGCCCGTGGAGGCGGCCGAGTCGATCCTGCAGGAGGCGCAGGTATGGCACGCGGCCGTTTGCTCCATCCGTGCGGCCCGCCTCAAAGGCAAGGTCGAGGTGCTCAAGGCGACTACCCATGCGCAGGCTGAAAGCTACGCCGACGGGGCGATTAACGCCATTCGCGCGAGCGTGCCCGGCGTCGTCTGACCCACTCCCTGCATTCCCTTGAGCGCCCCGATTCCGGGGCGTTTTCGTTTCTGTTGGGCCGCCGAGTGCGGCCCTTTCTTTTGGAGCATTCCCAATGGCTGCAAACTTCTTTCACGGCGTTACCGTAAAGGCCGTCAACGCCGGCACGCGCACCATCTCGCTGCCGTCCTCTTCGATCATTGGTTTGGTCGACACCTTCACCGAGGGCGTTACCGTAACGGCCAAGGTCGGCGACCTGGTGCTGATTACCAACGAGCGCGAGGCCGTTGCCGCGTTCGGTGCCGATGCGGCCATCACCAAAGCCTGCCAGGCGATCTATGCGCGTTCCAAGGCGGTCATCGTCGCTTCGGGTGTGGCCAAGGGTGCCGATGCGGCCGCGCAGACTTCCGCGATCATTGGCGGCGTGCAGGCCAACGGCAAGCGTACCGGCCTGCAGGCGCTGCTGGACGGTAAAAGCCGTTTCAACGCGCAACCGCGCCTGATCATCGCGCCCAAGCACAGCGCGACCCAGGCGGTGGCCACCGCCATGGCCGGCATCGCGGCCAAGCTGCGCGCTTTGGCGATCATCGACGGCCCCAACACTACCGACGAGGCGGCGAACACCTACGCCAAGCTGTTCGGTTCCGAGCGCCTGTACATGGTCGATCCGGGCGTGCAGTTCTGGGATACCACTGTCAGCGCAACTGTCGACGCGCCGGCCTCGGCCTGGGCTGCCGGCGTATTTGCCTGGACCGACCGTGAATATGGTTTCTGGGCCTCGCCATCGAACAAGGAGTTCGTCGGCGTCACCGGCACCACCCGCGCCATCGAGTACCTAGACGGCGACGAAACGTGCCGGGCCAACCTGCTGAACAACGCCAATATCGCGACCATCATTCGCGACGACGGTTTCCGCCTGTGGGGCAACCGCACCCTGTCGAGCGATCCGAAATGGGCGTTCGTTACCCGCGTGCGCACCCTGGACATGGTCATGGACGCGATCCTGTACGGCCACAAGTGGGCGGTGGACCGGGGCATTACTTCGACCTATGTCCGTGACGTAACCGAGGGTGTGCAAGCCTTCATGCGCGACCTGAAAGCCCAGGGCGCAATCATCAACTTTGAAGTCTACGCCGACGAAGACCTCAACACGGCCAGCGCCCTGGAGCAGGGCAAGATTTATTGGAACATTCGT
Source organism: Pseudomonas sp. NPDC096925 (assembly GCF_044762545.1). Classification (NCBI taxonomy): domain Bacteria; kingdom Pseudomonadati; phylum Pseudomonadota; class Gammaproteobacteria; order Pseudomonadales; family Pseudomonadaceae; genus Pseudomonas; species Pseudomonas sp. NPDC096925. Next base: position 182,485 of record NZ_JBIWEM010000006.1, on the reverse strand, counting down.
CTCACTGACGTTCCACCGGCCGAAAACCCGAATTTCCTCTTCGATGTAACCAACCAATGGTTGACCGAAGTTCTCGATAAAGCCGCCTAAGGAGCGCATCACATGGCAATGATTCCCGAAATTCTGGCCAACATGAACCTGTTCGTGGATGGCGTCAGCTTTCAAGGCGACGTTCCGTCCCTGACCCTGCCCAAACTGTCCCTCAAAATGGAAGAGTACCGCCCAGGCGGTACGGATATGCCGATTGAGATGGACCTGGGCATGGAAAAGATGGAGTCCAGCTTCACCACCACCGGCATGCGCAAAGAGGCGTTGAAGTTCTTTGGCCTGGCCGACGGTAACGCCTTCAACGGCACGTTCCGTGGCTCGCTCAGGGGCCAGAAGGGCGAAACCAAGGCGGTGATCGTCACCCAGCGCGGCACCCTGAAAGAGCTGGACATGGGCGACTGGAAGCCGGGCGACAAGGCCGAACACAAGCACGCTGTGGCCCTGACCTACTACAAGCTGGAGGTCGGCGGCGAGGTCATCTATGAAATCGAGCCGATGGCCATGAAGCGCGTTATCAACGGCGTCGACCAGCTGGCCAGCCAGCGCCGCGACCTCGGCCTGTAACCCCCTGCAACCCTTCCACATTCCTTTTCGATTCAAGGACACCGAATCATGAGCAAGCCAGTACCGAAATACCTCAAGCTGACCGCTGAAAACGTAACCGTCACCCTGACCAAGCCAGCCGAGATGAACGGCATCAAGGTGGACACCATCACCCTGCGCGCGCCGACCGTGCGCGACATGCGTATTTCCAGTCAGACCTCGGATGGCGACGACGAGCTGCGCGAGCTGAACCTGTTCGCCTCCCTGGCCGAGGTCGGCGTTAAGGACCTGGAGGGCCTGATGTACAAGGATTACAACCGTGTCTCGACCGGGTACACCTTTCTGGTGCAAGAGGACGAACTGTAATCCCGACAGCATGAAGGCGGCCGCCAAGCGACTGGCGGCCGAGCTGAATTTCTCGGCCGAGGAAATCATGACCATGCCCTATGTGGACGTGATGTGGTGGCTCTCGGACTGAGCCAGCGAGGGGGTAAGCAATGGCGTTAAAGCCTTTGATGCTGGTCATCGGGGGTGCCGTCGCTTCAACGGTCGGCACCGCCTTTAAGACAGTCGAAAACGGCATCCAGAAACTGGAAGCCAAGGGCAACAAGGCCAAGGTGCTGAAAAGCACCATTGGCGAAACCATCAAGCTGCGCGAGGAATGGAAGCGCGCGCACGACAGTGGCGCCGCCGGCGCCGACAAGTTACTGCGCAAGCTGAACGGCAACCTTGAGGCGCTGCGCAACCAGGGCGTCGAGGTTGGCCGCCTGAGTCGCGAGTATCAGCGGCTGGGCCGCGAGGCGCGCGCCGCCGATCTGCAGGTCAAAGGCCACCAGCAGGTTCAAGCGGGCAAGGAATCGCTCAAGTCGAACGTGGGCAAGGCGGTGGCGGCCACGGCCGCTATTGCCGTGCCGACGACGATCAGCGCGAATTACCAGGCGATCATCCGTGACATTGCGATCAAGGCTGACATTGCCAACAAGCCCCAGGAGCAGCAGCTAACCCGGACGGTGATCGATACGGCGGCCGATACCGGCATGGCCCGTAACGGCGTTGCCGACCTGGTCAACCAGCTGGTCGGTGCCGGCATGGAGCTGGACAAGGCGCTGGCCTATGCGCCGGTGGCAGCAAAGTTTGCCATCGGTCAAGGCGCGTCGGGTGTTGATACGGCGTCCATGATTCAGGCGCTGGAGCAAAACGCCAAAATCAGCGACCCGAAAGTCATGCAGCAGGCGCTGGAGGCCATCGCCTACCAGGGCCAGGCGGGTAGCTTTGAAGCCAGCGACATGGCCCGGTGGTTCCCGCAGCTGCTGGCCAACATGGAAAAAAGCGGTATCACCGGGATAGACGCGGTGACTTCGCTGGGTTCCATGCTGCAGGTGCAGATGAAGACCGCCGGCAGTTCGGACGAGGCCGCCAACAACCTCAAGAACTGGATTGAGAAAATCGGCGCCGGCGACGTGGTCAAGGCCTACAAAGACGCCGGCATTGATTACCAGGCTTCGCTGAACACCGGCCTGCAGAAGGGCATGAACGTTATTGAGGCGTCCATGGCCCTGGCCATGAAGTACGTCGAGACGACCGACCCGGCCCAAGCCAAAAAGATCAAGGACGCCCAAGCCAAGATCGATAAAGAGGTGGACCCCGAGAAGGCCAGGGCGGCACTGGAGGCCTTGGAGAAGACCCTGCGCACCGGCGATATTTTCGCTGACATGCAGGTCAAGGCGGCGCTGACCGCCTACGGGCAAAACCGGGGGCTGTATGAGGAACTGAAAGCCGACTCTAAGAAGGCCTCGGGCATCCTCGACAAGAACCTGGCCGAGCGCCGCGAAACCTCGGCCCAGCAATGGGCGGAGACGGTGCAGGCGGCCGACGACGCCATGCGCAGCATTGGCGATGCCATCCGCCCGGCCACCGACATGGCGGCCAAGGGGCTGACGGCGGTTGCTCAGGGCATCACCACGCTGTCGGACAAGTTCCCGGCGGTCGTGACGGGCATTGCCGGCACCGTGGCGGGCCTTCTGGCGTTAGGCACTGCTGCTAGCGCGTACCGGATCGGCAAGGGCGCGGTTAACTTTGCGCGCGGTGCCTGGATGGGGCGTGGCGGCAAGGAAGACGAGGTGCCGGCGCGCCGGCGCAGGACCGGCAACAAGGTGGTCGACGCCGGCCTGGGCGTGCTGGACAAGGTGCTGTCGCCGCGTTCGACCGATGCCGAGCCGGCCAATGATCCGCTCGGGGGCATCAAAGACCCGCAGCGCGTGTTTGTGGTCAATGCCGATGCCTTTGGCAAGATCGGCAGCACCGTCGCTAATAGCGGCCCTGCAGGGCCTGCTAGGGGTAGTCGCAGAAGTCGCCGCCGGGAGCGCCGGCGCGCGGCCAAGCAAGGTGCCGCAGTGCGTCCAGTGGCAGCGGTCGAAGTGCCCCAGGCGCCGACGCCTAAGCCCCGGTCGCTGCCTGCAGCTGCCACGGCGCTGAACGACGCCGGCGAGCTGGGCAGGGTCGCCCGCTCCATGCGCGGCGTGACGCGCCTGGCCAAGCGCTTGCCGGGTGGCAATTTCATGGATGCCGGCACAGCCGCGCTCGATGTTGCCTTGAACGCCAAGACCCAGGACGAAAAAGCCGAGGGTTACGGCGCCGCCGGGGGCAGTCTCGCGGGTACGCTCGCGGGCGCAGCTGCAGGTGCTGCCATTGGCTCGGTGGTGCCGGTCATCGGCACGGCCGTGGGCGGTGCTGTCGGCGCCGTGCTGGGCGGCATGGGCGGCGAGTCGGTCGGCGCCTGGTTGGGCAAACGCTGGTTTGGTGAGGAAGCGCCCGAAGGGGAGGCCAAGCCAGAAACGCCGGCGGCGCCGGGTGAGGCGTTACGCGTAACGCTGGAGCCGCAGGAGGCCAAGCCGGCCACTCCGGCCGTGCTCGATGCCGGCAAGCGTGTGCCTGTGGTGGTCGACAACCGGAGTCCGGTCGCCGCGCCACTGCCGGCGCCGGCGGCGCCCGCCCTTGGTGATGCCGTGCGTGCCCAGGCCAAGCCTGTTCCGCCGGCGGTCGCGCCGGTGGTGGTGCCACCTGCAGCCGCGCCTGCAGTACGGGTTTCCGCGCCCGAGGCAGCGCCGACAGCGCCTGTGGTGGTCGACAACCGAGGTCCGGTTGCTGCGCCACTGCCGGCGCCGGCGGCGCCTGCCCTGGGCGATGCCGTGCGTGCCCAGGCCAAGCCTGTTCCGCCGGCGGTCGCGCCGGTGGTGGTGCCACCTGCAGCCGCGGCTGCAGTACGGATTACCGCGCCCGAGGCAGCGCCGACAGCGCCTGTGGTGGTCGACAACCGGGGTCCGGTTGCTGCACCACTGCCGACACCGGCGGCGCCCGCCCTGGGCGATGCCGTGCGTGCCCAGGCCAAGCCTGTTCCGCCGGCGGTCGCGCCGGTGGTGGTACCACCTGCAGCAGCGCCTGCAGTACGGGTTACCGCGCCCGAGGCAGCGCCGACAGCGCCTATGGTGGTCGACAACCGGGGTCCGGTTGCTGCGCCACTGCTGGCACCGGCGGCGCCCGCCCTGGGCGATGCCGTGCGCAACCAGTCCAAGCCCAGCGTGCCGGCCCCTGCGCCGCTGCTGGTCAAGCCAGTGGTCATGCCGGCGCCGCGTGCGCCGATGGCCCAGGCGGCGCCGGTGGCGCCCCTGGTGCTGGTCGCACCGGCGCCCAAGGTCGCCCAGGGCGTACCCGCTCAAGCAGCCCCCCAGCCGGCCCCCCGGCCGGACGGACTGGGCGACGTGGTGCGCGACATGGTGGCCAAGGCGAAAGCGCCGGCACCCCGACTGCCTGAGCCGGCCGGGCCGGCCAAGGCGGTCACGGTCAAACCGCCGGCGCCGAAGGTTGAGCAAACCTTTACGTTCTCGCCGTCGATCAAGGTCGACGTGCTTGGCGACGTGAAAGAACCCGACCAGGTGGTGCGCGAGATCGAGGCGCCCCTGCGCCGTCTGTTTGAGGACTGGAGGCGCGAGGCTGAGGCGCGCATGGCAACGGTGCAGCTGTACGACGAACCACACGTTTAAGGAGGGGTTATGCCCTACATGGAGCAGCTGGAATCATCCTTGTCCGGGCTGGTTGCAGCTGGGGAGGCGGGGCGCAAGGGCGTGGACGGCATGCTGTCCCCGCTCAATGGTGCCATTGGTAGCATCACCGGTGCCGCGTCGGAGCTGGAAAACATCCCGTTTGTGGGCGGCGAGGCCGGGGCCAAGCTGGGCCGGATTGTGCGCAGTATCAACGTGGCACAGTCCCAGGTGGGGCAAGTGGCGTCGACCTATAGCCGTGCCGTCACCGGCGCCGCCCTGGTGCAGGAATGCCTCGGCACATTCAAGACGATGGCGGCCAAGGTCACGGCCGAGGCCGGGCGAGTGGCGGGGCTGGTCAGCCCGTCACTGACCAACATCCTGCCCACGGGCGGGCTGCTGGGTTCGGCGACGCCGCTGCCCGAGGCGGTCGCGCCGTTCCCCCACCTGCTGATCATCCAGCCGCATGACCCGAAGAAGCAGCCGTATTACTTCAACCTGGACACCGCGGCCTTTGACGAACTGCGCCGGCAGGCGTCGTTTCGCTGGGCTGGCCAGGAGCGCCTGCGCCGCAGCGTGGCGCAGCAGGCAGTCGGCCTGGGTGAGGAAAAAATCACGCTCAAGGGCGCGATTTTCCCGCACCACAAGGGCGGCATTAAGCAACTGGGCGTGCTGCGCAGCATTGGCCGCAACCTGCAGGCGTTGAAGCTGGTCACGGGCTATGGCGAGGTGCTGGGCGACTGGTGCCTGGTGAGCGTGGACGAGGAACAAAGCCACCTGCTGGCCGGCGGTATCCCCCGAAAACAAGGCTTTACCCTGGAGTTTGTGAGCTATGGCAACGACCTGCAGAACGTCTGACGGGGATTTGCTGGATGTGATCTGCCAGCACCACTACGGCAACCTCAACGGCACCGTCGAGGCGGTGCTGGGGGCTAACCCTGATCTGGCCAGGGAGGCGCAGCCGTACCGCGCTGGCCTGCTGATCCAGTTGCCCGACCTGTCGGCGCCGGCGGTCGAGCTGCTGCAGCTGTTCGACTGATCCCGCGTTACGCATAACGAACCCCGCCCCGTGCGGGGTTTTTTGTTCCTGGAGCAAGCATGAAACCGACGTACCGAATCATCGCGGATAACAAGGACATAACCCCGCTGATCAATGACCGCTTGTTGCTGCTGCGGATATCGGACAAGCCCGGCATGGAGTCGGACGAGTTCGAGCTGCGCATTGACGACCGCGACCAGGCTGTTGCACTGCCTGGCCGTGGCGGCCGGGTGGAGGTGCTGCTGGGCTATGAGGGCCAGCCCCTCAAGCGCATGGGCGCCTTTACCGTCGACGAGGTGCAGCTGTCCGGCCCGCCGGACACCATGACCATTCGCGGCAAGGCCAGCGACATGCGCGGCAGCGGCAAGACCGTGCGTAGTGGCAGCTGGGAAAACGTGCCGCTGTCGCAGATCGTCAACGAGGTGGCCAAGCGCAACGGCTGGGAGCCGGTGTGCCCGGTGGCCACCAAGATCGAGCGCGTCGACCAGCGCAACGAGTCGGACTTTAACTTTGTCACGCGCCTGGCCAAGCAGTACGACAGCACCGCCAAGGTGGCCGAGGGCAAGCTGCTGGTCATGCCCCGGCAGGGTGGGAAAAGCATCAGCGGCAAGGCCCTGCTGGTCGTACCCATCAACAAAACCGAGGTTGAGCGGTATCAGTTCCGCCTCGGGGATCGAGGTGCGCAGAAGGCTGTGCGGACCCAGTACCAGGACAAGAAAACCGGCGCCCTGCAGGTGGTCCAGCTGGACAACGACGAGGCCCCCGACGGCCTGCCCCCGGTGCATACCGACCGCCATATTTACCCCGACAAGACTGCCGCCGAGCAGGCCGCCAAGGCGCGGCTGGCTGCGCTCAACCGCAGCACCGCCGGCGTGCGCCTGGAAATGGCCGGGCGTACTGACCTGTTTGCCGAATGCACGATTAACGCCCAAGGCTTCAAGGTCGGCCTGGACGGTGAGTATCTGGTGGACAGTGTCGCGCAGGTATTCACCGCGTCGGGCTGGACCACGACCGTCGAATGCAACGGCGGCAAGAAGGGTAAAGCCAAGGCCAAGGGCGCCAAGACGAAAACCGAAAAACCGCTCAAGACCGTAGATGTAGGGCCGGCCTGAGCGATAACTACAGGAGTAAGTAAGCATGAGCGTAACCCCCCAGCAGCTGCTGCAGATTCTCCCGAACGCCGGCCCGAAAGCCGGCGTTTTTGCACCCGTCCTCAACGCCGCCATGGGCGCGCGCGGCATCGTCACGCCGGCGCGGCAGGCCGCGTTTATCGCGCAGATCGGCCATGAATCCGGCCAGCTCCGCTTTGTGCGCGAGCTGGGCAATGACAAGTACCTGGCCAAATACGACACCGGGTCGCTGGCGGCACGGCTGGGCAACACGCCGGCGGCCGATGGCGATGGCCAGAAGTATCGAGGCCGGGGCCTGATCCAGATTACCGGTCTGGCCAATTACCAGGCCTGTGGCGAGGCGCTGGGTCTCGACCTGGTCAACCAGCCTGAGCTACTGGAGCTGCCGGTGCACGCGGCCGCGTCGGCGGCCTGGTACTGGCAGACGCGCGGCCTCAACACGCTGGCAGACCGAGGCGACTTCGTGGGCATCACCCGAAAGATCAATGGCGGCCTTAACGGGCAAGCCGAGCGCCTGGCGCTATGGGAACGAGCCCGGAGGGTGCTGGGCGCATGAACGGTTTCAACTGGCGCCTGGCGCTGCCGATGTTATCGCTGGGCGTAGCTTCCCACTGGGCCGTCTACCAGCACGGCTTATCAGTAGAGCGTGAGAAGGCCGGCCACGCATCAGCTCAACGAGAGAGCGACTCCCGACTTAGCCAGGTGATTGGCGAACGGCAGGCACGCTACGAGGAACAACGACGCGCGATGGCGCAGGAGGAGGCGAGAGCCCATGCCCAAAACGAAAGAACGATTGCTGATACCGGCGCTGTTGGCGCCGATGTTGCTGGCCAGCGGATGCGCAGAGATGCCGCCGAGCTCGCCGCCGCTGTCAGTTGCTCCGGCCCGGATACCACCGCTTCCGCCCGAGGCCAGACAGCCACTCGCGCCGCCATGGTGCTCTCCGACCTGCTCATACAGGCTGATGCTCGAGCGGGAGAACTGGCGAAAGCTTATGACCAAGCCCGAATAGCGGGTCAGGCCTGCGAATCGTCCTATAATGCGCTGATCAAGTAATCGAGGTATGGGCAGTGGGCAAACGCACCTTCATTGGCATGGTCGAGGCGGGCAAGCCGCTGATTCAGCAGGCCATTGACGCCATGCGGAAGTACCACCAAGCCCAAGACAGTGGCGCGCCGCCTGGAGAGGTCGAGCACCTACGTCTATTGGCGGATTCGCTATACCAAGCGGTTGTTGATTACCAGCTAATCCAAGCAGGGCGGGCGCCGGCTACTATACAATGATGGCGGCCCCAGAATGGAGTTCAGATGGAGACTAAACCACCTTTCCTTTATCCGGACCATCCCATGTATACCGACGCCGTGCAGGCATGGAAGCGTCACCATGAAGCGAAGGCATCTGGTGCCCCAGCGGAAGAGGTTGAGCGTCTCCGGCTGATTGCTGAGTCACAGAACCAGGCTGTCACCGACTACCAGCTCAAGGCGTTAGGCGGCCCTGCTGGCAAGGTTCACTAATTGGGCCACATACGCCTCCGTCCGGCCTGAGCAAACGAGCATAGTCCGCCGAGCGGTACTGGTGCGGTTGCTTTGCCTGATGCTGAAATACTGTATCGATATACAGTATTGGGTGCAGCATGTACTTCCTCCTACTCCGCCGCCGCGTGAAGGGCGTGGCCATCCCCTCCGATCAGCTTAGGAAGGTCCAGCCAATGCGGGCCGACATCCACATCGGTGACCACCACAGTGAGCCGTTGGGCCGGGTTTCGACCCAGGCATGGGTGTTTAACCCGTCGCCAGGGCCCGACATCATCCCCCGATTGCACGACGCCAAGCTCAACGGCATGGCCCAGCTCGGCCTCAACATCACCGGGGTTGAGGAGATCGACGGCGCTCTTTACGCCCAATCATGGTGGTGCCGGGCGGTGGGCGAATATGGCAACTGAGCTTCCGCTGGCCTGGCTGGCCGAGCTGAACGACCAGGTTGCCCTGGTGGCTGATCCTGATGGGCGCGCAGCGGTGCTCGATGAGATGGCCTATGCCGCACGCCGGCGGCTAGAGGTCGATGACGGCGACCTGGTCGACATGCTGGAGATCGTCGAGTCGGCTAGGTTGTGGGCGCTTGATGAATCCGAGAGGGGGTGGGGTGGGTAGGCAGAACGCCGGAGGAGGGTGGCTACGGCTGTCTACAACCGCTCAATAACATCTCTGTTTTACTGGGCGAAAGTCGCCGGAACTAGCCGAACTGTATTACAGGTTCGATTCACAGGCCGCATACGTCGCGGCCTGAGGTCGATTTTTTCCGCTACTGCTGTATTACTGGAAGCTCGATCCTGTCTCACATCGCGAGAGACGTACCAACGAGGTCACTTTTTGTAAGTGACGAAAATTTTAGAGCCTGTCATGACTTTGCCGATCTCGTAGTCTGGGGACCACGTAGCAATGTTGTGCGCAGCCATTGCAATGCCAGCTCCGGCTGCAATGATAGTACCCCAGCCTGTCCAGGCCGCTGCTCCCATAGCCGCCACACGACCGATGGTATAGACGCGGCAAGTCATACCTTGAGATTCGATCAGTTTCTCAAGCGTCTCAACAGCCTTTGCAAATTTTGTGGAGTTCGGACACTCCAGCACGAAGCTTTCATGAGCTCGAATTTTCATCCCAATGTGCTCGTCGGTCACAGAGTCCAAATCGTAGACATTCACATCCATTGCATCAGCTCCAAAAGAATTAAATCCCAACGGGATTGTGTCGGCAGAATGCCATCATTCTTTAGCGGATGCCTTAAGAATCGGTTTCAACACTGAAAAGGCGACCCTTGCGGTATGCGGCCTGTAGCCGTGCCGTTTCATCGTCGTTTTGGAACCGATTTTGCCTTGCGGGCGGCATGGATAGGGCGCTTGTACCACGGTCTTAAAAGCCGCTGGCTTTTCATAGGTCTCCAGCTGGCGGAGCAGCTGGGGCATCTTTTAGAGAAGGGCTCGCAGTGGTCGTCAGCTGGCGCGCTTTGGATATATCGAGCTCATAGTTTCCGCTTGGCGCGTAGTAGCGGGCTGCTGCGATTGCCTGCGCGACAGGTCCGTAATACACAATTGAGAGCGCACCGTCTTGGTATTGGATGACCATTAGGTCGTCGACTCTGTCGACGGTCGACCTACCGATAGGAACAAATCCGTTTTTCTGAGCCGTCGTCTTAACGCTTACCTTTCTACCACTCCTGCAGATCACATCGAAGCCATGCTGGTTGGTTAGGTGAGCGAGCGTGCCTTCTAGCTCTAGCGCGCAGTAGAACTCGCCCAGCCGCCCTAAAAGGTGGCGTACCTCCGTAGCGCTCACGCCGAACTCAACTGTCTCCAATCGAATCAGTTCAAAGTATTTTTCGAACAGCTGCTGGATACGGTCTTGGGGGATCATCGTATGCGGACGTCAAGGTCAGTTTGGGCCGTTCAGTTATACAGGATTTTCGTAACGCGGCCTCTGCAGAGCGAATTTTCGGCGCAGCCGGGCATCGAGCTGTGCTCCAATTCTGATACCAGTCACTGGTGATGTGGGCAAGAGAGATCTAATTAGTACCAATCATGGGCGGGCCTATACCGGCGCTGGAGGAATGAATCGTCCGGCCGATACAGGCTTTTCGAAGACGGAACCTGAATAGGGATAGATGATGCTTGACAAGGATGGGTACGATCTAGTGTGCACGAGCGGTGTCGATCTTGGCGATGCCCAGCGACCGCACTTGAACAGCGTGGTGATCGATAAACTAGGCGCCTGCGTAGGTGAAATGTTTCCTGGCTTTGCTGCCGCCTTTCCTCGTGCCGTGGCGGCGATCGAGCGTGAGTATGCTGTGCCGATAGTACTGTTCGAGAGTTATAGGGGTACTTGGATAGCATCGCTGGCGGCTGAAGGGCGAGCACTGAACCTGTTCTTCTACCTGGCGCCCGAAACGCTTGCAACAGAGGGGCCTACATTCGAGCGAAACTGTGCGATGCTGCCGGCCCGTTGGAAAGAACTGTTTCGCTATTTCTGGTCTTTTATGTTGACCGAGCGCTCCTATCTGTCCATGGATTGGACCAACTCCCCGTTCTCCTACAGCGGACGCCTGTCAATCGAACGCTATCGAGTGTTGCGTGGGGTGAAGAAGGCCGTGATGAGGGATTTCGTCAAAAGCATCCAGGCGAGTTCCGAGCACTACCTGCGTTGCTGGCTGCTGACTGATGCGGGCGATGCCCTGTTTCTTGACGAAGGCAAGTGCGATAGGAAGGTCTATCACGTTAAGAACGATGACTTTGCCGATTACCGTCTACTCGAAGATCCGGAGACGCTGCTGGACAGCTACTTGGCGCACTACGTGACGACGCAGTCACCAGAAGGGTTTGACTTCAGGGCGTAAGGGGGTTGGGAGTAGGTCGGCAGAACGCTGGTAGAAGGGTTGGAAACTGCTGGATAGGTGTACAGTCAGCTCGTACCAATTTTTGTACCAATGGCTGTGTTTTGGGGAGGGATGCAGCGTGGCGCGGAGGGCTGGAAGGCCCGTAAACACGGGCTTTCCTCACTTTCGAAAACTCACTAAAACGCGAAAAACATCTCTGGAGTATGGCTGAACGCCTGTCGAATGCCTTATATCCAAAGGGCGCAACGTGAACGAAATTTAATCCTGTACCAATTACGCTCGCTTCCAGCTTCGCCAGTTTGGTCCAGTCGTTAGCCGAATTCAGCCATTTCGCGTAGGTGGAAAGGAGCACCTGAACCGAGTGCTCAAGCTGCCCTGCAATGAAAGCCGGGTTCATCCCTGATATGAGGCACATCGTGGCATAAGTATGTCGGCAGTTGTACTGGGGGCGATGCCTAAAGCCCTTCGCTTCGACCGCCTGGTTGAAGTGTTTGCCGGAGGTCTCGGGTACGGTGATGGGTGGCGACGAGCCTGCTGGCTGGCACGGAGCAGGGAAGTGGAAAAGCGCAGCTGTACAGGGTTGATCGAAGCAGGCGAGCCGCTGATTCAGAAGGCCGTCGACGCCATGCGGGAGTACCACTAGGCCCAGGACCGTGGCGCGCCGCCTGAGGAAATCGAGCGCCTGCGGCTATTGGCCGAGTCGCTATTCCAAGCGGTCTCCGACTGGCAGTCGCGCGCTGTCGCCAAGGCGCGGGGGAAGGATCTGGCTCCGCTGCACTAGGCTGCGCTTATGGCTGAACCACAGCTGTATTCAGACCAAACAGCGATACGCGTCGCCATCTTCAAGCTGCTAGCACGGGCTGATGCTAGAGCGGGAGCTGGTGACAGTATGGCCCACCTCGATAGCTGGTCAGCAATATGAACGTGGGTACGACGTCCACAGGCGTTCACAGCTATCGGAAAGCCGCCACGTTCCAGGCAGTAGTCACAGATAATTCATAATGAAGGTCACTTCGCTGTTGGCGGAGCCAGCACCCATCCCTTCATCATATTGGCCATTATTACCAGTCGGTAAGGTACGGATATACTTGGCGTTCAAGGGTATCGAGAAGTTTCCTCCGCCTGTGGAGTATTCGTTGAAGACATAAGTTTTGTCGAGTTGTATGGGGGCCTGATTGCGGTCAAGTAATTGCAGTGCTATACCTTTCGCTGTCGAGCTTTTGTTTAATTCGATAATGCCGAGTGCACTGTCCACCGCCGGGGAGCCTGACGTGGCAGATAAGCTATAGCTCACTTTCTGGATTCCACTCGGGCAGTTATTCAATTGTATATTGAACGCTTTTGGTGGAGTGGAGTTTCCATTTTTTGAAAATATGCTTAGGTTGTATTCGCCCATTGTAACGGCGATGTTTGGAGTTTCGCACGACTGAAGTATAATGGCTGAGCTATTATCAGTTGCCATTGCTAAAGGTCTTACGCTTGCCGATTCTATTTGTATATACCCTAGGACTCCGGCTGGTATGGTTGCGCCTGGTGAGATTTCTCCCGTTTTAACTATGCGTAGGGCGTTTGTAGTGGTATTGAATCCGTATCCGCCAGGTTGTCGAGGTGTTCCACCGCCAAATCCGATATATGCATTTCCCTGATAAATCCACTGCCACGAAAGCCCCGTATTACCTATTGGGAAATAAGTTGACGTTGAATCCGCACCCGCGTTGTTTTTAATCCCGTTCGTGAATGTGGTCGAGCATTCGTACGATGCGTTGCCATTAAAGGTCATAGCCGGGGATTCGTAAATCACGGTGTTGACTGCTGCGTCTCTGGGGATTGAAAGCGTGGAAGGTATACTTATATTTATCTGTTTTTGTGAATGGCCGTCGTAAAACTTGCAAGCTGCAAACGAGAGCGAAGGTGCAGCGATAAAAATACAAGCTGCCAGTGATGTGATAGATTTAATCATTGCTGAGCCCCTCAACGAATTTCCAGTTGAACTCGGGGTGCTCGGTCGTTAAGCGATGATAAGCCTCGTTTAAACGGGGGCTCTCTGCCTCACTAGATGGTTTGTTTAAAGTGTGATGAGATGATGAAGCGCACGCAGAAATAGTAAAGAATATACTTGATATAACTATATTCCAGCCATTATAATGCTTGCTTGCTTGCTTGCTTGCTTGCTTGCTTGCTTGCTTGCTTGCTTGCTTGCTTGCTTGCTTGCTTGCTTGCTTGCTTGCTTGCTTGCTTGGTCATAAGTTTGCCTTGTATCTTGCATGGTGCATGCCCGGTAAGTGAGTGCACCAAGTTACCCCCGGAATGGCTGGAGGTTTAATCAGACAATTCTGATAGCTACATAGCGCCCAGATGATAGGAAGATCTCTACCAGGAGCGGTTGTTTTGCTGAATCGGCTTTGCAGGCGTTGACTGGCTACCCGTGTCGTATATGCCTCGATTCTGCCCCTACCTTCCAACATGCGGGGCCCTGCTCGGCATCAACATAAACGGGATCGAAGAGATCGACGGCGTGCTGTACGTGCAATCGTGGTGGTGTAGGAAGGAATGATGGCAGGACTGCCACAGCCCTGGGTGTCCGAGCTGGATGACCAGGCTGCCCTGCGCGAGGATCCCGATGGACGCCCGGCCGTGCTCAGTGAAATGGCCTACGCTGCGCGCCGGCGTCGAGAGGTTGATGATGAGGACGTGGTCGACATGCTGGAGATCGTCGAGACGGCCAGGTTGTGGGCGCTTGCCGAATCTTGGAGGGTGTGGGAGTAGGTCGGCAGAGCGCCGGAGGAGTGCGAAAATCAATTCCAAAATTGAAATGGCGAACCTTGCAGTATGCGGCCTGTAGCCGTGCCGTTTCGTCGTTGTTTTGGAATCGATTTTGCCTTGCAGGCAACATGGAGTGGAGGTTTATCACGCGGTCTTGAAAACCATTGAGCAGACCTACGCATGGGCCGCACCTGTTGGGCGGCTCGATTGGCCTCTGCGAGCGGCCGCTTTCGACCCATTGCAGACGCTCGCAAAGCGAAGACTGCGGCAAGATCTTCGTGTTTTGCCGAGCCCAGTTTCGATGTCGGTGCTCGCAGTCAGCTTGCTGCATGAGGTAGCGGCGTCAAGCCACTATCTTTGATCGCTGCGTCGGCTTGTGGCGATGCCAGATAGTCGAGGAGCGCCTGGGCTGCGGCATGATGCTGGCTCTTGGTGACGACAGCGCCAGAATACATCGTCATTTTCTGCGCTTCAGCCGGGATCAGACCAACGATGTCGATCCCCTTTACTGGCTTAAGTTCACTGAGCTGTTGGAAGCCGATCTGTGCTTCGCCGCGAGCGATCACCGCGCCGACAGGCTCGGCAGGTATCATGTGAGCCTTGGCCACGAACTGGTCACCGAGCTGCAGGCGAGGGAACAGGGTCCTGGAAAGATAGACGCCGCTTGCGCTGTCGGAGTACGCGACAGAGCTGCTGTTTTGCAGCACTGTGCGCAAGGCCTGCATGGTGCCTATGTCCGGCTTCGATTCGCCTTTGCGAACGGCCATGGCAATGAAAGACTTTCCGAGATCAATTCGGCTGGTCTTATCGGCTAGACCGCTGGCGACCAGGTTGTCGAGCGCCGAACCTACCATCAGAACTACATCCGCCTGCTCACCGCGGGCGAGCCTATTCGGGACGGCCTGTGGGGTTTCCCCCATCGAAGGCGCGGCTAGAACTTCCAGCTTCACGCCGTATGTCTTCTCATAAGCTGGCGCCACTTCCCGGATAACGCCCATGATACCGCCGGAACTAAGAACGGTCAGCGTTTCCTCACCACCTTGTACAACGTCAGCAGCCGAGCAGACGAATGAGGTGGTTAAGAGGGTGGCACAGAACAGCATTCGAAGCATCGGAGCTTTCTCCACTAGTAAAGGCGCGGAATCTTACCGGGGCGAAGCTCAAGCTTTTGATTAATCAACGATTAAGAATGTTTTACTTTTTTACCCGCAATTGGCATGTATGGGGCGAAAGCAGGCCGCGCCTGACCGTTTTTGTAGTGGTCAACTCATCCCGGGCACCGGATTGAGTTTTTCCTCGGCCATCGCCGGCGGTAATCCACCGTTGAACTGAGGCGGTCGCTCCCAGTTGTAGCGCTGCATCAGAAACCTGCCAATGTCCTGCTGTGCCTGCGCAGCACTCATGTAGCCCACACTCGGCACCCACTCCGTTTTCAGGCTGCGGAACAAACGTTCCATGGGCGCATTGTCCAGGCAATTACCTCTGCGGCTCATGCTCTGCCTGAAGCGGTAACGCCACAACCGCTGACGAAAAACTCGGCTGCCATACTGGCTACCCTGGTCACTATGAAACAGCACATTCTGCGGCCGCCCACGGTGCTCTTACGCCATATCCAGCGCCAACTCTTGGATCTTCTGCTGCTCGGGGGGCAGCGCCTTGCTCGCTGGCGTAGCACCGCCCCGTTCTGACTGGAGTTGATTCACCGAGCGGCGAAGCGCCGATTCAACCAAGTCGAGCGACCGGGCGGCTTCAGTAAGGCTATAGCCCTGGTCGAGCACCAGGCCGGCTGCCTCGCGCTTGAATTCGGGGGTGAAAGTACGTCGTTGTCTGCTCATCGAACACCTCTGTGTGGCGACCATTTTCGCCTAAGAAGGTGCCCGGGGTTAGTAGACCACTACAGAGTGCCCGACCAAGCCTGCAATGACGGCTGGATTCATGCCTGCCATTGGGCACATCGTTGCCTTTGTGTGCCTGCAATTGAAAAGGATGCAGTAAAGATCTGGTTTCATCTGCTGGGGCGGGTCTCTGTGGGCATGGGGGACCTCGTCGAAGTCGACTAAAATCTGAGTAGTTGGCTATGGTGAGGTGAGCTATGCGCTACTCGAAAATCAGACCGTTTTTATGGTGGGCTGGCGCCCTGCAGTTTTTCGCGATCTTGGCGGCCATTGAGCACAGAGCATGGGACGTTGTGTTCATATGCCTGATGGTGATTGCGGTTGGTGTATGGTTTGCCAGGGATGCACAGCGTCTGGAGATTCACAAGCAGCCAAGTACGAAGTAGCCAATAGGGAGAAGCCTGGCACAGAAGCGGCGAGATTCTCCACGCGGCATGGAATACTCATAATGGTTGGGTTCAGCTGCTTCCTGATTCTCTGGGACGAAAAATTTGCCCGCCACTTGGCAACGTCGTACTCAAGTACAGCAAGCTGCTCGGCCTCTGCTGGTCGCGTCCCGGCTGTACTCCGTCCTGCGCAATGACACCAAAACCCTGGGATGATGATGCTTGCCGTAGGGCTTGTCCCCGCACGCTCCGTTTTCAACGGGTTTGGTGTTGGTGGTCGACGTGAGGCAACAGTTAATCATGGACCGACGTCAGCAATATCAACGCGAGCAGTTAACTAACTTGGGGAGGAGTCCAGATGGTCATGGCTATCTGCCAGTCGCCGTAGTTCGTTTACATCGGCGAACCACGCATGGGATTGAAGGTTTTGAAATGCTTCATATGTCCCGTATCCCCACGCAACCGCGCCGAAGGCGATGCCGGCAGTTGATGCTGCTTCACCATCCGTAGGTTGATCGCCTATATAGATAACCTCTTCTTTTGCCACGCAAAATTTTCGCATGACCCGGCGCAAGCGCGATGCCTTACCGAAAATGGAAGCCCCGCACTCGAAGGCCTGGATATGTCGACAGCTGGAACCCAGAACCTGCGTGACATTCTCTCTGGAGTTGGAAGACACTACTGCGAGTATCAATCCCTTCTCATCAAGATGGCTCAACGTATTGGCGATATCCTCAAACAGCTGGATTGAGCCTCGATGCTTCTTCATCAGCCCCATAAAAGTTCGCGCCACTAGAGGTAGCTTCCAGCGAGGCATTCCGATATGAGACATGATCTCCCGAGCCCCCTGCTTGCGTAGAGAGTCCAGCTCTTCTGGTTGGATCCGGTTGAAGGAGTGCTTGTCAGCAATTTGATTGAATACTGAAACGAAGAATGGAAAGGAGTCTGCGAGTGTGCCGTCAAAGTCGAAAATTGCAAGCCGGTATGACATGTAAGGATTCCTTCCTGGAGTGCAGGCAGCCGTATCAAGGGGCCTGCCTGTGCAGGGTGTTCAACTCACCCGATTGGCGGTCGCATTATTCTTGCCCCGGCATCTCCGATCAAGGCAGTACGGGCGCTTGAACGGAGAATTCTTAGGGAGTACTGGCAAGTCGGGGGCTACCGCAAGCCTGGCTGGCTGAGCTGGGCGATCAGGTCGCCTTGATCGAAGATCCCGATGGGCGCACCGCAGCCGTTTCAAAGGCCCTCTGAGCTTTTTGTTTCGATATTTGGTTGGCAGGTCGATTCAGGCTTCGTTGCCTAACACGATGCTAGGTCTCAAGCGTGCCAGCGAAGCCCGAGTGAGCGCACCATGAGTGCAGGCCATCTGGATACTGATGAAAAGTGGAGTGGATCTGCCTACTCAGGGCCGAGCAGCAGCCCGGAGTTCCGACTCTGGCGCGAATTCCTGGATTGGCAGCGACAGCTCAATGCGCTGTTGAATCCACTGGGGCTCACTCAGCCACAGTTCGCGATTCTGGCTGTATGCGGTTGGTTGACGCGCAATAGTGAGCAGATTACTCAACAGGGTATCGCGAGATTCACCGGCATGGACCGTATGCACATCTCGCAGATCGTATCTCGCTTGGAAAAAGATGGGCTTGTCGAGAAACGGATAGACCCTCAAGATCACCGCGCGAACCTGCTATCACTCAGCAAGGAGGGGCTTGCTCGGTTGCGCATCGCGATGCCGGTTGTTGAAGCGTTCGACACAGCGTTCTTTCATAAAGCCGCGTGCCAAGGCTGAAGGGCTTCTGGAGGTGTTTGCCAAAGGCAAGATTGTCATCCTGGTGCCACATGTTGCTGGTGACTGATGGAGGCAGGTGACATCGTGCTGATCAGAACGATTACACTGCGAAATCAGGCCCATTTCACGGTATAACAATGACGTCACAGTTAACTGTGCGGCTTGCCTCGAACAGCGATATCGGCAGGTTGGTCGATCTGGATTCAATCGCCAAGCGAGAACCAATGCGCCGAGCGTTCATTGCGCAGGCTGTCACTGCTGGCCAATGCTGGATCGCCGCGGAAGCTCGCGATGCGTCGATGGTGCTGGGGTATGGTGTTCTTGACTTTTCGTTCTTTGGACACGCATTCATCCCCCTCATCATGGTGAGGGACTCGCAGCGCCGTCATGGCGTCGGTTCCGCCATCCTCCGCACCCTGCAATCCCAGTGCGGGGCCGCAAAATTGTTCACGTCGACAAATGCCTCCAATCAACCGATGAAAAAACTGCTCGGAAAGTTCGGCTTCATAGAGAGCGGTTATGTCGAGAATCTGGATGAGGGCGACCCCGAGATAATTTTTGTGAAGCACTACCCCTGATATCGTCGAAAGTTCGCGGAAGAGGCGGGTAGCGCGTACCGGTGTCTCGGGGGCGCGCACCAGTCGATCGGCTTGATGATGTAACCGTTCTGTCATGCCCGGGTCTTCATAGTTTTGATGCCGTCGGCACGCATCCACGACGCGGCAAAAGTGCCCACCCCTGATCAACAGGCCCGAACAGTCTGTTCAGACGCGTGGCGGCGCCGGCCTGGTATCCCTCGAAAGCATCAGCCGGTTGGTCCGGGGGACTGCTATCTGCCCGTGAAAGTAAGGTCGAAACGTGCTTTCAAATTACGGGATCAGGCGAGCATTTCGAAGGAAAATTTCCAAAGCGTGTATAGTGGGATTCGGGCCTTTTTCCTGGCCCTGGACCGAGGTAACAACCATGCACCCGACCTTTTCTCCAGAAACGCAGCGTGCACATCAGCGCCTGAGCGAGCAAATTGAGCTGTTCATTCGTGGCGGTGGCAATATCGAACAGATTCCCGCTGGCGTGAGCGGAACATCAGCACTCAAGCCGAAGAACTCATGGGCAAGCGAGCGCACTGCAAAGGCATGAGGCATGCAATCTACACCGAAACGCAGCTGAATCATGCCTCCATGGAAATGCCCGGCTACAGGCTGGGCATTTCCAGGAGCATCTGAATTTAACCCATCATCAAGAGCCCGGATTGCAAGCTGTGATTCTGGAATCTTTGTGCAAGCGACCGAGTGTCGATTGTCGCCATGGGTGCATCCTCTTCTGGGCCAATGCTGGCCCGGTGGTATGGATCGCTGGAGCGACATGTATGTGCACGGTGCCAAGGCCATCGAGAACCCGCCCGAACATTGAACGTAGCTTGTATGCAGCACCTGGCGGCGGCTCACCGCCAAGCGGCACCTGATTTAAGAAAAAACGCAGCCATCAGGTGAAGCAATTCACCGCTATCCCGATGCGGCCTGCGCTTTGGATACAGGGCATCGGGATGTCTTGCCGGCTCCCTCGGCTCAGGCATGGATCAGCGCAAGGTCGCTGATGATGCAGATCGAGCCGTCATCGGCGGGCGTCGTATCGGTGTAGTCCACCTGGTTGTAGACCCCGCCGTGGAACTCGAATAGCCGCGAAGCCCAGGTGCTGTCGAACCGTAGATCGCCGGACGAACCGGTCACCCCGTTGCACTTGGCCGTAACGGTGACCACGCCTGCCGAGGTAGCGTGGATGCTCACCTCGAACTTTGCCCCCAGCGGGACACCCTTCAGCACCGTCGAGTTTATCGGGTCAGTCTGGTTGTAGGTCCGCCGAAACCCCAGGGTGATTTCGCCTTTCTTCCAGAACACCTTCACGGGCGGGCTGTCGTCTCCGAAGACGTGCATCTGCGCGATGACCACCTTCTGCGCCCAGTTGACTTTGGTCAGCGTCATTGTCTGGCGGTTCCAGTGATCCTGGGCGCTGTTCAGGGTCCAGTATTCCGGTTCTGACCACTCGCAACGGGTCCTGTGGGTGCTTTTGCTCGAAGCGCCTTTGGTGGGGGCAAACAACTGAATCGAACCATCGCTGAGCACTGTCACATAGCTCGGGTATTGAGCAATTGCTTCAGTGCCGGTGAGTTCGATCGCTACGGGGCTGATCGACGACTCGGCTACAGGAACGGCGAGGGTGAGGTTGCTGATATTTACGCTCATGGGAGGCTCCTGAATAAAAATGGCGGTTTGTGCTGCAGCAGCACGGTGGCGGCTGCCGAAGTGAAATTTAGCCCTTCGCTAAATATCGGTCAATAGCTGTGGGCTAAATTTATTTCGCTTGGCGACAAATTACTTGTTGGCGAAAATTTTCCGCAGCGGGGCTTTACGCTTGATTTGGCGGTGGGATAAGCTTTCCTTGAATACTGTACGAATATACAGCCTTCAGGATAAGAATATGTCTAAGCACGTGAATTCGACGCCCCATCAGCGTCAGGAAATGACCGGAATAGAGCGGCTGAGCTTGCGGGTGTCAGCGATGATCAACCACCCGCTCGCGCAGACGCAGCGCTGGGTGACAGTGCATCGTCTGGATACCGACGGTGATACCGAGTGGGAGGAGGTGATGGGCCTGCTGGCCGAGACGCCCGAGCTGGCGCTGACCTTCAACGACGACGAGAGTGTGACGGTGCGCTGGGAGCGCAGCAGCGTGGAGGAACGCGACGACTTTGTCGTCGAGCAGGACAGCGAACAGCAGATTGAGAAGGCGGCACCTTTCTGAGTATCGGAAAAAGCTCGCTCCAACAGGTACGGTGCAAGCCTCAAGCAGAGAACGGTCCGCGTACCCTGTGGGAGCGGCTTCAGCCGCGAAGAATCCAACGCGGTGCATGGCATCGGCTACGCCGGTGTTCGCGGCTAAAGCCGCTCCCACAGGGGGCCCTGCTGATTCAATGAGTCATGTGCATGAGGACCGGGCTTGCCCGCCAAAGGCCACAAGACGGCCCAATTGGGTGAGTGAACGGCTTACGTCGTCGTGATGGGTTTCGCTTTACACAAGGTGCGCATTCCACACCAGCAGCACCCTGGCCTGGATGTAGGTCTCTTCCCGACGAATCATGCGGTCCTTGTGCCGCGAGTTGTCGGAAATCATCTCGAAGTGGTCCTCGTCAGCAATCTGCAGCCGCTTGATGTAGATGTGGTCACCCCAGGAGAAGAAGTAGATTCCATCGCCGACGAACTCGCGGATGCTGACGTCCACGATCAGTGGGTCGCGGTGCTTGATGGTCGGTTCCATCGACTGGCCCCAGCCGGTCACCATCTTCAGGTGGTGGTGCTCGCTGAACTCCACGCCCAGCTCGCGCAGGTGGCTTGGGCTGACGCGAACATCCTTGAACATTTCGGGGTAGTCGTGGGGGATCTGCCCGCCGCCCATGGCCGCCCGGACGTCATAGTGGGCAATCCACACTTCGTCGCCCACAAGGCCTGGCCGATCAGGTTCAGCCTTTAGCAGCGTCGAGTCTGCCGGCTCCTCGGCGGCGGCCAATAGCCTTTGCCGGGTTTCTTCGGGGATGCCTTTGCCGCTTCTGGCAAGCATCTGCTTGACCAGGTCGGCAGCGGAAAGCTTGCTGTCGCCAGGCTCGACTGGCGCCTGCGCCAAGTCGCCCGCTGCCATTGCATCGAACCAACCCCGCGGCAAGCCTTCGATGCCCTCGATTCTGCGGGCCACGTCATCGCCCAGGTTCTTCGCTGTCTTGTCCGAAAGGATCTGGCTCAGGTGCGCAGGCGCCATCCCCCAGCGCTCTGCGCAGGACCCCTTTCTCTGGTTGCCGATCAGCTTGACCAGGTTGTGCTTGCGAATTTCATAGATGTCCATGAGGCGAAGCATGCCAGTGTTTAGCTTACTGCTAAATGTGCGAAAAGCTAAATTTATCTTGTCGTGATATTAGTCGCAAGCTAAATCCATTGTGCGGACAAGGGAAGCGCTTACGACATCACCATCCGTAATGAGGTTTTCATGGATCCTACTGACCTCGGCCCAGGCACCGTCACCTGGCTGGGCGGAACAGGCACCGTGTTGCTGGGCGCGCTCGATCTCACAGGCGCCACAGAACTCTCGGCAAGCAAAAAAAAGACCCGCCAGGTAGGCGGGCCAGAAGGGCGTAGGGAGCAACGCACAACAAATACGGGTCAGGCGACCAGGGTGCCTGGTTGCAACTGTTCGACCAGGGCCTGGGCCGAGGCCAGGGTCGGCATCGGGCCGCTTACGGCTTCGCCGTTGCGCACCAGGTACCAGCAAGCCAGCAGGCCCTGCTCACGCAGTGAGGTGGGGACGGCACTGCCGACAACGGACATGATCTGGATAGTGGCCATGTGGACCTCCTGTAAACATGGCCCTACCTTACGCAGCAGCCGGGGCGGTTTGAAATTAACTTCCTCGATAGTGGTCATTGGTTCCATCAACATTTACCAGCGCGGCGGGCCGTAATACACCGGAGGCGGGCCATAGTAGGTGCGGTAGCCCGGGGGCGGTGGTGCCGGCACGTAGTACGGCTGGTAGTACACCGGTGGTGGCGGTGGTTGCACGTACACCGGCGGTGGCGCGTAATAGACTGGCTGGCGCTCGACGTACACGGTACGGTCGCGCCCGCCATAAACCGTCGCCCCGAACACGGCACCAACCACGGCCGCACCCAGCAGCGGGCCCGGGCCATACCAACCACCATGGCCATGACCATGGCCGCCGTGGGCGACAGCGGACCCGCTGATGGCCAGGGCACCGACCAGCAGGGCGATTCCGGGAATGTGACGGTTCATGAAGCAACCCTCGCAAGAACACCCCAAGTGTGGGGTCCTATTACTATGACTCCACTCTCTGTCAGCTGAGCACAGGGGAACGGTAAAGGTTGTGTAAGGGACGACCAGTGGTTGCCTCTGTTACGCTGCACAAACGTTTCAGTTATGACAAAGGAGCAGGTTATGTCGACAACTCCCAGCAGAGATACCCTGCTGTGCATCTCCCTGGCGGGCCGCCCTGGCACCTTCGGTGTGCGGTTCCATAACCACCTGTACCAGCAGTTGGGCCTGGACTTCTACTACAAGGCCATGCGCACCGATGACCTGCCGGCGGCGGTGGCGGGTATCCGCGCTTTGGGGATCCGTGGTTGCGGGGTGTCGATGCCGTACAAGGAAGCCTGCATGGCCCTGGTCGACGAGATCGATCCGTCGGCGGCGGCCATCGAGTCGGTCAATACCCTGGTCAATACCAATGGCCACCTCAAGGCCTACAACACCGATTACCTGGCCGTGCGCCAGTTGCTGGAACAGCACCAGATCGACCCGACAACGGCGTTTGCCTTGCGCGGCAGTGGCGGCATGGCCAAGGCCGTGGCCAGTGCCTTGCGCGATGCCGGGTTCGCCGAAGGCATCATCGTTGCGCGTAATGAGCAGGCCGGGCGGCAGCTCGCGGATATGTGCGGTTATCGCTGGGTGCCGGAGCTGGGGGACCTGTGCCCACCCATGTTGGTCAACGTGACGCCGATCGGCATGGCGGGCGGGCCGGAGGCCGAGGCGCTGGCATTTTCCGAGAACGCCATCGCTGCGGCGGAGCGGGTGTTCGATGTGGTGGCGATGCCGGAGAGCACACCGTTGATCAGACGGGCGCGGGCGTTGGGCAAACCGGTGATCACCGGGCTGGAGGTGATTGCGCTGCAGGCGCTGGAGCAGTTCGTGCTGTACACCGGGGTGCGGCCGACCCGGGCGCAGGTGAAGGCGGCGGTGGCGTACGCCCGAGATATCTGATTACTCCTGTACCGGCCCTTTCGCGGGCTTGCCCGCTCCCACAGGTACTGCACAGATTTCAGGCCCTGTGGGGTTCCTGTGGGAGCGGGCAAGCCCGCGAAGAGGTCGGCACAGGGATTGACAAGGTCAGAACACCTTGTGCCCTTCATCCAGCTGCTGGTCGACCAGCGCCCGGCCATGGGCCAGCGACACATGCTGCGCATTCTCAAGGTCGGAGAAGAACTTCATCGGCATCGACATGCGCTTGCTGGTGTGCCCGTCGGGGTCGGTGATCAGGCACCCGGCGGCATAGGGCAGGGGGGAGTCGGGGTGGGGCATCACGCTGGCGGTGATGGTGTGCTTGCGGTATTCACAGTGAAGAGATTGCATCGTCCTTACCTCGCTGTGGCATGTGAAGCAGTTACCTTCATATACCACAGCAAGGGGCCGGGAGTTCCCGGCCCGACGAGCGAATCGCGATAAACGCTTAGCCTTTGAGCTCGGTCGGCTGGATGACTTCGATCCAGTAACCGTCCGGGTCCTTGATGAAGGCCAGGTAGTTCATGCGCCCGTCCTGCAGGCGTTTCTGGAAGGGCACGTCCAGTGCCTCGAAGCGCGCGCAGGCGGCGCGTACGTCCGGTACCGAGACGCAGATGTGGCCGAAGCCGCGCGGGTCGGTGTTGCCATTATGGTAGGCGAACTCGGCATCGTTTTCGGTGCCGTGGTTGTGGGTCAGTTCCAGCACGCCGGGGATCGACTTCATCCACTGGTGGCGTTCGCCGTCATCGGCAGGGATCTGCGCAGGGTCGACCAGGGCCAGGAAGTACAGGCTGAAGGCAGCTTCGGGGAAGTCGCGCTTGTCCACCAGGCGGAAGCCCAGCACGCGGGTATAGAAGTCCAGGGACTTCTCGATGTCCTTGACCCGCAGCATGGTGTGGTTGAAGACGAACTGGGCGGTGGCGGCATCCGGTTGTGCGGTGACGCCAGGCAGGGTTTGCAGATCGTGCAGGCTCATGGGAACTCCTGAGACGGGGCCGGGCGCAGGGCGCCGGCAAAAGAGACAGGCTGGCCATGATACGGCAGTGCGCCGATTGCGCAAATGAAAGCGCCCTGCACGAGGCAGGGCGCCGGAATTAGAGGCCCGCATGTGCGGGCGCGTGATGGGGTCGCTAGTCCTTTAGCTGTCTCGATACTGAGCCAGCCCTTGTGAAAAAAGTGTGAAGTGCGTGTGGACGTTTCATCAGCGTACCCAGCTTTCTACCGTGGCGGCTCCGTACTGTTCCTTCCAGGCCTTGAGGCCGCGGTGGTTGCCGCCTTTGGTCTCGATCCGCTCGCCGGTGTGCGGGTTGGTGTAAACCTTCACCACGCGCGGGCGGCGCTGTTGCTTGGGTGCTGCACTGGAAACCCGGGCCACGGCCTTCGGGTCGAGGATGGCGATGATATCGCGCAGGCTCTTGTCATAGCTTTTCATCAGGCCGACTAGTTTCTGCTCGAATTCGATTTCGCGTTTGAGGCCGGCATCCTTTTTCAACGCTTCCAGTTGCGCCATCTGTTCCTGGAGCGCTTTTTCGGCAGCACGAAACTCTGCAAGTCTGGACACTGTAATCACTCCTGTACGTCGATCGTGGCAAGGCGTGACGAACATTGAAGAAGAATAAAACGCCGGCCACGCGGGTGGGTTCCGCTGTTCGCTGATATCGAGTGTAGTCATTCGTGGGTACTGGGTAAACTGCAAACTTTTTGTAAGTAAGCCGGGAACTTTCCTAGTTTCGCGTGCGGTATTTCCCTGTTTTTTCGCGGTTTCCTGGTTGCGCGCCTAGACCATGGTCCAATGGCTCGTGCCAGAGCCTTTGCGCGATCATCATCAGATGATGGCCGGCTATTGTTCGGTCCCCTCGCAGTACCGTGGCCAGCACGTGCCACAGGTTGTTTACCCGCCTTGATTCTGGATGTTTTCTCGCATGTTTGCCCCTTTTCCCCTCGCCCCCGGGCGTCGTGTTGCCGGCCTGTTCCTGTTGTGTGCCGGCGTCAATGCCCAGGCCGCCGGTTTTCTTGAAGACAGCAGTGCCAAGGTCGAAGCACGCAATGTCTATTTCAACCGGGATTTTCGTGACGGCCACAGCAGTTCCAGCCAGGGTGCGTCCAAACGCGAAGAATGGGCACAAGGCTTCATCCTCAATGTGCAGTCGGGTTATACCCAGGGGCCGGTAGGTTTTGGCGTGGATGCGCTGGGCATGTTCGGCTTCAAACTTGACTCCAGCCCGGCTGACAGTAACAGCGGCCTGCTGCCGTCTTCCGGTCACGACCCGCGGCACTCGGCGGACCAGTACGCGAAGATGGGCCTGGCGGCCAAGGCCAAGGTTTCCAATACCGTGCTCAAGTACGGTTCGATGATGCCGGATGTGCCGTTGCTCAAGTACAACGATGGCCGCCTGCTGCCAACCATGTTCCATGGCGCCATGCTCACCTCCGAAGAAGTGCGCGACCTGAAGTTCACCCTGGCCCGTCTGGACAAGTACACCGCACGGGATTCCACCGACCGCCAGGACATTCGCGTGCATTGCAAGAACAAGCGCTATGCCTGCGATATCGAGGCTGACCATTTTGACCTGGCCGGTGTCGATTACCGTTTCAACGAGCGGTTCAGTGCCCAGTACCAGGTGGCCAAGCTGGAGAACATCTACCGCCAGCACTTCCTCGGCCTGGTGGCCAGCCAGCCGTTGGCATTGGGTAGCCTGTCGGCCGACCTGCGCTTGATCAAGAGTGATGACATCGGCAATGCCCGCGCCGGCGAAATCGACCATCGCGCGTTCAGCGGCATGCTCGGCTACAGCCTGGGTGGCCACAAACTCAGTGCCGGCTGGCAGCGCATGTATGGCGACAGTGCCATGCCCTACCTGGATGGCACCAACCCGTACCTGGTCAACTATGCCCAGGTCAACGACTTTGCCGCCGCCCAGGAACGCTCCTGGCAGGTGCGTTATGACTATGACTTCAAGGCCTGGGGTGTGCCCGGCCTGACCTTCTTCACCCGTTACATCAACGGTGACAATATCAAGGTGCCAGGCAGCACGGCCGAAGGCAAAGAGTGGGAACGCGACACCGAGTTCAAGTACCAGGTGCAAAGTGGCACATTCAAGGACGTCAGCGTGCGCCTGCGCAATTCCACTTACCGCAGCAACTATGAAAAGTGGGCGCGTGACATGGACGAGACGCGGGTCATTGTCAGCTACAACTTCTCCATCTTCTAACGGGTCGCTTTGCCAAATACCGGCAGCCACCTGACAATGGCTGCTGGTTCCCACAAAGGGCTGGGCAATGAAAGACCTGTTGTTGATCGGCATCGGCCCGGGTGACCCGCGCCAGGTCACCTATGAGGCGGTCGATGCGCTGCGTCAGGCCAGTGTGTTCTTCGTGCTCTGCAAAGGCAGCGACAAGAACGAGCTGGTGCGCCTGCGCAAGGCCATCCTGCAACGCTACCGCCCCGAGGGCGGCTACCGCCTGGTGCAGGTGGCCGACCCTGCACGCGATGGCCAGGCGGATGACTACCTGGGCGCGGTGCAGGACTGGCATCGGCAGCGTTCGGCGCTGTATGCCCAGCTGATCGAGCAGGAGATTGGCGTTGGGGAAACCGGTGCCTTTCTACTGTGGGGCGAGCCGACGCTGTACGACAGCACACTGCGCATTCTTGACTTGGTCCGTGAGCGCGGTGTGGCGCTGCGGTTGCAGGTAATTCCGGGCATCAGCAGCGTGCAGGCGTTGGCGGCGCGTCATCAGGTGCCGCTCAACCGTATCGGTGAGCCGTTGACCGTGTTGCCAGGGCGGCGCCTGGCCGGGCAGGGGCAGATCGACAATGTGCTGGTGATGCTAGATGGGCAGTGCGCGTTTGCCCGGCTCGATGACCCGGCGCTGATGATCTACTGGGGCGCGTACCTGGGGACCGAGGATGAGGTGCTGATTGCCGGGCCGTTGCAGGCGGTGAAGGCGCAGATACTGGAAGTGCGTGAGCGGGAGCGGGCGCGCAGGGGGTGGATCATGGATACCTACCTGTTGCGCAGGGAGCTGTAGTCAGCTACATCTGCACTCAGCACCTGTGGTGACCCTGTGGGAGCAGGCAAGCCCGCGAAGCAGGCGCCGCAGTTCTCAAGGGTTACCCAGAATGGCCTGCACTTTCTCCCGCAACTGGTCGATACCGAACGGCTTGCCGATCAGGTGCATGCCCTCCGGCACGTCGACGCTGTCGGCATAGCCACTGGCGAACAGTACCGGCAACAGCGGCCGCAGTTCGCGCGCCTTGGCTGCCAACTCTTCGCCGCGCATGTCCGGCAGCCCCACATCGGTCATCATCAGCGCCAGCTCCTGGCCCGGGTCCTCGAGAATGCGCAGCGCCGCGCTGGCATGCTCCGCCTCGATGACCGCGTAGCCCAGCTCGTCGAGCACTTCGACCATCAACATGCGTACGATGTCGTCGTCTTCGACTACCAGAAGGTGCATGGTCAGGATCCTGTGCAAAAAATGTATGTCTTTAATCTGTGCACCGGACGGCAGCAGAAGTTCCCGAGAATACCGGGCCCGGCAATCAGATGGAACGATTGGCGCACGCCGCCTTCAAATACTGGCTAAATGCCCTGCCAGACCCGGCAAAGCTGGTTAGACTCGCTTAACAGGGACGACACAGTGGCAGATGACGACAACGACTGATCCGCCACACCTTTTAATGGACTTTTCTAGCTCGGGCGTTCTCACATGATGCAAGCAGCCTTGATGGACCAGCGAAGCTTCCGCAAGTTGTTGAGCCGCAACGTCGGCCTACCCCTGGGGGTGGGCCTGCTGGGGGCCGTGGCCTTTGTCGCGGTGATCAACTACCTGCTTTCGGCCATGCAGTGGGTCGAGCACACCGACCAGGTGATCGGCAATGCCAACGAAACGGTCAAGCTGTCGATCGACATGGAGACCGGCATGCGTGGCTTCCTTCTCACCGGCGAGGAGCGTTTCCTCGACCCCTACGAAGTGGCCAGGCCGCGCATCCTCGGCAGCCTGCAGAGCCTGCGCGGCATGGTCGAGGACAACCCGCAACAGGTCGAACGCATCGACCGGCTGATTGCCCTGCAACAGGCCTGGAACGCCTTCGCCAACGAGATGATCGCCCAGCGCCGCGGCCAGGGGGACTACCGCGCCTCGATCGGCAGTGGCCGCGGCAAGCGCCTGACCGATGAGATCCGCAAGGAGTTCGACAGCCTGATCGGCAGCGAACAACAGCTGCGTATGGCACGTAACCAGAAGGTCAGCAATGTAACCATCACGGTCATATCGTCCTTCGTGCTGTTCATCGTCGGCCTCAGCGCCTTGCTGGCCTACCTCGGGCGGCGCGACCTGCTGGCGTTGTCGGCTACCTATGACGAAAACCTCAAGGCCCAGCAGCGCTCGGCCGAGCGCCTGGAGCACCAGGCCTGGCTGCGCAACGGGCAGACCCAACTGGCCGAGCAGGTGCTGGGCCAACTGACCCTGCCCATGCTCGGTGACAACATCCTGCGTTTCTTCGCCAGTTACCTGGGCTGTGTGGTGGGCGCCATGTACGTACGCGACGAGCATGGCCGCCTGGTGCGTATGGCCAGCTATGGCCTTGATGCGCAGGAACAGGCCCGCGAGCAGGTGCTGGGCGATCACGAGGGCCTGCTGGCCCAGGCCGTGCGCGAAGCGCGCGTGCTGCGCCTGGAAGACTTGCCCGAAGACTATTTCCACCTCAGCTCCGGCCTGGGCCGCGGCCTGCCGCGCAGTGCCCTGCTGATGCCAGCGAGCAACGACGGGCAGGTCAACGGCGTGCTGGAGCTGGGCTTCCTGCGGCCGTTGCAGGCGCGTGACGAGGAACTGCTGCAACGGGTCGCTGGCAACCTTGGCATCTCCATCGAAAGCGCTCGCTACCGGCAGCGCCTGCAGGAAGTGCTGGCCGAGACCCAGCAACTGAACGAAGAGCTGCAAGTGCAGCAGGAAGAACTGAAAACCGCCAACGAAGAACTGGAGGAACAATCCCGCGTGCTGAAGGAGTCCCAGGCTCACCTGGAAACCCAGCAGGCGGAGCTGGAGCAGACCAACGAGCAGCTGTGCGAGCGCACCGAGGCGCTGGACCGCAAGAACGACGAACTGCTCCAGGCCCAGGACGAGCTGCAGGCACGCGCCGAGGAACTGCAGCGTTCGAGCAAGTACAAGTCCGAGTTCCTCGCCAACATGTCCCACGAGTTGCGCACACCGCTGAACAGCTCGCTGATCCTGGCCAAACTGCTGGCGGAGAACGGCGAGGGCAATCTCAGCGACGAGCAGGTCAAGTTCGCCGAATCCATCTACTCGGCCGGCAACGACCTGCTCAGCCTGATCAATGACATTCTCGATATCGCCAAGGTGGAGGCCGGCAAGCTCGAAGTGCGCCCCGAAAGCACCCAGGTGGAGCGCTTGGTTGAAGGCCTGCGCGGCCTGTTCGAGCCGTTGGCCGGGCAAAAGGGCCTGGCCTTCGAGGTGACTACCGAGGCGCAAGTGCCGGCCACACTGTTCACCGACCGCCAGCGCCTGGAGCAGATCCTCAAGAACCTGCTGTCCAACGCCATCAAGTTCACCGAGCGCGGCCAGGTCAGCCTGAACATCGGTTATCAGCCCGGCACCGGCATCGTCTTTGCCGTACGCGATACCGGTATTGGCATCGCCGCCGACCAGCAGCAGGCGATCTTCGGCGCCTTCCACCAGGTCGATGGCACCAGCAACCGCCGTTATGGCGGCACCGGCCTGGGCCTGTCCATTTCCCGCGACCTGGCGCACCTGCTGGGCGGGCAGATCAGCGTCGACAGCAGCCCCGGCCAGGGCAGCGTGTTCAGCCTGATCCTGCCGGAGCGCTATGAGCGCGTGGCGCAGGATATCCAGGCGGTCAGCCTGCGCCCGGCGGTCGATAGCCTGCCACCCGCGCCGCAGGCACCGGTGCCCGCGGCGCCGAAACGCCCGGCACCAGCGTTCGCCGACGACCGCGAGCGCGCGCCGTTCGGCAACCGCTGCATCCTGGTGATCGAGGACGAACCGAACTTCGCCCGCATCCTCTTCGACCTGGCCCACGAGCTGGGTTACAGCTGCCTGGTGGCGCAGGGCGCCGACGAGGGCTTCGAGCTGGCCGCGCAGTACATCCCCGATGCCATCCTGCTGGACATGCGCCTGCCCGACCATTCCGGCCTGACCGTGCTGCAACGCCTGAAGGAGCAGGCCAGCACCCGGCACATCCCGGTGCATATCATTTCCGTGGAAGACCGGGTCGAGGCGGCCATGCACATGGGCGCTGTCGGCTACGCGGTCAAGCCCACCAGCCGCGAACAACTCAAGGAAGTGTTCGCCCGCCTGGAGGCCAAGCTGACCCAGAAGCTCAAGCACATCCTGCTGGTGGAGGACGACGACCTGCAGCGCGAGAGCATTGCCCGCCTGATCGGCGACGACGATGTCGAGATCACCGCCGTGGCCATGGCCCAGGATGCCCTGGCGTTGCTGCGCGATAACATTTACGACTGCATGATCATCGACCTCAAGCTGCCGGACATGCTCGGCAACGAACTGCTCAAGCGCATGACCGCCGAGGACATCCGCGCCTTCCCGCCGGTGATCGTGTATACCGGGCGCAACCTGACCCGCGAAGAAGAAGCCGACCTGCTCAAGTACTCGCGCTCGATCATCATCAAGGGCGCCCGCTCGCCGGAGCGCCTGCTCGACGAAGTGACGCTGTTCCTGCACAAGGTCGAGTCGCAACTTTCCAACGAACGCCAGCGCATGCTCAAGACCGCGCGCAGCCGCGACAAGGTGTTCGAAGGCCGCAAGGTGCTGCTGGTGGACGATGACGTGCGCAACATTTTCGCCCTGACCAGCGCGCTGGAGCACAAGGGCGCGATCGTCGAAATCGGCCGCAACGGCCGCGAGGCCATCGAGCGCCTGGAGCAGCATGACGACATCGACCTGGTGCTGATGGATGTGATGATGCCGGAAATGGACGGCTTCGAGGCCACCCGGTTGATCCGCCAGCAACCGCGCTGGCGCAAGCTGCCGATCATTGCCGTGACCGCCAAGGCGATGAAGGATGACCAGCAGCGTTGCCTGCAGGCCGGCGCCAACGATTACCTGGCCAAGCCGATCGACCTGGACCGCTTGTTCTCGCTGATCCGTGTGTGGCTGCCGCAACTGGAGCGAATTTGACTAGCGAACGTAACACCGATATCGAAATCCGCTTGCTGATCGAGGCCATCTACCTCAAGTACAGCTACGATTTCCGCAACTATTCCGGCGCCTCGATCAAGCGCCGGATCCTGCATGCGCTGCGCCAGTTCGACTGCCTGACGGTGTCGGCGTTGCAGGAGCGGGTGCTGCACGACCCCGGGATGTTCATGCAGTTGCTGCAGTACCTGACGATCCCGGTCAGCGAGATGTTCCGCGACCCGGGGCACTACGTGGCGCTGCGCAACGAAGTGGTGCCGCTGCTGCGCACCTGGCCGTCGATCAAGGTATGGATTGCCGGCTGCAGCACGGGCGAGGAGGTGTATTCAATGGCCATTCTGCTGCGCGAGGAAGGCCTGCTGGAACGTACCATCATCTACGCCACCGACATCAACCCGCATTCGCTGGACAAGGCCAAGCAGGGCATCTACTCAATGAAGAACATGCGCGAGTACGCCGAAAATTATCGCATCGCCGGCGGCCGGCGCGACTTTGCCGAGTACTACACGGCGGCCTACGGCAATGCCATCATGGACAGCACCCTGCGCGACAATGTGACGTTCGCTGACCACAGCCTGGCCACCGACAGCGTGTTTTCCGAAACCCAGCTGGTGTCGTGCCGCAACGTGCTTATCTACTTCAACAAGGAACTGCAGGACCGAGCCCTGGGCCTGTTCCATGAGTCCCTGTGCCACCGCGGCTTCCTGGTGCTTGGCAGCAAGGAATCGGTGGACTTTTCCGCCTACAGCGAGCGCTTCGAGCCGCTGGTCAAGCCCGAACGGATCTACCGCAAAGCATGAACGGCGTGCGCGCGGTGGTGATCGGCGCCTCGGCGGGCGGCGTGACGGCGCTGCTCACCGTGCTGGGCGCGTTGCCGGCCAGCGTCACCATCCCGGTGGTATGCGTGCTGCACCTGCCGGATGGCCGCCACAGCCAACTGGCCGAGGTGCTGCAGCGCCGCCTGCAGCGGCCGGTGTGCGAGGCCCGTGACAAGCAGCCGCTGCTCGCCGGGCAAATATACGTGGCCGGGCCAGGTTACCACCTGTCGGTGGAGCGTGACCTGACCCTGTCGCTGAGCCAGGAGCCGCCGGTGCATTTTTCCCGGCCGGCGATCGATTACCTGTTCATGTCGGCGGCTGATGCCTACGGTGCCGGCCTGCTGGGCATGCTGCTCACCGGTGCCAATGAGGATGGTGCCGAAGGCCTGGCCTATATCAAGCACAATGGGGGCCGGACTGTGGTCCAGGACCCTTGTGACGCACAGGTGGCGCTGATGCCGGAGGCCGCTCTGGCCCTGCACCAGCCCGACCATATTCTTACTCTGAGTGGCATCGAGCGGTTGCTCGCCGCCCTGGAACCCAGCGCATGCCAAGCCACACCATCGCCAAACTGCTGATCGTCGACGACCTGCCAGATAACCTGCTGGCCCTCGACGCCCTGATCCAGGGCGAAGGCCGTGAGGTGCACCAAGCCCAGTCGGCCGAGGCAGCGTTGTCGCTGTTGCTCGAGCACGAGTTCGCCCTGGCCATCCTCGACGTGCAGATGCCGGGCATGAACGGTTTCGAGCTGGCCGAGCTGATGCGCGGCACGGAAAAGACCCGCAACATCCCCATTGTGTTCGTCACCGCCGCCGGGCGCGAGATGAACTACGCGTTCAAGGGGTATGAAAGCGGTGCAGTGGACTTTTTGCACAAGCCGCTCGACATCCTGGCGGTAAAAAGCAAGGTGTCGGTGTTCGTCGACCTGTACCGCCAGCGCAAGGTGCTCGACCGCCAGTTGCAGGCCCTCGAACGCAGCCGCCAGGAGCAGGAACTGCTGCTGGCCCAGCTGCAAAAGGCGCGGGGTGAACTGGAGCATGCCGTGCGCATGCGTGATGATTTCATGTCGATCGTGTCCCACGAGGTGCGCACCCCGCTCAATGGCCTGATCCTGGAAACCCAGCTGCGCAAGCTGCACCTGAAGCGTGGCAACTTGGCCGCCTTCAGTGGCGACAAGTTGCAGGCCATGGTCGAGCGCGACGAGCGGCAGATCAACAGCCTTATCCGCCTGGTCGAAGACATGCTCGATGTGTCGCGTATCCGTACCGGCAAACTGTCGCTGCGGCCCAAAGCGTTCGACCTGGGCCAGTTGGTGCGTGGCCTGGTGGAGAACTTTGCTGCCCAGGCCACCGCATTGGGCACCCATATAGAGTTGCAACGCTGCGAGCCGCTGCAGGGCGAGTGGGACGAGTTTCGCATCGAGCAGGTGCTGGCCAATCTGTTGTCCAATGCCTTGCGTTATGGCGAGCGCAAGCCGGTGCAGGTGCGGGTGTTCGAGCAGGACGGCCTGGCGTGCGTGCAGGTGCAGGACCATGGCATCGGCATCTGCGCAGCCAACCAGCAACGCATCTTCCAGCAGTTCGAGCGGGTCGCCACCCAGCGGGCCAGTGGTGGGTTGGGCCTGGGGCTCTACATATCGGAACAGATCGTCCAGGCCCACGGCGGGCGCATATTGGTCGAGAGTGAAGAGGGCAAAGGCGCCACCTTCACCTTGCAATTGCCACTGGCAACCTAC
The DNA here is from genome assembly GCF_044762545.1 of Pseudomonas sp. NPDC096925. NCBI lineage: Bacteria > Pseudomonadati > Pseudomonadota > Gammaproteobacteria > Pseudomonadales > Pseudomonadaceae > Pseudomonas > Pseudomonas sp. NPDC096925. The sequence goes on along the minus strand of NZ_JBIWEM010000006.1, from coordinate 147,892 downwards.
GAACAACAAAACGACCAGGCACGGGCAACCTCTGCCTGAGCCTGGGGTCTGATGGCCAGGTGTAAGTATTCAAGGCGTTGACATGAGTGAAGATGCACAAGATGTGGTGCTGGTCGTCGAGGACGAACCAGCGATTCGCATGATTCTGCGTGATTACCTGGCAGGCGAGGGCTACCACGTGCTGGTGGCCGAGGATGGCGAGCAGGCGTTCGCGATCCTGGCGAGCAAGCCGCACCTCGACTTGATGGTGACGGACTTCCGCTTGCCGGGCGGGATTTCCGGGGTGGAGATTGCCGAGCCGGCGGTGAAATTGCGGCCGGACCTGAAGGTGATCTTCATCAGCGGCTACCCGGCGGAGATTCTCGAGTCAGGCAGCCCGATCACCCGCAAGGCACCGATCCTGGCCAAGCCGTTCGACCTGGATACCTTGCACGAGCAGATCCAGGCACTCCTGCGCTAGCCCGCACCGGCCCTTTCGCGGGTAAACCCGCTCCCACAGGAACTGTGCAAATCCAAAGACCTGCACAGTTCCTGTGGGAGCGGGTTTACCCGCGAAAGGGCCGGAACAGGCTAGCGCAGGGTCCGCTCCAGCCCACCCACCAGCATGCTTTCCATCAGCCCCAGCCCCTGTTCTTCGGGCAAGGCCTTCAACATCCCCGGCAACTGGTTCAGCAGCGTCGCCACCACATGCGCCGTGGCCACCAGAGCCTGCCCCTGCAACTTCGCCTGCGGTGCGATCAACCTCAGCAACCCTGCCTCATAGCGCTTGCGCAACAAGGCCAGACGCGCCTGCTGGTCGTCGTTCAGGCAACAGAAGTCCCGCTCCGCCAGCCGAAACTGCATGGGCCGCTCGGCATGCAGCTGCCAGTGCGCGGCAATCAGGCAGCTCAACGCCGACGCCCCGCGAGCCATGGCCCGGCGCCCTTGGTCCAGGGTGGCCTGCAACTCCTCGTACAACTCCTCGATCAGGTCGTACAACAAGTCCTGCTTGCTGGGGAAGTGATGGTACAGCGAGCCCGCGGTCAGCCCCACGTGGGCCGCCAGCTCGCGCATGCTGACCTGGCCAAAGCCCTTTTCGGCAAACAGCGCCATGGCCCGGTCACGTCGCTCTTCAAAGTTGGCACAGCGCATCGCGGCATTGACCGGGGGCATGGCGTTCGCTCCTCAGTAGGTGAAGAAACCGCGGCCGCTCTTGCGCCCCAGCCAACCGGCCGCGACCATTTCCTTGAGCAACGGGGCAGGGCGGTACTTGCTGTCGTTGAAGCCTTCATGGAAGGCCTCCATGATCGCCAGCAGGGTGTCCAGGCCGATCAGGTCGGCCAGGGCCAGCGGGCCGATTGGCTGGTTGCAGCCCAGGCGCATGCCGGTGTCGATGTCCTCGGCACTGGCCAGGCCTTCCTGGCGCACGAAGATCGCTTCGTTGATCATCGGCACCAGGATGCGGTTGACCACGAAGCCCGGGCGGTTGCCGGCGGTTATCGGGGTCTTGCCGACCTTTTCGGTCACCACCAGCGCCTGGGCGTAGGTGCTGTCGCTGGTCTGCAGGCCGCGAATGATCTCGACCAGCGCCATCATCGGCACCGGGTTGAAGAAGTGCACGCCAATGAAACGCTCGGGGTGCTCGATGCTGGCTGCCAGCTGGGTGACCGACAGCGACGAGGTGTTGGTGGCGATCAGGCAGTCGGCGGCGACGTTGGCGGCCACCTGCTGCAGGATGCGCTGCTTGAGCTGCAGGTTCTCGGTGGCGGCCTCGATCACCAGCTGCGCGCCGCTCAGCTGGGTGTAGTCGGTGCTGGTGCGAATGCGGGTCCGGGCGGCTGCCGCCTTGTCGGCGTCGAGGGTGCCTTTGCTGACCTGGCGCTCGAGGTTCTTGCTCAAGGTGGCCACGCCGCGCTCCAGCGCTGCGTCGGAAACGTCCACCAGCAGCACCTGGTAGCCGGCCACCGCACACACCTGGGCAATGCCGTTGCCCATGGTGCCGGCGCCGATCACGGCGATCTGTTCAATGCTCATGTGTCAGGCTCCCTCAGACGCGCTCGAAGACCACGGCGATGCCTTGGCCACCGCCGATGCACATGGTGGCCAGGGCATAGCGGCCCTGGATGCGTTGCAGCTCATGGATGGCTTTGGTGGCGATGATCGCGCCGGTGGCACCCACCGGGTGGCCGAGGGAAATACCCGAGCCGTTGGGGTTGACCTTTTCCGGGTCGAAGCCCAGTTCGCGGGCCACGGCGCAGGCCTGGGCGGCGAAAGCTTCGTTGGACTCGATCACATCCAGGTCCTGCACCTTCAGGCCGGTCTTCTCCAGCACCTTGCGGGTGGCCGGGATCGGGCCAAGGCCCATCAGTTCAGGCTCGACGCCGGCATGGGCGTAGCCCACCAGGCGTGCCAGCGGCTTCAGGCCCAGGCGGCGTACCGCATCACCACTGGCCAGTACCAGGCCGCCAGCGCCGTCGTTGATGCCACTGGCGTTGCCGGCGGTAACGGTGCCGTCCTTTTTGAATACCGTCTTCATCCCCGCCAGTTGCTCGGCGGTCACCTCGCCACGCACATGCTCGTCGGTGCTGAATTGCACGCTGCCCTTGCGGGTTTTCAGTTCCAGCGGGACGATCTGGCTGGCGAAGCGGCCTTCGGCAATGGCGCGCGCGGCGCGGCGCTGGCTGGTCAGGGCCAGTTCGTCCTGCATTTCGCGGGTAATGCCGTGCTTGGCCGCAACGTTCTCGGCAGTGATGCCCATATGGAAGTGTTCGAACGGGTCCTGCAGCACGCCGACGGTGTAGTCGATGCCTTGCAGGTCACCCATGCGTGCGCCCCAGCGTGCCTGCGGCAGCAGGTACGGGCCACGGCTCATGGATTCGGCGCCGGCCGCCACGGCCACGTCGGTGTCGCCCAGCAGCAGGCATTGGGCCGCCGAGACGATGGCCTGCAGGCCCGAGCCGCACAGGCGGTTGACGTTGAATGCCGGGGTTTCCTTGGGGATGCCGGCGTTCATTGCCGCTACACGGGCCAGGTAGGCGTCGCGCGGTTCGGTGGGGATCACCGTGCCCATCACCAGGTGGCCGACTTGCTCGGCGGCCACGCCCGAGCGCTCGATGGCGGCACGGGTGATCGCGCTGGCCAGGTCGGCCAGCGGCAGGTCCTTGAGGGAACCGCCAAAGCCACCAATGGCTGAACGGACGGCACTGACGACGTAGATTTCTGCGCTGCTCATAGGGGCTCCGATTGCGAAGGCATGGCGGGACGGGGCCAGGCTCTGCGAGAATGGCCGGCGATCCCGGAGTGGGTCCGAGTCTAGGCAAAGGCTCTGTTGCAGCCTATGCCGGAACTGTTCAAACAACCTGGCACTTTTTGCCACTCAGCATAGACAGCGAAAACCGCCATGCGCGATAGCGATTCGGTCGCCGTGTACTTCCTCAATGCCATGCTCCATGCCCTGCGCGATTGCCCCGCCGAACGCGATGCGCAGCTGCGTGCGGTGGGCATCGACCCGCAACTGCTCGAGCAGCCCCAGGCCCGTGTACCGGCCAAGGCTTTCGCCCAGCTGTGGCTGGCGCTGATCCAGCGCCTGGACGACGAGTTCTTCCGTCTCGACAGCCACGGCATGCCGCCGGGCAGCTTCGCCCTGATCTGCCGAGGCCTGATCCTGGAGCCGAACCTGGAGAAAGCCTTGCGCCAGTGCATGGCTGGTTTCGGCCTGTTCCTGCGTGATTTGCGCGGCAGCCTGACGGTGCGCGGCGGGCGGGCGTTGATCAGCGTGCAGTCGAGCATTGCCGACCCGCTGACCCGGGTGTATGCCGAGGAAACCTACCTGGTGCTGATGATCGGCATGCTGTGCTGGCTGGCCGGGCGGCGCATCGCCATCGACCGCACCGAGCTGGCGGTGTCGCGCCCGGCCCAGGAGGACGACCTGCTGCTGTGGGGGCCTGACCTGCGCCTGGGCAGCGGGCGCACCGAAGTGGAGTTCGACAGCGCCTACCTGCGCCTGCCAGTGGTGCAGGACCTGGCGGCCCTGAAAACCTTCCTGCGCAGCGCGCCGCAGGGGCTGGTGATTCGCTTTCGCAACCAGAACGGGCTGGTGGCCGAGGTGTATCGGCACCTACGGGCGCGGCGCTATGGGCAGTGGCCGACGCTGGCGGCGCTGGCGCAGCAGCAGGGAGTCAGTGCCAGTACCTTCCGTCGGCAACTGGAGCGGGAGGGGCGTTCGTACCAGCAGATCAAGGATGAGGTGCGCCGGGCAACGGCCTTCGAGCGGTTGCGCGAAGGGGAGTTGAGCATTGCCGAGATTGCCGAGCAGACGGGGTTCCAGGAGCCCAGTGCGTTTCACCGGGCGTTCAAGAAGTGGACCGGGCAGAGCCCCGGGAGCTACCGGGCGCGGTTGGCCGGACGTTGAGATGTTGCCTGTGCCGGCCTCTTCGCGGGCTTGCCCGCTCCCACAGGGATCTCACGGAATCTGAAAGTTGCGCCGTACCTGTGGGAGCGGGCAAGCCCGCGAAGAGGCCGGCACAGGCTCCGATCAATGATCAGGCCGGCACCATGGCAAACCCGACCCCGAAGCGGTTCCAGGCATTGATGGTGGCAATTGCCAAGGTCAGGTTGGCCACCTCGGCCGGCTCGAAGTGTTGCTGCAAGGCCTCATATTCTGCCTGCGGCGCGCCATGCTCGGGCAGCCGGGTCAGGCTCTCCACCCAGGCCAGGGCTGCACGTTCGCGCGGGGTGAAGTAGGCGGTTTCCTGCCAGACGCACAAGGTCTGCAGGCGTGCCTCGGTCTCACCGGCCTTGCGCGCATCGTTGGCGTGCAGGTTGACGCAGTAGGCGCAGCCGTTGATCTGCGAAGCCCGCAGGCGCACCAGCTCCAGCAGGGAATTCTCCAGGCCGCTCTTGGCCAGGGCCTGCTCCAGGCCGACCATGGCTTTGTAGGCTTCGGGGGCGTGCTTGGCCCATTCGATACGGTTATGCATGGCTGTCTCCAAAGGGTGAGGGGAGGGATGGCGCTACTGTAGCGTCGCCCGTTGGCCCGCCCGATAGCCAATCACGCGCATAAGCGGGAGGCCAATCGGCCATTTGGGAGGCCACTGACAGGCATCCAATCTCTTCATTTCTGCCAGGCCGCCCAAGCCCGGATAATGAACAGGTCTTGCAACAGGAGGACCGATTCATGTCCGAAGAACGCTACATGCGCGAAGCCCTCGACCTGGCTCGCGCCAATATTCAGGCCGGTGGCCGGCCCTTCGGCGCCGTGCTCGTGTACCAGGGGCAGGTGCTGGCGCGTGCGGTCAACGAGATCCACAGCACCCAGGACCCGACCGCCCACGCCGAGATGCAGGCCATCCGCAAGGCCAGCCATGCCCTGGGCCAGGCGCGCCTGGACGGCGCCGAAATCTACGCCAGCGGCCACCCGTGCCCGATGTGCCTGGCGGCCATGCACCTGTGTGGCATCGAGCGGGCCTGGTTTGCCTACGACAACGCCGAGGGCGAAGCCTACGGTTTGTCCACCGCGGCGGTATACGCGCAGATGGCTCGCCCGCCCCAGCAGCAGAGCCTGCCGCTGCGCGCACTGAAGCCCAGCGGCGAAGCCGGTCTGTACCTTGAATGGAAACAGGCCAACGCACAATGAGAGCGGCATTGAACCTGTTGCTGGTCATCCTGCTGGCACTGAACCTGCGGCCGATCCTGACCAGTATCGGCCCGTTGCTCGAACCCATGCGCGCCAGCACCGGCCTGGGTTACCAGCAGGCGGCCTTGCTGACGGCGTTGCCGGTGCTGTGCATGGGCCTGGTGCCCTTGCTGCAACCCTGGTTGCGGCGCTGGATCAGCGAACATGGCGGCATGCTCGCTGGCCTGGCTGCCATCGCTCTGGCCTGCCTGTGGCGCCTGCAACTGGACAGCGCCTGGGCGCTGCTTGCCAGTGCGGTGGTCGCCGGACTGGGGGTGGCGGTAGTGCAGGGCATGATGCCGGGGCTGGTCAACCGCTGGTTCCCCGGGCGCCTGGCGGGAGCGATGGGCCTGTATTCGGCAGCACTGATGAGTGGCGGCGGCCTGGCTGCCGTGCTCGGGCCGCATATCAGTGGCTACTTCGGCCGCTGGCAGGCCGGCCTGGGCCTGTGGGCGATCCCGGCCGTACTGGCGGTGCTGGCCTGGGCCGCGCTGCGGCCACGCCAGGAGGCGCCGAAGCTGGCCGGTGCCACCGGCGGGCACTGGTTCGGTACGCGCCGGGCCTGGTTGCTGGCGCTGTATTTCGGCTTGATCAACGGCGGCTACACCAGCATGGTGGCCTGGTTGCCGGCCTATCACATCGAGCACGGCGGCAGCGCCCAGGGCGGCGCCGACCTGGTTGGCCTGATGACCATCTTCCAGGTGGCCGGTGCACTGGGCCTGCCACTGTTGCTGCGACGCTGGGCAGACCGGCGCCCGGGCCTGTGCCTGGCATTGGCGATCCAGCTGGTGGGTTTCCTCGGCCTGCTGCTGGCACCAACACTGGCCTCGGGGCTGTGGGTGGCGATGATCGGTTTCGGCCTGGGGGCCTGCTTCAGCCAGAGCCTGACGCTGACCCTGGAACACCTGAAGACGCCTGCCGAGGCTGGCAGCCTGGCGGCGTTCGTGCAGGGTATCGGCTTCATCATCACCGGCATCGTGCCGTACGTCACCGGCTGGTTGCGCGATATGAGCGGTGATTTCCAGGCCTCGTGGACGCTGCTGACCGTGACTGTGGTGGCGATGCTGCTGGTAACCGCGTGCTTCAACCCACGCGGTTATGCCGCGGCCATTGCCCGCCCGGTTGTCGGGGGCAAGGCCGCGCCAGTCAACTGAGGCGCTGCAGGGTGTCGCGCACCCGGTCCAGCGCCGGGTCGATGTCCAGCAGCTCGATGGCGCCGAAGCCCAGCAACAGCCCCGGGCGCACTGGCGCTTCGCTGAAGAACGGTGCCAGCGAGTACAGGCCGACCTCCACCTTGCGCGCGAGGTTGGCCAGCAGTTCTACATCGACCCCAGGTTTGGCCAGCGCGCTGAGGTGGAAACCGGCGCTGGCGGGGATGGCGCTGAACCACGGCGCCAGGTCACCGCCCAGGCGCGCGAGGATGCGTTCGCGGCGGGCGCTGTAGACCTCGTGGCAACGGCGTATGTGCTTGTTCAGGTGGCCTTCGCCGAGAAACCGCGCCAGTGCCCACTGCAACAGGGTCGGGCTGTGCCAGTCGCTGAGGTGCTTGGCCACGCAGGCGGCCTTCAACACGGCGGGCGGTAGTACGGCGTAGCCCAGGCGCAGCTCGGGCAGCAAGGTCTTGGAAAAGGTCCCCACATAGGCCACCAGGCCATGGCGGTCGAGGCGCTGCAAAGCATCCGCGGCGGGGCCGTGGTAGCGGAATTCGCAGTCGTAGTCGTCCTCGATGATCAGTGCACCCAGCTCGGCGGCCCGTGCCAGCAGGGCGTGCCGGCGTGGCTCGCTCATTGGCATGCCCAGCGGGAACTGGTGCGAGGGCGTCACATAGATCAGCCGGGTGCCGTCGGCGATCTGCTCCACGCACAGGCCTTCATCGTCCACCGGTACCGATTGCAGGCGTGCGCCCAGGGCCAGGAACAGTTGCCGCGCCGGCGGGTAGCCGGGGTCTTCCATGGCCACCTGGCAACCTGGCTCGACCAGCACCCGGGCGATCAGGTCCAGTGCCTGCTGGGCGCCGTTGCACACCAGCAGGTCGGCGGCGCTGCAGTGCACGCCGCGGGCGTAGGCGACATGGTGGGCGATGGCCTCGCGCAGCTCTGGCAGGCCCTGGGCCGCGAACTGTCGCTCGGGGTGACGCTGGCTGCGGCGCAGGGCATAGTTCAGGCAACTGCGCCACTGGTCGAACGGGAACTGCGCCTTGCTCGACGCCCCGCCGATAAAGTCATAGCGCGAGGGTGCCTCCAACTGACGTTGGCTCAGCACGGTGGCGCGTTGCCGCCAGCGTTCGAGCGAGGCGGCACCGGCCAGGGGAATGGCGCTTGATTCGCTGTTGCGCAGCGGCTGGCGCGGGGTGATGAAGGTGCCACGGCCGACCACGCCGCTTAGCAGATTGTCGTAGGTCAGCCGGGAATAGGCCTCGGCAACGGTCTTGCGCGATACGCCCAACTGCACTGCCAGCAGGCGGCTTGGCGGCAGTTGAGTGCCGGCGGCCAGATGGCCGCTGTCGATGCCGGCACGCAGTTGCTGGTAAAGCTGGTCTGCCAGGCCTTTGCGGCCTTCCAGGCGAATGTGCAGTTCCATGGTGTGGTCCGGAGCAGGGGATTGCTCAGGATAGCGGATTGGCTGGGGAAGGGCAGGGGGCCGCTTTGCGGCCCATCGCGACACAAGGCCGCTCCCACAGTAACATCACAGACTTTGAATGCAGCGCTGTACCTGTGGGAGCGGCCTTGTGTCGCGATGGGGTGCGAAGCACCCCCGGAAAGCCAACGCAAACTCAGATCCGGGCAGTGCTCACCGTGATGTAGCCCTTGTCCGCCAGCGCAATGCGTATCACCGTCTCGTCCGCCGGCGCCTTGCGGTTGCGTTTGATGCGCACGCCTTCCACCGCCGCCGCTTTCATATGCTCGGAAATGACCCGCCCGTTCGGGTCGAAGAACACCTCGCTGGCCAGCAACTCGATACGCTCGATCAGTTGGCGGGAGCGTTCATCGGTGGCGCAGAAGAACATCACCCCCGACAGGTGGGGGTCTTCATCCGGGTTGTTCATGTCATGGGCCAGCAGTTCGCGCAGGGTGCTGCGCAATTCGGCGGTGGGGCGGGCGTACGGGTGCATGCATAAACTCCTCTGGATCGCGACCTTGCGTCATCCAGTGCCGATCATGTTTTCAGTGGGCAGGGCCCACAATTAGGACGCTTCCGAGCGTCTTGTAGGAAATTTCTGAAGCGACCGGGATGCCCCCCAAGCTGGCGAGAGGACGGTGCCTGCGGCACAATCTGCCGCCCGCTACCTGCCTTGCCGAGGATTGCCATGAACAGCCATTTCCAAGCCGTCGACCTGAAAAAGGCCTATCGCCTGCTGAACCACGGCCCGACGGTGCTGGTGTCGGCCAGCCACGAAGGGGTGGACAATGTCATGGCGGCTGCCTGGGCCTGTGCGCTGGATTTCGATCCACCCAAGGTGACCGTGGTGCTCGACAAGAGCGCCCGCACCCGGCAGTTGGTGGAGGGCAGTGGCTGGTTCGTCATTCAGGTGCCAACCGCGGCGCAGGCGCAACTGACCCATCAGGTGGGTACCCGCAGCCTGTTCGACCAGCCTGACAAGCTCGCCAGCATTGGTGTGCAGCTGGCGCGGGTCGAGGGGCATGCGGCGCCGTTGGTGGAGGGCTGTTCGGCCTGGTTGATGTGTCGGGTGATCGACGAGCCGCACAACCAGAATACTTACGACCTGTTCATTGGCGAGGTGGTGGCGGCCTGGGCCGATGACCGGGTGTTCCGCGATGGCCACTGGGCCTACGAGCATGCCGACCCGCAGTGGCGCAGTTTGCACTATGTGGCGGGTGGGCATTTTTATGCGATTGGCGAGCCGCTGGTGGTCGATTCGCAAAATTGATTACACCGGCACCGGCCTCATCGCCGGCAAGCCGGCTCCCACAGGGATCCCCCAGGCCTGAAGCCTGTGTGGTCCTGTGGGCGCTGGCTTGCTGGCGATCGGGCCGCATAGCGGCCCCTGTCAGCATCAGCGCCCGACATCCTGCTTGAAGCGCAAGCGCCAGCCATGCAGCAACGGTTCGGTATAGCCACTGGGCTGCTGCCGCCCCTTGAACACCAGCTCACGCGCAGCGCGGAAGGCATGCGATGCCTCGAAACCGGCCGCCATCGGCCGGTACGCCGGGTCCCCGGCATTCTGCTGGTCGACCACGCGGGCCATGCGTTGCAAGGTCGCCTCGACCTGTTCGGCATCGACCACCCCATGGTGCAGCCAGTTGGCAATGTGCTGCGCCGAAATCCGCAGGGTCGCGCGGTCTTCCATCAGGCCCACATCATGGATATCCGGCACCTTGGAGCAGCCGACGCCTTGCTCGACCCAGCGCACCACGTAACCGAGGATACCTTGGCAGTTGTTGTCCAGTTCGGCCTGGATGTCGGCTGCGCTCCAGGGCCGCTCGGGGCTGACCGGGACACTGAGCAGGTCATGCAGCAACTCCGCGCGCTGGGCATTCAGGTCAATCTGTTCCAGCGCTTGCTGCACGGCCGCCACATCTACCTGGTGGTAGTGCAGCGCATGCAGTGTTGCGGCGGTGGGTGAGGGCACCCAGGCTGTGTTGGCTCCGGCCTTGGGCTGGGCGATTTTCTGTTCGAGCATGGCCGCCATCAGGTCGGGCATGGCCCACATGCCCTTGCCGATCTGCGCCTTGCCGCGCAGGCCACAGGCCAGCCCCACCAGTACGTTGCTGCGCTCGTAGGCCTGGATCCAGGCGCTGCCCTTCATGTCGCCCTTGCGCAGCATGGCGCCGGCTTCCATGGCCGTGTGCATCTCGTCACCGGTGCGGTCGAGGAAGCCGGTGTTGATGAACACCACACGTGACGCGGCGCTGGCGATGCAGGCCTTGAGGTTGACGCTGGTACGCCGCTCCTCGTCCATGATGCCCATCTTCAGCGTGTGTGCGGGCAGGCCCAACAGGGCTTCGACGCGGCCGAACAGCTGGTCGGCAAAGGCCACCTCGGCCGGTCCGTGCATCTTTGGCTTGACGATGTACAGGCTGCCTTCGCGGGAGTTGCCGCGGCGCTTGAGGTCATGCAGGCCGATCAGGCTGGTGACCACGGCATCGAGGATGCCCTCCGGGATTTCCCGGCCATCGCGGTCGTGGATGGCCGGGTTGGTCATCAGGTGGCCGACGTTGCGGATAAACAGCAGCGAGCGGCCCGGCAGGGTCAGTGGCTGGCCGTTAGCGCCGCGGTAGTGGCGGTCTTCGGCCAGGGTGCGGTTGAAGGTTTTGCCGCCCTTGCTGACCTGCTCGCTGAGGTCGCCTTTCATCAGGCCCAGCCAGTTGCGGTAGACGTTGACCTTGTCGTCGGCGTCCACGGCAGCTACCGAGTCCTCGCAGTCGATGATGGTGGTGAGCGCGGCTTCCAGGAGGATGTCCTTGACCCCGGCCGGGTCCTGCTGGCCGATCGCGTTGGCCGGGTCGACCTGGATTTCGAAATGCAGTTGGTGGTGCTGCAACAGGATCGCTGTTGGCGTGTTCGGCTCACCTTGGTAGCCACGCAGTTGCGCGGGCTGCCTGAGGCCGACCTGGCGGCCATCGGCCAGGGTTACCTGCAGCATGCCCTGGTTGATCGCGTAGGCCTTGGCGTCGTTGTGCGACGCACCGTCGAGCGGGGCAGAGGTATCGAGGAACTGTCGGCCATAGGCGATCACCTTGGCGCCGCGTTGCGGGTTGTAGCCCTGGCCACGTTCGGCGCCACCGGTTTCGGCGATGGCATCGGTGCCGTACAGGGCATCGTAGAGCGAGCCCCAGCGGGCGTTGGCAGCATTCAGGGCGTAGCGGGCGTTGCTCAGCGGCACCACCAGTTGCGGGCCGGCCTGTACGGCAATCTCGCGGTCTACGTTGCGGGTGCTGACCTGCACGCTTGCGGGTGCCTCCACGAGGTAGCCGATGCCCTGCAGGAAATGCTGGTAGGCGGCCATGTCACGGATCGGGCCGGGGTGCTGGCGGTGCCAGTTGTCCAGTTCGGTCTGCAGGCGCTCGCGTTCGGCGAGCAGGGCGCGGTTTTGCGGGGCGAGGTCATGGACCAGGGTGCTGAAGCCTTGCCAGAAGGCGTGGGCTTCGATGCCGGTGCCGGGGAGCACTTCGTCTTCGATGAAGCGCTGCAGGGTGGGGGCGATCTGGAGTGGATGGTTTGGCATTGTCTGTTCGCTCTATGTTCAGGCTTCTGGAAAGTTGTTGCCTGTGCCGGCCTCTTCGCGGGTGAACCCGCTCCCACAGGTACTGCATAGGTCTCAGGCCATGTGAAAGCCCTGTGGGAGCGGGTTCACCCGCGAAGAGGCCGGCACAGGATTCAGAGGGCAGCCGCCCCGGCCTTGGCCACTTGGGCATCCTGCTCGGCCTTGACCCCGGACACGCCAATTGCCCCTACCACCTGCCCATCCACCCGCAGCGGCACGCCACCTTCCAGGCTGGTCAGCAGCGGTGCCGTGACGAAAGCAGTACGGCCACCATTGACCATCTCCTCGTAATCCCGCGTCTCCTTGCGCCCCAGCGCGGCAGTGCGGGCCTTTTCCATCGCGATATAGGCGCTGGCCGGCGCGCAGCCGTCCAGGCGCTCCAGGGCCAGCGGGTGGCCGCCGTCGTCGACCACGGCAATGGTCACGTTCCATTGTTGCGCCTGGGCTTCCTGGCGGGCGGCGGTCAGCACGCGGGTGACTTCGGCCTGGCCGATCACGGACTTGCTATGCATGGTGGTTCTCCGGGTTCAAGGCTGCTTCGACGATTTCGATCCAGTGTCGCACTGGTGTGCGCCCGGCCCCGTCGAGGTGGGCCTGGCAGCCAATGTTGGCGGTGGCGATGACTTGCGGTTTGCCGCTTTCCAGGGCGTTGAGGCGGTTGTCACGCAGTTGCAGCGACAGCTCAGGCTGGGTCAGCGAATAGGTGCCGGCCGAGCCGCAGCACAGGTGGCCGTCCGGTACCGGGGTCAAGGTGAAGCCCAGGCGTGTCAGCAACGCCTCCACCGCACCGCCCAGCTTCAGCGCGTGCTGCAGGGTGCACGGGCAATGGAAGGCCAGGCGCTGTTCGGCGCACAGGCCCAGTTGCTCGACCGGCTCGTCGCGCAGCACCTCCACCAGATCGCGGGACAGGGCGCTGACCCGTGCGGCCTTGGCGGCGTAGCGTGGGTCCTTTTCCAGCAGGTGGCCGTAGTCGCGCACGAACGCGCCGCAGCCGCTGGCGGTTTGCACGATAGCCTCGGCGCCTGCCTCGATGGCTGGCCACCAGGCATCGATATTGCGCCGCGCCCGCTGCAAGCCTTGTTCCTGGGCATTGAGGTGATAGTCCACCGCGCCACAGCAGCCGGCCTGCTGGATCGGTACCACGCTGATGCCCAGGCGATCCAGCAGGCGTGCGGCAGCAGCATTGGTATTGGGCGACAGCGCCGGTTGCACGCAGCCTTCGAGCATCAGCACCCGACGCGCATGGCGCGGCGCGGGGCGTTGGCCGGGGGCGGTGACTCGCGCCGGCAGCTTGCGCTTGAGCGTGGCCGGCAGCAGCGGGCGCAGGGCCTGGCCGCCGCGGGTCAGGGCCTTGAACAGCGCCGGGCGTGGCACCACTGCACGCAGGCCCTGGCGCAGCAGGCGCTGGCCGAGCGGGCGCGGCACCTGCTGTTCGACCACGGCGCGGCCGATGTCCAGCAGGTCGTGGTACTTCACCCCGGAAGGACAGGTGGTTTCACAGTTGCGGCAGGTCAGGCAGCGATCCAGGTGCAACTGGGTGCTGGCGGTGATCGGCGCGCCTTCGAGCATCTGCTTGATCAGGTAGATGCGCCCGCGTGGGCCGTCCAGTTCATCGCCCAGCAGCTGGTAGGTGGGGCACGTGGCGGTGCAGAAGCCACAGTGCACGCAGGAGCGCAGGATGCTTTCGGCCTCGTCGGCGCGGGCCAGGCGCCGGGCGGTTTCACTCAGGTTGGTTTGCATGGTCTGGCCTCACAGGTCCGGGTACAGGCGGCCAGGGTTGAACACCCCCTGGGGGTCGAGTTGCTGCTTGAGCGCACGGTGGTAGCGCATCAGCGCAGCGGGCAGCGGTGGGCTGCTGGCAGCGCCAGGGGCATGGCAGGTGGCATGGCCACCGACCTTGGCCACCTGCCGGCGGATGTCCTGTGCCGGTGCCGTGGACTTGAGCCAGCGCTGGGCTCCACCCCAGTCGATCAGCTGCTGGCCGGGCAGGTCCAGGTCGCCGGTGGCGTTGGGCACGGACAGGCGCCACAGCGGCGCGGGGTCGGCAAAGAATGCCAGGCGCTGCTCGCGCAGGTCGCTCCAGAAGCGGCTGTCCAGTGCTTCGCCGCCCAGGCGTTGGCGCGCCGACTGCACCGAGCCTTCTCCGCCTTCCAGGCGCAGGTACAGCGCGTCGCCGTCATGGCAGGCCGCGCTGATCGGCAGCGGCTGCTGGCCCCACTCGGCCAGCGCCGCCAGCGCCTGGTGGCGGCCCATCGGCAGGCGCTGGCTGAGGCATTGGCGTGGGCGGGGCAGTACTTTCAGCGACACTTCGGTCAGCAACCCGAGGCAGCCGAAGCTGCCCGCCATCAGCCGCGACACGTCATAGCCGGCGACGTTCTTCATCACTTCGCCACCAAAGCGCAGCAGCTTGCCGTGGCCGGTGATCACCCGCGTGCCCAACACATAGTCGCGCACTGACCCGGCCCACGGCCGCCGTGGGCCTGACAGCCCGGCCGCGACCATGCCACCCAGGGTGGCGTCGGGGCCAAGGTGTGGTGGTTCGCAAGGCAGCATCTGGCCAGCTTCGTGTAGCGCCGCCTCGATCTCGCGCAGTGGCGTGCCGGCGCGGGCGGTGAGCACCAGTTCGGTCGGGTCGTAGCTGACGATGCCCCGGTGGCTGCGGGTGTCCAGCACCTCGCCGTCCACCGGGCAGCCGAGCATGGCCTTGCTGTTGCCGCCCTGGATACGCAGCGGCGTGGCCTGGTTCAGCGCCTGGTTGACCTGCTCCAGCAGGGCCTGGCTGATGTCGCGGTCCATGCTCATCAGAAGCGCTCCAGTTCGGGGAAGGGCAGTTGCCCATGGTGCACATGCATGGCGCCGAACTCGGCGCAGCGGTGCAGGGTGGGGATGTTCTTGCCGGGGTTGAGCAGGCCCTGTGGATCGAAGGCGGCCTTGACCGCATGGAACAGGGTGATTTCGTCGCTGTTGAACTGTGCGCACATCTGGTTGATCTTCTCGCGCCCCACGCCGTGCTCGCCGGTGATGCTGCCGCCCACGGCCACACACAGTTCGAGGATCTTGCCGCCGATGGCTTCGGCACGTTCCAGCTCGCCCGGCAGGTTGGCATCGAACAGGATCAGCGGGTGCATGTTGCCATCGCCAGCGTGGAATACGTTGGCCACGCGCAGACCGTATTCGCTGGACAGTTCGCTGATGCCCTTGAGCACGCGCGGTAGTTCGCGGCGCGGGATGGTGCCGTCCATGCAGTAGTAGTCCGGGGAAATGCGCCCCACCGCCGGGAAGGCGTTCTTGCGCCCTGCCCAGAAGCGCACGCGCTCGGCCTCGTCGCAGGCCAGCCGTACATCACGCGCGCCGGCTTGCGCCAGCACGGCGGCGACCCGTTCGCAGTCGTCGTGCACATCGGCCTCGACGCCATCCAGCTCGCACAGCAGGATGGCCGCAGCATCCACCGGGTAGCCGGCGTGGATGAAGTCTTCGGCAGCGCGAATGGCCAGGTTGTCCATCATCTCAAGGCCGCCGGGGATGATCCCGGCAGCGATGATTTCGGCTACCGCCCGGCCGGCGTCCTCGACGCTGTCGAAACTGGCCAGCAGCACCCGTGCGACCTGGGGCTTGGGCAACAGCTTGACGGTGACTTCGGTGACGATGCCGAGCATGCCTTCGGAACCGGTGAACAGCGCCAGCAGGTCGAAACCCGGGCTGTCCAGGGCATCGCTGCCGAGGGTCAGGTGCTCGCCCTCGACGGTGAGGATGTCCACCTTGAGCAGGTTGTGCACGGTCAGGCCGTACTTCAGGCAATGCACGCCACCGGCGTTTTCGGCGACATTACCGCCGATGGAGCAGGCGATTTGCGAGGACGGGTCCGGCGCATAGTACAGGCCGTGGGGTGCGGCAGCCTGAGAGATGGCCAGGTTGCGCACGCCAGGCTGCACACGGGCGAAGCGGCCCTGCGGGTTGACTTCGAGAATGCGGTTGAAGCGCGCCATCACCAGCAGAATGCCTTTGGCCAGCGGCAGGGCGCCGCCCGACAGGCCGGTACCGGCACCGCGTGCCACCACCGGTACGCCACGCTGGTGGCAGAGCCTGAGCAGCGCCTGCACCTGTTCCAGGCGCTCGGGTAGCACCACCAGCAGCGGCACCGTGCGGTAGGCCGAGAGGCCGTCGCATTCATAGGGCTTGAGGTCTTCCTCGCGGTGCAGGATCTCGAGGTCCGGCAGGGCAGCGCGCAGCGCCTGCAGCAGCGTGCCCCGGTCTATGTCGGGCAGTGCGCCATCGACGCGTTCGTCGTACAGGATATTCATCGGCTCACTCGGCAACGGTTTTTTTGTTGTTGGCAAAGCGTTCTCCCTTGCAGCCTGCGCGTGGCAGCGGCCGGGGTCGAGCACGGGGTGAACTGGTCCTACCAGTTTTTGCTACGGGTACTGGCTATTGACAGCTTTGCCCGGCTAGATTGAGGCAGGTGTTCGAAGTGGTCCTACCAGTAGGAGGGTGCGCAGTGGGTACTGAAGGCAAGGCCAAGGTCGCCGACCAGGTGGCCGAACGGGTCGAGCGGCTGATCGTGGAAGGCGTGCTGAAGGTGGGCCAGGCGCTGCCGTCGGAGCGACGCCTGGTGGACAAGCTGGGTTGCTCGCGCTCGGCGCTGCGAGAAGGTCTGCGCATCCTGCGCGGGCGCGGCATCATCGACACCGAGCAGGGGCGCGGCTCGTTCGTTGCAGACCTGACGGGCCAGGCGGGTGCCACGCCTTTGATGCACTTGTTCAGCTCACAGCCGCGCACGCTGTTCGACCTGCTGGAAGTACGGGCGTTGCTGGAGGCCGAATCGGCGCGCCTGGCGGCGTTGCGGGCCACCGAGGTCGACCGTTTGCTGATTCGTCGGCGTTATGAAGAAATGCTGGCTGCGCACGATGCCCCCGAAGCGATCGATGCCCGTGAACATGCCCGCCGCGACCATGCCTTTCACCGGGCGATCAGCGAGGCGTCGCACAACCCGGTGCTGGTGCATACCTTGCAATCGCTCAGTGACCTGACCTTGAGCACGGTGTTCGCCTCGGTCAACAACCTGTATTGCCGTCCGGCACAGAAGCGCCAGATCGACCGCCAGCATGCGCGGTTGTATCACGCCGTGATGGAGCAACTGCCCGAGCAGGCGCAGCGCGCGGCGCGTGAGCATATCAACGGGATCCGCGACAGCTTGCGTGAGATCGAGCAGGAAGAGCAGCGGTTGGTAAGGGCGACGATGCGCATGGATGGCTGGGGTTGAGGTTTTGCCTGTGCCGGCCCTTTCGCGGGTAAACCCGCTCCTACAGGGGACCACACTGGGTTTGAAGTCGGTGCGGTTCCTGTGGGAGCGGGTTTACCCGCGAAGAGGCCGGTGCAGGATTACCTTAATCAATGATCGGCTATGCGGTCATCCTGCGAGAGGATGGCCCGGGCCAGCTCTTCATCATTGGCCTGCAGGCCAGGGTGGTCCTTGCGGGCTTGTTCCAGCGCCGACTCCACATAGGCGCCACGGATTGCACCACCGCTGGCGACGTAGGCCGAAAGTTCGTCACGCGCCGGGATGATCCGTTTGTCGTCCTTGAAGGTCGAGTAAAGCGAGGCGGAAACACCGGCCGAGGTTGCGACGTCGCCTGCGTCGACGTCAGCCAGGGCAGCACCGGCAGGCAGCAGGAGCAGCAGCGCAGGGGCGAGGAGTAGGTGGCGCATGGTGTGTTCTCCAGTAGCATGAAGCCCAAGTAATTGAACCACTCAGTGTTTAAGAAAGCGCAGGTGGGGTGGTAGTTCCCTTGTTCGTCCCGGGAAACAGGCATTGACCATGTCGAGTCAGGCGTGATTTGCTCGGGCTGATGGCCCAATCATTCAAAGGACACTGAAGGTTCTCGCCCATGCCCGACTACAAGCTGCACTGTTTCGCCGAATCCGGAAACGCCTACAAGGCCGCGCTCATGCTTGAACTCACCGGCCAGGACTGGCAGCCGGTGTTCGTCGACTTCTTCAATGGCCAAACCCGCGAACAAGCCTGGCGCGAAGAGGTGAACGAGCAAGGCGAGGTGCCGGTGCTGGAACACGCCGGCAAGTCCATCACCCAGTCTGCCCTGATCCTTGACTACCTCGCAGAAAAAACCGGGCAGTTCGGCCCCCGCGACGAAGACGAAAAGCGCGAGATCTGGCGCTGGATGCTGTTCGACAACCACAAGTTCACCAGCTACTACGCAGCGCTGCGCTTTCTTTTCTGCCTGAAGAAAACCGGCGAAACGGACGTGACCCGGTTCCTGCGTGAACGTGCCACGGCGGCCTACCGTATTGTCGACGCGCACTTGGCGAAGACGCCGTTCATGGTCGGTGACCGGCTGACTATCGCTGACCTGTCGCTGGCGGGGTATGTGTTCATGCCGGAGGACACTGGCGTTGCGTTGGCGCAGTTCACCCACATCGAGGCGTGGAAGGCGCGGATCCAGGGGTTGCCAGGGTGGAAGCACCCGTATGAGCTGATGCCACGCGCGGCCTCCTGACCAATCCGGCTCGCCGGGCCATGGTGCAGTAGCCTTTGGCGAGCCAACCATTCTGATGATCGGTCGGTGACAAGCGCAGCGGGGTGGCTACGCTCAAAAAAATCAAGAAACATTCTGAAATATTTGGCCAGCAGGCCCTGAAGGATCTCGTTCAACCGCTGCAGATGGAAGGTCGCGCTGGTTTGCAGGTCGCCCCATGGGGGGGCCGGAAATCACAGGGTGCGTCATGCAACCCTGTGCTACTCCAAGCGGAGGCTCATCATGCTCAGGAAATGCTTGCTGGCTTTGGCTATCGGTGCTGTGCTGTCGGCTTCGGCTGTGTTGGTGCCTGACTCCATTGGCGGTACCTCCAGCGCGTATGCGAAGGATGGTAGCGGTGGTGGTGGTGGTGGCCATGGTGGCGGTGGTGGTGGAAGCGGCGGTGGCGGTGGCCATGGCGGCGGAGGAGGTGGTAGCGGTGGTGGCGGTGGTCATGGCGGAGGTGGTGGAAGCGGCGGCGGTGGCTCGGGTGGTGGCCACGGCGGTAGTGGCAGCGGGCACAGCGGCGATGGCGGTGGCCATGGCGGCCCAGGCCATGATGGCCGCGGGCGCAATGGTGCTGATGATGGCGCCAACCACGAAGCTGATCACGAAGCCAACCATGAGGCGAATCACGAAGCGAATCACGACGTGGGCGAGTCCCACGGTGTAGGGCATGGTGCTGATGATGGGGCTGACCATGATGTTGGGGATGATCGCGGAGGCGATCAGAACTAGCAACTTGGGTGTCTGTGCCGGCCCCTTCGCGGGTAAACCCGCTCCCACAGGGACCGCGCCAAGCTTGAGCTCGGCACGGTCCCTGTGGGAGCGGGTTTACCCGCGAAAGGGCCGGCACAGGTTTACAAGCAATCAGATCGACAACCGCACCACCCGGTTATCCAGCACCTGCTGTTCCTGCCCGCGCCGCTTGTTCACCACCAACTCGCCGATCGCAATCAGCCGGGTACGGGTGATGTTGCGCGACAACCCCAGCAACTGTGCGGTATGCACCTGGTTGTAATGGCAGAACCGATACGCCGACCGCAGCAGGGCATTTTCCACCTTCTCGTACAGGTCGCCAGACTGCTCCTCGTACAAGCGGCTGAACGCCCGCTGCAGCAAATCCTCCACACCATTGCCCGCCGGCTCTTCCTCCTGCCGTTCGATACGCAGGTTGGACAGGCGCAGGTCCTGCGCCTGCACCGTACCGTCGCCGCAGGTCAGCAAGCTGTGGTGAATCACGTTCTCCAGCTCGCGGATGTTGCCCGGCCAGCTGTATTCCACCAGCTTGGCCTGGGCCTTGGCGCTCAGCTCCACCGGCCCGTAGCCCAGCCGGTCGCTGTAGCTGCGGATGAAGTGCCGGGCCAGCGGCAGGATGTCACCCGGGCGGTCGCGCAAGGGGTGCAACTGCAAGGTCACCACGTTCAGCCGGTAGTACAGGTCTTCGCGAAAATGCCCGGCGTTAATTGCCTTTTCCAGCTGCACGTTGGTCGCCGCCAGCACCCGCACATTGATCGGGATGCTCTTGCGCGACCCCAGCCGCACCACTTCGCGCTCCTGCAAAACACGCAGCAGCTTGACCTGGATCGGCAACGGCAGGTCGCCGATTTCGTCGAGGAACAACGTGCCGCCGTTGGCCTCCTCGAACCAGCCAGCCTTGGCCGCCAGGGCACCGGTGAAGGCGCCTTTTTCATGGCCGAACAGCTCCGCCTCGACCAGCGACTCGGAGAACGCACCGCAGTTGACCGCGACGAACGGGCCGTTGCGCCGACCACTGAGGTTGTGGATGTGGCGTGCGACCAGCTCCTTGCCCGTGCCGGTTTCGCCGATGATCAGCACGCTGGCTTCGCTGGGGGCGACCTGTTGCAGGTGGGCGAGCAGCGCCTGCGACCTGGGGTCTTCGAAGACCTGTGCGGTCGCCCGGATCGAGGTGGCCAGTGTCGGGGACGGGGGGAGGGTCAGCAGTTGCATGGGCAATCCTCAGGAATAGAAGGATGGGGCAGGGCGCTTGTCGTTGAGGGCCCACTCGCCGAGTTCGTGGATGCGGTAGTCCACCGGGTCGTGCAGGGTTTGTGTGCGCAGGTTGCGCCAGTGGCGGTCGAAGCGCAGTGAGGCATGGGTGGCGCGGGCGCCGGTGACCTCGAACAGCCGGTTGCAGATGTCCAGACCATGGCGGCTGGCGGCGACCTTGGCGGTGCCGATGGCCAGGGCCAGGTCGCCGCGCTCTTGCGCCGTGAGGGCGTGTTCCTTGGCCCAGGCGGCATCGAGCTGGCGCGCGGCCCGTTCGATCAGCAGGCGCACGCTTTCCAGGCCGACCCAGAACTCGCCGTAATGGCGCAGCACGTAGGGGTCTTCGGCGCTGCTGGCGGCGCTGGAGCGGAACCACGGCCGGCTTTCCTTGAGGGTGTACTGGCGGGCCTCCTCGAACGCTCCCTCGGCAATGCCGAGGAACAGGTTGGCGAAGTGCAACTGGGCAATCAGCGGGCGCAGGGCAGCGAACGGCGTGCTCAAGGGGCCTGGGTCAAGCAGCAGTTCGTTGTGCTCCACCCGTACCCGCTCGAAGGTGGCGCTGCCGCTGTCGGTCTGGCGCTGGCCGATGTTGTTCCAGTCGTTGTGCAGGCTGATGCCGGTACGGCCACTGGGGATGGCGGCGATCAGCAGCTTGCCGCCAGCACGTTCGTCCACCGCCGAGGCGATGAGCATTTCCGAGTCGCTGGCGCCGGAGCAGAAGCTTTTCTTGCCGGAGAACTCGCACCAGCCATCGAAGTGCTTGACCACGGTGCGGGTGTCCAGCGGGTTCAGGGCATTGCCCCAGAACCACTGCTTGCGGGCGGTCTGCTCGAACCACGGTTGCCATTGGTCCGGGCGTGAGAACAGGCGCACGGTGGCCAGCATCAGGTGATGGAAGCCGAATACGTGGGCGATGGAGCTGTCGACCCGGGCGAATTCGCGCACCACCGCGAAGGTGTCGTGCCAGCTGGCGCCCTGGCCGCCGAAGGCCTGCGGGATCACCAGCGACAGCAGGCCGCTGTCACGCAGGGCGTCGCGCTCGGCTTTTGGCGTGCCACCGCGGTCATCGCGCTCGACGGCGGTTTGGGCAAACTGCCCGGCCAGTTCGCGGGCGATGGCCAGGGCAGGGCGCGGGGGCGTATTCACAGGTGCATTCATGGCCGCTCCTCAGGCGCTCTTGCGCAGCGCGTGATGGGCGCCGAACAGCGGCACGGCGCGCTCGGCGGCCAGGCGGATACGGGCGGCGAGGGCTGCGCTGGATACCCGGTAGTCGGCCATTTCTGCCTGGCTGGCGAACACGCCGATGGGCAGGGTCAGGGCTTGCAGGAAGCTGAACAGTGGGCGCAGCTGGTGGTCGAGCACCAGCGCGTGGCGTTCGCTGCCGCCGGTGGCGGCGAGCAGCACCGGTGTGTCGACCAGTGCGTCCTGGCCGATCAGGTCGAACAGGTGCTTGAAGTGGCCAGTGAAGCTGCCGCGGTACACCGGCGTGGTCACCACCAGCAGGTCGGCTTTTTCCACCAGGCGCAGTTGCTGTTCGACGGCCTCGGGCAGTTCGCTGCGCCACAGGGCGCTGCCCAGCGGGCGGGCGATCTCGCCCAGCTCGATCAGGTGCGGCTTGATGTGCAGGTGCTCGGCCAGCTCGGCGAGGATTGCCTCGGTCAGGGCCAGGGTACGCGAAGGGCGGGAAGTGCCGCCGGACAGGGCGACGACGTTCAGTGGGGTGCTCATGGGCAGGTCTCCGGTTCGGGTTGAGCGGGGGACTTTGCTTGAGCAATCGTCGTGCCGAAATTTAATGTTGTTTTACATCAAACAGTTAGCGCGTTTCTGATGCCTGCGGCGCTGTTGCCTTGCGGGCGTTTCCTGTTGATCGGGTGTTGCGCTGCAGACAGTTGGCCGGGTGTTGGCGGCTGTGCAGTTGGGGGATTTATAGAGGATTACGGAATGATGAAAAAAGAATAAGATTTTATATTCTTATTCCCTATTTGATTTTAATATGCTGGGGCCGTTTCGCGCCCCATCGCGACACAAGGCCCACGGGTGCTGCACATAGCTGCCCAGTGCATGGCTGGGGGGTTTGAGGTGGTGCATAGAGCATGCCTTGATTCTTTCTGCGCCAGTGAGATCGAGCGCCGCGCTGCCTGTGACGCAACACTGAACTTGTGGGAGCGGCCTTGCGTCGCGAAAGGGCTGCGAAGCGGCCCCAAAATTCTCAAGTATGCGGCACGCTGCGAGGCGCTACCCCGCCCGCATACTCCGGCTTCAGATGCCCCTGCTCATCCAGCAGATAGGCATCCATCACCTCCCGCACCACCGGCCCCGCCACCCGTCCACCGGCCTCGCCGTTCTCGATCATAACCGCCACCACCACACTTGGGTGATCAGCCGGGGCAAAGCCGACGAACAGGGCGTTGTCGCGGTGCCGCTCCAGGGTCTTGTCGCGGTTGTAGCGTTCGCCCTGCTTGATCGCCACCACCTGCGCGGTGCCGCTCTTGCCGGCAATCCGGTACTGCGCACCGGCCGCGGCCGCGCGGGCGATGCCGCGCGGGTCGTGCATGACCATCTGCATGCCCTGGTTGACCTGGTCCCAGGCGTGCCTGTCGTGCAGCACGATATCGGGCATCGGGTGTGGGTCCACCGGCGCATCGCCGCCCACGGTCATGGCCAGGTGCGGGCGGTGCCACACGCCCTTGCTCGCCAGCAGGCTGGTGGCCTGGGCCAGCTGCAGCGGGGTGACCTGCATGTAGCCCTGGCCGATGCCCAGGATCAGCGTCTCGCCCGGGAACCAGGCCTGGCGCCGGGTGGCGCGCTTCCACTCAGCTGACGGCATCAGCCCGGGCGCCTCCTCGAACATGTCCAGCGACACCTTCTGGCCCAGGCCGAACTCGGCCATGTAGTCGTGCAGGCGGTCGATGCCCAGCTTGTGTGCCAGGTCGTAGAAGTAGGTGTCGTTGGAACGCATGATGGCGGTGTACATATCCACCCAGCCATCGCCGCTGCGGTTCCAGTTGCGGTACTTGTGGTCGTAGTTGGGCAGCTCGTAGTAGCCCGGGTCGAACACCCGGCTGCCCGGGGTGATCACGCCGCTGTCGAGGCCGGCGATGGCCACCTCCGGCTTCACCGTCGAACCGGGGGCATACAGGCCGCGCAGCACGCGGTTGAACAGCGGGCGGTCGATGGAGTCGCGCAGGGCGGCGTACTGTTTGAAGCTGATGCCCTTGACGAACAGGTTGGGGTCGAAGCTGGGGTTGCTGACCATCGCCAGCACGTCGCCATTGGCCGGGTCGAGCACCACCACCGAACCGCGGCGGTCGCCCAGGGCCTTTTCCGCGGCCAGTTGCAGGTGGGCGTCCAGGGTCAGGACGATGTCCTGGCCCGGGGTCGGGGCCTTGTGGTTGAGCACACGCATCACCCGGCCCTGGGCGTTGGTCTCGACCTCCTCGTAGCCCACATGGCCGTGCAGCTGGCTTTCGTAGAAGTGCTCGATGCCGGTCTTGCCGATCGACTGGGTGCCCCGGTATTCGGTGCTGTCGAGGGCCTTGGCTTCTTTCTCGTTGATGCGCCCCACATAGCCCACCGAGTGGGCGAAATGCTCGGCCAGCGGGTACTCGCGGATGAACTGTGGTTCCACCTCCAGGCCGGGCAGGCGGAACTGGTTCACCGCCACCAGGGCGATCTGCTCTTCGCTCAGGCCGACCATCAGGGTCACCGGCTCGAACGGCTTGCGGCCACGGCGCAGGTCCTTGTCGAACTGCTTGCGGTCGTCGTCGCTCAGGCTCAGCACCTGCGCCAGGGTATCGAGCACCTTGGCCGTGTCGCCGCCGGCCCGCTCGCGGGTCATGGTCAGGTCGAAGCTGGGCTTGTTGTCGGCCAGCACCACGCCATTGCGGTCGTAGATCAGCCCGCGCTCGGGGGCGATGGGCAGCACGTGCACGCGGTTGTTTTCCGATACGGCGGTCTGCTGGTCGTGTTGCAGCACCTGCAGCACATAGAGCCGGCCCACCAGGACGGCGACCAGGCTGAAGACCAGGGCGGCGCAGGCCAGAAGCCGGCGGTTGACCAGGTGCTTTTCCTTTTCGTGGTCCTTGAGGGGGATGGGTTGCGGCATCAGGGGCTCTTTTCTACGGGGTCGCCTTGGCCGTGCGGGCGCGCGAATGGGCGGGTGATGCTACGCAACCCGCTATGCCGCCTCAAGGCGAGTGCCATCTGGCGATAGCGTGGCATCGGCTGTGAGCCCCGTGATCAGGGCGCTGGCGGGCTATATGAAGATTTGTTCATGGCTGACCCTCCGTGAAGGTTTAATGGAGGTTTTTTTGCCTTTATGGATCCATAAAATTTGTTTGTTCGATAAACGAACAGTAATTCTTGATTTATTTAAGCTAATAACACCTTGAAAAATATAGATTTATTTTGCTTATCTCAAGCATGTAGTGGCGTATTGCTAAACGAAACCCTACGTTCTTGAGTTCACGATGATTGTTTATGGATCCATTATCTGGTTGATTAGCGCCTGACAACGGCCGGGAACCTCCGGCCGTATGCGACAACAATTACAAAAAGGGCCCAGTCATGAATGGCTTTTCAAGGGTGTGGAACCGCGAGGGTTCCTTGCGCTTTGCCTGCACGTGCGCATCTCTTCTCTCACCTGTGAACCGGCAGGTGAGCCCATGAATTCCAACCTCAAGCAACGCCTGGACGCCGACCCGATGGGGCGCTTCCAGTGCCTGGCCATTGGTATCTGCATCATTCTCAACATGATCGACGGCTTCGACGTATTGGTCATGGCCTTCACTGCTGCCTCGGTGTCTGCTGAGTGGAGCCTGAACGGGGCGCAGGTGGGGTTGCTGCTCAGCGCCGGTTTGTTCGGCATGGCGGCGGGGTCGCTGTTCATCGCGCCATGGGCCGATCGCCTTGGTCGTCGCCCGCTGATCCTGTTGTGCCTGGCGCTGTCCGGTATTGGCATGTTGCTCTCGTCGCTGAGCCAAAGCCCGCTGCAACTGGCAACATTGCGTGGACTGACCGGTTTGGGGATCGGCGGCATCCTGGCCAGTAGCAACGTGATTGCCAGCGAGTACGCCAGCAAGCGCTGGCGTGGCCTGGCGGTCAGCCTGCAGTCCACCGGCTATGCGCTGGGCGCGACCTTGGGCGGTTTGCTGGCAGTATGGCTGCTGGGGCACTGGGGCTGGCGCTCGGTGTTCCTGTTCGGCGGCATCGTCACCGTCCTGGTGATTCCGCTGGTGCTGTTGTGGTTGCCGGAGTCATTGGACTTCCTGCTGGCACGCCGGCCAGCCAATGCCCTGGCGCGGGTCAACCGCCTGGCGGCGCGCCTCGGCCAGCCGACACTGGTGCAACTGCCAGCAATGGCGGCAAGGGAGCAGGGCGCAGCCAGCGGTTTCAAGCAGCTGCTGACACCGGTCATGCGCCGCACCACGCTGGTGATCTGGTTGTTGTTCTTCCTGGTCATGTTCGGCTTCTACTTCGTCATGAGTTGGACGCCGAAGCTGCTGGTGGCCGCTGGGCTTTCGGCCGAGCAGGGCATTACTGGCGGGGTACTGCTGAGCGTTGGGGGCATCCTTGGTGCGGCGCTGATCGGCGGCCTGGCCTCGCGCTGGCCACTGACCCGCGTGCTGGCGCTGTTCATGCTCATCACCGCAGCGCTGCTGGTGCTGTTCGTGGCCAATGGCGCCTCGGTCAGCGCGGCGTTGGTATTGGGGTTGTTGATCGGGCTGTTCTCCAACGGCTGCGTGGCCGGGTTGTATGCCTTGTCGCCCGTGGTCTATGGCGCTTCGGTGCGCGCCACTGGTGTGGGCTGGGGCATAGGCATCGGTCGCATGGGCGCGATCCTGTCGCCGACCGTGGCTGGTGTGCTGCTCGATGGCGGCTGGCAACCGTTGCACCTGTACGGGGTATTCGCCAGCGTGTTCGTGCTGGCCGCAGGTTGCCTGCTGTTGCTGCGGAGCGGAACAAGGCCGACGCCAGGTTTGGCTGGCGATGCACTGAGCCACTGAGTACTGCCCGGCCAGGTCGGGCACCTGAATGCAGCTTGTCTCCCTGTGCCCATGCCGGCACGGGGTGGTCGGCTGCGCCTACGAAAAGCGGAGAACAATAATAATGATGCACACGACTTGTACACTGAACCGTTCGGCCCTGGCGGTTTCGCTGGCGCTAGGCCTGGGGTTGCCGGCCTGGGCCGGGGAAGGGGGCTTCTTCGAGGATGCCAAGGCCGGGTTGACACTGCGCAACTACTATTTCAACCGTGATTTTCGCGACCCAGGGGCGGCCAAGAGCAAGGTTGAAGAATGGGCCCAAGGGTTCATCTTCAAGTTCAGTTCAGGCTACACCCCAGGATTGATCGGTTTGGGCCTGGACGGCATCGGCATGTTCGGCGCAAAGCTGGACAGTGGCCGCGGTACAAGCGGCTCCGAACTGCTGCCGGTGCATGATGAGGGGCGCGCGGCTGACGACTATGGGCGCGCCGGGTTGGCGGCGAAGCTGCGCATTTCGGCCACCGAGTTGAAGGTAGGTGAACTGCTGCCGGACATTCCATTGCTGCGCTACGACGATGGCCGTCTGTTGCCGCAGACCTTCCGCGGCGCAATGTTCGACTCACGCGAAATCGAAGGTCTGAGCTTGCAGGCTGGCCAGTACCGTGAGGTTAGCCTGCGCAACTCGTCGGACATGCAGGATCTTTCTGCCTGGGCTGCGCCAGGGGTGACTGCGGACGGTTTCAACTACGCCGGTGCCGAGTACCGTTTCAACCAGCAGCGTACGCTGATCGGCGTCTGGCATTCGCAACTGGAGGACATCTACCAGCAGAGCTACTTCAACCTGCTGCATAGTCAGCGAGTAGGGTATTGGACGCTGGGTGCCAACCTCGGTTACTTCATCGACCGGGACGATGGCCAGGCGCGCATCGGCGGTATCCAGAGCCGTACAGGCTACGCCTTGCTGTCTGCCGCGCGCAGTGGCCACACGTTGTACCTAGGGCTGCAGAAGGTGAGTGGTGATAGCCAGTGGATGTCGGTGTACGGCAGTAGCGGACGGACCTTGGGCAACGACATGTTCAACGGCAACTTCAGCAATGCTGACGAGCGCTCATGGCAAGTGCGTTACGACTACAACTTTGTCGCGTTGGGCGTGCCAGGCCTGCTGGCCATGGTGCGTTACGGGCACGGCGAGAACGCGACCACGGCGGCAGGCAGCAATGGCAAGGAGTGGGAGCGCGATACCGAGGTCAACTACACCTTCCAGAGCGGGACATTGAAGGACCTCAACATCCGGCTTAACAACGCGACCAACCGGCGTAGCTTCAATGGTGACTTTGATCAGACACGGTTGATCATCACCTATCCGCTGACGTTGTAAGCGCGTCGTATCCTTGAGGTTGCGGTGGGGGACAAAACCGGTCGCATGCTCCGCGTCGTCCACTTTGCGGCCAAACCCGCTCCTGTATCTAAAGCGCATGGCTTGAGGCGGGGGCGCTGTCATGCAACCCGTCAGCCCGAACAGGTCAGCAACAACCTCTCGGCTTGCGCTAAGATACCCGCTCATGTCTCTGGAAGTTGCCTGGATGAGCAAACCCGGTCAAATGGTGCTTGTCGCGTTGCGCAAGATGATCGCCTCGGGCGAGCTGGCGGCCGGCGAGCGCTTGATGGAAGTCCCCACCGCAGAATTGTTCGGTGTCTCACGCATGCCGGTGCGCATTGCGTTCCGTACCCTCGAGCAGGAAGGCTTGCTGGTACGCTTTGGTGGCCGAGGGTTCCAGGTGCGTTCTGTCAGCGCCGATGAGATCGCCGGAGCTGTCGAGGTGCGAGGCGTGCTGGAAGGATTGGCTGCGCGCCAGGCCGCCGAACGTGGCTTGTCCGCGCAAGCTTGCGCGGCCTTGCAACAATGCCTGGTTGATGGCGACCAGCTGTTCGACAAGGGCTTCGTGACCGAAGCAGACCTGCAGGCCTACCACGATCTCAACATGCGCTTTCACCAGGTGATCACCGAGGCCAGCCACAACCCGGCCATTGCCGTAGCACTGGCGCGTAACGATCACCTGCCGTTCGCTTCGGTCACCGCGCTGGCTGTGGACCGCCATAACCTGGCCCGCGAATACCGGCGCTTCAACTTCGCCCACATGCAGCACCATGCGGTGTTCGATGCCTTGATCAACCGCCAGGGTGCCCGCGCCGAAGCGATCATGCGCGAGCATGCCAATGCCACCCTTCGTTACGCCGAGACCTTCGGCGGCGCTGCTCCAGACCCAGGCATGAAGGTCATCCTGCCGACTTCGTGAGCCGGCTCAGATATCCAGCACCAGCAACGGCGTTTTCGACCGCGAGCAACAAGGCGTGAACTGATCGTTCAGGGCTTGCTCCTCCTCGGTGAGGAACATGTCGCGATGGTCGGGCGTACCCTGTAGCACACGGGTCAGGCAGGTACCGCAAATACCTTGCTCGCACGACATCGCGATCTCGATGCCGTTCTGTTCAAGCACCTGCACCACGGTCTGGTCGGCCGGCACCTCGAACACTTGCCCGGTACTGTTGACCTGCACCGAGAAACTACCGTCGTTACTGGCATCCACTGGCGCAGCTGCAAAGTACTCGCGGTGCAGGTTGGCTTCCTGCCAGCCCAGCTCCTTGGCATTCTCGAGCACATGCTGCATGAAGCCACCTGGCCCGCACACATACAGGTGCATATCGCCCTGTGGGTTACCCAGCACTCGAGCAATGTCCAAAGCGGTTTCCGGCTGCTCGTCAAAATGCATGACCAGCCTATCGGCAAACGGCGCATTGCGAATACGCTCGACAAACGCCGCACGCTCGCTGGAGCGGGCGCAGTAGTGCAGTTCGAAATCATGGCCACTGTGGGACAACTGCTCGGCCATGCACAGGATCGGGGTAATGCCGATGCCTCCGGCAAACAGCAAACTGCGCCGTGCATCCTCGACCAGCGGGAACAGGTTGCGCGGCGCGCTGATACGCAGCCGGGCACCGGCCTGCACCTGCTCGTGCAGGCTGCGTGACCCGCCCCGCGAGGCCGGGTCATTGAGCACGCCGATCAGGTAGCGGTGGCGCTCTTCGGGGTGATTGCACAGCGAATACTGGCGCACCAGCCCATCGGGCAGGTGCACATCGATGTGCGCGCCAGCGCTGAACGCCGGCAGCAGGCTGCCATCTGCCGCCGCCAGCTCGAAACTGCAGATACCCTGCGCTTCATCGTTACGGGATACCACTACGGCATCGATCATGTTGGCAGTTCCTCAGGCAGGGGTGGCGCTGGTAGCGATCAGTTGCGGCTGGGGTGCACGTTCTTTGGCGATGAGCCGCTCCAGCACCTTGCGCGACTGCACGCCGCCGGCATCAATGTTCAGCTTCAGAAGGTTGCGCTCGGGGTTGGCCAGCAGGTTCTGTTGCTGGCGTTCGAGCATCTCCAGGTCTTCGCTGAAAATCTTGCCCTGGCCCTCGCGAATGTTGTCTGTCAGGGTCTGGTCGTGTGCCGCGAAATTGCGCGCCATGCCCCAGAAGTACCAGATCGAGGTATCGCTTTCCGGGGTGATGAAGTCGACCACGATGCTCGACGCCTTGTGCTGCGCCTCGGCGTGGTAGCCACCTTTGCCAGCATGCGCCACGCCGACTTCGATCAGCACATGGCTGGGCGGGGTGAAACGGCAAATCTGCCAGCGGTCCACTGGCACATCGTCGGCCAGGCCGTTGCCGCGCAGGGCCATGCGCCAGAAGGGCGGGGCCATGATGTTTTCCATGTGTCGGGCGGTGACTACTTCGTCGCCGGTGACGGTGGTGACCGGTGGCGCCTCGTCGATTTCTTTCTGGCCGATGCTGGAGGCGTGCACGTAGGTTTCGTGGGTCAGGTCCATCAGGTTGTCGATCATCAGGCGGTAGTCGCAGCCGATGTGGAAAAGCCCACCTCCATAGGCCCACTCATCACTCACCGCCCACTCCAGGTGCGGGATCAGCGCCGGGTCGGCTTGCGCCTGATCGCCCGGCCAGACCCAGATGAAGCCATAGCGCTCGACTGCAGCAAAGGTCTTGTTGCAGGGGAAGCCCCGTACCCGCTGGCCCGGCATCGACACGGTCTTGCCGTCGCAACCCATGACCAGGCCGTGGTAGCCACATACCAGATTGCCGTCCTCGACATAGCCCAGCGACAACGGCGCGCCGCGGTGCGGACAGAAGTCCTCGACGGCCGCTACGCGGTTCTCGCGGCCACGGTAGAACACGATCTTCTCCCCGCAGATCTGTCGGCCCAGGGGCTTGGTGGCGATTTCGTCGGGGGTGCAGGCAACGTACCAAGTGTTCTTGGGGTACATGGGTAGGCTCTCCGGGGTTTTGTTTTTATTTAATGGATCCATTAGAGCCGTACGAGTACGCATGGTCAATATAAATAGCCCGTTATTTAAGGGTTTTGTGCGGTTATCGGATTATTAGTGGATCCATTTGTGGTGAATATAGGTACTTTCATGCTCCAGCAGCGCTTGACCTGCTATTACTAAACAGACCTCACCCACCAAGGCCTCTCGATGCTGGTCATCGAAAACCTCTACAAATCATTCCCTACGCCCCAAGGCCCAATCCCGGTTTTGCAGGGCGTCGACCTGCGCCTGGCCCGCGGCAGCAGCCTGGCGCTGATGGGGGAGTCGGGCAGCGGCAAGAGCACCTTGCTGCACCTGGTGGCCGGCCTGGACCGTGCCGACAGTGGCCGCATCCTGATCGACGACGCACCGCTCGACAGCCGTTCCGAGGCGTCGCTGGCGCTGTGGCGGCGGGAGGGCATTGGCCTGGTGTTCCAGCAGTACAACCTGATCAGCAGCCTGGACGTGGGGGCAAACCTCGCGTTCCAGGCCCGGTTGGCCGGTCGGCATGATCCCCTTTGGCTGGCCTACCTGGCGCAGCGCCTGGGTTTGGCGGATTTGCTGGCGCGTTACCCGGAGCAACTGTCTGGCGGCCAGCAACAGCGGGTCGCCATCGGCCGCGCCCTGGCCGGGCGCCCGGCCTGGTTGCTGGCCGACGAACCCACCGGCAGCCTCGACGAAGCCAGCAGCGATGAGGTGCTGAGCCTGCTGTTGCAACTGGTCGCCGAGGCGGGCAGTGGGGTGCTGATGGTGACCCACAGCCCGCGGCTGGCGGCGCGCTTGCAGCAGCGTTGTTACCTGCAAGCCGGCCGTGTGCGGCCTGAGCAGGGCTGATGAGACTTCTATCGCTGGCCCTGCTGGCGCTGCTCAGCCACTGGCGGCGCCATCGCGTGCAGTTTGTCAGCATCTTCACCGGCCTGTGGCTGGCCACGGCGCTGTGGACTGGCGTGCAGGCGCTGAACAGCCAGGCACGCAGCGACTATGCCCGGGCCAGCGCGGTGCTGGCCGGGCCGCTGCAGGCGCAACTGGTGCCACGCCGTGGCGAGCGCTTCGACCAGGCGCTGTATGTGCAGTTGCGCAGGCTGGGCTGGGCGGTAACGCCGGTACTGGAAGGGCGCTTGCGCTTGCCCGGGGAGCCGGGGCGCAGCGTGCGGTTGGTCGGCATCGAGCCGTTGAGCCTGCCGCCGGCCAGCAGCATCGCGGGTGTGCAGCCTCGAACGTTCGATCTGCAAGCCTTCATCGGCATGCCCGGGCAAGCCTGGGTTGGGCCAGACACCTTGCGTCAGCTGAATGCCGGCCCCGGGGCGTCAGTCCGTGGCAGTGAAGGGCAACTGCTGCCGCCGTTGGTTCTGCAACCAGCGCTGGCCCCGGGGGTGATCGTGGTCGATATCGGCCATGCCCAGGCGTTGCTGCACGCACCCGGGCAGTTGTCGCGCTTGCTGGTGGCCGCCACGCCGGGACCGTTACCGGCGGATATCGCGCCTTACCTTGAGCTGCAACCCCAGCAGGATGATGGCGGTTTGCAGCGGCTGACCGACAGTTTCCACCTCAACCTGAGCGCCCTCGGCCTGCTGGCGTTCGTCGTCGGCCTGTTCATTGCCCATGCCGCAATCGGTTTGGCACTGGAACAGCGGCGCGGCCTGATCCGCAACCTGCGCGCCTGTGGCATCGGCCTGCAAACTCTGCTGTGCGCCTTGGTGCTGGAACTGGGGCTGTTCGCGGTGCTGGGCGGTCTGGCCGGCGTGGCCAGTGGTTACGGGCTGGCCGCGTGGTTGTTGCCCGATGTGGCCGCCAGCTTGCGTGGCCTGTATGGCGCGCAAGTCGCCGGGACGCTGAGCCTGCCCGCAGGGTGGTGGCTGATGGGCGTGCTGGTGAGCGTACTGGGGGCACTGCTGGCGGGCTTGGGCAGCGTAATGCGTGCGGCTCGGTTACCGTTGCTGGCGCTGGCGCAACCTCAGGCGTGGCGGTTGGCGCAGGGGCCGTGGTTGCGGCGTCAGGCCCTGGTGGCCGGCCTGTTGCTGTTGCTGGCACTGGGCTGTGGTGTGCTGGGCGACAGCTTGCCCAGCGCGTTCGGCCTGCTGGCAGGCTTGCTGTTGGCGGCGGCGCTGTTGCTGCCGGCCTTGCTCGACCGGGTGCTGGCCTGGTTGGCGCGCCGTTGCCAGCGGCCTTTGTCGCAATGGTTCGTCGCCGACAGCCGCCAGCAACTGCCGGCCCTGAGCCTGGCGTTGATGGCACTGTTGCTGGCGCTGGCCGCCAGTGTTGGCGTGGGCAGCATGACCGAGGGCTTTCGCAAGACCTTTGTCGGCTGGCTTGACCTGCGCCTGTCCGCCGACCTGTATGTCAGCCCAAGGGACACCGCCCAGGGCTTGCAGATAGCCGAGTGGGTCGGGCAGCAGCCTCCAGTTGGTGTGGTGTTGCCCGGCTGGCGTGTGGAAACGCAGCTGCAGGGCTGGCCGGTGCAGGTCCAGGGCATCGTCGATCATCCCGTCTATCGCACACGCTGGCCATTGCTGGCGCAGCAAGAGCAGGCCTGGCAGCAACTGGCCAGTGGGCAGGCGGTGATGCTCAGTGAACAGCTGGCCAGGCGACTGAAACTGCAACTGGGCGATCACCTGAGGCTGCCCGCAGACACTTCTCCAGCCCTGAGGGTTGTGGGGATCTACGCCGATTACGGCAACCCCAAAGGGCACATGCTGGTCAATGCCGACTGGCTGCGCGGGCACTGGCCACAGGCAACCCTGACCGGGTTGAGTGTCGATCTGGCGGTCGAGCAGGTGTCGGCGCTCAAGGCCGCCTTGCAACAGCGCTTTGCCCTGGATGATAGCCGCGTGGTCGAGCAGGCACGTCTCAAGCGCTGGTCGACCGACGTGTTCAACCGCACCTTCGCCGCCACCGCCGCGCTCAACAGCCTTACCCTTGGCGTGGCTGGTGTAGCACTGTTCATCAACCTGCTGACCCTGGGCCAGACCCGCCTGGGCCAGTTGGCACCGCTGTGGGCACTGGGCGTGCGGCGCACGCATCTGGTGTGGCTAAGCCTCGGGCAGACACTGCTGCTGAGCAGCCTTACCGTGCTGCTGGCGATCCCGCTGGGTATCCTGCTGGCCTGGTGCCTGGTCGCGGTGGTGAACGTGCAGGCATTCGGTTGGCGTTTGCCGCTCTACGTGTTCCCTGCGCAACTGCTGCACCTGGCCGTGCTGGGCATGCTTACCAGCCTGTTGGCCAGCGCCTGGCCACTGTGTCAGCTGGCGCGTCGCCAGCCGCGTGAACTGTTGAGGCCGTTTGCCGATGAAACGTAACGCCTGGCTGTTGCTTTGTGGGTTGCTGGGCGGCTGTGATCAGCCGGCCGAACAAAGCTATGCCGGGCTCGGGCAGCAGGCGGGTGAATTCAGCCAGGTAAGCCGCGGCCATCGCCTGGAATTTCCGCGTGACCACGGTGCCCATGATGGCTTTCGCATCGAGTGGTGGTATGTCACCGCCAACCTCCAGGACGCCCAAGGGCGGGACTGGGGCGCGCAGTGGACGCTGTTTCGCTCGGCCCTGCGCCCCGGCCCCGAGACTGCCGGCTGGAACAGCCCGAACCTGTGGATGGGGCACGCGGCGCTGACCGGGCCGGGTGCTCATCAGTCTGCCGAAACCCTGGCGCGTGGGGGGATCGGCCAGGCGGGCGTGCAGGCCCGGCCGTTCCGGGCGTGGATCAATGACTGGTCGTTGCAGGGCAGCAGTGGCATCGAGGATCTGCAAATGGTTGCCGGTGGTGAAGGCTTTCGCTATGACCTGCAACTGCACAGTGATCGGCCCTTGGTGCTGCACGGGGATCAGGGTTACAGCGAGAAGTCCGGCAAGGGGCAGGCTTCGTACTATTACAGTCAACCGTTTTATCGGGTGAGCGGGGAAGTGCAGCGTGACGGCCAGTGCATCGCTGTCACCGGCCAGGCCTGGCTGGACCGGGAATGGAGCAGCCAGCCGCTGGCTGCCGGGCAGACGGGGTGGGACTGGTTTTCGCTGCACCTGGGCATTGGTGCCAGGCTGATGCTGTTCCAGGTGCGCGAGGTGCAAGGGGAGGCCTATCGCGCCGGGACCTGGGTTGGCCCGCAGGGTGAGGTGGTGGCGCTGCAGGGGGCGCAGATCCAGTTGCAGGCGCTGGCCTGGGCCCGGCAGAAGAACGGCAAGCAAGTGCCGACGCGATGGCGGGTGCAGGTACCGGGGCATGGGGTGGATGTGCAGGTCGACGCGGTGGAGCCGCAGGCCTGGATGGAGACGCGGTTCCCGTATTGGGAGGGGCCGGTGCGCTTGAGCGGGAGTGCGGGTGGGCGTGGGTATCTGGAGATGACCGGCTATTAACACCTCATAGCCCATCCATGACGCGGTCCCTGTGGGAGCGGCCTTGTGTCGCGAAAGGGCCGCAAAGCGGCCCCGGCAATTTTGCGGTGATGCGAAGATTCTGGGGGCGCTTCGCACCCCTTTCGCGACACAAGGCCGCTCCCACAAGAGACAGCGTCAACCCAGTCAGTCCTTGATCAATCCCCGCAGCACCGCCCGCGCTTCTTCAGTGCGCAGGCACTCGATGAACAACCGGCTTTCCCGCGCCACTGTCGCCTCCAGTTCGGCCCGTTGGCTGTCCTTGAGCAGCCGCTTGCTGATGCGCAGCGCCGCCTGTGGGTAGCCTTGCAGTTGCCGCGCCAGACGACGGGCAGCCGCCAGGCACTGTTCGCCGTCTTCATGCAGTTCATTGGCCAACCCCCACGCCACCATCCGTTCGCCGTCGAGCAACTCGTTTGCCAGCAGCAGGCGAGCCGCTCGGGCATGGCCTAGCAGGCGTGGCAGCAGCAGGCTGGAGCCAAACTCCGGGCACACGCCCAACGGCGCGAAGGGGACGCGCAGCTTGGTCGTACGGCTGACCAGCACCTGGTCGCAATGCAACAGCAAGGTGGCACCAATACCTATCGCCGCGCCACTGACCGCGGCAATCAGCGGCTTCTCCAGGCCCATCACCACCCGCATCAGGCGAAACACCGGGCTGTCCAGGTCGGCGGGCGGGTTGTCGAGGAAGTCGCGCAAGTCATTGCCGGCAGTAAAGCAGTGCGGCCCACCGGTGATGATGATGGCTTCGACATCAGGGTCTTCACCTGCCGCCAGCAGCAGGTCGCCCAGCTGTTGGTACATGGCAGTGTTCAAGGCGTTGAGCTTGTCGGGGCGGTTGAAGGCCAGGGTCAGCAGGCCCTGGTCCAGGTCACGTGTGATCAGGTCGTTCATGGCAGCCGCTTTTGTTGTTGTGGGCATCGGTGCCAAGGGTTTATCACGCAGTCCGGCTTGTTGTACAGTCGTTCAGTCCAGCCCCTAGCCCGAGAGCCGTCGATGAACCAGGAAGCCCGCTACCACCGCATGCTGCCGGAATTGCGCAAAGCCAACCTGGTCGAGGCGACCCTGGTATGCCTCAAGCGCCATGGCTTCCAGGGCGCGTCGATCCGCAAGATTTCGGCCGAGGCCGGGGTTTCGGTCGGGTTGATCAGCCATCACTACGCCGGCAAGGATGAACTGGTGGCCGAAGCCTACATGGCGGTCACCGGCCGGGTGATGGGCCTGCTGCGCGAGGCCATGGCCCAGGCCGCGCCCAATGCCCGCGAGCGGTTGTCGGCGTTTTTCCGCGCCTCGTTCTGCGCCGAGCTGCTCGACCCGCAATTGCTCGACGCCTGGCTGGCGTTCTGGGGCGCGGTGAAGACCGCCGATGCGATCAACCAGGTGCATGACCATTCCTATGGCGAATACCGCAATGAACTGAGCGGGCTGCTGGCCACGCTGGCCGGGGAGGAGGGCTGGCAGGGCTTCGATGCCGACCTCGCGGCCATCAGCCTGAGTGCCTTGCTCGACGGCCTGTGGCTGGAGTCGGGGCTCAACCCCGGTACCTTCACCCCCGAGCAGGGCGTGCTGATCTGCGAGGCCTGGGTCGATGGCCTGCAGGCCGGTGGCCGGCGCCGCTTCAGCCCGCCGGAGGGCTGTTGATCGCCTGTTCAGTAACGAGTACGCTGCTGTCGCGAGTGTGTAGAACAACACCAATAATAAAAGAGACGACACGCAATGACGCCTCGGGTATTGATCGTCGATGACGATCCGCTTATTCGTGACTTGCTGCAGGCCTATCTGTCCCAGGAAGGCTATGACGTGCACTGCGCCGACACCGCGGAAAAGGCCGAAGCCCTGCTCGGCAGCCAGGATGTCGACCTGGTGTTGCTGGACATCCGCCTGCCCGGCAAGGACGGCCTCACCCTGACCCGCGAGCTGCGGGTACGTTCGGAGGTGGGCATCATCCTCATCACGGGGCGCAACGACGACATCGACCGCATCGTCGGCCTGGAATGCGGCGCCGACGACTACGTGATCAAACCGCTCAACCCTCGCGAGCTGGTATCCCGTGCCAAGAACCTGATCCGCCGCGTGCGCCATGCCCGCGAGGTGCACCCGGCGCCGGCCTGCGCGCAATCGCTGAAGCAGTTCGCCGACTGGGCACTGGACACCGACCGCCGGCGCCTGATCGACGCCCGTGGCGGGCAAACCCTGCTGACCCATGGCGAGTTCCAACTGCTCAGCGTGTTCCTGCGCAACAGCGGCCACACCCTGAGCCGCGACCAGCTGATGGACCAGATCCGCAATCGCGAATGGGTGCCCAACGACCGCTCCATCGACGTGCTGGTCGGCCGCCTGCGGCGCAAGCTGCACGACGACCCGGCCGAGCCCCAGCTGATCATCACCATCCACGGCACCGGCTACCTGTTCACCGCCAGCGTGGCGGCATGACCCGCAGCGCCTGGGTGCTGGCCTTGGCATTGTTCGCCGTGCAAGCCAGCGCAGGGCAACCGGTGCGCTATTGCGACTACCCGGTGTACCCGCCGATTTCCTGGAGTGACGGCCACCAGGTGCGCGGCCTGGCCCCCACCGTGGTGCGAGAGCTGTTCGGGCGCATGGGTCATGAGGTGCAGACCGTGGTGCTGGGCAACTGGAAGCGCTGCCTGATGGACGCCGCCGCCGGGCGGGTGGACGTGGTGCTGGCCTACAACAGCGACCAGCGTGACCAGCGCATGCGCTTTTCCACGGTGCCGGTGGTGCGCGAGGAAGTGGCGGTGTTCTACAACCGCCTGCGGCCGGTACAGTTCCAGCGCCTGGAGGACCTGGCGGGCTACCGCGGCGGCCTGCTGTACGGCGAAAGCTACGGCGCCGAGTTCGACCGTTTCGTCGCTCGCCACCAGAACATCGAACGGGTGTCGTCCAGCCAGCAGAACTTCGGCAAGCTGATCCGTGGGCGCATCGACTACGTGATCCAGGAGCGGCGCACCGGTCAGCTGTTCATCGAAAACCTGCCCGGGGCGCAGGACATCCGTGTATTGCCCACGGCCCTGAGCGTGGACTACCTGCGCGTTGCGGTATCACGGCTATCGCCCCTGAGCCAGCATATGGACGAAATCGACGCGCAGCTGCTGCGCATGAACCAGGCCGGCGAGATCGAGCGCTGGCTGGAGCAGAGCGAAGTGACCTACCGCGACATGGTCAACCTGCCGGCGGACACTCGATGATCCGCCTGCGCACCGATGGCCTGCTGCGCCGCCTGCTGCTGTTCATCCTGCTGTTCAGCCTGTGCTTCACCGTGCTGGCCAGCTCGGTGCAGCTGTACTTCGAATACCGTCGCGAAATGCGCGATATCGAGGCGCGCATGGCATTGATCCGCGCCGGCTACCTGGCCAGCCTGGAGCGCAGCCTGTGGGATCTGGACGAGGCACAGCTGGATACGCAACTGCGCGGCCTGGTGGACTTTTCCGATGTCGCCCGGGTGCGCTTGCTCAGCGACGACTTCCAGCTGCTGCGCGGTGCCGCCGAGCCCAAGGGGCCGCTGCGCATCGAACGCTTCCCTCTCGATTACCAGCCGCCCTCGGGGCCGGCCAGGCACCTGGGCGAGCTGGAAGTGAGCATCGACCTGGGCGCGGTGCACCGGCGGCTGTATGCCACGGGCCTTGCCAGCCTGCTGTGGATGGGCGTGTTCCTGTGTGGCCTGGCGGTGGCGTTGTCGGGGCTGTTCTACCGCCTGGTCACCCGTCACCTGCAAGTGATGGCCGAGTTCGCCCGGCGTATTGGCGCCGGCCAGTGGCAGGAACCGTTGCGCCTGGGGCGCCGCCCGTCGACGCGCCCGGACGAGATCGACACCGTGGCCAATGCCCTGGATGACATGCGCCGCGCCATCCTCAGCGATATCGAGCGCCGTGAGCGCGACCGCCTGGCGCTGCAGGACAAGCGCGACGAGCTGCAGGCCATGGTCGAGCGGCGCACCGCCAGCCTGGCCCGGGCCAAGGACGAGGCCGAAGCCGCCAACCTGGCCAAGTCACGCTTCCTGGCGACCATGAGCCATGAGCTGCGCACACCGCTCAACGGCATTCTCGGCATGGCCGAGCTGCTGCGCGGCGGCCGGCTGGAGGCGGCCGACCGCCTGCGCGTCGAGGCCTTGTACAAGGCCGGCGAAGGGCTGTTGGCGATTCTCAATGAAGTGCTGTATTTCGCCCGGCTCGAAGAGGGCGAGAGCCGCGCCGAGCTGGTCGGTTTCTCGCTACGCCAGTTGTGCCAGGAAGTGCTGGCGCTGCTCGAACCCATGGCCAGGGACAACGGCGACGCACTGCAGCTGGACATCGACGAGCAATTGGCCGAGTACCAGCACGGTGCCGAACAGTACCTGCGCCAGGTGCTCAGCAACCTGCTGGCCAATGCCATCAAGTTCACCGAACACGGCCAGGTGCGGCTTGCGGTGCAGGTACTGGCCAGTGACCAGGGCTCGCAGCGAGTGCGGGTGTCGGTCAGTGACAATGGCATCGGCATCGAGCCGGCGGTACAGGCCAGGGTCTTCGACCGCTTCGTCCAGGCCAGCGAGGCGGTGGCCCGGCGCTACGGCGGCACCGGCCTGGGCCTGGCGATCTGCAAGCACCTGGTGGAAAAGCTGGGGGGCTGCATTGGCCTGGACAGCGTGCAAGGGCAGGGCAGTTGCTTCTGGTTCGAGCTCGACATGGCCAGCGGGCAGCCAGTGCTGGCCAGTGCACCAGCCCCTTCGCCCCTGGCCAGCCTGGATATCCTGGTGGTCGAGGATGTGGCGTTGAACCGCGAGGTGGCCGGTGGGCTGCTGCTGCGCGATGGCCACCGGGTGAGCTTTGCCGAAGACGCCGGGCAGGCCCTGCTGGCCTGCGCACAGCGGCGCTTCGACCTGATCCTGCTCGACGTGCACCTGCCCGGCATGAGCGGGGTGGAACTGTGCCGGCAGATTCGTGCCACCCCCGGGCCGAACCGCCACAGCCGGATCCTGGCGCTGA
This sequence comes from Pseudomonas sp. NPDC096925, assembly GCF_044762545.1. Taxonomy (NCBI): domain Bacteria; kingdom Pseudomonadati; phylum Pseudomonadota; class Gammaproteobacteria; order Pseudomonadales; family Pseudomonadaceae; genus Pseudomonas; species Pseudomonas sp. NPDC096925. The sequence continues at coordinate 107,775 of NZ_JBIWEM010000006.1, read as the reverse complement.
CGGCCGGCGTGCAACCGGGGCAAGTGCCGGGTTACCTGGCCGCCGGCATGCAGGGAGTGCTGGCCAAGCCCCTGCGGCTGGACAACCTGCGCCAGGCGCTGGCCGAAGCGGCGCCCACTGAAGTGGCTGGCGCCGACGCGACAATGGACTGGTCATTGCTGGACACTCACCGCTCGCTGTTGGGTGAACAGAAGCTGCAAGGCCTGTTGAAGGTGCTGCGCCAGTCGCTGGAGCAGCACGCCACGGCGTTGGCCGAGGCGCTGCCGGCCCAGGACTTTACCGAAGTGCTGCACCTGGCCCACCGGCTGGCCGGCAGTTGCGATTCCCTGGGCTTTTCTGGCCTGGCTGCGCTGCTCCGACGCCTTGAGGACGCTGCCCGGCAGCATGACGAACAGGCATTGAAAGCGCTCTGCGAGCCGTTGGCCACCGAGCTTGCCCAGGCCCGCGCCACCCTGGAACAGCTGATCCAGAGCTGACGTACAAAAAACTTACGACTTTTTACATCTTCGATCCGTTCGTACAACGGCACCTTACATCCGTTTCCAATAATCCATGGCAACCGTGTTGCACGCGGTCCATGAGGCTTATTGGAGACAAGAATAATGACATGCCGTAGCGCTCAGCCCCTCCTTCCTACCACCCCGCGCGGCACCCCCGCGTGGCCAGGCACCGGCCGCCAAGGCGAGGTGCGCCATGACTGACATCCGCGAAAAGATCCAGCTCACCCGCGCGCTGAAAAGCCGGCACATCTTCATGCTGTCGCTGGGCGGGGTGATCGGCACCGGGCTGTTCATGGGCTCGGGCGTGACCATCAACCAGGGCGGCCCGGTCGGCGCGATCCTGGCCTACCTGGTCGCAGGTTTGCTGATGTACCTGGTGATGGTCTGCCTGGGTGAGCTGTCGGTGCAGATGCCGGTGTCCGGCTCGTTCCAGGCTCACGCCACCCAGTTCATCGGCCCGGCCACCGGCTTCATGATCGGCTGGGTGTACTGGATGAGCTGGGCCACCACTGTGGGCCTGGAGTTCACTGCCGCCGGCATGCTGATGACCCGCTGGTTCCCGGAGGTGCCGATCTGGTACTGGTCGGCGCTGTTCGTGGTCGTGCTGTTCGGCCTCAACGCCCTGGCCACCCGCGCCTTTGGTGAGGCGGAGTACTGGTTTTCGGGGATCAAGGTGGCGACCATCCTCGGCTTCATCATCATCGGCGTGCTGGTGATTTTCGGCGCCATCCCGCTGAGCAGCGGGGCGCCGGCACCGATGCTGGACAACCTGGTGGGCGAGTCGCTTTTCCCCCATGGCCTGTCGGCGGTGTTCGCGGTGATGATGACCGTGGTCTATGCCTTCCAGGGCTGCGAAATCATGGGGGTGGCGGCCGGGGAGACCGAGCACCCGGAAAAGAGCATCCCACGGGCCGTGCGCAACGTGGTGTTCCGTGTGCTGATCTTCTACGTGCTGGCGATTGCCGTGCTTTCGGCCATCGTGCCGTTCGAGCAGGCCGGGTTGATGGAGAGCCCGTTCGTGCAGGTGTTCGACATGGTCGGCATTCCCTTTGCCGCCGACCTGATGAACTTCGTCATCCTCACTGCCATCCTCTCGGTGGGCAACTCCGGGCTGTATGCCTCCACACGCATCCTCTGGGCCATGTCCAAGAGCGGCATGGCGCCGAAAAGCCTGTCGCCGCTGAGCAAGCGTGGCGTGCCGTTGCGGGCGCTGAGCATCACCCTGTGCTTTGCGCTGATCTCGCTGATGACCAGTTTCATTGCTGCCGACACCCTGTTCATGGTGCTGATGGCGGTGAGCGGCATGTCTGGCACCGTGACCTGGATCGTTATCGCCCTGGCGCAATACCGCTTCCGCAAGGCCTACCTGCGTGACGGTGGGCAACTGCAGGACCTGAAGTACAGGGCGCCGCTGTACCCGCTGGTGCCACTGCTGTGCATCACCCTGTGCAGTTCGCTGTTCGTGTTCCTGGCGCTGGATGAAACCCAGCGGCCGTCGTTGTACTGGGGCTTTGGCTTCATTGCCCTGTGCTATGCGGCGTACTTCTTCGTCAACCGCCGTCGGCAGGGGGCTTTCGAGCCTAGCGCGCCGGGGGTTTGATGCCGTGGTTCGTTGGTTGTAAGTGTTCGTCGAAGCATTTCTATTGCCTGTGAGATCGAGCGCCGCCCGCGCGGCGCTTCGCGGGACAAGCCCGCTCCCACATTTGTTGCAACGTGGCCATGCCTGTAGGAGAGGCGTTGCCCGCCTTGGTGCATTGCTTGAGGCGGGTGAGGCGGCGGTAGCGCCAGCCGGGAAATCGCGTCAAGGCAACAAGGCTGACAACCATGGCCTGACAGGTTCGGCACGTTGCAACAAATGTGGGAGCGGGCTTGTCCCGCGAAGCGCCGCGCGGGCGGCGCTCGATCTCACGGGCAACGAAAATGCCATGCCGAAAGCAAACCGCGTAACAGCAAAAACCGAGTTGTGCGAAGTTGTAACAGCCCATCCCGCCTTGTTGAACACTCGTTTAGTATCTCCCTCATCAAGCCCTCCCAAAACCATCACAACAACACCGAGGCCCCCATGACCACCCCGTCGTCACTGCTGAGCAAGGTCGAAGCTGGCGTTGCCTGGATCACCCTCAACCGCCCCGAGCAGCGCAACGCGCTGGACATCCCCACCCTCAAGCAACTGCACGCCCTGCTGGAAGCCTGCAACACCGACCCGGCCGTGCGCGTGGTGGTGCTGACCGGCAGCGGCCGCAGCTTCTGCGCCGGTGCCGACCTGGCCGAATGGGCCGCGGCCGAGGCCCAGGGCACCCTGGAAAGCTACGGCTGGACCGAAACTGCCCACACCCTGATGTTGCGCCTGCACAGCCTCGACAAGCCCACCATCGCTGCCATCAACGGCACCGCCGTGGGCGGTGGCATGGACCTCAGCCTGTGCTGCGACCTGCGCATCGCTGCGGCCTCGGCGCGCTTCAAGGCCGGTTACACCAGCATGGGCTACAGCCCCGATGCCGGCGCCAGCTGGCACCTGCCCCGACTGATCGGCAGCGAGCAGGCCAAGCGCCTGTTGTTCCTCGATGAGCTGTGGGGGGCCGAACGTGCCCTGGCGGCCGGGCTGGTCAGCGAAGTGTGCGCCGACGAGCAACTGCCCGCCGTGGCCGCCGAGCTGGCCGGGCGCCTGGCCAACGGCCCCACCTTCGCCTACGCGCAGACCAAGCGGCTGATCCGCGACGGCGCCCGGCGCACCCTGGCCGAGCAGCTTGAAGCCGAGCGCCAGGCCGGCCTGCTGTGCGGCCGCAGCCACGACGGTGCCGAGGCGCTGCAAGCCTCGGTGGAACGCCGCGCCCCCCGTTTCACCGGCCAGTAACCCGATAACCGACCCTCACCAGGACCTTCGCAGATGAATTTCCAACTGACCCAAGAACAAGAAATGTTGGTGGAAGCGGTACGCAGCTTTGTCGCCAAGGAGCTGCTGCCCCATGAGGAGGCGGTGGATCGCGCCGACGCCGTGTCGCCCGAACTGGCTGCGCAGATCCGCGGCAAGGCTATCGCCGCCGGGTTCTATGCCTTCAACATGCCCGAGGAAGTCGGCGGCGGTGGCCTGGACTACCTGTCACAGGCGCTGATCGAGCGCGAGCTGTCCAAAGTGTCCTGGGCCTTGCACGTGTTCGTTGCGCGGCCGTCGAAAATCCTCATGGCCTGCAAGGACGAGCAGGTCAACGACTACCTGTTGCCGTGCGTGCAGGGCGAAAAAATCGACTGCTTCGCCCTCACCGAGCCGGGCGCCGGCTCCGATGCCAACGCCATCAAGACCCGCGCCGTGCGCCAGGGTGACGACTTCGTCATCAACGGCAGCAAGCACTTCATCAGCCATGCCGGCCACGCCGATTTCGCCATCGTCTTTGCCGTCACCGATACCTACGAGCACAACGGGCGCAAGCGCAATGCGGTAACCGCCTTGCTGGTCGACCGTGGCACCCCGGGCATGACCATTCGCCGCGGCCCCAAGTGTGTGAGCAACCGTGGCTACCACACCTACGAGCTGTTCTTCGACGACTGCCGGGTACCGGCCAGCAAGGTGCTGGGCGAGGTCGGCAAGGGCTGGGAGGTGGCCAACGCCTGGCTCACCGCCGGCCGGGTGATGGTCGCCGCCAACTGCGTGGGCCAGGCCCAGCGTGCCCTCGACCTGTCGCTGCAATGGGCCGCCGATCGCAAGCAGTTCGGCCAGGCCATCGGTAGCTACCAGGGCGTGTCGTTCAAGCTGGCCGACATGGCCACGCAGATTCGCGCTGCGGAAATGCTCACCCTGCACACCGCCTGGAAGATGGACCAGGGCAGCATGACCGATGGCGAGGCCGGCATGGCCAAGCTGTTCGCCAGTGAGGTGCTGGGCAAGGTCGCCGACGAAGCCGTGCAGATCTTCGGCGGCATGGGCCTGATGGACGAAGGGCCGGTCGAGCGTATCTGGCGCAATGCACGCATCGAGCGCATCTGGGAGGGCACCTCGGAAATCCAGCGGCACATCATCGCCCGCGAACTGCTGCGCCCGCTGCTGCGCTGAGCGCCAGGAGAACACCCATGTCGCATACGATTCGTGACAACCTCAAGCGCCTGCTGGCACCCCGGCACCTGGCCTTCGTCGGCGGGCGCAGCATGGCGCGGGCGCTCAAGCGCTGTGCTGAAGGTGGCTTTGGCGGCGAGCTGTGGCTGGTCAACCCGCAGCATGACAGCCTTGAAGGCATCCCCTGTGTGGCGCGGGTGGCCGACTTGCCCTATGCCCCGGACGCGGTGTTCATCGCCACCAACCGTGAGCTGACCTTGCAGTGCGTTGCCGAGCTGGCCGCACGCGGCGCAGGCGGTGTCATCTGCTACGCCTCGGGCTTTGCCGAAAGCGGCGAGGAAGGCCGCCAGCTGCAGCAACGCCTGCTCGCTGCCGCTGGCAACATGGCCTTGCTCGGCCCCAACTGCTACGGCCTGCTCGACTACCTGCACGGTGCTGCCCTGTGGCCGGTGGCCCATGGTGGCCAGCAGGTGGAGAAGGGCGTGGCGATCCTCACCCAGAGCGGCAACTTTGCCTACAACCTGTCCATGAGCGACCGCTCGCTGCCGGTGGCCTACATGGCCTCGGTCGGCAATCAGGCACAACTGGGCGTGGCCGAGCTGATGGACGTGCTGCTCGACGACCCCCGGGTGACCGCCATCGGCCTGCACCTGGAAGGCCTGAAGAACGTGCCCGGCTTCGCCCGGGCCGCCTGCAAGGCGTTGCAGCAGGGCACGCCGATCATTGCCTTGAAGACCGGCGTGTCGCAGATTGGCGCCGAACTGGCGCTCAGCCACACCAGCTCGTTGTCCGGCTTCGATGCCTTGTACGACAGCCTGTTCCAGCGCCTGGGCGTGATCCGCGTCAGTGGCCCGGTGAGCTTCGTTGAAACCCTCAAGGCCGCCGCCTGTGGCCGCCTGCCGGTGAATGGCGAGCTGATCGCCCTGGCCTGTTCCGGTGGCGATGCCGGCTTGATCGCCGACTATGCAGAGCGCAACCAGCTGGTTCTGCCGAAGCTTGAACAAGGGCAGGTGGCGCAGTTGGCCGAGGTACTGCCGGCCTATGCCAACCTGGTCAACCCGCTGGATTTCACCACGGCCATCTGGGGTGATGCAGCGGCCCTGCAACGTATGCTCGACAGCACCCTGAGCGGCGCTGCCGACGCGGCCATGCTGGTGCTGGACTACCCGGCGGCGTTCACCGGCGAACGCAAGGAATGCGACCTGCTGCTGGCGCTGTACTGCGATGCGCTGGAACGCCACGGCAAGATCGGCTTCGTCACTTCGGCGTTCCCGGAACTGTTGCCCGCCTGCGCGCGCGAGCGCTTGCACGCACGTGGCATCGCCGCCCTGCAGGGCGTGGAGGATGGCCTGGCAGCCTGGGGCCGCATCGTCGCCTACCAGCGCAACCGCCAGCGGCTGCTGGAACAGGGTGAGGCCACGCGGGTGCCGCTGTGCCCACAGGCTTACGCGGGCGAGAGTCGCCTGTTGGACGAATGGCAATCCAAGCAAGCCCTGCGTGCCTTTGGCCTGCCGGTACCGGCCGGGGTGCTGAGCACACCCGAACGCGCCGTGGCAGACGCCGCCCGCGTCGGTTATCCGCTGGTACTGAAGGCGGTCAGCGCGCAGTTGCCGCACAAGACCGAAGCCGGTGCGGTGGCGCTGAACCTGCGTGATGCCGCTGCCCTCGAGATCGCGCTGGTGCAGATGCGCCAGCGCATCGCCGCCTACGCCCCCCAGGTAGCGTTCGACCAGGTGCTGCTCGAACCCATGGCCGAGCCGCCGCTGGCCGAGCTGATCGTCGGCATCAAGCGCGAGCACGACTTCGCCCTGGCCCTGGTGATCGGCGCCGGTGGCGTGCTGGTCGAGTTGCTCAAGGACAGCGTCAGCCTGTTGCTACCGACCACTGACAACGCCATCCGCGCCGCGCTGCTCAGCCTGCGCAGCGCCAGCCTGCTGCAAGGCTTTCGTGGCCGCCCGGCCGCCGACCTCGACGCGCTGGTCGCAGCCATCCGTGCGGTGGCCGACTACGCCTGCGAGAACGCCGGGCAACTGCTGGAGCTGGATGTGAACCCATTGATGGTCGGTGCCCATGGCACCACCGCGGTCGACGCGCTGATCCGCCTCGGCCAGGCGCAAGGAGAACGACATGAATAAGCACACCCGGACTGCCGGCCAGGCGTTAGTGCGCCTGCTGGCCAACTACGGCGTGGAAACGGTATTCGGCATCCCTGGCGTGCACACCCTGGAGCTGTATCGTGGGCTGCCGGGCAGCGGCATCCGCCATGTACTGACCCGCCACGAGCAGGGCGCCGGCTTCATGGCCGACGGCTATGCCCGGGTCAGTGGCAAACCGGGGGTGTGCTTCGTCATCACCGGCCCGGGCGTGACCAATGCCGCCACTGCCATCGGCCAGGCCTATGCCGACTCCATCCCGATGCTGGTGATTTCCAGCGTCAACCACACCGCCAGCCTGGGCAAGGGCTGGGGCTGCCTGCACGAAACCCAGGACCAGCGCGCCATGACCGCGCCGATTACCGCCTTCTCTGCCGTGGCCCTGCGCGGCGACGACCTGCCCGAACTGATTGCCCGCGCCTGGGCCGTGTTCGACAGCGAACGGCCGCGCCCGGTGCATATCTCGGTGCCGCTGGACGTGCTGGCCGCACCGGTCAGCCGTGACTGGAGCGATGAGGTGGTGCGCCGCCCCGGGCGTGGCCAGCCGTGCCGCGACATCCTCGACCAGGCTGCCGTGAAGCTGGCAGCCGCCAAGCGCCCGATGATCATTGCCGGCGGTGGGGCATTGCACGCGGCCGAGCAGCTGCAGGAGCTGAGCACCCGGCTGGCAGCCCCACTGTTCACCAGCGTGGCTGGCAAGGGCCTGCTGCCAGCGGATGCGCCACTGAATGCCGGCGCCAGCCTGTGCGTCGAACCCGGCTGGCAGCTGATCAGCCAGGCCGATGTGGTGCTGGCCGTGGGGACCGAAATGGCCGACACCGACTTCTGGCGCGAGCGCCTGCCGATCACTGGCCAGCTGCTGCGCGTGGACATCGACCCGCGCAAGTTCAACGACTTCTACCCCTGTGCCATGGCCCTGCACGGCGATGCCCGGCAAACCCTGGCCGGCCTGCTCGAACACCTGCCAGTGCTGCACCGTGACCCGGCCCAGGCCAGCGAAGCAGTGGCCAACCTGCGCCAGGCCATTCGCAGCGGGCATGCGCCATTGCAGGCCGTGCACCAGGCAATCCTCGACCGCATTGCCGCCGTGCTGCCCGACGATGCCTTCATCAGCAGTGACATGACCCAGTTGGCCTACACCGGCAACTACGCTTTCGCCAGCCGGGCGCCGCGCAGCTGGCTGCACCCCACCGGCTACGGCACCCTCGGCTACGGCCTGCCGGCCGGCATCGGCGGCATGTTCGCCAGCGACCATCGCCCAGGCCTGGTACTGGTGGGCGACGGCGGCTTCCTCTACACCGCCCAGGAGCTGGCCACGGCAGTCGAGGAACTGGAGCGACCGTTGGTCGTGTTGTTGTGGAACAATGACGCCCTTGGCCAGATCCGCGACGACATGCTCGGGCTGGATATCGAGCCGGTCGGCGTTCTGCCGCGCAACCCGGATTTCATCGGTCTGGCCCGTGCCTTCGGTTGCACGGTGCGCCAGCCGCGTGACCTGGACGCGCTGCAGGCCGATCTGGCCAGCGGTTTCGCCACCCCCGGCGTCACCTTTATCGAACTTAAACACACCTGCGTCTGCTAAACCGCAGACACCACGAACAACAAGAGAAGACACCATGCCATTTCGCCGTACCCTCCTGGCTGCATCCCTGGCGCTGCTGATCACTGGCCAGGCCCCGCTGTATGCCGCACCGCCGCTGTCGATGGACAACGGCACCACGGCCCTGACCGTGCAGAACAGCAACGCCTGGGTCGAAATCAGTGCCGGCGCGCTGCAACACAACATCCGTACCTTGCAGGCCGAGCTGGGCGGCAAGTCCAAGCTGTGCGCCGTGCTCAAGGCCGACGCCTATGGCCACGGTGTCGGCCTGGTGATGCCTTCGATCATCGCCCAGGGCGTGCCCTGCGTGGCGGTGGCCAGCAACGAGGAGGCCCGCGTGGTCCGCGCCAGCGGCTTCACCGGGCAACTGGTACGGGTACGCCTGGCCAGCGTCAGCGAAGTGGAAGATGCCCTGCAGTACGACATGGAAGAGCTGGTCGGCAGCGCCGAGTTCGCCCGCCAACTCGATGCCCTCGCCGAACGCCACGGCAAGACCTTGCGCATCCATCTGGCGCTCAATTCCAGCGGCATGAGCCGCAACGGCGTGGAAATGGCCACCTGGTCCGGCCGTGGCGAAGCGCTGCAGATCACCGACCAGAAGCACCTCAAGCTGGTCGCGCTGATGACCCACTTCGCCGTGGAAGACAAGGACGATGTGCGCAAAGGCCTGGCAGCGTTCAACGAGCAGACCGACTGGCTGATCAAGCACGCGAAGCTTGATCGCAGCAAGCTCACCCTGCACGCCGCCAACTCCTTCGCTACGCTGGAAGTGCCGGAAGCGCGCCTGGACATGGTGCGCACCGGCGGCGCGCTGTTCGGCGACACCGTGCCGACGCATACCGAATACCAGCGTGTCATGCAGTTCAAGTCGCGCGTGGCGGCGGTGCACAGCTACCCGGCAGGCAACACTGTCGGCTACGACCGCACCTTCACCCTGGCGCGTGATTCGCGCCTGGCCAACATCACCGTCGGCTACTCCGATGGCTACCGCCGGGCGTTCACCAACAAGGGCCATGTGCTGATCAACGGCCACCGTGTGCCGGTGGTGGGCAAGGTGTCGATGAACACGTTGATGGTCGATGTCACCGACTTCCCCGATGTGAAGGGTGGCAACGAAGTGGTGCTGTTTGGCAAACAGGCCGCGGGTGAGATCACCCAGGCCGAGATGGAAGAAATCAACGGTGCGCTGCTCGCCGACTTGTACACCGTATGGGGCAGTTCCAACCCGAAGATTCTCGTCGACTGAAACCGCCAATGAAGGGAGATTGCCATGCGCTACGCCAAGCTCACTCAACGCATCGCCGGCGACGGGGCTGCAGCCTGGGACATCCACTACCGCGCCCTGGCGCTGCAGGCCGAGGGCAAGGATATCCTGCTGCTGTCGGTGGGTGACCCGGACTTCGACACCCCCGCGCCGATCGTCGAGGCGGCCATCGACAGCCTGCGTGCGGGCCACACCCATTACGCCGATGTGCGCGGCAAGCTGGCGCTGCGCCAGGCCATCGCCAACCGCCACCGCCAGCGCAGCGGCCAGGCCGTCAATGCCGACCAGGTGACGGTGCTGGCGGGGGCCCAGTGTGCGCTGTACTGCGTGGCCCAGTGCGTGCTCGACCCGGGTGACGAGGTGATTGTCGCCGAGCCCATGTACGTGACCTACGAGGCGGTGTTTGGTGCCTGTGGCGCCAAGGTGGTTCCGGTGCCGGTCAAGCCGGAGAACGGCTTTCGCGTGTGCCCGCGTGACGTGGCCGCGCGCATCACCCCGCGCACCCGCGCCCTGGCCCTGAACAGCCCGCACAACCCCTCGGGGGCGAGCCTGCCGCGCGCCACCTGGGAAGCGCTGGCCGAACTGTGCATCGCCCACGATTTGTGGCTGATCTCCGACGAGGTCTACAGCGAACTGCTGTACGACGGCGAGCATGTCAGCCCCGGCAGCCTGCCGGGCATGGCCGAGCGCACCGCCACCCTCAACAGCCTGTCGAAGTCGCATGCCATGACCGGCTGGCGGGTGGGCTGGGTGGTGGGTTCGACCGAGCTGGCCGCCCACCTGGAAAACCTCGCCCTGTGCATGTTGTACGGTTCACCGGACTTCATCCAGGACGCCGCCGTGGTAGCACTGGAGCAGCAATTGCCCGAGCTCGATACCATGCGCGAGGCCTATCGCCAGCGCCGCGACCTGGTGTGCGAGCAGTTGTCCGGTTGCCCGGGCATCAAGGTGCTCAAGCCCGATGGCGGCATGTTCGTGATGGTCGATATCCGCGAGACCGGCCTCAGCGCCCAGGCCTTCGCCGATCGCCTGCTCGACAGCCAGGGTGTGTCGGTGCTCGCCGGCGAAGCCTTCGGCCCCAGCGCTGCCGGGCATATCCGCCTGGGCCTGGTACTGGGTAACGAGGCCTTGGCCGACGCTTGCCAGCGCATCGCCCGCTGCGCCGCCGCACTGATGCAGGGGCAGGCCCATGCGTGAGTATGCGCGGCTGTACATCGACGGCGCCTGGCAGGTACCGAGCGGGCAGGGCATGGCCGAGGTGATCGACCCGGCCACCGAACAGGCCATCGGCCGCGTGCCGTTGGGCGCCGAGGCCGATGTCGAACGGGCGGTGATGGCCGCGCGGCGAGCCTTTGATGGTTGGTCACGCACGCCGTCCAGCGTACGGGCCGGGTACATAACGGCGTTGGCCGCACAGCTGAAAAGCCGCGCGGCGGAAATGGCCTCGGTCATCACCGACGAGCTGGGCATGCCGGTGCAGTGGTGCCAGGCGGTGCAGGTAGAGGGCCCGATCGCCGGGCTGGAGCAGTACGCCGAACTGGCCGGGCTGATGGATGAGGTGCGCGAAGTCGGTAACTCACTGGTGTACCGCGAGGCCGTTGGCGTGTGCGCGTTCATCAACCCATGGAACTACCCGCTGCACCAGATGATCGGCAAGCTGGCGCCGGCCTTGGCCGCCGGCTGCACGGTGGTGGTCAAGCCCAGCCAGGAAACGCCGCTGCATGCGTTCATGCTGGCCGAGATGATCGAGGCCATCGGCCTGCCGGCCGGGGTGTTCAACCTGGTCAGCGGGCCGGGGGCCAAGGTCGGCGAGGCCCTGGCCCGGCACCCGCAGGTGGACATGGTGTCGTTCACCGGCTCCACCGGCGCCGGGGTGCGCGTGGCCCAGGTGGCCGCGCCCACGGTGAAGCGGGTGTGCCTGGAGCTGGGCGGCAAATCGCCGCTGCTGATTACCGCGGACGCCGACCTGCACGCGGCGGTGCGCCATGGCGTGCAGGACGTGATGATCAATTCGGGGCAGACCTGCACGGCCCTGACCCGCATGCTGCTACCGGCCAACCGCTACGCCGAAGCGCTTGAGATTGCCGAGGCCGAGACCCGCGCGTTGGTCATGGGCGACCCGCGTGACCCGGCCAGCTTCCTCGGGCCGATGTGTTCGGCAGGCCAGCGGCGCACCGTGCTCGACTACATTCGCCTGGGGCAGGAGGAGGGGGCGCGCCTGCTGTGCGGCGGCGACACGCCAGCCGGCTTCGAACGCGGCTTCTACGTGGCGCCGACGTTGTTCGCTGACGTCGACAACCGCATGCGTATCGCCCAGGAGGAAATCTTCGGCCCGGTGCTGTGCCTGATCCCCTATGCCGACGAGGCCCAGGCGTTGGCCCTGGCCAATGATTCGCCGTTCGGCCTGTCCAGCGCGGTGTGGGCCGGCAGCCGCGAGCACGGCCTGGCCCTGGCGCGGCAGATACGCGCCGGGCAATGCTTCATCAACGGTGGCGGGTTCAACTACCAGGCACCGTTCGGTGGCTACAAGCAGTCGGGCAACGGGCGCGAGTGGGGCGAGGAAGGCCTGGCGGAGTTCGTCGAGGTGAAAGCGGTACAGTGCTGAGCCACAGCTGGAAGACAACCTGTTTTGTGTGAGGAGAATGTTTGTGAATGTACTGATCGTCCACGCTCACCCCGAGCCGCAATCGTTCACTGCTGCCCTGCGTGACCAGGCCGTAGAAACCTTCCGCGCCCAGGGCCATCAGGTGCAGGTCAGCGACCTGTACGCCATGGGCTGGAACCCGGTGGCCAGTGCCGATGACTTCACCCAGCGCGAGAACCCCGAGTATCTGGTGTATGCCCTGGAGCAGCGCCAGGGGGTCAAGCGCGGCGCCATTGCCGCGGATATCCAGCAAGAGCTGGACAAGCTGCTGTGGGCCGACTTGCTGGTGTTGAACTTCCCGGTTTTCTGGTTCTCGGCGCCGGCCATGCTCAAGGGCTGGATCGACCGGGTGCTGGTGTCGGGGGTGTGCTATGGCGGCAAGCGCTTCTACGACCAGGGCGGGTTGGCGGGCAAGAAGGCGCTGGTGACCGTGACCCTGGGCGGGCGCGAGCACATGTTTGGCGACGGGGCGATCCACGGGCCACTGGAGGACATGCTGCGGCCGATTTTGCGCGGCACGCTGGCCTATGTCGGGTTCGAGGTATTGCCACCGTTCGTGGCCTGGCATGTGCCTTACATCAGTGACGAGGCGCGGCAGGGCTTTCTACAGCAGTACCGGCAGCGCCTGGAACAGCTTTCGGACGACCAGCCACTGGTGTTCCCGCGCCTGGAGCAGTTCGACGAGGCGCTTTACCCGCTGACCTGACCTTTCTCCTGTGCCAGCCACTGGGGCCGCGTTGCGGCCCTTTCGCGACACAAGGCCGCTCCCACAAGGACTGCGCAGCCTTCGAAGCTGGCAGTGAACCTGTGGGAGCGGCCTTGTGTCGCGAAAGGGCTGCAAAGCAGCCCCCCAAAGATTCGGCAGGCTGTTGAGATCCACCTGCCAAAAAACGACCACCCACACATTCGGGGTATGTCCCCCTTCGGCAAATCCCTCGATAGTGCCCCCATCGGCTCGATCCCGAGCATTCACACGATGGAGTTGCCATGCGCAAGGTACTGAAGGTGATTGGCGGTCTGCTGCTGGCGTCTGGCGCCAGTCTGGCCCAGGCGGCAGAGGTGGACAGCGGTAACACGTTGCGGTTGTACAACTGGACCGACTACATCGGCGAAACCACCCTGGCCGACTTCGAGAAGGCCACCGGCATCAAGGTCATCTACGACACCTTCGATGGCTACGAAACAGTCCAGACCAAACTGCTCACCGGCCGCTCCGGCTACGACCTGGTCATGCTCAACGCTTCCCTGGTACCCCCGCTGATCAGCGCCGGTGTGTTCCAGGCGCTGGACAAGCAGCAATTGCCCAGCTGGCACAACCTCGACCAGCAGGTGGTGAACAACCTGCAAGGCTATGACCCCGGCCTGAAATACTCGGCGCCGTACACCTGGGGCAGCTCGGGGGTGACCTACAACGTCGACAAGATCACCGCGCGCATGCCCGATGCCCCCATCGGCTCGCTGGCCATGCTGTTCGACCCTCAGATCGTCTCGCGCTTCGCCGACTGTGGCGTCACCCTGATGGACGCGCCGACCGAAGTCATCCCGCTGGCCCTGCAGTACCTGGGCAAGGACCCACGCAGTGCATCGCCGGCCGACCTCAAGGCGGCTGAACAACTGCTGCTGGGCATTCGCCCGTACATTCGCAAGTTCGACTCGGTCAACTACCTCACCAGCCTGCCCAACGGCGATGTCTGCCTGGCCCTGACCTGGTCCGGTGACTACGCCACCGCCCAGGCCCGCGCGGTGGAAGCGAAGAAGGACATCAAGCTGTCGTTCTTCATCCCCGAGGAAGGCTCGCTGATCTGGTTCGACAACCTGTACATCCCCAAGGATGCGCCGCACGCGGCCAACGCCCACCGCTTCATCGAGTTCCTGCTGCAGCCGCAGACCATGGCCAAGGTCACCGACTACATCCACTACGCCAACAGCAACGCCGCCGCCACTGCGCTGGTGCGCGACGAGATCCGCCAGGACCCGGCCATCTACCCTGACGCGCAAACCCGCGAGCGCCTGTTCGCGCAGAAAACCCAGAGCCCGAAGGACATGCGCGCCATCACCCGGGTCTGGAGCACGGTCAAGACCGGTTTCTGAACACTGCCCAACGATCACTGCCAAGGAGCTGCCCATGGCCACCCCAAGCAAAGCATTCGCCATTGCCCACGACCCGCTGGTGGACGCCGACAAGGCCCACTACATGCACGGCTACCATGTGTTCGACGAGCACCGCGAGCAAGGTGCGCTGAACATCGTTGCCGGCGAGGGCGCCTACATCCGCGATACCCACGGCAACCGCTTCCTCGATGCCGTCGGCGGCATGTGGTGCACCAACATTGGCCTGGGCCGCGAGGAAATGGCCCTGGCCATCGCCGATCAGGTACGCCAGCTGGCCTATTCCAACCCGTTTTCCGACATGGCCAACGATGTGGCCATCGAGCTGTGCCAGAAGCTCGCGCAGCTGGCTCCGGGCGACCTGAACCATGTGTTCCTCACTACCGGCGGCTCGACCGCGGTCGACACCGCCTACCGGCTGATCCAGTACTACCAGAACTGCCGTGGCAAACCGCACAAGAAGCACATCATCGCCCGCTACAACGCCTACCACGGCTCCACCACCCTGACCATGTCGATCGGCAACAAGGCTGCTGACCGGGTGCCGGAGTTCGATTATCACCACGACCTGATCCACCACGTGTCCAACCCCAACCCGTATCGCGCCCCGCACGACATGGACGAGGCCGAGTTCCTCGACTTCCTGGTGGCCGAGTTCGAGGACAAGATCCTCTCGCTGGGGGCCGACAACGTGGCGGCGTTCTTCGCCGAGCCGATCATGGGCTCGGGCGGGGTGATCATTCCGCCCAAGGGCTACTTCCAGCGCATGTGGCAGCTGTGCCAGACCTACGACATCCTGTTCGTCGCCGACGAAGTGGTGACTTCGTTCGGGCGCCTGGGCACCTTCTTTGCCAGTGAGGAACTGTTCGGCGTCACCCCCGACATCATCACCACCGCCAAGGGCCTGACCTCCGCCTACCTGCCGCTGGGGGCGTGCATTTTCTCCGCACGCATCTGGCAGGTGATCGCCGAGCCGGGCAAGGGCCGCTGCTTCACCCACGGCTTCACCTACAGCGGGCACCCGGTGTGCTGCACTGCGGCCTTGAAGAACATCGAGATCATCGAGCGCGAGCAGTTGCTGGAGCACGTCAAGGACGTCGGCGGCTACCTGGAGCAACGCCTGCAAAGCCTGCGCGAGCTGCCGCTGGTGGGGGATGTGCGCTGCATGAAGCTGATGGCCTGCGTCGAGTTCGTTGCCGACAAGGCCAGCAAGGCGCTGTTCGCGGATGAGGTGAACATCGGTGAACGCATTCACAGCAAGGCCCAGGCCAAAGGGTTGCTGGTGCGGCCGATCATGCACCTGAACGTGATGTCGCCGCCGTTGATCATCACCCATGCGCAAGTGGACGAGATCGTCGAAACCTTGCGCCAGTGCATCATCGAAACTGCGCGCGAACTCACGGCGCTTGGCCTGTATCAGGGCCGATGAACCTGGCGCAAAGGGCTGTGCGTGGGCGTGCCTGGCAGGCTAGACTGCCGGGCATGCCCCAGGCCTCTCCCGACACTCCGCTTACCCTTTCACTGGGCGCGCTGCAGCAATGGCATGCGGCGCTGCAGCGCGCGCTGGCCCACAGCGAAACGCCCGAGGCGCTGGCGCATGTGGCGGCTGCCATCGGCCAGCTGGTGCAGGTGGAGTCGATGATGATCAGCCTCGAGTGCCAGGGGCGGGCGCCACAGCTGCTGTACCAGCAAGGCATCCCCGACCTGCACCGCGCCGCCGTGCTGGAGCGCTACTTCAGTGCCGGCTACCTGCTCGACCCGTTCTGCCTCGCCGTGCAGAGCGGCCTGGCCGAGGGCTTCTACCACCTGCAGGAAATCGCCCCGGACAACTTCTTCGACAGCGACTACTACAAGGCCTATTACCTGGGTACCGGTTGCAGTGAAGACAGCTACTACATCGTCGACCTCAGCGCTGGCCGCAAGTTGTCGCTGAGCCTGTTCCAGGGCTGCAGCGGCACACGCCTGAGCGCCGGGCAGATCGACCTGCTGCGGGCGCTGGAGCCGATGGTGCGTGAACTGCTGGGGCGCTATGCCAGGCATCATCTGGAGCCCGACCCGGCACCGGCCGAGCGTGGCAGCCTGCAGGCGGCGTTCGACAGTTTCGGCTGCCAGGTGCTGACCGACCGTGAGCGGGAGGTGGCGCACATGATTTTGCGCGGGCATTCGGTGAAGTCCACCGCGCTGGAGCTGGGCATCTCGCCGGAAACCGTGCGCATGCACCGCAAGAATCTGTACCTGAAGCTGGAGATCAACTCGCAGTCGGAGTTGTTTGCGCGGTTCATCGATTGGCTGCGCGGCGATCACCTGCCGGCCTAGCAGCAAATGAGCAACAGCCTTACTCAAATCTGAAAGCTGGCGCGATCCCTGTGGGAGCGGGTTCACCCGCGAAGCAGACACCGCGGTGGCTGGCACGGGCTTTGCCCGTGTTCGCGGGTGAACCCGCTCCCACAGGTACAGCGCTGCCCCCCCAATAATTCTCAGCCCCTGCCTTTAGCCAGATAGGCCGCAAACTCCGCGTCCGGCACCATGCTGCCACCGGTCCCCCACACCAGATGCGTAGCCAGGTCCATGCGCCCGGCCGACAGGCCCATGCGTGCCAGGTACTCAGGCGATTCAAGCACCTTGACCATGCCCGGCATCCCCGCCAGCGCCGAAGGTTCCAGGCGTGCATTCTCCTGGTCATGGGCCAGCACCAATAGCCGATACAGCGTCTCGTCGCTGACCGTGTAATAGCCATCGAGCAAACGCTGCATCGCCTTGCCGACAAAGCCGGAAGGGCGGCCCACTGCCAGTCCGTCGGCGGCGGTCAGGTTGTCGATGCCAAAATCCTGCACGCTGGTGGCGTCATGCAAACCGCTATACACCCCCAGGAACATGCAGGGCGAGTGGGTGGGCTCGGCGAAGATGCAGTGCACATGGTCGCCCCAGATCAGCTTCAGGCCGAACGCTACGCCACCCGGGCCTCCGCCGACCCCGCAGGGCAGGTAGACGAACAACGGGTGCTCGGCATCCACCCTGATACCCGCGGCCTCGAACTGGCCCGCCAGCCGCTCGGCCGCCACGGCATAGCCGAGGAACAGGTGTGGCGAGTTCTCGTCGTCGACGAAGTAGCAGCTCGGGTCCGCCGCCGCCTGCTGTCGCCCTTGCTCCACTGCTACGCTGTAGTCGCTTTCGTACTCGACCACGCTCACGCCATGGGCGCGCAGCTTGTCCTTCTTCCACTGGCGGGCGTCGGCCGACATGTGCACGGTGGCCTGGAAGCCCAGCCTGGCGCTCATGATGCCGATCGACAGGCCGAGGTTGCCGGTCGAGCCGACCGCAACCTTGTACTGGCTGAAGAATTGCCGCGCCTGGTCGCTGGCCAGTACCCGGTAATCGCTGTCGAGGCTGATCAGGCCGGCCGCCAGGGCCAGGTCCTCGGCATGCTTGAGTACTTCATGAATACCGCCGCGGGCCTTGATCGAACCGGAGATCGGCAGCTCGCTGTCGGCCTTGAGCCAGAGCGAACCGCTGGCCGGCAGGCCCGCCGCCTGCAGCAAGGTGGCGTGCAGGGTGGGCAGCGGGCGCAATGGCGACTCGATGATGCCGCCGGCGGCGGCGGTATCCGGGAACACGCCGGCCAGGTACGGGGCAAAGCGTGTCAGCCGGGCACTGGCGGCACTGACGTCGGCGGCGCTCAGGCCGACATCGGCCAGGGCCTGGGCGGCAGGGGCGATGCTTGGGTTGAACCAGCGGGTTTCGCGCAAGGCCACCAGGTCATCGATCAGGGGGTGGGTGCTGCACCATGCTTGCAGTGTCTTGCCGTGAATCATGCTGGGTATTCCTGTTGGTTGATGATGGCCGGGGTGTGACACAAAAATGCGCCTACAGACAGACGCGGGCCCTGTGGGAGCGGGTTTACCCGCGAAGAATGCAACTCGGTGCATGGCACGGGCTTCGCCCGTGTTCGCGGGTGAACCCGCTCCCACAGGGTCAGGTGTTTAGCCAGACCGTTGATTCCAGGAGCGCGTGCTCATTCGGCCTGCTGCGCAATCAATGCCAGGCAACGCTGCACGATCGGGCTCACGTCGCCCTTGCGCCGGCTGAGGATGATCGGGCTGACGGCGCCACTGTCGAGCAGGCTGACATATTCGATATCGGTGCGGTGTTGCTGCTGCACCGACGCCGGCACCAGGGTCACGCCCACACCAACGGCCACCAGGCCAATGGCGGTCTGCAGTTCATTGGCCCACTGGCTGACGCGGATGCTCATGCCGTGGTGGGCGAACAGCGCCAGCACATGGTCGGCATAGCTGGGCCTTGGGTTGGCCGGGTAGAGGATGAACGCCTCGCCAGCCAGCTGGGCAAGCGTAAGCGGGCTGCTGGCCAGCGGGTGGCCCTTGGGCAGCACGGCCACCAGCGGGTCCTCGCGCAGCACTTGCTGATGTATGGCCGGGTCATCGATGCGAATGCGCCCGAAGGCGATGTCGATGCGCCCGCTTTTCAGCGCCTCCACCTGCTGCAGCGTGGTCATCTCGTTCAGGCCCAGTTCCAGTTCGCTGTCCTGGCGCAGCTCGCGGATCAGCTCCGGCAGCACCGTGTACAGGGTCGAGGGAGCGAAGCCGATCCCCAGCCACTGGCGCTGGCCCTGGCCGATGCGGCGGGTGTTGTCGCTGATGTTCTCCAGCTGCTGCAGCACGGTGCAGCTCTGTTCATAGAAAAAGCGACCCGCCTCGGTCAGCCGCAGCGGGCGCTCGCGCACCACCAGCAACGTGCCGAGCTGGTCTTCGAGTTGGCTGATCTGTCGGCTCAGCGGTGGCTGGGCAATGTGCAGCAGCTCGGCGGCGCGTGTGAAGTTCAGGGTTTCGGCCAGGACCTTGAAGTACCGCAGGTGGCGCAGCTCCATCAGACCTCCAGGGTATGGTGGGAGATTCATTCGATATTGGACGGCTATCAGGGTCTCGCGCAATGCTTGAACAAGCAAGTAAATGCACCACTCGGGCCTGCGGTTGGCAGCCCGATATAACGGGACCTGGCAACAATGACAAGCGCGCTGATTGAACGTATTGAGGCAATTATCGTCGACCTGCCGACGATTCGCCCGCACAAGCTGGCGATGCACACCATGCAGCAGCAGACCCTGGTGGTATTGCGTGTTCGCTGCAGCGATGGTGTGGAAGGCATCGGCGAAGCCACCACCATCGGCGGCCTGGCCTATGGCTACGAAAGCCCCGAGGGCATCAAGGCCAACATCGATGCGCACCTGGCGCCGGCGCTGATCGGCCAGCCGGCAGACAACATCAATGCCGCCATGCTCAAGCTGGACAAGCTGGCCAAGGGCAACACCTTTGCCAAGTCGGGTATCGAGAGTGCCTTGCTCGACGCCCAGGGCAAGCGCCTGGGCCTGCCGGTCAGCGAACTGCTGGGTGGCCGCGTGCGCGACAGCCTGGAAGTGGCCTGGACCCTGGCCAGCGGCGACACCGCCCGCGACATTGCCGAAGCCGTGCACATGTTGGAGATTCGCCGGCATCGGGTGTTCAAGCTGAAGATCGGCGCAAACCCGTTGCATCAGGACCTCAAGCACGTGGTCGCGATCAAGCGCGAGCTGGGCGACAGCGCCAGCGTGCGGGTAGACGTCAACCAGTACTGGGACGAGTCCCAGGCCATCCATGCCTGCCAGGTGCTCGGCGACAACGGTATCGATCTGATCGAGCAACCGATTTCGCGCATCAACCGCAGCGGCCAGGTGCGCCTGAACCAGCGCAGCCCGGCGCCGATCATGGCCGAT
Organism: Pseudomonas sp. NPDC096925; assembly: GCF_044762545.1. NCBI lineage: Bacteria > Pseudomonadati > Pseudomonadota > Gammaproteobacteria > Pseudomonadales > Pseudomonadaceae > Pseudomonas > Pseudomonas sp. NPDC096925. Next base: position 87,690 of record NZ_JBIWEM010000006.1, on the reverse strand, counting down.
GAATCGATCGAAAGCGTCGAAGACGCCTTCAGCCTGGCCGCCGACGGCGCGGCCAGCATCTTCGCCCTGAAAATAGCCAAGAACGGCGGCCCCCGCGCCGTATTGCGCACCGCGCAAATTGCCGAGGCTGCCGGCATCGCCCTGTATGGCGGGACCATGCTCGAAGGCTCGATCGGCACCCTGGCCTCGGCTCATGCCTTTCTTACGCTGCGTCAGCTTACCTGGGGCACCGAGCTGTTCGGGCCGCTGCTGCTGACCGAAGAAATCGTCAACGAGCCACCGCAGTACCACGATTTCCAGTTGCATGTTCCACGCACCCCGGGCCTGGGTCTGACCCTGGACGAACAGCGCCTGGCGCGCTTCGCCCGTCGCTGAATCGCGAGGGCTGAAAACACACACAACCCCTGTGGGAGCGGCTTTGGCCGCGAAGCAGGCGACGCGGTGGATGGCACGGGCTTCGCCCGTGTTCGCGGGCTCGCCCGCTCCCACAGTGTTCGCGCCAAATAAGAGAAAGGAGATACCAGCATGCTGTTCCACGTGAAGATGACCGTGAAACTGCCGGTCGACATGGACCCGGCCAAGGCCGCCAAGCTCAAGGCCGACGAAAAGGAACTGGCCCAGCGCCTGCAGCGCGAAGGCATCTGGCGCCACCTGTGGCGCATTGCCGGGCACTACGCCAACTACAGCGTGTTCGATGTACCCAGCGTCGAGGCGCTGCACGACACCCTGATGCAGCTGCCACTGTTCCCGTACATGGACATCGAGGTCAACGGCCTGTGCCGGCACCCCTCGTCGATCCACAGCGACGACCGCTGAGTCGCACCTGTCTACCTGACAAGAACAAGATGAGGTAAGCACGATGACCGTGAAAATTTCCCACACTGCCGATGTTCAGGCGTTCTTCAAGGATGTGGCCGGCCTGGGCCATGCCGAAGGCAACCCACGCTTCAAGCAGATCGTCCTGCGTGTGCTGCAGGACACTGCGCGGTTGATCGAAGACCTGGAAATCACCGAGGACGAGTTCTGGCATGCCGTCGACTACCTCAACCGCCTGGGTGCCCGTAACGAAGCCGGCCTGCTGGCTGCGGGCCTGGGCATCGAGCACTTCCTCGACCTGCTGCAGGACGCCAAGGACGCCGAGGCCGGGCTGAGCGGCGGTACCCCGCGCACCATCGAAGGCCCGCTGTATGTGGCGGGGGCGCCGCTGGCGCAAGGCGAAGTGCGCATGGACGACGGCAGCGACCCGGGCGTGGTGATGTTCCTCCAGGGCCAGGTGTTCGACGCCGACGGCAAGCCGTTGGCCGGCGCCACTGTCGACCTGTGGCACGCCAACACCCAGGGCACCTATTCATACTTCGACTCGACCCAGTCCGAGTACAACCTGCGCCGGCGCATCATCACCGATGCCGAAGGGCGCTACCGCGCGCGTTCCATCGTGCCGTCGGGGTACGGCTGCGACCCGCAGGGGCCAACCCAGGAGTGCCTGGACCTGCTCGGCCGCCACGGCCAGCGCCCGGCGCACGTGCACTTCTTCATCTCGGCGCCGGGGCACCGCCATTTGACCACGCAGATCAACTTTGCCGGTGACCAGTACCTGTGGGATGACTTTGCCTATGCCACCCGTGACGGGCTGATCGGCGAGCTGCGCTTTGTCGAGGATGCTGCGGCGGCGCGTGATCGCGGCGTACAGGGCGAGCGCTTTGCCGAGCTGGCGTTCGACTTTCACCTGCAGGCGGCCAAGGCGCCGGACGCCGAGGCGCGCAGCCACCGCCCGCGTGCGTTGCAAAACAGCTGATCCCTTACCAATCGATGACGGGTTTTTGCCCGGGCCTTTCCGTGCGGGGAGGGCCCGGGCTTTTTGCTGCCAGGGGCTGGTAATCTAGTATCCGCCTTTTGCCCGAGCCCACCACCATGCTGCCCATCGAACTGCTGGCGACCACCGCCGACCAGGCTCCGCTGATTCGCAACCTCTACCAGTTCTACGCCTACGAGTCCTCCGACTGGGAACAGGAAGACGTGGAAGTGGACGGCCGCTTCTATATCCATGACGAACACCTGCAACGTTACTGGCAGGCCGATGGCTGGGGCGCGTACCTGGTGTTGGCAGATGGCTTCATCGCCGGCTTCGTGCTGGTTGAACGCAGCGAGCTGCCGGGTATCGACGCGTTCGAACTGGCCGATCTGTTCATCCTGAAAAAGTACCGCCGCCAGGGCATCGGCCGGGCGGTGGCGTTGCAGCTGCTGGGCGGCGAGGGCGACTGGCTGTTGCGCTGTTACGCACAGGACGCGCCTGCCGTGGCCTTCTGCAAGGCCGTATTGGCCGGGCTATCGCGCCCGGCGCAGGCGATAGCCCTGGATGACGAACCGGCCTTGCTCAATTTCCTGGTGACGGGCGGGCGGCACCGGCGAACGAGCGGTTGAAGCAGGTCATGACGCCGGCATAACGGTTTGCGCGGGCCGCTCCCACAGAGATCGTGCCAGCTTTCAGATATTGAGCAGCGCTCAGCTGTTCCAGTCTGGCGCAAACGCCGGGCTCACCACCCGCTGGTCCTTCGGCAACCCGGCAATCGCCATGCGGTCCTCGTCATCCAGTTGCACGTTCAACGCCGCCAGGTTGGCCAGCTGGTTCTCGCGGCTGCCGGCCTTGGGGATCACCGCCACGCCGTCCTGGTCCAGCAACCACTTCAGCGCCACCTGGCTGGGCAGTACGCCATGTTTGCGGGCAATCGCCTGGATCACCGGCTGCGCCGCCGCCTGCCCACGGGCCAGCGGGGTGTAGGCGGTGAGCAGCAGGTCGTGGCGGCGGGCATAGTCCAGCAGCGGTTGCTGGCCGAGTAGCACGTGGTATTCCACCTGGATCGCCGATAATGGCGCGCCCAGGGTTTCCACCACCTGGCGCAGCAACCCCAGCGGGAAGTTGGCCACGCCGATGCTGCGCGCCTTGCCCTCGTCACGCAGCGCTACCAGGGTTTCGATGCTGCGGGCCAGGTCCCAGTCCTGGCCGGGCCAGTGGATGTAGAACAGGTCGACCTGCTCGGTCCCCAGCGCGCGCAGGCTGTCCTCCAGCGACTGGCGCATGGCCTTGGGCGCCAGGCGATCCCACCACACCTTGGTGGTCAGGTGAATCTGCTCGCGTGGCACGTCGCTGTCGCGCAGGGCCTGGCCGACGGCGGCTTCATTGTCATAGGCAGTGGCGGTGTCGATGTGCCGGTAACCCACTTCAAGCGCCTGGCGCACGGCCTGGGTGCACTCGCTGCCAGTCATTGGCCAGGTGCCCAGGCCGATCGCGGGCAGGTTCAGGCCGTTACGGGTGGTGAGCCTTTGCATGTAAATTCCTTGTAGGGTGTGCAGGGTTCGCACTCGATGGTCGGCGATCAGCACGGCACGGGCCATGCGCGTGGAGCGGAAAGTGGTCGATCAGCGAACAGAAACTGCAGCCGACCTGGACAAGCGGCAATTGAACTTCCTTATGCTTCGGTATCTCTTCTAGAATCCGATCTGATGCATCCGCCAGGCAACGCCTGCGCGGCCTTCCCTGGGCGCCGCATCCAGCCGCGCCGTCATCGAGAGTGCCATGAGTTCCAGCACACCGCTGTCCGGAGTCAACCAACCCCTGCGCGGCATCGCCCTGGTGGTGGTGGCGACGTTCCTGTTCGCCAGTCACGATGCCCTGTCCAAGTTCCTCGGCGGCCTGTACCCGATCATCATGGTGGTGTGGGCGCGGTATGTGGTGCACACGTTGCTGATGGCCAGCATTTTCCTGCCCAAGGCCGGGCTCAACGTGCTGCGCACCCGCCGGCCGTTGTTGCAGACGTTACGTGCCCTGAGCCTGCTGAGTACCAGCCTGCTGTTCACCACCGGTCTGCAGTACCTGCCGCTGGCCGAGGCCACGGCGGTCAACTTCCTCGCCCCGGTGCTGGTCACCGCGCTGTCGGCGCCGCTGCTGAAGGAGCGGGTGACGGTGGGGCAGTGGGTGGCGGTGGTGATGGGCTTCATCGGCGTGCTGGTGGTGGTGCACCCGGGCGGGGCGATGTTTACCCCAGCCATCCTGTATCCGTTCGGTTCGGCGCTGGGCTTCTGCTTCTATCAGTTGCTGACGCGTATCCTGGCTGCGCATGACAGTCCGACCACCAGCAACTTCTATGCGGGGTTGTGCAACACCCTGGCGATGAGTGCGCTGGTGCCGTTCTTCTGGGAGATGCCGCGTTGGGACCATGCGCTGCTGATGCTGGCGCTGGGTGGCTTTGGCATGACTGCGCACCTGCTGCTGACCCAGGCCTTCCGCCATGCGGCACCGGCGTTGCTGGCACCGTTCAGCTATTGCCAGATCGTGTTTGCCGGGTTGCTTGGGTTGGTTGTCTACAGCCAGGTGCCGGATACCCTGAGCCTGGTGGGCATCTCGGTGATCTGCCTGAGTGGGCTGGGGGCGGCGTGGATGCAGCGGGGCAAGTGACAACCTGTAATGGCCTCTTCGCGGGTAAACCCGCTCCCACAGGTCCAGCGCCCTGGCCGAGGGTTGCGATGTGCCTGGGGGAGCGGGTTTACCCGCGAAAGGGCCTTCAAACGCGCCTCTTCAATAGAGCCTGCAACGAATCGTCAAAGTCCCGCAGTGCATCCGCCTGTACCGCACGCTCATCCTCGACCACCCGTGCCACATCGCCCAGGCGCTTGCTAGCCCGCCCTTCAGCCCGGCCGATATAGGTCAGCTGGTCATCGAAAAAACGCGCCACCACCCGGCTTTCGATATCGGCACTGGCCAAACGGCTTTCGGTGTCCAGCAGCACGATCACATCCGGGTGCTCGCCCAGCAGCGTGTCGAGGTCGTCATAGAAAGTCACGTCGGCGAACTGCTGCGCCAGTGACCGCGCCAGCCAGTCATACGCCTGGCTTTCGCTGCTCAAGGTCGCCACCGGGACGCGCTTGCCCTGGGCCTTGGCGGCGGCCTGGGTGCGATGGCTGTCGAGGTATTCGAGGGTCGCTGTGGTGTCACGCCCCAGCAGCACCGCCACCCGTTGGCCGGGGGCCAGGGCGACGCTGGAAATGGCCGTGGCCGAATAGAAGTGCCCATAGGGCTGCGTGTCGGTAGCGGCCGGGCTGGCACAACCGCCAAGGGCGGCCAGCAAGGCGAGCAGGGCAGCGATCATGCCGGTTTTCATGGGAGGCCTCATCAATCAGTGAATGCCGCCATCTTCCGCCCGGGCTGGCAGCAGCGGAACTTGATGGCATTCATGGTGGCTATCGATGAGGTCGATGCATCACCGCGTGGCCATGAACTGCAGGATGCGTTCGCGCAGCCAGCGCTCGGCCGGGTCGTTGTCCTGGGCGCCGCTCCAGACCATCGACAGTTCGGCTTCGGTGATCTCGAACGGTGCCGGGTCGGCGCGCAGGCTGCCGTCGTCGGCCAGGGCGCAGGCGGCGTAGTCCGGCACCGTGGCGATCATCTCGGTGTTGCGCAGCAGGGCGCGCAGGCTGCCGAACTGCGGCACCGCCAGCACCACCTTGCGGCAGCGGCCGATGCGCGCCAGGTCAAGGTCGATATTGCCGCTCATGTCGCCGGAGAACGACACCATCACATGCGGGCGGGCGCAGTATTCGTCGAGGGTCAGCGGGCCCGGGCGGTCATCGGCGCGCAGCACCCGCACGCCGATGTCGCGCAGCTTGCGGCGCTTGGCGGTGGCCGGCAGGTCTGTGGTGTAGCTCACGCCCACCGAGATCTCGCCGCTGGCCAGCAGCCCCGGCATCAGCAGGAAGTTGGCCCGGCGCACCACCACGCTGATGTTCGGGGCCTCTTCGCGCAGGGCCTGTAACAGGGCAGGGAACAGGCCGAATTCGGCATCGTCCGACAGGCCCAGGCGGAACACGTTGCAGCTGTTGGCCGGGTCGAACTCACGGGCGCGGCTGATGGCGGTGGAAATCACGTCCATGGCCGGCCCCAGCTCGGCGAAGATCTGCATGGCCCGTGGCGTGGGCTCCATGGCCCGGCCGTTGCGGATCAGCAGCGGGTCGTCGAACAGTTCGCGCAGGCGGGCGAGGGCGGCGCTGACGGTGGGCTGGGTGATGAACAGCTTTTCGCCGACCCGGGTCAGGTTGCGTTCGATCATCAGGGCTTCGAACAGTACCAGCAGGTTCATGTCGACGCGGCGCAGGTCGTTGCGGTTCATGAGGTGGCGGGTTCCGGAGTAGAGGGGGTGGCGGTGTATTGAAGCATGTGGGCAGCCTGATTGCCTTGTATGGATGTGCCGGCCTCCTCGCGGGTAAACCCGCTCCCACAGGATCACCACAGGTCTTGAGGGCTGTACAGTACCTGTGGGAGCGGGTTTACCCGCGAAGAGGCCGCCACAGGAAAGCTGACAGAGCCAGGCTATCACCCCTCAATAGCCACTCTATTAGAACTCTGCCCAAGCTCGGCTAGTCTTTCCTCTGGCCCCGCGAATTCCGCGAACGGGCGGCATGTCAGCACTTGCGTGCAAGACCCCGCCAACCCCGTCGTGACAGCTTCGCAAGCCCCGTGTAGACCTTATGAGGGGTAGCACGAGCCCACGCGCTCGGCTGAAAGAACACCTGGCACAGACCGGAAATCTGGATAACCGACCCAAAGGTACCCGCAGATGTCGAACGAATCGAAATGCCCGTTCCATCAAACCGCAGGTGGCGGCACCACCAACCGTGACTGGTGGCCTGACCAGCTCAACCTGAGAATTCTTCACCAACATTCCTCCAAGTCCGACCCGATGGACCCGGGTTTCGACTATGCCAAGGCGTTCAAGAGCCTCGACTTCCAGGCCCTGAAGAAAGACCTGACCGCCTTGATGACCGACTCCCAGGACTGGTGGCCCGCCGACTTCGGCCACTACGGCCCGCTGTTCATCCGCATGGCCTGGCACAGCGCCGGGACCTACCGTATCGGCGATGGCCGGGGTGGTGCAGGCTCTGGCCAGCAGCGCTTCGCCCCACTCAACAGCTGGCCGGACAACGTCAGCCTGGACAAGGCCCGGCGCCTGCTGTGGCCGATCAAGCAGAAGTACGGCAACAAGATCTCCTGGGCCGACCTGATCGTGCTCACCGGCAACGTCGCACTTGAATCCATGGGCTTCAAGACCTTCGGCTTTTCCGGCGGGCGTGCCGATGTGTGGGAGCCGGACGAAGATGTGTACTGGGGTTCGGAAAAGGTCTGGCTGGGCGGTGACACCCGCTACGGCAAGGCCCAGCCGCCTGGCCAGGGCGACCTGGTGGCGGAGCCGGCCAAGCGTCCGGAGGAGCAAAGCCGGACCTTGCAGGGCGAGCGCAACCTGGAGAACCCGCTGGCTGCCGTGCAGATGGGCCTGATCTACGTGAACCCGGAAGGCCCGGAAGGTATCCCCGACCCGGTGGCTTCGGGCAAGGATATCCGTGACACCTTCGGCCGCATGGCGATGAACGATGAAGAAACCGTGGCGCTGATCGCTGGCGGCCACGCCTTCGGCAAGACCCACGGTGCCGGCCCTGCCGACAACGTCGGTCCCGAACCGGAAGCCGCTGGCCTGGAACTGCAGGGGCTGGGTTGGGCCAACAAGTTCGGCAGCGGCAAGGGTGGCGATACCATCACCAGTGGCCTGGAAGTGACCTGGACTTCGACCCCCACCCGGTGGAGCAACGAGTACCTCAATAACCTGTTCAACTTCGACTGGGAACTGACCAAGAGCCCGGCCGGTGCCCACCAATGGCGGCCGAAAGAGGGCAAAGGGGCAGGCACCGTGCCGGATGCCCACGACCCGGCCAAGCGCCATGCGCCATCCATGCTCACGTCCGACCTGGCGCTGCGCTTCGACCCGATCTACGAGCCGATCGCCCGTCGCTTCAAGGACAACCCTGATCAGCTGGCCGACGCGTTCGCCCGTGCCTGGTACAAGCTGATCCACCGCGACATGGGCCCGCTGGCGCGCTACCTGGGCCCGGAGATGCCCAACGAAGAGTTGCTGTGGCAAGACCCGATCCCGAAAGTCGACCACCCGTTGGTGGGCGAGCAGGACATTGCCGCGCTCAAGGCCAAGGTGCTGGCGTCGGGCCTGAGCGTTGGCGAGCTGGTGGCCACTGCCTGGGCGGCGGCGTCGACCTTCCGCGGTTCGGACAAGCGTGGCGGGGCCAACGGTGGTCGCCTGCGCCTGGCGCCGCAGAAGGACTGGCCGGCGAACCAGGGCACGGGCAAGGTGCTGGCGGCCCTGGAGAAAATCCAGGCCGAGTTCAATGCCGGTGGCAAGAAAATCTCCCTGGCCGACCTGATCGTTCTCGCCGGCGCCGCCGCAGTGGAAAAGGCTGCCAAGGACGCCGGGCACGACGTCAGCGTGGCGTTCCGCCCGGGGCGTACCGATGCCTCTCAGGCGCAGACCGACGTCGAGTCGTTCGCCGTGCTGGAGCCGCTGGCCGATGGCTTCCGCAACTTCACCAAGGCCCGCTACAGCGTCAAGGCCGAGAAGCTGCTGCTGGACAAGGCCCAGTTGTTGACCCTCACCGCGCCTGAAATGACCGTGCTGATCGGCGGCCTGCGTGTGCTCGGCGCCAACCATGGCGGCAGCCAGCAGGGCGTGTTCACCGACAAGGTCGGTACCCTGAGCAACGACTTCTTCCGCAACCTGCTGGACATGGGCGTGGAATGGAAGCCGACCTCGGCGGATAACGAAACCTTCGAAGGCCGCGACCGCAAGACCGGGCAGGTGAAGTGGACCGGTAGCCGGGTTGACCTGGTGTTCGGTTCCCATGCCCAGTTGCGGGCGTTGAGCGAGGTGTATGGCAGCGCTGATGGCGGTGACAAGTTCGTGCGGGACTTTGTGGCAGCCTGGCAGAAAGTAATGGAGCTGGATCGGTTTGATTTGAAGTAGCGGTGTTTTCGGGGGCGCTCTACCCAGGTACAGCGCAGGTTTTGGGTGCATGCTGTACCTGTGGTGGCAGCGCTCATTTACCATGGCGGCTGTTTTTAGCCATTGCCAAGGAAACCTGCCATGAGCGCCCCTCAGTTCCGCACCCCCACAACCGCCGACGCCGAACGTTGCTACGCCATCGAAATCGGTGCCTATGAAGGCGATGAGGCGGCCACGCTGGAGAAGATCCGTACCCGCATCGCGCAGTATCCGCAAGGCTTCCTGGTGTTGGAGAGCGCGGGCGAGATCGTCGGTTTCATCAACAGCGGCTGTGCCCACGACGTGGTGATGTCCGACGAGGCATTCAAGGAGCTGGTCGGGCATGACCCGGCGGCGCCAAACGTGGTGATCATGTCGGTGGTGGTGGACCCGGCGCACCAGGGCAAAGGCTACGCCAAGCGGTTGATGGATGAATTCATCGCCCGCATGAAGGCGGCGGGCAAGCTGACCATTCACCTGATGTGCAAGGAACAGCATGTGGCGTTGTACCAGAAGCTGGGGTATCAGTACGTGAGACCGTCGCCGTCGGACCACGGCGGTATGGCCTGGCATGAAATGGTCATGGTCCTCTGATTTCGCAAGATTGCCTGGCCCTTTGGGCTGCGCTGTCGCGTAGCGAATTGAATTCTGTGTGAGCCGGCTTGCCGGCGATGGGCCGCAAGGCGGCCCGAATGGCTGCTTATTCGCCGCTGACCAACTGGCGGGCCAGCTGGTTGTGACGCTCCAGCACCCGTGGCAGGTCGACCGTGGCCAGCTGGCCGTCCTTCACTACCACACGGCCATTGATGACGCTGGTGTGTACCTGGGTCGGGGTGCAGAACACCAATGCTGCCAGCGGGTCGTGGTGACCACCGGCATAGGCCACGTGGCCGAGGTCGAAGGCAACGAAGTCGGCCACCATGCCTGGGGCCAGGGCGCCGATGTCATTGCGGTTGAGCACCTTCGCGCCGCCGAGCGTTGCAATTTCCAGCGCCTCGCGTGCGGTCATCGCGTCGGGGCCGAAGCCCACCCGTTGCAGCAACAGGGCCTGGCGCACTTCACCGATCATGCTGGCGCCGTCGTTGGATGCCGAACCGTCGACCCCCAGGCCCACCGGGACTCCATGGTCGCGCATCTTGCGCACCGGGGCGATGCCCGAGGCCAGGCGCATGTTCGAGCAGGGGCAGTGGGCGACACCGGTGCCGGTGCGGGCGAACAGCTCGATGCCATGCTGGTCGAGCTGCACGCAGTGGGCGTGCCACACGTCGTGGCCGACCCAGCCGAGGTCTTCGGCATATTCGGCAGGGGTCATGCCGAATTTTTCGCGGCTGTAGGCGATGTCGTTGACGTTCTCGGCCAGGTGGGTGTGCAACGACACCCCGTACTGGCGCGCCAGCATGGCTGCTTCGCGCATCAGGTCGCGGCTGACCGAGAACGGCGAGCAGGGCGCCACCACGATGCGGCGCATCGAGCCGTGGCTGGCATCGTGGTAGTCCTCGATCAGGCGCTGGGATTCCTTGAGGATGTCGGCTTCCTTCTCCACCACCGAATCAGGCGGCAGACCACCCTGGCTGCGGCCCACGCTCATGCTGCCGCGTGCGGCGTGGAAGCGCATGCCGATCTCGTCGGCGGCATGGATGCTGTCGTCGAGCTTGCAGCCGTTGGGGTAGATGTACAGGTGGTCGCTGGAGGTGGTGCAGCCGGACAGGATCAGTTCGGCCATGGCGGTCTGGGTCGACACCGCGATCATCTCGGGGGTCAGGCGCGCCCAGATCGGGTACAGGTTGGTCAGCCAGTTGAACAGCTCGCCATCCTGGGCCGCCGGCACCACGCGGGTGAGGCTCTGGTACATGTGGTGGTGGGTGTTGACCAGGCCAGGGATGACCACTTTGCCGGCCATGTCCAGCACCACGTCGGCGTGCTGCGGCAGGGTATCGCTGGGGCCGACCTGACGGATCAGGTTGCCTTCGATGAACATTCCGCCGTTCTTGATCTCGCGGCGTTCGCCGTCCATGGTGACCAGCAGTTCGGCGTTTTTGAGCAGTAACGTTTTTGGAGCATTTGTAGATGACATGGCTTAAGCCTGTCGCAATACGCATCGGCGATTACCGATGTCATAGGCGCAGGGCATTGTAAGCAAGGTATTTGCAGATTGTATACAGGGCTGGTGATCCTGTACTGGCCTCTTCGCGGGTAAACCCGCTCCCACAGCTACTGCACAGCTCATGAATTCTGTGTAGTACCTGTGGGAGCGGGCGTGCCCGCGAAGAGGCCGGTGCAGGTTACCTCAACAGCAGATCACGCCGCCCCGCGGCTGGCGACACCATCCACCAACCGCGCAATCCCCAGCGGGTTGGCACTTTTCAACGCATCCGGCAGCAGCGCATCCGGGTAGTTCTGGAAGCACACCGGGCGCAGGAAGCGGTCGATGGCCAAGGTGCCGACCGAAGTGCCACGGGCATCGGAGGTGGCCGGGTATGGCCCACCATGCACCATCGCATCGGCTACCTCGACGCCGGTCGGGTAGCCGTTCAGCAGCAGGCGCCCGGCCTTGCGCTCCAGCAGCGGCACCAGCGTGGCAAAGGCGCGCAGGTCGTCTGGCTCGGCAATCAGGGTGGCGGTCAACTGGCCTTGCAGGTGGCGCAGCGCTTCGACCAGTTGCGGGGCATCGGCCACCTCCACCAGTACGGTGGTTGGGCCGAATACTTCTTCCTGCAGCAGCGGGTCGCTGTTCAGCAGCAGGCTCACGTCCGCCTTGAACAGTTGCGGTTGGGCCTGGTTGCCGGTTTGGGGCTGCCCGGCCAGGTGCTGGATGCCCGGGTGCGCCAGCAGGTGCTGCACACCGTTCTGGTAGCTGCGCAGGGTGCCGGCGTTGAGCATGGTCTGCGGCCCCTGGTCGGCCATGCGCGCCACCAGCGTGTGCACGAAGCGTTCGAACTGTGGCGACTTGATGCCCACCACCAGGCCCGGGTTGGTACAGAACTGCCCGCAACCCAGCACTACCGAGGCGGCCAGCTCGCCGGCTACTTGCTCGCCACGGGCTTGCAGGGCCTGGGGCAGGACGATTACCGGGTTGATGCTGCTCATTTCGGCGAACACCGGGATCGGCTGCGGGCGCGCAGCAGCCATGTCGCACAGGGCGCGGCCACCACGCAGCGAACCGGTGAAGCCGACCGCCTGGATGGCCGGGTGCTTGACCAGTGCCTCGCCCACGCCGGCGCCATAGATCATGTTGAACACGCCTGTTGGCATGCCGCTGCCGGCCACCGCGCGGTCAATCGCCGCGGCCACATGGGCAGCGGTCAGCATGTGCCCGCTGTGGGCCTTGAACACCACCGGACAGCCGGCGGCCAGCGCCGAGGCGGTGTCACCGCCGGCGGTGGAGAACGCCAGCGGGAAGTTGCTGGCGCCGAATACGGCCACCGGGCCGACGCCGATGCGATACTGGCGCAGGTCCGGGCGCGGCAGCGGGGTGCGCTCGGGCAGGGCACGGTCGATGCGCGCGCCGAGGAAGTCGCCACGGCGCACCACATCGGCGAACAGGCGCAGCTGGTTGCTGGTACGGGCGCGCTCACCGCGGATGCGTGCTTCGGGCAGCGCGGTTTCGCGCATCACATGCTGGACGAAGTCATCGCCCAGTGCGTCGAGTTCGTTGGCGATGGCGTCGAGGAAGGCGGCGCGCTGTGCCGGGCTGGTGCTGCGGTAGGCCGGGTAAGCGGCCTCGGCGGCCTGCACGGCGGCTTCGACTTCGTCGCCGGTCGCCTGATGGAAGGCGTATGGCAATGGCTCGCCGGTGTGGGCGTCGACGCTGTTCAGGAGCACGTCACCGTTGCCGCTGAGCTGGCCGGCGATGTGGTTCAGGCGATGTTCGATGGACATTTCGTTTCCCGTTGGCAATGACAGTCGTTGGGCTGGGACTGTAGGGGGCGAAATGCGTGCTGAATAATGATTAATGCGGATCAGGTGATAACGGATTGTTATCGCAACGGCCTTCTCCAAAAAGTTTCCATCGTATGCACGGCCCCCTGTGGGAGCGGGTTAACCCGCGAAGCAGGCGACTCGGTGTATGGCACCGGCTTCGCCGGTATTCGCGGGTAAACCCGCTCCCACAGGGACCGCGCAAATGCTACAGCGCGTGTGTCACTCGGCCATCTGCAACTCCGGCAGCTTCACCCGGAACGCCCGGGTCAGCCCCAGCAGCACCACAAGGCCCATGCCCATCCAGCACAAACCGATGGTGAACGACAGGCTGGTCAGGCTGCTCCACAGCCACAGCGTGCTGAGGAAGCCCAGGCCGGGAATGGCGCCATACAGCAGGTAGTTGCGAGCACCACGCAGCTTGTGGTCGATCAGGTAGTGTTTGACCACGGCCAGGTTCACCGCCGAGAAGGCGAACAGCGCGCCAAAGCTGATCATGTTGGCCACCGTGTCGAGGGTGATCACCAGGGCAATCAGCGACAGCAGGCTGACCAGCAGGATGGCCGTGGCCGGGACGCGCTTTTTCGTCACCAGTTGGCCGAACGCACGGGGCAACGCACCGTCGCGCCCCATGGCAAACAGCACCCGCGACACGCTGGCCTGGGACACCATGGCCGAGGCGAAGCAGCCGGCCACATAGGTGGCGGTGAAGGCGGTCACCAGCAACTCGCCGCCGACCCGGCGCATCACGTCCACCGACGCCGAGTCCGGGTCGGCGAAGCTGCCCCAGTCAGGGAACACCATCTGTGCGCAGTACGACACCACCAGGAACAACATGCCGCCGATCAGCGACACGGCAAGGATCGCCACAGGAATGCGGTAGGTCGGGTTGCTGGTTTCCTCGGCCATGGTCGAGACCGCATCGAAGCCCAGGAACGACAGGCACAGTACGGCGGCGCCGGTCATGATCAACGGCACGCTGAAGCCTTCGTGGTGGAAGGGCGCCAGCAGCGACACCGGCTGCGCCTGGCCGCTGAGGTTGTGGATGGACAGGGCGACGAACACGATGATGAACACCAGTTGCACCACCACCAGGATCCAGTTGACCCGGGTAATCGACTCGATGCCGATCAGGTTGAGGAAGGTGACCAGGGCAATGGAGCCCGCCACCCACACCCAGGCGTGGATGGCCGGGAAGTATTCCGACATGTAGATGCCGATCAGCAGGTAGCTGAGCAGCGGCAGGAATATGTAGTCGAGCAGCAGGGTCCAGCCGGCGATGAAGCCGATGTGGCTGCCGAAGGCCTTGCGTGTGTAGGTGTAGACCGAGCCGGAGTAGGGGTGGGCCTGGACCATGCGCCCGTAGCTGTAGGCGGTCAGCAGCATGGCGGCGAGGGTCAGCAGGTAGGCGGTGGGCAGGTGCCCTTTGGTCATCTGGGTGACCAGCCCGTAGGTGGTGAATACTGCAAGGGGGACCATGTAGGCCAGGCCGAACAGCACCAGGGCGGTCATCCCCATGGACTTGCGGAAACGGCCGTTGCTGGCGGTGGGGTGCGACGGGGCATGCTCGGGGCTATTCGAAGGGCTATGTGCAGGGCTATGGGCTGTACTTGTTGTTGTATGCATTGCTAACTCCTGGAAAGGGATGCAGGACGCCGCGGTATGCGAGCGGGGCTCGATACCGGTGGGTGTTGTGCAAGGAGGTCGAGCGGTTGGCTCGCAGCGCTGGGGCGGGGTGATGCTCCCACACCCCGCAAGTAGCCGGAATCACCCTTTGGGGTGAGCCGGGAGGCGGCTGTACCTGCTCACCCCAAAGGGTGATTTCGGTGTTTGCAGTGCCGTGGGAGTATCTGGCCAACAACGCACCGCACTGGCAGCGGTGCCTTTACTTGATACGGCAGGCCCACAGTGACTAATCAATTGCTTTCGCAACAGTGGTTCGAGCACCTGGCCAAGGTCACCGAGGCGATCGGCCGGCCGGGCTTTGCCGCCACCCTGTTTGCTGCACTTGGCGTGATCCGGCCGATCCAGGCGACCACGGTGTACCTGTACCCGCACGACGGCATGCCGTGCGCGCTGTTCGAGCAGGACGACAAGGCGCCCTGGCAGCCCGAGGGCAATGTCAGCCGCTACCTGTCCGGCTTCTACCTGCTCGACCCGTTCTACGGTGCCTGTGTGGAGCAGGTCGAGTCCGGTTGCTACGGCCTGTTCGAGGTGGCCCCCGACCATTTCGAGGTCAGCGAGTACTACCAGTCGTTCTATCGGCACTCGCACCTGGAGGATGAGCTCAACTACATCCTGCAGGTCGCACCTGGGCAGAGCCTGGCGGTATCGCTGGCGTTCACCGACAAGCTCGATGGTCAAACCCGCGCGCTGTTCGGGCGTATCACACCCTGGGTGCTGGCGGTGCTCAGCAAGCACTTTGCCGGGCTGGACAGCCGCGCCGGGCGCTTCGAGAACATCCTCGAGCAGCGCATCCACGCGGCCCTGAACAACTTCGGCAGCTCGTTGCTGACCGAGCGTGAATGCCGTATCGCCCAGCTGATCCTGCGTGGCCACTCGACCAAGTCGCTGGCCGAGCGCCTGGGGGTGTCGGAGGACACCATCAAGTCTCACCGCAAGAACGTCTACGCCAAGCTCGACATCGGCACCCAGTCCGAGCTGTTCTCCCTGTTCATCGACGCGCTGGCCAATGCCCAAGGCGTGCTGGGCAAGGACCCGCTGGAAAGCTACATGGGCAAGCTGCGCTGAATGCCAGCAGCCCTGCAACCCACCGCAAAGGAAAACCAACAATGAATGCGCCTTTCGCCCCGCAACGCCAGACCCGCGACTATCAGGCCTCCGATGCCGCGCACCACATCCATGCCTTCCTCGACCAGAAGGCGCTGAACGCCGAAGGGCCGCGGGTGATCGTCGGTGGCGAACGCCTGCACCTGTGGGACAGCGAGGGCAAGCGCTACCTGGACGGCATGTCCGGCCTGTGGTGCACCCAGCTCGGCTACGGCCGCCGCGACCTGACCGCTGCCGCTGCTGCGCAGATGGACCAGCTGGCCTACTACAACATGTTCTTCCACACCACCCACCCGGCGGTGATCGAACTGTCCGAGCTGCTGTTCAGCCTGCTGCCGGGGCACTACAGCCACGCGATCTACACCAACTCTGGCTCCGAGGCCAACGAGGTGCTGATCCGTACCGTGCGCCGCTACTGGCAGGTGGTCGGCCAGCCGAGCAAGAAGGTCATGATCGGCCGCTGGAACGGTTACCACGGCTCGACCCTGGCGGCCACGGCGTTGGGTGGCATGAAGTTCATGCACGAAATGGGCGGGCTGATCCCGGATGTGGCGCACATCGACGAACCTTACTGGTACGCCGAAGGCGGTGAGTTGACCCCGGCCGAGTTCGGCCGCCGCTGCGCCCAGCAACTGGAGGAAAAGATCCTCGAACTGGGTGCCGAGAACGTCGCCGGCTTTATCGCCGAGCCGTTCCAGGGCGCGGGTGGCATGATCTTCCCGCCGGAAAGCTACTGGCCCGAGATCCAGCGCATCTGCCGCCAGTACGACGTGCTGCTGTGTGCCGATGAAGTGATCGGCGGCTTTGGCCGCACTGGCGAATGGTTCGCCCACGAATACTTCGGCTTCGAGCCCGACACCCTGTCGATCGCCAAGGGCCTGACCAGCGGCTACGTGCCCATGGGCGGGCTGGTGCTGAGCAAGCGCATTGCCGAGGCGCTGGTGGAGCGGGGCGGGGTGTTCGCCCACGGCCTGACCTATTCCGGCCACCCGGTGGCGGCGGCGGTGGCCATCGCCAACCTGAAGGCGCTGCGTGACGAAGGTATCGTGCGCCAGGTGAAGGACGACACCGGGCCATACCTGCAGCGCATCCTGCGCGAGGTGTTCGCCGACCACCCGTTGATCGGCCAGGTGCAGGGCGCCGGGCTGGTGGCGGCGCTGCAGTTTGCCGAGCACAAGCCGACGCGCAAGCGCTTCGCCAACGAGAACGACCTGGCCTGGCAGTGCCGCACCTTCGGTTTCGAGGAAGGGGTGATCATTCGCTCCACCCTGGGCCGGATGATCATGGCGCCGGCGCTGATCGCCAACCACAGCGAGCTGGATGAGCTGGTGGAGAAGACCCGCATTGCCGTGGACCGCACGGCGCGCCTGGTCGGCAAACTCTGAACCGCCGACAAGGGTAACGCATTTCCCTGTGGGAGCGGGCACGCCCGCGAACACCGGCGAAGCCGGTGCCATCCACCGTGTCGCCTGATTCGCGGGCACGCGCTCCCACAGGAACCGCATAGCCCCTATGAAAATTGCTCCAACAGCCACCAGGAGTACAAATGTACACCCTCGAATTCTGGCAACAACGTGCCTCGGACCTCTACCTCCCGGCCAATGCACTGATCGACGGCAAACCCGTCAACGCCCAGGACGGCGCCACCTTCGCCGCCATCAACCCCGCCACCAACGGCGTATTGGCCCAGGTCACCGCCTGCGGCCAGGCCGAGGTCGACCTGGCCGTCGCCAGCGCCCGCAAGGCCTTCGAGCATGGCCCGTGGCCGCGCATGGCCCCGGGCGAGCGCAAGAAAGTGCTGCTGCGCCTGGCCGAGCTGATCATGGCCCATCGCGAAGAACTGGCCCTGCTGGACTCGCTGAACATGGGCAAGCCGGTCATGGATGCCTACAACATCGACGTGCCAGGCTCGGCGCAGGTGTTCGCCTGGTATGGCGAGGCACTGGACAAGTTGTACGACCAGGTGGCGCCCACCGCGCCCAACGCACTGGCCACCATCACCCGCGAAGCCCTGGGCGTGGTCGCCGCCGTAGTGCCGTGGAACTTCCCGCTCGACATGGCTGCCTGGAAGCTCGCCCCGGCGCTGGCTGCCGGCAACAGCGTGGTGCTCAAGCCCGCCGAGCAATCACCGTTCTCGGCCCTGCGCCTGGCCCAGCTGGCGCTGCAGGCCGGTGTGCCGGAAGGTGTGCTGAACGTGGTGCCGGGCCTGGGCGAGCAGGCCGGGCAGGCGTTGGGCCTGCACCCGGACGTGGATTGCCTGGTGTTCACCGGCTCCACCCAGGTGGGCAAGTACTTCATGCAGTACTCGGCACAGTCGAACCTCAAGCAGGTATGGCTGGAGTGTGGTGGCAAGAGCCCCAACCTGGTGTTCGAAAACTGCCAGGACCTGGACCTGGCTGCGGAAAAGGCGGCATTCGGCATCTTCTTCAACCAGGGCGAGGTGTGCTCGGCCAACTCACGGCTGTACGTGCAACGCTCCATCCATGACGAGTTCATCGAGCGCCTGCTGGCCAAGGCCCGCCAGTGGCTGCCAGGCAACCCGCTGGACCCGGCGAGCCGGGCCGGTGCGATTGTCGATGCCGGGCAGACTGGCCGGATCGAAGCCGCCATCGCCCGTGCCGGGCAGGACGGGGCGCGGTTGGTGTGTGGTGGTCGGCGCCTGACTATCGACGGTTCGGACAATTACATCGAGCCGACCATTTTCGCCGGTGTCGATGGCCGAATGAGCCTGGCGCAGGAGGAGGTGTTCGGGCCGGTGCTGGCGGTCAGCGCCTTCGACAGTGAAGAGCAGGCCGTGCGCCTGGCCAACGACAGTATCTATGGGCTGGCGGCATCGGTGTGGAGCGATGACTTCAACCAGGTGCACCGCGTGGCGCGGGCGTTGAAGGCCGGTACCGTGTCGGTGAACACGGTCGATGCGCTGGACGTCACGGTGCCGTTCGGCGGTGGCAGGCAGTCGGGGTTTGGCCGTGACCTGTCGCTGCATTCGTTCGACAAGTATTCGCAGCTCAAGACCACCTGGTACCAGTTGCGCGCCTGATACATCCGATCTTGCACCGCGTCGCCTGTTTCGCGGGCTCGCCCGCTCCCACAGGTACTGCACTGCCTCAGGTGCTGCGCGGTCCCTGTGGGAGCGGGCAAGCCCGCGAAACAGGCGAGGCGGTAGCCGGATCATTCATGGCGTTCCGTTAATTTTCTTCGCCAACCCGGCAGAGCGCTCGGGCCCGCTCTACACTGCTGCCAAGATGGGGCAGGGCTATGCGCTACCCGGCGTCCCATCTTGCTGCCTGCGAATGGCTTCGGCCTGCATGATCGTCCTGGCTGCCCCCTCAAACCGCCATGCATGGAGTACCTGGAATGGGCTGCGTGTCGAATGGTCGTGCTGCTGGCAACGCCGGACGTGGCATTTCGCTGCAGTGGCTGGTGGCGCTGGCCATCGTGCTGGGCATGCTGCTGCTCGGTGCCGCCTTGGCCTGGCAGGGCTATCGCGGCATTCGCCAGACCCTGGTGGCTGCGGCGGGTGATTCTGCCCAGCAAATTGGCAAGACCATCGACGAGCGCGCCCGGCGCCTGATCGATCCGGTGCACAGCAGCATCCGCCTGCTCGCCCACAACCCGGCCGCGCAAACCCCCGCGCAGCGCCTGGAACGGCTGCCGCAACTGGTCGAGACGCTAGATGCCAACCGCATGCTCAGCGCTGCCTACATGGGTTACCCCAACGGTGAGTTCCTGCTGGTGCGCCGCTTGCGCGAGCCGCAGTTGCTGCAACGCTTCGCCGCGCCGCCGGGCACGGCGTTCCTGGTGCAGAGCGTCAGCCGTGAGGGCGGTGCGGTGCAGGGTGAGTGGCGCTTCTATGACCGCGCGCTGAACCTGCTGCAGGTCCAGGCCAGACCCAAGTACCGCTACGATCCGCGCACACGCCCGTGGTTTATCGAGGCCAGCGCCCAACCCACCACAGTGCTGACCCACCCCTATGTGTTCTTCACTACCCGTGAGATCGGCCTGACCATGGCCCAGCGCAGCGTTGACGGTGGGGCGGTGATCGGCATGGACGTTTCGGTCGACGACCTGGCCAGCGAGACCCAGGACCTGCGCATGACCCCCGGCACCGAGATCGTCGTGGTCGACGACCAGGGCAATGTGGTGGGCTACCCGGACCCGCAGCGGATGATCGTGCACGAAGGGCAGGCCGTGCGCCTGTCGCGCATCGACGAACTGGGCATTCCCAGCCTGGAGCACCTTTACGCTGACTTGCCGCAAGGTACCCGGCCGCAGTCTTATCAGGTGGACGGCCAGACCTGGTATGGCATGCGTGTGCAACTGACCAACCTGGCCGGGCAGGACCTGCAGGTGCTGATTGCCGTGCCAGGCCACGAATTGCTGAGCGGCGCGCGCAATGTACTGTTCGAGCAGTTGCTCTGGACCGCAGCGCTGATGGCCGTGCTGCTGGTGCTCGGTGGTGTGCTCGGCCGGCGTATCGGCCGCCCGCTGCGGCTGCTGGCCGAACAGGTGCAAGGTCTGGCCGGCTTTGATTTCAGCCGAGACGTCGGGGTACGCTCGCGGGTGTCCGAGGTGCGTGAATTGAGCCGCGTATTGCGCCGAATGTCCGGCACCATCCACAGCTTCCAGGCGATTACCCTCACACTCAGCCGCGAGCGCAACCTGGAGCGCATGCTCGACAGTGTGCTGACCCATCTGGTGGAGGCTGCCGGGGTCAATGCCGGCGTGGTGTACCTGTTCGATGCCGAGCACGCCTTGCTGCGCCTGGCCGCTGCCTGCCGCGGCGAGCAGTACCCGGGCGAGCTAGCCGTGGATGAGACGGCCCGGCAGCAGTTGGCTGCGGCGGTGATTCAGACCCTTGGCCTGGACGAGCGCAGCCTGGCCGTGGTGTTGAATGACCGTAGCCAGGCGCTGTTGGGCATCCTGGTTCTGCAACTGGACGATGAATATGCGAACGAGCAGGTGGGCCAGCCGTTCCGGCGCTTTGTCGAGGAACTGTCCGGGGCGGCGGCGGTGGCTATCGAGACGCGTCAGCTGGCCGAAGCCCAGCAACACCTGCTGGATGCCATGATCAAGCTGCTGGCCGACGCCATCGATGCCAAGAGCCCCTATACCGGCGGCCACTGCGAGCGGGTGCCACAACTGGCGCAGATGCTGCTGGACCAGGCGGTGGCGGCCGAAACCGGCCCGTACGCCAGCTTCAGCATGAGTGCGGCTGAACGCTACGAGTTCCGCGTGGCGGCCTGGCTACACGATTGTGGCAAGGTCACCAGCCCCGAGTATGTGGTGGACAAGGCGACCAAGCTGGAAACCTTGTACAACCGTATCCACGAGGTACGCATGCGCTTCGAAGTGCTGTGGCGCGATGCCGAGCTGGCCTATTGGCAAGGCCTGGCCAGCGGTGCTGACCCGCAGGCGCTGCAAGCCACCCTGGCGCGCAGCCAGGCCCGGTTGCAGGACGACTTTGCCTTCGTGGCCCAGGCCAACATCGGCGGCGAGTTCATGCAGGACGCCGACATCGAGCGCCTGCGGCAGATTGGCCAGCAACGCTGGCAGCGCCACTTCGACAACCGCCTGGGCATTTCCCGCGACGAGGCGGAACGTTTTGCCGACCTGCCAGCGCCTGCGCTGCCGGTTGACGAACCACTGCTGGCGGACCGGCCTGAGCATTGCGTGCCCTGGGGCCCCCGCAAGCCACCGGTGGCCAAGGACGACCCACGCAACCGCTGGGGCTTCGACATGCGCCTGCCGGCCTACGCCAGCAATTACGGCGAGCTGTACAACCTGGCGATCCGTCGCGGCACGCTGAATGATGAGGAGCGCTTCAAGATCAACGAACACATCGTGCAGACCATCATCATGCTCAGTTCCTTGCCGTTCCCGCGCCAGCTCAAGCGGGTTCCGGACATCGCCGGCAACCACCACGAGAAAATGGACGGCAGCGGCTACCCGCGCCGGCTGGGCGAGCAGGACCTGGGCATTGCCGAACGGGTGATGGCGATTGCCGACATCTTCGAGGCGCTGACCGCGGCCGACCGGCCTTACAAGGCGCCGAAGACTTTGTCCGAGTCGGTGAAGATCCTGGTGGGCATGGCCCGCGACGGGCACATCGACGGGCAGCTGCTGCAGCTGTTTCTCAGCAGCGGGGTGTATCGCCAGTATGCCGAGCGGTTCCTGCGTGCCGAGCAGATCGACGAGGTGGATGTGGCCTACTGGTTGGAACAGATGCGTTGCCCGGCCTGAACGAAAAATCAGATTTAGCCCCTTCCTTGTAGGCCGTTTCCGGCCTCTTCGCGGGTGAACCCGCTCCTACAGGTTCATCACAAGCTTCAAGACTTGCACAGTACCTGTGGGAGCGGGCTTGCCGCGCGGGCGGCGCGCGGTCCTACAGGCGCTGCATTCCTTTCGGCATACAGGACCAATCACTCATACTCCCGCACCCCGGCAATATGCCGCCCGGCCACATAGCCAAAGGTCAGCGCCGGGCCCAGGTTGATGCCACCCGCCGGGTACCAGCCGCCAAACACGCTGGCCATGTCGGTACCCGCCGCATACAGGCCAGCAATCGGCTGCCCGGCCTCATCCAGCACCCGGGCACTGCCGTCGGTGCGCAACCCGGCAAAGGTGCCAAAGCAACCGGGCTGTACCTTCACCGCATAGAACGGCCCATGCTCGATGGGCGCCACACAAGGGTTGGGCCCTTTGTGCTGCGGGTCGCCCTGCTTGCGGTTGAACGGTGTGGAGCCACGGCCAAACGCCGGGTCCTGGCCGTTGCGGGCATGGCTGTTGAAGTCGCTGATCGTGGCGCGCAACCCTACTGGGTCGATGCCGCAGGCCAAGGCCAGCTGTTCCAGGGTGGCGCCTTGCTTGAGATAGCCGCTGCGCACGTGCGGCCACACCGGCAGCGGCGCCGGGCGGGCATGGCCCAGGCCATAGCGACGCAGGAAACGATGGTCGCAGATCAGCCACGAGCACACCTCTTCATTCTGTGGCACCGCTGCGATCATGGCTGACACATAGTCGTAGTAGCCGTGTGCTTCGTTGACGAAACGCTTGCCGTTGGCCAATACACCGATGATGCCCGGTTTGCCGCGTTCGATGATGTGCGGAAAGTGGCCAACACTGCCGTCGCGGTGCGGCACTTGCGAAACCGGCGCCCAGGCCACCGGTGACTTCAGGTCGGTGGCGACCACGCCGCCGGCCGATTCGCCCAGGCGCAGGCCGTCGCCCGAACAGCCCTTGGGGGGCAGGGCCAGGTTGTCATGGCCGCTGGCATCACGCGGGAACAGTTGCCGGCGCCGGGCGTTGTCGTTGGGGAAGCCACCCGCCGCGAGCACCACGGCCTTGGCACGGATCAGTTGCTCGCCCTGCGGCGTTGCTACCAGTGCCCCACGTACCTGGCCATTGTCGAGCAGCAGGCGTTTGGCCGGCGCCGATTCCTGCAGGCGCACGCCCAGGTCCTGGGCCGATTTGGCCAGGCGGGCCACCAGCGCCACACCGTTGACCAGGTGCATCGCCCGGCCATACCGGGCCAGGTGGTACAAGTGGCGGCCAAAGCGTTTGCACACATGCAGCAGGGCCGCGGGCGAGCGGGTCATGTTGAGGAAGGCGGCAAGGTCGGCACCGGCCATGATCGGCATACCCATGAACGAAGTTTCGCGCAGGGTCTTGCGCAGGCGTGGCAACAGTGCGCCGACCTCACGGGCATCATAGGGGGCGGCGATCACCTGATGCCCGCCCTCGGCAGCGCCCGGTGTGTCGCCATGCATGTCGGGAATGCCGTTGCCGTCGGCAAACTGCAGCGCCGTGTGCTTTTCGAAAAACGCCACCATGTGCGGGCACGCTTCGAGAAAGGCGTCGACGCGTTCGGCGTTGTAATAGGCCCCCAGTTCATTGCGCAGGTAGCTGCGCGGCTGGTCGATGTCTTCCTCGATGCCGGCCCGGCGTGCCAGCGGATTGCGCGGCACCCAGGCCCAACCGCCGGACCAGGCGGTGGCACCGCCGAACACTGGCTCCTTCTCCACCACGATCACCTTCTGCCCATGCCAGGCAGCCGTCACCGCAGCAGCCAGCCCGGCGGCACCAGAGCCTATGACCAGTACATCGCATTCGGTTTCGAAGGGAGCGGAAGGCATTGCGGGATTCCTGTATTGTTATTGGAACAAGGTTCCATATTCTTATTGGCAGCGAATCGTCCCGCAAGGGTGTGGCGACCACGCCGGGCAAGTAATGGGCGATAACCGGACAGTTCGCGAAGCTGAGGCTGCGGCGTCTATCGGCGATGTGGAATCATCTTCTAGAATTCGCAAAAAAATTTCAGGGACCTGTGTCATGGCTGGTAGTCAGATCGAACGCGCCTTCAGTCTTGTAGAAAGCCTTACCGGCGAGCCACAGGGGCTGCCGTTGCAAACCCTGGCCGAGCGCCTGGACATCCCCAAAAGCGCCGCCCATCGCATGCTCACCGAGCTGGTGCGGCTGGGCTATGTGCGGCAGAACCGTGACAACAACCGCTACCAGCTGTCGGCCAAGCTGGTGGCGCTGGGCTTTCGTTACCTGGCCAGCAGCGGTGCCGACATCATCCAGCCGATACTCGACCGCCTGGCCCAGGACAGCGGCGAACTGGTGCGCCTTGGCGTAATCGACGGTACCCGCCAGACCTGGATCGCCAAGTCCCAGGGCGCTCGCTCCGGTTTGCGCTACGACCCGGACATGGGCCGCGACGCACCGCTGTTCTATACCGCGTCCGGGCATGCCTGGCTGGCCAGCCTGGACGATGAGCAGGCGCTGCAGATGGTGTTGCGCCAGGGCATTGCCGACCCGGCGCAGTTCGGCCCGAATGCGCCACGCTCCACCGACGAGCTGCTCACTTACCTGCACCGCGCCCGCGAGCGCGGCTATGCCTGGGTCGAGGAAACCTCGGCCATTGGCACCTCGGCCTTGGCTGCGGTGGTGCGCCGCCCGCAAAGTGACGAGGTGATCGGTGTACTGAGCATCGCCGGGCCCAGTGCCCGCCTGGCGCAAACCCGTCTGGCAGAGCTGGCGCCGCTGTTGCTGGCGGCGGCAGAAGAGCTGTCGGCGGCCAGTCGGGCCAGCGAGCTGTTCGCCTGACGGTGCATTTCCGGTCGATTACCGCACAGTCTGTTCTGCCGGTTCTTCTGAAAAGCTGAACATGGTTCTAAATTGTCGAGTGTGGATTGTGGAACCTCGTTTCAGAATTCATATGACAACAATGACAAGAGGACAGGCTGTTGAACGCACCCCTTCGTATTGCCTTGATCGGCGCCGGCAACATGGGCCGCCAGCATTACCAGCATCTGCTCAATGTGCCGCAGGCCCAGTTGTGCGCCGTGGCCGACCCGGGCCCGCAGGCCGAGGCCTTCGCGGCCGAATGCGGCGTGCCCTGTTTTGCCGACCACCGCCAGATGCTGGAGCACGTGCGCCCCGAGGCAGTGATCGTCGCCAACCCGAACAACCTGCATGTCGCCACCGCCCTGGATTGCGTCGAGGCTGGCGTACCGGTGCTGGTCGAAAAACCGGTGGGCGTGCATCTGGATGAAGTCCGCGCGCTGGTGGAGGCCTCGCGACGCCGGGGGGTACCTGTGCTGGTTGGCCACCACCGTCGGCACAACCCGCTTATCGCCAAGGCCCACCAGGTGATTGCCGACGGCAAGCTGGGCCGGCTGATCAACGTCACCGCGCTCTGGCAGTTGCAAAAGCCCGACAGCTATTTCGAAACCCCCTGGCGCCGCGAGCCGGGCGCTGGCTTCTTGCTGACCAACCTGATCCATGACCTCGACCTGCTGCGCCACCTGTGCGGCGAAGTGGTGCAGGTGCAGGCGTTCACCCGCAACGATGTGCGCGGTTTTGCCAACGAAGACAGCGCAGCGGTGCTACTGCAATTCGCCAATGGTGCATTGGGCAGCCTGACCGGCTCCGACGCGGTGGCCGCACCGTGGAGCTGGGAGCTGGATTCCGGCGAAAGCCCGGTGTACCCACGCCAGGATGGCCAGCCGTGCTACCTGCTGGCCGGCACCCAAGGGGCGCTGAGCATTCCGCAACTCAAGCGCTGGCACTATGCCGAGGCCGGATCGGGCTGGCACACGCCGTTGTTGCAGAGCGAGGAAAGCATCCCTGTCGGCGAAGCATTGACCTTGCAGCTGCAACACTTCGTGCGGGTTGCCCGGGGTGAACAGGCGCCGCTGATCGATGCCGCCGACGGTGGTCGTACCCTGGCGCTGATCGAGGCGATCCGCAAGGCAGCGGAAACTGGCCGGGCCTGTGCGCCCGAGCACATTGCTTAACGTGTTTGGTGACGATAATGACTGATCGAATTTTCTCCCTGGCAGCCCTGACGGTGCTCGAGCTGTCCCCGCCGGACATGGTCGAGGCAGCAGCCCGCGCCGGTTACAGCCATGTAGGCCTGCGCCTGGTGCCCGCCACCGAGCAGGAACAGCATTTCCCGCTGGTGGCCGATGCCGGCCTGCGCCGACAAACCCAGGCGCGCCTGCGCGACACCGGTATCAAGGTGCTCGACCTGGAAATCCTGCGGCTGAAGCCGGAAACCTGCGTGGCCGATTTCGAGCCGATTCTGGCGGTGGGTGCCGAGTTGGGCGGTACGGAGCTGCTGGTGGCTGGCAACGACCCGGATGAAGCGCGGCTGACCGAGCGCTTTGCCGCGTTGTGTGACCTGGCGATAGGGTTTGGCATTTATCCGCATCTGGAGTTCATGCCCTGGACCGAGGTGCGTGACCTGCGCCAGGCCATGCGGGTGGTGGCCAACGCCGACCGCGCCAATGGCTGTGTGCTGGTGGATGCCTTCCACTTCAACCGCTCCGGCGCCTCACTGGACGACCTGGCGCAACTGGCGCCGCAGCGCATGCGTTATGCCCAGTTGTGCGACGTTGCTGGCCCGGTACCGGCCGACATGGACGAGATCCTGCGCCAGGCGCGCAATGAACGGCGCTTCCCGGGCGAGGGCGATGCCGACCTGGTCGGCTTGCTGCGCGGCTTGCCGCCAAGTGTGCCGTTGAGTCTGGAGATCCCCACGCGGCAGTTGCTGGAGCAGGGCATAAGTGGCGAACAGCGTGCGCGCATGGCGTTGGAGAAGGCCATGGCAGTGCTGGCCAGAGTCTGATTGATAGAACGCGGCGCATGGCACGGGCTATCGCCCGTGTTTGCGGGCGCGCCCGCTCCCACAGGGTGGACTGCGCAAGCCGCTGCCCCTGTGGGAGCTGGCTTGCCGGCGATGTGGCCGAGGCAGGCAAGAATTGCTGTTTGCCGACTGGCCAAAAAAAGGGCCCGCAAGGGCCCCGTAGAGGAAAGTGGCTAGCGCGCTCAGGCGCGCTCGACCTTGCGCGGCGCCATGAAGTACATCCAAACCAGCGCCAGGAAGTACATCGCCGGTATCATGGTGAACAACACGGCATAGTTGTTATTGGTAGCGGTCAGTACGCTACCGACGATCTGCGTCATGAACATCCCGCCAATCGCCGCGCACATGCTGCCGAAACCGAACACGGTACTCACCAGGTGCTTGGGCGTGTAGTCCATCACCAGGCTCCAGATATTCGCCGTCCACGCCTGATGTGCACCCACTGCCAGCGAGATGGCCGCCACCGCGACCCACAGGCCACTGGCGTTGGCGGCAAGCGTGACGCTGACCATGGTGCAGGCGAAGATCAACATCGACACCAGCCGCGCCGTGGTGGCGCGCACGCCGCGGCCGATCAGCCAGGAAGACAGGATGCCGCCGCCGATGCTACCGAAGTCCGCCGTCAGCCAGATGATGATCAGCGGGATGCCCATCTGGGTCACGTTGATGCCCAGGCTGTACTGCTGGTTGAGGAACGGTGGCAGCCAGTACAGGTAGAACCAGAACACCGGCGCGGTTATCGCGTAAGCCACCGCGAACGCCCAGGTGCCACGCAGGCGCAGGATGCGGCTGAACGGGACGCGGGTCGGCTCGGGCTCGTCGTCCTGCTGGATGTATGCCACCTCGCTCTGGCGTACGCGTGGGTGATCTTCAGGGTTGTAGTACTTCAGCAGCCACAGCACCACCCACACCAGGCCAAGGCTGCCCATGGCGATGAACGCGGCCTGCCAGCCCCATACGGCCAGAATCAGCGGCAGCAGGGCCGGCGTGACCATGGCGCCGACGTTGGTGCCGGCATTGAACAGGCCGGTGGCGATGGCCCGCTCGCCAGCCGGGAACCACAGGCGCACGGTCTTCACGCAGGCCGGGTAGTTGGCGGCCTCGGTCAGGCCGAGGATGAAGCGGCAGACCATGAAGCCGGCGGCCGAAGTGGCCAGGCCATGGGCGCCGGTGGCCAGGCTCCACAGCAGCACGGCGAAGAAGAACGCGCGTTTTACCCCGACCTTGTCGATCAGCCGGCCCTGCAGCAGGAAGCCGACCGCATAGCCGACCTGGAACCAGAAGTTGATGTTGGCGTAGTCCATCGCCGTCCAGCTCATTTCCTTGGCCAGAACGGGCTGCATGATGCCGAGCGCGGCACGGTCGATGTAGTTCAGGGTGGTGGCGAAGAACACCAGGGCAAGCATGCCCCAACGGGTCTTGCCGACGCCGAAGGCGCCGCGAAGCTTGTCGCCGATCGAGCCCTGGGGCATCCGGGGGGCGGCGGGGGTGATCCTGGAGTGGTTCATAAACTGCTCGTTTCTTGAAATTGTATTCAGCTGCGGTGCTACGGGTGCGTGACCGGTTCCCAGGCAGGGGGACACGCAAGGCCGGTGCATGGTGAGCAGTGAAGGCGGCAGCGTCAATTCAAGGGAGGGGCTAGTGTTCGGTTATCGAACGGTTGCGTTGGCCTGCGGATGAGGCAACGGGTCAACGTATATTGAGGGTAGACGGCGTGGCCACTCGTTGCTCAATACCGCAGGCTGGTGAGGTGCTGGTGGGAGGGAAGGGCGGTCGTGTTCCAGGCTGGGCATGAACTGTTTCTGGAGCAATCAGAACCATACCGTTGCCCAGCGTTCGACCTCCGCGCGGCCATACTGCTGAATCCACATTTGAAGGGTTTTGTGCAAGGTGCTTTTCGCTTCTACCTTCTCGCCGGTGTACGGGTTTACGTAGTACTTGCTTTGCCGCGACCTGAAGTGTGGGAGTGGTGGAAGTGGTAACCACGGGTGTTGAGTCTTGTAGCTTTCACATTCACTAATGGCCAGGACATGAGATAAGTCGAATTGGTATTCATCAAGCAGCGCGTGGAGTTTGCTTTCGAATTCAAACTCGCGTTTTAGGTGGGGGTTGATTTTTATGAAGGAGAGCTCGGACTTTTTGGCAGCAAGAAGGCGCTCGAGCGCACGAAATTCAGCAAGTCTGGACATGTCGTTTCTCCATCGGTTGATGGATGTAGTGTTAGTGGGTATTAAGTGGGAATGCAAGCAATGAAATAATTTGTGAAATGTTTTTAGGTGCCTATGGTGGTGCTGCCGTTGTTGGGTCTGTTTGGTTTTTAGTTGCCAGTGTAAGTATATTCCTACCCGGCGATATTTTTTGAAATAGAGCAAGTTGGTATGGGCATGCTGGTGGGAGTTGGCTCGCCGGTGATGGGCCGCAGGGCGGCCCAGAAAGCTCGACTGTCAGGCTTCAGCCTATGGGCCTGTTTCTATCCGGGAATTGATTGCGGCTGTTCAACCGCTATCGTCGAAGTGGCTGGCTTATGCTTTCAATCAATGAGCCAGCCTGGATCTCCCTCAATCAGAGTCCCTCCGTGGCTGGTTGTGTCTCCTTCCCTGGCCGCTGGTTGTCCCTCGATGATCGTGCAGGCAGCGCCAGTTTCGATGACGGCACCGCAACTGATGCGATCACCCACACGTGCGACGGCCCTGCCATCGACGAATGTTGCGCTAGCACCGGTTTTCACGGTACCTACACCATGGATTGGGCAGCTATGACGATGACCTACGAGTACGATGGGTTTCATTTGCGCTTCCTTTTGCTTGGTCGGACAAGGGCCTCTTCGAAGGCTTCTGGGGGCGGTGGGGCTGCTCGGACGTTGAACAGCCGACAGACGCCGTACCAGCAGATGGCAACGGAGAGGTTGTAAGGGAACAGCACGGCCCAGAACGGCAGTTGCCAGTTCTTCTTGCCTTGCATTTCGCCGGGTTCGCCGGTTCGCCAGGGGGCGTAGTGGCGCCAGGCTTCTGCCGGGGTCAGGCAGATCGCGTGCAGTGGCTTGTGCCACCAGTTGGGTTCGCCGGGTGGGGGGAGTTTGTCCGGGCCGTGGTCCATGAAGTGGCGGAGGTATTCCCAGACTTCAGCGACGTGCTTGACGCCGGGTTCGGTGGGTTCGTTGCTGTCGACCCAGAGGCAATCCTTTTGGTGGAGGCTGCCGTCCTCTCGGCGAGGGGCGAAAGCGAGGGCATAGCTAGTGCTGAAAGAAGAGCCACCGAATTCGGTGCGTTTGAATACACCACCTCCGGTGTTATTCCAATCAAAGACTATGAGTTTATTTATTCGTTTGTAATAGATTTTCTTGGTGGATCTATTGAAGCATATGTCAGAAAGATTTTTTATGAAAAAGATTCGGTAGGCTAAGAATGGTGTAAAAATAAATGGCCCAAGTAGTTGTATTGCAATAAGTGCAGGTGCGCCTTCCAGTTCGTAATTGATCGGGTACTTCATGAATCCTACGTAGGATACAAGCGCTATGGTTAAAATTGTAGCGGTATACATCTTGGCCATAAAAACTGAATCGGAAATCCATGGGTTTCTCAATTGTGCTAGTGTGTCGGTTAAATTAGAAATCTGTCCGTGGATTTTTGGACTTATATCAGTTTTTTTGCGTGGGCTAAATAGCCATGTTGTTGTCATGGTGTTATATCTCGATATATAGGCTTGAGGTTGAATGAGCGTTGGGGGATAAGCCTTGATTTGGGTGGTACTTTATTGATAGTGTGGCGCTTTTTGTTTTGGTTCTATCGATCTTGTAATGTAAAATAAGTCCTGCGGTAGTTAAGTGGCAGGTCGGCTCCGCTTGTAATGGGATTGAAGTGTGTCCGAAGTCAAAGGCTTTCAAGGTGCCGCGCCATTGGCTTTGCCCTATAAGGAAGTCTTTCAGAAGTACGGTGAACTCTATAGTGGTCATGCCTTCGTTTACATGACTATGGATGATTGTTGCCCAATCAGGTGTTGGCCAGTGATTGTCTGAACTCAATTCTGTGGTAAGCCCTTCAAGATTCAGGAGTGCTGTTTGTTCAGCCGTCAGTGCAATGGGGGTGTAAACTTGAGCATGCCAGGATTCAAGCTCTTCATTGATAGTGGCGAAGCCTGGGAGAAAACCTTGGTAGTCTAACTTCATATCGGAGCGGACCTCTCCATCGTTTTCTTTTGTGCCAAAAATACTTCTGCTGGCCCATAGTTCTATCGGACTATGGAGGCGCTCATGCGCTTTGGAGTGTAGGTAACCCCCCCCGGCAAGCACGGTGGCACCGACAAGCACCAGGCTTGCTGCAGCCCAACCCGCAAAGGGAATTAAAAACGTTGGGCCAGCGATGGCGAGGCTAGCTTCTAACATAAGAGCGGCCCCTGCGGCAGATGTGAATCCACCAGCAGCAGTATAAGCACCTGATATGGCGCTGCCGTTTTGTGACTGTCGATATCCTTTTAATATGTCTGAAGTTAATCCTAGTATAATTGCGGGGTAGCCAGAGGTGCGTGCGAATATATTGCTTCCTAAGTGCCTTATAATTCCATTGCCAAACGCGAAGCCAGGAGCCGTAAAACTTAACTTCATTGTTGCGGCTTTTTGCGTTGCCCGCACGCTGACCAATGTCGCCGCCGCCGCACCGATCACCCCGAAAATCGATGAAGCGAACCCCATGGTGTATTCCGGTGCACCGCTCTGCTGCAGGCTATGGTAGGCGGTCTTGAGCGAGATCACGTTGAACCACAGCATTCCCGCATTCAATCCACCGCCGCCGCCCGATGTGAGTAACCCGAGAAAGTTGGGTTTTACTCGCGCGGTGGTGGTCAGTTCGATTGACACCGTCCGGCTTCCCGAGATGCGTAGCTCTTTCATCTCTTCAACTTGCGCCATGCCGTTCTTCAGGTACTTCTCCACCTCCTGACTGAAAGGATTGTCCCGAATAGCCTGCTCTGTGATCTGGTAACGCGCTGCCAGCAGTCCCAGCGCTTTCTCGGCATTGGCCTCGCTCGCCGCCAACAACACTTGCCGACGCAGGCCATGACTGGCATCCCAGCGGGTCTGCCCACGCAGGCGCTTGAGCACCACGGTGGTGACCGACTGGGCGGTAAGGTCGGTGATGTCGGCCATGGCCGGAAAGCGACCGGCCAACCCTTCGATCACGTTATCGCTGGTGCCGAACAGGCTGCCGATCGAATCCGCCTTGTCCTTGAACGGGTTGAATGGCGCCAGGGCGGTGTACAGCGGGCTGTCGTGCTGGTCCAGCCACTGTTCGAGACGTTTGAGCCGCGGGTCCAGTTCTTCAGTGCCGGGCGCTGGCTGGCCCATCGACTGAATCAGCAACGCCAAGGATATTTCCAGGCCGCGGGCGGAAGTGATTTCGTCGCGGTCGTAGCAGGCCAGGGCCGCAGCCAGGCTGTAGGGGTTATCGACATGGTCGGGTTCGGCGGTCCCGAGCCAGGCGTCATGGTCGTGGCTGGCCTGCAAGGCCTGGTTGCGCAACGCGATGATCCGTCGTTCCAGTTCATCGCGCTCGGTGAGGAAGCGCCGGTACTTGGCGAGGTCGAGACGCTGTGCCAGGCGGGCGCCGTTGGGTGAGTAGTCTTCATGGGTGAGGGCCTGAAAACGTGACTCGGACGGCGACAGGGCGGGGCCGCGGCGCTCGGTGCCAAGCCGGAATTCGGCCAGTTCCGGTGAAGGGGCATCCGCCGGGTACAGGCTTTCCAGCGTCTTGTTCAGCAGCATGGCCACCAGGTTGCGGTGGTGGAAATCGTGGCTTTGCACGCTCAGCTGTTCGACATCCAGTTTGTAGCACGCCGGTACGCGTTCCTGCTCGGGCCCTTGTGCCGGTTTCATGTGCTCCAGCTGTTCGGCGGGCATCAGGTCGCGCAGTTGATGCTGGTAGGCCGACACCGTCAGGCTCAGGTCCAGGGCCATGCCTTCGGCATCGGTGAGCGCCACCACTACCGGTACTTTCGGCTGGGTGTAGGGGTAGTGCCGGCCGATGGCAACGAGGTTGCCGATCGGCAGGGTTTCGGTGATCGGGTCGCTGCTCCAGGTCAGGGGCATGCGCCGCTCGGTGGGCTTGAAGTCTTCGACCCAGGTTTGCAGGGCACTGACCGGCAAGACATGGCGTTGGGTTGAGGGTACCTGGTTGCCGGCTACCAGTTCGGCCATGTCCAGCTGGCGCATGTGCCGTTGGCGCAAGGCGGCTGAACTGGTGATGCGGGCGGTCATGGCGTTGGTCCACAGGTGCGGACTGTAGCCGATCCACACTTCCCTGGCGGTATCGGGGCAGGTATCGGCCCACACCCAGCCCAGGGTGCGGCTGGACAGGTAGCGATCACGCCGGTGGTAGTCGTCCAGCCCACGGTAGCGCAGTTCCTTGTAAAGGCCCGCGCCGACGTACTCGTGAATGACCAGTTTCTGGCCCAGGGTGCCTTGCATGAACACGTAGACATAGCCCGGGCGCAGCGCGCGCAGGGTGTAGGCGGAGTGTTGCAGTGGCCCGAAGCCTTGTTCGAGGTTGAAGCCTGCATCGGCATAGCGGCAGGCGGGCATATCGCCGGTGCGTGGCACGATGGCATAGCGCACCGGCAGGATGGGAATGCGTGCGCTACAGGCAGGGCCGGAGGTGGCGCTGCTGACACTGGCGTCATTCATGGACGGGCTCCTTGCTCTCGATCAATGCGTGCAGTTCGCGAAGGCGGCTCTGGGGTGACTCCTCGAGGTTGGTGTAGATCTTCCCTGCCTCATCGTTGCTCATGAGCCACATGTGCCTGGCAATCAGCCTGATGAACTGCCCGGCGACTTCCTCGTCACGAAAGTTGAGGGCTTTCAGTTGCGGCAGCAGGCTTTCAATCCAGTGCCTGATGTCGGCCAGTGTGTGGAGGTCGTGTTGTGGCAGGGCTAACACCTCGTGTGCCAACGTGAGCACGAAGTGTTCATGCATGCCTGCTTGCAGCCGCTCAAGTTCAAGCTTGCGCAGGGAGAGTGGGGCTTGCGCAAAAGAACGGGCAGTGGTCGGGCTGCGTTCAAGTGTTTTCCACTCGTGAGCCGGCCCCCAGTTGATTCGCCAGGCCAGCGAACACACAGGCCCAAGCCAGGTAGTCCGATGGTCGTCATCCAGCGCATCCAGCCAGGCTGCAAGGTGGTCTGGCCTGAACTGGAAAGTGGCCAGCCCCTGACCCGGAAGCGAGATCTGTACAAGGCTGGAGAAATGGTCTACCAGCTCGGTAAAGCCAATATCGGCATTCAGCGCGATGGCACCGCCAATGGGCATCCAGGTAGATATGGCATGGGCAAGCAGTTCGGGCGCGTCTGACACGTTTACCAGCAACGGCCCAAAGTCATGGCGGTCATCCACAGCACTACCCCGCCACAGCCACGCATGCTGGGTGTTGCGGCTGACTTCATTGATAAGTTCAAGTACCGAAGGGGCATAGGCCGGGACCAGCTCGCCATTCGGGAGTATCTGGGATATTGGCCGGTAGGCCGAGTGCTCGAGCACAATGGTCATGAGCAACAGAAAGCGCGCATTGCTCCCGAAATGCACGCTTGGCAGCGTGTTTGAGGGCGCTGTTTTCATCGACCTGGCCCTCTGGTGCAGCGGCAGTCGGGCAACGGGCAGGAACCATCGGGGCGGCGCCCGCACTGACGATCCAGCGGGTTGCCATTGACCGGCGCACCGCTGATGGAAAACAGGTTGGTTGCCCCATCTGCCGATTTCAGCATCTGGCCGTTGATGCGTATTGTCGGGCTGTCCAGGGTGATGCCTGTCTCATCGATCTGAATGGAGCCCCCAGGGCCCTGGATGATCACGGCTTCTGCTGTGCGAAGCTCATAGCGGCGGGTACGCCTGCGGATTTCGCCCCGGGCTTCAAGTTCGGCATGCCCCTCGACCCGCTGCTCGAGGTTGCCGCCGATACTGGTGTGGTGATTGGCTGCGATCTGGTCGTGGCGGTGATTGCCGATGGCTTCAATACGATCCTTGGCTATCTTGATTGTCTGGTTTCGACCGATGTCGAGAGCAGCGTCATGCCCAATGGTGACGCGCTCATCATTGCCAACCGTTTCAGTGCGGTCACGGCCAATCAGAATCGATTCGTCGTTATTGACCTGTTCCTTTCGGTCGTTGCCGACCTGTGTCGTCTCATCGTGCTTGACCACAATGTTCTGGTCTTTCTGTGCGTGGATGAAGACCTCTTCCTGGCCCAGTTCATCTTCAAAACGAAGTTCGTTGAAGCCATCGCCCTTATGCGTCTGGCTTTTGATCGTCATGCGTGTTTTGTGTCGGGGCAGGTCGTAGGGCGGCAACTGATTACCGCAGTAGGTGCGCCCGGTGATCATTGGCTGGTCGGGGTCGCCATTGACGTACTGGATGATCACGTCCTGACCAATACGTGGAATGGCCATCGAGCCCCAACTGCCACCGGCCCAGCCTTGGGATACCCGCACCCAGCAGGAGCTGAATTCGTTGTCCTGGCTTTCACGGTCCCAAGGGAAGCTGACCTTGACTCTGCCCCATTCATCGCAATAGATCTCTTCACCGCGCGGGCCCACGACGGTCGCCATGTGCGGCCCATCGACGCGAGGTTTATCCAGCGGAGCAGGGCGCCACTCCGTTCTGCCGGGGACGAGCTGTGCGATTTGCTCGTAGCGTGTGCTTTGGTCGACGCCGGCGGCTTCTTCTTGCAGGCTGGTGAACTGGCTACCTTCATGAGTGACCGCAGTTACTCGCCAATGCACGTTGAAGTCAGCGCGGGGGTGGCCCGCAAGTGTAAAACCGAGGCCGGGCTGCAGGCGTACATCATCACCCCCGACTTCGGCAACACGTACATCGTGTCGCAGTGCGGTAATGCGGTTTTCAGTGAACGGTTTGCCTACGGCATCGCGCTTGTAGCGGCCAGGGTAATCGAAGCATTCGTACTCGCTGGATTGATGTTCCAGGAAGGGGCCGGTGGCTCTGTGTTCCTGGCGATAGGCCGGGTTGGTGAAGGTGTAGTCGCGCTGAACCTGACGTGCCGTGCGCACCTGTTCGCTGTAGCGCAAGCGCCGCAGGCAGGGTTTCGCCTGGGCACCACCGCTATTGGCTTGATAGAGGACTGTATTGGGATCGAGCAGTCCATCCACTTCGAGAAAGCTCTCGTCTTCATCCTTGGCCTTTTTGACCCCATGGCTGATCAGGCCAAGCGATTGCAGCCGGTCAGTGATGATCAGGTTGTGAAGTTTTTCACTGTGCTCGAAGCGGTAGACGAAGCCTTCTTCAGCAGCCAGGCGAGCGATGAACTCAAGGTCTGTCTCGCCGGCCTGAACGCAGAATTCGCGAATCTGGTGGTCCATGCTTGCCCGCAGTTCGTACTGTGCGATGCCTTGGCGCTTGAGCATCAATTCAAGAATTTGCGGAACGGTCTTGTTTTGGAAAATACGCCAGTTCGAGCGCAGGTTGGCGCGCGCCAGTTGCGGTTCGACTACCGCGCTATAGCGTGTGCGATGAGGGCCACTATCGCCTTGGTTGAACCTGCTGATCAGACCATGGACATGTCGCAAAGGGCAGTTTGCACGGGAGATGGTGAACAGTGCAGGTTTGTCGAGCAATTGACCGAAGTCTAAATCGTTTTCATGGCTGATCAATTCAAGCTCTAATTGGAAATTAGTGCTAATACCTTCCTTGAGGGTAAAGGAAACCACCTCGAACTCTAATCGGCTAGCGAGAGGTCGAAAGCTGTAATGCAGTCCAGATTGGCTAGGCATAAGAATTCCTTATCTGCCGTCTGATAGTTTGAGGGTGTCCAGGCAGCAAATCTGCCCGGAACACTCAATGCCTCAGTGGAGTGTTGGTGTTTCAAGTCTTTTGCCAGTCATCGGATCCTTCGGTACCGCAGACCTCATGGCATTCAGTGATTTTCCGGTAGGAGAACCAGACTTCAACCTCTTGGTGTCGGGGCGTCGGTGTGTCTTCTTGTGCGTGGGGCTGCTCGGTTCTCAGTTTGATGATGGTCGCGTCCGTAAGTGTGGTTCTGTAATACAGCTCATTTGGATCTTCGCTGGTTGCTCTGTATTGCGTGATTACAACTTCTGGGAGCAACTCGGCCTTGCAGATCGATTCCAGCAGCAAGGGCTTTGATTTGTTGGTTGTGAAGGTGACTTTGTAAGGGCCATGGACGCGCTTTCCCGAGGGCTGGCCGTTCTGTGGGTCGATTGGGGTGTTTATCTCGTGCTCGATTTTTTGCACCATGATCTCATCGGCGAACTCCGATTGATAAATATTACCAATCGACTCGGAAGTGCTGGCGCCCTCACTGATGTTGCCTTGTACCTTGCCGTTGATTTTTAAATAAGCTGGTGATGCCATGATGTGCTCCCAATTTCAGTAGGTGTACACGCCAATATTTATAAAGGCGTGGCCATCGGAAACGATGGACTTGTTAACGAGGCGGAGCCTCGCCATATCGTTGAAGTCAGGGGTTTCGAATTTCAGCTATTTACTGCTGTAAAATTCCGTTGAGTGATTCCAGCACCTCGGTAGTAATCAGGTGCAGGCGATAGCTATAGATTCCATAGGCCACGGCCATGGCAAGGACGGAAATCACCAAAGGGCTCCACCACGGAAATTGCCGGTTCATACGAAAGTTGCGCGGAGCCACATGGGTGTAGGGGTCACATACTTCTTCCGGGGTAGGCCCACGCAATTCACGTAGCATCCCGTGAAGTTGGTGGATGAGTGCGTTCAGCGTTTCTTCGCCCTTTGGCGCAATGGCGTACTTGCCCCTCAGGCCAAGG
Organism: Pseudomonas sp. NPDC096925; assembly: GCF_044762545.1. Lineage (NCBI taxonomy): Bacteria > Pseudomonadati > Pseudomonadota > Gammaproteobacteria > Pseudomonadales > Pseudomonadaceae > Pseudomonas > Pseudomonas sp. NPDC096925. Next base: position 50,165 of record NZ_JBIWEM010000006.1, on the reverse strand, counting down.
CACAACGCGAAGTACATGAACTCCAGTACGTCCTGGTAGCGAGCGGGCTCCTGCATCAGGCGGGACAGCACCGTAAAAAATTTCTCCCCGCCCCAGGTTTCGTCGTGGAAGATGCTGAGCAGTGGTTCCTGGCTCCAGCAGCTGTTCTTGCCCCAGGGCCGTTCCATCACCGCTTCATCGATGTACAGACACAGAGCGTACGAATACGCCAGCGTTTGGGCGGGCTCGTAGCCGTGTTGGCGCATTTCTTCCTGGATGTTCTCGATCTGCTTGCGCACTTTCTGGTGTACATCTTTGATGTTTGGCAATTCATCCAGTGTGCGCAGGCGTATGACCAGGCCGAACAGCGGTGCAGCTGCATCCAGCATCAGATTGTCGTAGCCGCCACGTAGCTGGAAGTCTGGATCAGCCGGGTAGCCTTCATGAACGGGCTCTGGCTCTGACTTTGGCTTCTGCTCGTCGGCTTCAGACGTTGTCGAGGTGGGTGGGTTACTGGGCAATGGCGTCTTGAGCCTCGAGTACAGCCGTGTGCCTTCGACATTTGTGGTTTCGATGGGGGCATTGCTTTTCTCTTCCATCTCATTCACTCCTGATTGCCCAAAATTGCAGTTCAAGGCCGGGGAAGTCCCCCGCAATGTGGATACCGAAGCCGCTCGCGGTCTTCATGCGTGCCCACGCCGGGTCACGCCGATCCAGTTCGAAATAGTTGAAGCCTGCATGGAAAGGCAGGTCGCGAGGCGCCACCGGTAATGGGGTCAACGGGATACCTGGTAGTTGCAATGGCACCAGCTCGTTCAGTGATTCGAGTGAAGTGACTTTGACTTTCTGCACGAACATCTGGCGCAACACCTGAGGGGGCAGGTGGGCGCGCACCGCAAGGATGAAGTCAGCCTCATCGATCAGCCGGCGATCCTCCAGCGTGGTCGTCATCACGCCATAGTCCAGTGTCTTCAGTGCTAACGACACGGCGCGCGGTTGCAGGACAGTACCTAGTGCTCGGCGTAACGTGTCTTCCAGCGGCTTGAACGAGGTGCGCAGTGCTGTGTGGTGATAGGCGGGGTATTCCTGTGGCAGCCGATTTTCATCGGTAAAGGTCACGAATTCGCCACAGGCCTGGCTCATGCTCAGGTAGAGCTGTTCGGGGTGTGTCTGGGCTTGCCTGGCCAGGTGCTGGAAGCAGGGCCACCAGCGGTTCATGGCTTGCAGCAGATTGAAGTCGCGAATATCGGCGATGCCAGACTGGCCTGCTCCGCCAATGCGTGCTGCGAGGTTGCGCCCCCGTTCGCGCATGGTGTTGGTAATTTCTTCAAGAAAACGTTGCAGCGCCGGTATTGCCCGCACTGCCACGCAGGTGGGGTAGAACGCTTCATCCAGCTGCAGGCTGCCATCGGGACGGCGCTCCAGAATGCGTGCCAAGGCCAGGCGGGTGTAGGCGTTGCTGTCTTCGGCCTTGCGTTTGAGCTGCAGGTTGGGGACGGCCAGGTCGACCTGCACCAGGTCGCCGTCAGCGCTATGGGTATCCTTGATTTCCTGTGCCTGGGCGATGTAACGGGAGTCGACGGTATTGTCTGGCCAGCTCACTTCACGGCCACCATCGGTGCGCAGGGGCAGGCATAGATACACTTCGCTGTCCTTCGAAGCGTCATCTTCGATTTCCAGCGGCGGTGGTGGTGGAAGATCCGCGGGGATATCGAACACCGTGCCGTCTGGCATGATACCCCGGGCCCGGGTAATGGCGATTTTGCCCAGGGTGAGGTACTCGTCATTAAGCTGAAGTTCGCTGAAACCGTAAAAGGCTGCATTTAGGCTACCAAGGCGTTGGTGCAAGGCTGCTTCGCTAGCCCGGGCCGCCTGCTGGAAATGCTGTGGTTTGACGAACAGGCCCTCAGGCCAAAGGACGGGATTACGTGAACTCATGTGCGCTCCATGTCAGCGTGAGTAAGCGAAAAGGACAGGACAGGTAGCGCCATCAGTCTTCTTCCTTGAGCAGGATCTGCGTGTCGTTGACCAACACCGACAGAATGATCTGGTGTCCGCGTGGAGGAATGCGCAGCACTTGGCGCCAGGTTGCGTTTTCCTGGCTTCGGTAGTCGCCAATTACCGCTACGAAGCGGGTCTCGGGCTCGATGGGCGCAAAGGGGATGAACTTGAACTGGCCAGGGCGCAGCAGGTAATCATCATCACGAATGTAGGTGCTGCGCAGAACCTTGGCCGGGTCCTTGTCCAGCAGTTGATACACGCTGTTGCGTAGCAGAGAGTCGTCGCTTAACTGCAGGATCTTGATGGCAATGGGCGTAGCGACCGGCTCTGTGGGCAGGGTTGTAGTGCGCGGCAAGGTAAGCACCACTGTCGGGTCGTCGTAACTACCGGGTGTGCTTTCCTCCAGTGGCGAATAAGCCAGGTCATTGCTTTCGTCCTCGTCCATGACGACCGGCGATACAGCGGGAAATTGCTCCTGGAGATATTCGAACAACGTTCCTACTTTTTCGGTCAGTGCGTAGGGGTCTCCTGCACTCAGGCTCACGGCGTAGGGGCTAGGCTCCAGGACGCTTACATGTTCAGTTGCGATATCCAGGCTGTTCGGGTTGACATTGAGGGTAGGGCTGGCATTGATGCTGAACGCGACCTCGGTTGGGTGATCCTTGGGCGGTCCAATGGGCAGCGAAGGGTCCATGACCACTTGGCTCACTCTGCTCAGGGAAGTGCAGCCTGACAGCCCGATCAACATGGTCAACAGGGTGACTGCGAGCGGATGTCGCGTCATGAGTGTCCTCCTGCAATCAGGCGTTGCAGTGGGGTTTCGTGCGATAACCCCTTTACTGTCACTGCATCCAATGCCGCCAAGGGATCATTCCCCACGTCCAGCTCGAAGACCGAGCAGATCTCAGTGGTAGCCCGGGCAGTTGGAGGCTTTGGTTGCCAAGTCTCGGTCGGCATTTCGGCGATCAGCTGGTCGAGTACCCTATGGCCAGGGTTGAACAGATCCTCAAGCGAGCGCGCATCGGTTTGTGAGTACTGAACCAACAGCCGATAGGCGCCGACATGAAGCTGATCACCCTCAAGAAGCCGTCTCGCAGTTATCTCTCCCAGGCTGACGATGCTGTCGTTCAGATAGGTGCGATTGCAGTGATCGATCACACAGAAGCTGCCCTCGATCCAGCGGATTTCGCAGTGAATTGGTGCAACGGTCTGGTCACGGTCATTGATCAGCCAGGTGGCTGCCTTGCTGCCGATGGTGCCGCCCGTGCAATCGAACCGATACCGCGCGGTGACGGTGTGCTGCAATTGATCGAGATTGGTAATGTTCAAGGTCAATGTATTCATGAGCGCCCCCGGAACCGGACGACGGGGCTGATCTGGCCGTGGCGGTCATCGACAAAGCTGGTCCAGCCCAGATAGGCGCCTCGGCTGCGGTGCAGACAGAAAGATGACAGCGCGTTTTGCTTCAGGCGCAGTTCCAGGTCGTAGGCCAAGCCATCACGCAGTAAAAAGTCGATTAGCGCGCGCAAGCGGCCGAAGTTGATGCCGCTGGGGAGCAAGTCGCGCAATTGCGTTTGTTCCAGTTCGCTGATCACGATGGTGAACTTGCTGCTCCGGGTGCGCGTGCGGCTGCCGACCATGAACGTGCTGCCCAGCTCGCCATTGCTGCGCCCGAGGCTAACAAGCTGTTTGGCAGTAGTGGGGACCGAGCGGGTTTCGAACTCGCGGATCTGCACATGCTTGAGGTCGAAACAGTGGGCAATGATGCCGGCCACGGTTCCCGGTGCACGGCTGCGGCTGGCAATGACACCGGCAAAACTGAGCAGCCGACTCCAGGGCAGTGCCGTGTCCCCTCGCAGCTGTTTGTCGTTCAAACCAAGCAGCGCAAAGACGTACTGTGAGAACCCATCGGTGGCTCCCGGCTGAAAGCGGATGTAGTAGCGATATTTACGCCAGATTCGATGCAGCAGGCTGAGCAGGTAGTGGTTGAAGAAATCGAAGAAAGCCGGCCGCACACCAATACCCTGTGCATGCTCGTATGCCACCTGTTCCAGGTAATAGGTGGGCAAAGGCGAGTCAGTACCGTGCAAACCCATGAAAGTGGCGCACACGCGATAGCGCTGTTCCTCGCCGGGCATCCGTTCGGCTTTGTATACGTCCGAAACGGGGAAGGTCAGCCGCGGGTCGCTGGCAAGGCGCACACGTAACCGGGTGGCCTCGCTCGGCCAGCGTGGTTCAAGGTCATCACCATGCAGGCCGTGCAAGCGCTCCAGCAACTGGAAGAAGTTGTACTGGTGCGCCTCGGCGAGCAGCTTGTCGGCTAGATCAGCGGTTGTTTGCCGGTCTGGATTGGCCATGTGTAGTGCTCGTTATTGGTGGTGTTGATTACTTCCAGTTGATGGAAGGAATTGATGCTGGCGTACAGCGCGAAGAAGTGCGCGAGCACGCAACTGAACAGGTACAAGTCGCCTTCGCAGAGGAAGGCGGCCTGGTCCAGCTTCAGCCGGGTGTGCAGGCCACGAATGGGTTGCCCCTTGATAAGCCAATCCAAGGGTGTTGTGTGAACATCGCGGATGCCATCGAGGCGCTTGCGGGTGGTGCGTGTTTGCTGGATGTCGTGCAACGCGGCGAAGTCATAGGCGCGAATGACCGCTTTCAGTGGGTCGACCGAGAGCAGCGACAGGTAGTTGAGCGACATGTTGGAGATCAAGGCCCACTGCAACTGGCCATCCAGCACCGGCCTGTACGGGCGGGTGGGGGCGCAGATGTTGGTGTAGGTAGCCAGGGGTGGCGTGATTTCGGTGAGCACGTTGATGTCATCGATGCCCAACGCCAGTGGCAGGTCGCGATTGGTGCAGGTCAGGTCGATGGACGCCGTTTCCAGCTCGCCAATGTAGGTGTTGGCATCGGCGCGTACGAAAGCGATGCGATGCGTGACGCCATCGCCGCGCAGGGATTCTTCGAGCTGGTAGCGGTAATACAACGCCGTGCGCCCTTGTACATGCTCGATTTCATGGGCGAACGATTCGAATGGGCGGAAGGTTCTCAGGTGTTCGCCGGTACTGCCGTCAGTCGTGGTGCGGGTACTGATCACCTCATCGATGCTGAAGATCTCGTAAGCGTAGCGCTCTGCGCCTTTAGGCTTCAGCTCGACCTGAGCAACGTCGCTGGACAGGTCGATAGGTTCGGCGCTGTGCTTGAACAGGTTGACTGCAGTTGTGCAGAACAGCCTGAAGTCTGCCTTGCCGACACGCAGCGAGTCGGGAAGCTGGCGGGTGAAGTGCAGCTTGATACGTACCTTGGCGCTTTGTTCTGCGGGCCACAGGCGTTCCAGTCCGGTGACAGCGAAGAAGTGAAAGCGCTGTGGGAAGATGAAGTACTCCTGCAGGATCCGGTAGCCATCGAAGACGTTCTGCGGATAGGGCAGCAGGGCTTCATCAGGGTTGAAACCCGGAAAGGCGATGCTGCTGGCCGGCAATCGGCGAACCTCGCCATTGATGGTTACGCTGACATGTTCGAGGTATTGAGAGATCCATAAATAGAGCGTGCGGGCGGTGCGGTGATCACCGCTGAGGTGGAAATCGAGGCTGGCACAGCCCAAGGTATTCAACGGCCGCTTCACCAGGGTTTGAAGATCGATGTGAACCACGGAGTTGTCGAGGGTTTGGGTTGCGCCTACCGCGTCGATTTCGAACGGATGAATGTTTACAGCTGTGCAGGTGCGAAATTCACAGGCGACACCGTCCACGGGTTTTGAGAACAACCTTGAACCCTTGGGGATCTGTTGTGACTGGCTGAGCGATTGCTTGCGTGGCGTGAACTGGATGATCGTTACGCTGGGCAGCGGTCGAAGGTAGTTGGGCCACAGCAACTGCAGCATAGGGTGCGTCAGTTCTGGCAAGTCGTCTTCCAGCTTCAGTCGTAGCTTGGCCGTCAGGAACGCAAAGGCTTCCATCAGGCGTTCGACATCGGGGTCGCTACCGCCGTTGCCAAGCAGCCGAGCCAGCTGTGGGTTGTCCTTGGCGAAGTCGCTTCCCAACTCATGCAGGTAGCGCAGTTCTTCGTTGAATCGGTCCTTCAGTGACATGGGTCACCTCACTCGGGTATAGCGGTTGTGCCCGTTGACCAGCAGCTCCAGTTGCAACTGCTCCGTGTGTTCATTGACCTGTACCTGGCAGTCCAGCCTGAAATGCAACTCCAGCGGGGAGTAACAATCGGGCACTGCTTTGAGCGCATGCACCTGTATGCGTGGTTCAAAGCGCTGGATGGTGCGGCGAATATCAATGCTCACTTGCTCAAGCAGATCGCCGCTGCTCGTGTCGTGCCCGTTGAAGTCGCGCAGGCCCAGCTCAGGGCTGCTCTGTGAGCAACCTTGGCGGGCGTTGAGCAGTGTTTCGAGATGGCGCTTGATGGCGGAGAACTTGTGGGAGGCGTTCTCCTGCCGAGATGGCTCCCGATTGGCAGACTGATCCGCTATCAAGCGATCAAAAAAGCCTCTCATTGCCTGTCGAGCCGCCCGACCAGGGAGATTTCGAAGTTCGCACCCATGTATTTGAAGTGCGGGCGTACGGCGAGCGAGACCTGGTACCAGCCTGGATCACCGGCAACGTCTGAAACTTCAACGCTGGCAGCGCGTAGCGGCCGGCGGCTGCGTACATCGGCAGAAGGGTTCTCCTGATCGGCGACATACTGCTTGATCCATTTGTTGAGCTCGCACTCAAGGTCGCGCCGTTCTTTCCAGCTGCCGATCTGCTCGCGCTGCAGCACCTTGATGTAGTGGGCCAGCCGGTTGACGATGAACAGGTAGGGCAACTGAGTGCCGAGCTTGTAGTTGGTCTGGGCCTGCAGGCCTTCGGGTGTCTTGGGGAAGTTCTTCGGTTTCTGCACCGAATTGGCCGAGAAGAAAGCGGCGTTGTCGCTGTCCTTGCGCATGGTCAGGGCGATGAAGCCCTCTTCGGCCAGTTCGAACTCTTTTCGGTCGGAAATCAGCACCTCAGTAGGGATTTTGGCCTGCATCTGACCCAGGGATTCGTACAGATGCACCGGCAGATCTTCGACAGCGCCGCCTGACTGCGGGCCGATTATGTTCGGGCACCAGCGGTAGCGGGCAAAGCTGTCGTTGATGCAGCTGGCCAGCAGGAAGGCGGAGTTGCCCCACAAGTAGTTGTCATGCCGGCCGGCGATGTCCTCGTCGTAGTTGAAGCTCTCGATCGATTTCTCCTGGTGGTGGTAGGCGGAGCGGAGCATGAAGCGCGGCCCGGTCAGTGCAGTGTGACGGGCATCTTCACTTTCCCGGAAAGCACGCCATTTGGCATGCCGTGGGCCGGCGAAGATGTCCTTGATCTCCTTGAGGTTCGGCAACTCCTCAAAGCTGCTGAGGTTGAAGAACTCCGGAGAAGGTGCCGCCAGGAACGGCGCATGCGACATGGCACCGACAGAGGCCATGTAGCTCAGTAGCTTGATGTCCGGGGAGGAAGGGCCGAAGTTGTAGTTGCCGACCATAGCTGCAACTGGTTCACCACCAAATTGGCCGTAACCTGCGGTGTAGACGTGTTTGTAAATGCCACTGCAGGTGATGTCGGCCGCGTTCTCGAAGTCATCGAGCAGGTCTTCCTTGCAAACATGCAACACCTCAAGCTTTATGTTCTCGCGGAAGTCCGTGCGGTCCACCAGAAGTTTGAGGCTACGCCACGACGATTCAAGCTGTTGGAACTCGGGCTGATGAAGAATGGCATCCATCTGTTTGCTGAGTACCCGATCCAGCTCTGCAATCATCTGGTCGACGCGATGCTTGTTGATTAGTTGATCTGGGTCATTGCTCATGAGAATTTTGGCAATGAACGCAGATACACCCTGGCGAGCAACCTGATAGCCCTCTTGAGCGGGCACCAACTTGGTTCCTGCCATGATCTGGTCGAGCAAGGTGGTATTGCTCATTGTCTCGGTAGTTGCTTCAGCGGCGACGCTAGTGTTGCTTGGCTTTGGCATTGGGACGCTCCGTTGTCTCAGTCTTCTTTTGGCGCCTCGAGCACCAGGTCGAGTTCTTTCGCGAGTTGTTTGCGGGCTTGCTCGTTGTTCAACAGATGTTGCAGTTGCTTGCGGAAAGTTGGCACGTTGCCCAGCGGGCCTTTCAGGGCGACTAACGCCTCTCGCAGTTGAATCAGTTTGTTCAGCTCCGGCACCTGGCGAGCGATGCAATCGGGCCCGAAGTCGTTGATCGACTTGAACTGCAGATTGACCGCCAGTTCCGTATCCTGCGCTGCGCCGAGCATGGATGGCACCGACATATCCAGGCGCACCTCGGCATCGCTCAGCACATTGTTGAAGGTGTGTTTGTCAATACGCATGACCGTACGGTCTTCCAGGGCGCGGTTGTCATCCAGGCCGAAGTCGCCCAAAACAAGCATCTTGTGAGGTAGCTCTACTTCGGCTTGTTCCCCACTGGTGGCCGGTACGTATTTGATGTTGATGCGCTCTTGGGGCGCAACGGAGCCGGAGGACTTGCTCATTGACTGATATCCTTGAATGTTTCAGCTTATATGTAGGAAGTGTCCTACAAATTCGTGTGTAATAATAAACATGTGCCCTTGCTTAAGTCTGTTGGTGCATAAAAACCATGCGCTTTGAGTGTGGCGGGAGTCGAGTGAAAAGATGTAAGAAAATATTTGTTTGTGTTATCTCTTGGTGATGTACTAGGCTCCGGTCGATATCGTTCGGTTTGGTGTTTTGCACTTTGTTCGGTGTGGTTGGCTGATTTTGTAGGAAAGTGCGACTTATCATGTGGGATGTGTTTACTATTTCAAAAAGAGAGTGGACTCAAGATGATTGCCCGCTATTCCTGTGGCATTGTTCTCTCGTTGATGTTTGGTCTGCCGCCGGTGTTGGCGAGCCCAGTGCGGGACTGCCCTAGAATTGTGTCTAACGTGGAGCGTCTGGCTTGCTTTGATGAAGCAGCGAATACGCCTGCATATGTAACAAAGCGGCAGTGGTCAGCACCCGAGCAAGAGGCACCCAGTGTGCTACGAGTAATGGCAAACGAAACCGCGCGAGGGCCAGATGACCTGACCTTCCTCGCAAGTACGGATGAGGGGGATTGGCGGTTGCACGGGCTGGTGATATCAGCACCGGCAATTGCATCGGCTGACCTACGCCCGTACCTGGCTATCAGCTGCGTGGAGGGCATCTCCAGGCTGCAGTTGATCAGCGCCCAGCCCCTGGACGCGAGATGGGTGAAGGTGCAGTTGCAGGGGATGCGTGGATCCACGGTTGCAAGGCCCTGGCAGGTGATGGAGAACGGCCAGGTGCTAGATGCGGGGCGGGGCCTGCCAGCCATCGAGCAGATCAAGAAGTTGATCGGGGCTGAACGCATACGGCTGCTCAGTGATAACCCCGAGGTTGATGGCCTTGTGTTCGATGCCCAGGGGCTGGACCCATTGATCAGCAAGGCGCGTAGCACATGTCGCTGGTAACTGGGTGGGGGGAAGAGCAACTTACCCGGTTGCTTATGCCGATCGATCCGGCAGTACCGGCTGGCCTGTTCGACATGGAGGACGAAACCTACCAGGCCATTGACCAGGAGATGGTCAAGCTGGGCGGGCTACAGGAGGCTTCAATCGACTGGAGCTACATCGAAGAGGCGTCCTGTCAGTATCTGGGCCAGCAGTGCAAGCACTTGCGGATCGTCGCACACCTGAGTGTCGTGTGGCTGCGCAGCGGTTGTTGGGAGCGCTGGAGCGTCACCTTGGCGTTACTTGCCGGGATGGTGGAGCGCTATTGGGAAGCCGCTCATCCAAAACCGGGGCCCAAAGGCTTCCTGGGCAAACGCAAGCTGGTTGGCCTTGTGCTTAATCGCTTGATCGAAGCGCTGCCGCGCCTTGACCGTTTCACGTACAGCCCTGCTCATGGAATGGCCGCACAGGATGCGTTGACGCGTTTGATGCAGCAACAAGACGGCGCACAACTGGATGCGGCTGTTCTGAGCAGGCTGGAGCGGCTGTTACTTGAACACACGGACCTTGCCAATGGTGTTGGCGAGGCTGCTGCGCCCATCTCCCCGATTGCAAGCAGCCAGCCAGCGTCGCTGGCCGATGTCATTGCAAGGCCAGTGCCCCGGGCTTCAATTGGCAACGAGCGCGAAATGCGGCGTGCCGTGTTGAATATGGCCGAGCTCATCAATCAACAGGATCCCTACGACCCGGTTGGCTACCAACTGCGTCGCTTCGGCTTATGGGCCCATATCCAGACCGCGCCTGCAGTCAAACAGCGGCACTGCACGGGACTGATAGCGGTACCGCCGGAAGTTGTCGCTGGTTACGAAAATGCTGCAGCTGGCACTTCGATTGATGTTGCGTTACTGCATCGGATCGAGAAAAGCATCACGGCGGCCCCTTACTGGATCCGCGGGAGCTTCCTGGCTGCGACTGTAGCGTCACAGTTGGCGATGACCGAGGTCAGCGAGGCCATTCGTAGCACGACCGCGCGGTTTGTACAGCGCCTTCCTTCGTTACAGCAACTGTGCTTCAGCGATGGCACGGTGTTCGTCGATGGCCAATGTCTGGCTTGGCTCAAAGGCAGAGAAAGAGTGGCTGACCAAGGCGCTGCCTTTCAAGAGTTCCGCAGTCTGCGGGAGGAACTCATCTCTCAGCTGGAGGGTATCGGTGTAGAGCAGGTTCTCTTGAGGCTGCAAGGGATGCAAGCAGATCTCCATTCCCCTCGTGAACGCTCCCACACCACGCTCATCGCCGCCGATTTGCTGACGACGCGAGGCGTTTCCTGGTTGGCCCGGGAATTGTGCGTCGGAGTAGCCCGGACGATGCAGCAAACCACTGCTGCTGCCTGGGAACCCGAGGTTTTCCAAGGGCTCCAGCACTATGCGACATCTTCAGCATTGGCAGATCAGAACAAGGATCCGGAGCCCTCATGAATACACTATGGAAACAACTCAAACGCTGGGGCTTGCCCCTGGTTACCCGCATTGGCCTGGCGATGCCGTTGCTGCTCGGGCTTGGCGCCGTGCTGATGCTGATCGCCATCTGGTGGCTCGGGCCGCAATGGACGTGGGGTGAGCAACAGCCGCTAGCCGATGTGGCTCATCGCATCGTGGCGAGCCTGGTGCTTGTGGTGGTACCGCTACTTTGCGGGCTTATTGTATTAAGCATGCGCTTTCGTCAGCTGCAAGCGGAACGCAAGGAGGCGGTGGCCGTCGAACTGGATCGCGCGTTACCGCTTGTCCACGCCCAAGAGAAGGCATTGAACCAGGGGCTTGCGCGATATCTCGACAGTGCCGGCGGGCGCAGAGCCTTGTACCGGTTGCCGTGGTACCTGGTGTTGGGTGATGAACACTCCGGCAAGAGCAGCTTCGTTGAGCGTACCGACCAGAATTTTTCCCTGTCCCGCATCGACCGCGCCCAGGCGCGCGGCCACCAAGTTGAAGTGCTTGCCTACCCGGTAGGCTGGTGGGTCAGCAATGACGCGGTGATTATCGACCCACCTGGTGTTTTCATCCGCCAGGAAGCATCGGCAGGCTCGTTATCCGAGCACTCGAAAGCCCCTGAATCTTCCCTGCCGCCCGGAACTCCAGCCAAACTGTGGAACCACCTGCTGGAATGGCTATTGCAAAATCGAAGTCAGAGAGCCCTCAATGGATTAGTGCTGGTCATCGACCTGCCGGCACTGGTTCATGGCACGTCCGAGCAACGTATCGCTTTGGCCCATGTCCTGCGCGCACGTCTGTACGAGGTGAGTAGTCAGCTTGGTTCGCGCCTGCCATTGTATGTGGTGCTATCCAAATTCGATCTGCTGGATGGCTTCGACCAGCTCTATAGCAAGCTCTCGGTCTCCCGGCGGGAGAAACTGCTGGGGTTCACGTTCAAACTGGATGCGGTCGATTCGTTCGACGCCTGGTTGGACGAATACGATGAATGCTACGGTCGCTTGGTCAGGGGGCTGTTCGAGCAGGTATTTGACCAACTTGACGGTCTGGGCAGTGCACCGCTCCGGGCGCGGCTGTTCTCCTTGCATGCGCAACTGGTTGGCCTGCGCCTGATATTGCTGGGCTTCCTGCGTGAAACGTTGGCGAGCGATCGGTTCACCACACCTGCATTGGTACGTGGCGTCTATTTTTCGTCGGTCGTGCAGCAAGGCGACATGCTCAATGCATTCGTTCGTGAGGCGGCACAACCCTACGAGACAAAGCTCCCCCTACGTGAAGGCAAGGCGCAAGGCAAGTCATTGGTCTACTTCATTCAGCAGTCCTTCCGAAGAGTCATCTACCAGGAGGCCGGCCTCGCTGGCGACAATGTCAGGGTGGCACGTAACAAGCGCCAGTTGTTATGGATGGGTTCCGGTGTAGGGGTCCTGGCGTTCTGTGTCGTCATTGCCACCTGGCAGCGCTATTTCGATATCAACGGCACCAAGGCAGCCAGCGTGCTTGCCAAGAGTCGGGAGTACAGCCGTCACCAGGTGGACCAGCGCCTGGACCCGACCGGGCGCAACTTGCTGGAGCCACTGGACCAGATCCGTGATGCAGTAGTGGTATTTGGCGATTATCGAGCGGCCTGGCCGGGTGTTGCTGAATTTGGCCTGTACCAGGGGCGCACCATTGGCCCCTCGATCGATGAGGCCTACCTGAGCATGCTCTCCAAGCGCTTCTTGCCGGCCTTGGCCAGTGGCGTGATCGACGCCATGAACGCGGCTTCCCCAGGCAGTGAGCAGCAGATGGCCACGCTCAGGGTGTACCGGATGCTCGAAGATCGCCAGAACCGCCGGCCAGGATGGGTTGAGGACTGGATGGCCCGCCAGTGGCAACAGGCTTTCCCGGGCCAGGGGCAACTGCAGCGCAACCTCATGCAACATCTGAAATACGCCTTGGCCTATGCCGATACCGATCTGCCACAGTACCGCCAGCGGGTCGCCGACGTGCAGCAGACCTTGCGCAAGGTGCCGCTGGCGGAGCGGGTCTATGCAAGCCTCAAACAACAGGCCCAGGAGCAGCTGCATACAGGCTTGGACCTGCGTCATCAGGTGGGGCCAGCATTCGATGTGGTCTATCAGCAGGCTTCTGGCTCCAGGCTGGGTGATGATGGTGTCTTGCTTGCGCCCATGCTCACTGCCAGAGGCTTCAAGGAATACTTTGAACCGCGTAGCCAGCGGTTCGCCGAGATGGCGATGATCGACCAGTGGGCGTTGGGCGAGCGAGGTCAGCTCGATTACTCGGACACCGACCGTGATGTGCTGACAGAACGCCTGCGCAGCCTGTACAGCACCGATTACATTGACAGCTGGCGGCGTGCCTTGAATGCCTTTTCGGTGGCTGATTTCCGTGATCTGGACCATGGTGTCGCCATCCTGGAGCAGTTGACCGGGCCCGCTGCTCCGCTGCATCGGCTACTGGATACGGTGAGGGACAACACTGCGCTTTCATTGCCAGTGGGCCTTGATATACCGAGCGAGGCAAAAGCGCTTCGACCAGCAAGCAGCAAGCCCGAGATGCAGCAAGCGTTGGCCATCCACCGGGCATTTTCGGGCCTGAGTGCCATGTTGCAGGCAGCAGGTGAAAAACCGAGCTACTACGATGAGACCCTAGCCGCCATCGTGGCCGTACATGACTACGCCAAGGCAGTGCAGGACAGCCCGGACCGAGGCAAGGCCGCTCTGCAAGCCGTGCATCAGCGCTTCTCGATGACAGGGCACGACCCGATCAGTACCTTGCAACGAGTGGCGACGGGCTTGCCGGAACCCGTCAACCACCAAGTCCGAAAGGTGGCGGATCAGACTGCGCAAGTGCTGAACGTTGAAGCGCTGCGCGAGTTGGAGCGCCGCTGGGATGCTGAGGTTTACAGTTTCTTCCAGCAGCGCCTGGCAGGCCGCTACCCCTTTGTGGTGAGGGCGCCCGATGCCTCCCTGGATGACTTTGAGGCATTCTTCGGGCCAAAGGGGCGTCTGCAACAGTTCAATGATCAGTACCTGAAGATCTTCCTGAAGGAAAACCTCGAAGCCCTGCAGTCCGGTCAGCACGGTCAGTCGCTGATTCGCGATGATGTGATCGAGCAGTTGGAGCTGGCTGAACGCATCCGCGAAACCTTCTTCGACCAGCGCGGCAACCTGAGCGTGCAGTTCAGTATTGAGCCGTTGGGGCTGAGTGCGAATCAACGCACCAGCTTGCTGGATCTGGATGGCCAGTTGATTTCCTACACTCATGGCCCAAGCCAGATCGCCGGTATCGTCTGGCCCAATACCCAAGGGCAGCAAGTGCGCAGCAACCTTACCTTGCTCAGGCAGAACGGCAATAGCAGCAGCCTGGAGTACCGCGGCCCTTGGTCGATGTTCCGCCTGCTCAGCCGTGGCTCGCTCAATGGGAGGACGGCAACCAGTGTGGATTTGAGCTTCAGAGCGGGTGACGGGGTGATGCGCTACCGGTTGAATGCCGAGAAAGCCTTTAACCCGATTACCCAGGAGCCTTTCAAGGGCTTCCGATTGCCACGAGGTTTGTTGCAACAGCCACCCAAGGTGGCGCAGGGGAGGCAGTCGGATGAGGCGCTGTTATGAAGATCAGGGCCGGTACAAACTCAACGCTCTACCAGCCAGGTAACCGAACGTCATCCCCGGCCCCAAGGTAATACCGCCACTCGGGTAATACCCGCCCATCACGCTGTGCATGTCGTTGCCCACCGCATACAGCCCAGGAATCGGCTGCATTGCATGGTCCAGCACGCGGGCGGTACTGTCTGTTGCCAGGCCGGCAAAGGTACCCAGGCTGCCCGGCAACAGTTTCACGGCGTGATACGGCCCGTCCAGCAATGGTCGCAGCGATGGATTGGGTACCTGCAACGGCTCGCCCTGGGCCCGGTTGTAAGCCGATACGCCACGCTGGAAAAGCGGATCTTCACCCCAGGCTGCATGGCGGTTGAAGCCATCCACCGTGCGCTGCAACTGCTCGGCATCGATCCCGCAGCGCTGCGCCAGTTGCGCCAGTGTGCGACCGCTGTGCAGGTAACCGCAGCGCTGATAGTGGCGGGTGGAGAAAGGGAAGGGCTTGGCCCAGCCGATACCATAGCGACGTTGCGCGGCGTGGTCGCAGATCAGCCAGGCTTCCGGCGCTTCCCCCTGCGGCGTGGCGGCGAACAGCGCGTTCATGAAGTCGTGGTAGCAATCGGCCTCGTTGACGAAGCGCCGGCCATCGCGGCGCACGGCGATGAAGCCGGGCTTGGCGCGGTCGATCAAGTGCGGGAAATGGCCGAAACTGCCATCGCTGCGCGGTACCCGTGACACAGGCGCCCAGGCACCCGCATGGGCCGTAGTCGACTGGACCAGGCCACCAACCTGTTCGCCCAGGCGCAAGCCGTCACCGCTGTTTTCCCTGGGTGCTGCGGAGTAATGCTGGGTACCGTCCGGCGCATGGGGCATCACTTGCGCGATGCGCTGGCGATCATGCGCAAAGCCACCGCAGGCCAGCACCACACCGCGGCGGGCATGGATCACCTGGCCGTCGGCAAACTGCGCGCCCCTGACCCGGCCTTCGCCCAGCAGGCGGCTGGCCGGCTTGTCGGTCAGTAGCGTCACGCCAAGGTCCAGGGCGCTGCGCAGCAGGCGTGCCACCAGCGCGTTGCCATTGACCAGTTGCAGCCCGCGCCGGTGCAGCAGCAGGTCGCGGGCATGGCGCAGCAGGCGCTTGCCCACATGCAGCGCCGCCTTGGGCGAGCGCGTGGCGTTGAAGAAGGCGGCCATGTCGGCGCCGCCGGCAATGCCCATGCCGGCCAGGCTGACGATGTCCAGCGGTGGGCGCAGCTTGTGCAGCCAGGGCCCGAGCAGGCGCCCGTCGTATGGCAGTGCGCACAGCGAACGGCCACCGCGTGCGCTGCCGTCGCCTTCGCGCATGTCGGGCATGCGGCTGCCGGACTGGAACTGGACGGCAGTGTGCTGCTGAAAGAACGCTACCATCTCCGGGCCGTGACGCAGGAAGGCGAGCTGGCGCGGGTCCAGGTCGCTGACGTGGGTTTGCGCGCGCAGGTAGCGCTCCGGGGCATCGTCGCGCTCGACGATGCCTTCGGCGATGGCCAACGGGTTGCGCGGTATCCACAGCCATCCCCCCGACCAGGCGCTGGTGCCGCCCAGCTGGCTGGCTTTTTCCGCGACGATCACCTGCAGGCCGTGATGTGCGGCAGTAACGGCGGCAGCCAGGCCAGAGGCGCCGGCGCCGATGACGAGTACGTCACATTCGAGGGGTTGCATGGTGGGGTTCCGCTCAGGTGTTGGAGGAAGGTTTTACTGCAGCGGTGAAAAACCGGTGGGCCGCAGCAGTCGCGACTGCAAGCGCAGCACCGCGCCCAGCTCGCGGTTACGCCGTGAGAACTCTGCCCAACGCGGGTCCGCTGCCATGGCTGTACGGCGTGCCATGCGCTCGTCGAGGCTGGCATAGCCCCAGATATGCACCACTTGGTTGACCTCGCCGAACTCGCTGGTGAAAAAGCCGACCAGGTTACCCAGGTGCTCGCTTTGCACCTCCAGCGCGTGGTTTTGATACAGGCTCAGCCAGTCGGCCATTTTCAGTGGGTCGAGGGTGTAGGTTCTCAGTTCGTAGTACATGCTGGGGTCTCCATGTGGGTGGTCGGCGCCTGCAGGCGCGCGGCGATGTGGTTGGCAGCGAGCCAGCCGAAGGTGAGGGCAGGGCCCAGGGTGATACCGGGGCCGGGGTAGGTGCCTTTCATCAGTGAGTTCATGTCGTTGCCGACTGCATACAGCCCGGTAATGGGGTGACCGTTGCGGTTCAGCACGTTGGCATCGGCGTTGGTCACCAGGCCGCGGGCCGAGCCGAGGTCGCCGGTGTGGAGGCGGATGGCGTAGAACGGTTCGCGGGTCAGCGGCGCCAGGCAGGGGTTGGGCATGTGTTGTGGGTCGCCCATGTAGCGGTTGTAGCTGTTGCCGCCTTTGCCGAACGCGCGGTCGATGCCGTTACGGGCGTCGGTGTTGAACTGTTCCAGGGTCTGCATGAACACCTGTGGGTTCACGCCGATGGCCTGGGCCAGGGCCTGCGCGGTTGCGGCGCGGTGCAGGTAGCCAGCGTCGATCAATGCCTGGTTGTCCACCGGCTTTGGCCGCGCCAGGCCCAGGCCGTAGCGGTTCATTGCCTCGGCATCGCAGACCAGCCAGCAGCTGGCAATGCCGTTGGCGAACATGGTCTGCACGAAGTGGTGATAGGAGTCGGACTCGTTGACGAAGCGTCGCCCGTCCGGGTTCACCGCGATCACGCCCGGTTTGGCACGGTCGGTGACCAGGTGCGGGAAGCGCTCACGCTCGCCACTGGCATGGCGCAGTTCGGAAACCGGCGCCCAGAAGAAGTTGGCTGCCAGGCCCTCACCCTGGGCTGCGGCCACGGCTTGGCCAAGGCGCAGGGCAGCACCGTCATTGGTGGGCGGTGACATGCTCAGGTGCGGCGTTGGCTGGGCGGGCCGGTAGCTGTCGGCGAGTGCGCCTGCAGCGAACCCGCCCATGGCGCACACCACACCGCCACGGGCCAGCACCCGTTCACGGCGCCCTTCGCGTTGCACCACCACGCCGGTGACCACGCCGCGTTCGACGATCAGCTCCACGGCTTCGCTGCGCAACCACAGCTGCGTGCCATGGGCGAAGGCGCTGCTGGCCAGGCGGGCGATCAAGGCGTTGCCGGTGGTAAGCCGCGTGCCGCGTGGGTGGTGCAAGCGGTCCCGTGCGTAACGCGCCATCAGCTTGAGGCAATGCCACAGCGACCTGGGCGAGCGGCGAATACTGAGAAAATGCTGGATATCCACGCGGTTGACCATCATGCCGCCGAACAGCAACATGCCGGGCGGCGGCATCTTCAGGTTCTTGAAGTGCGGGCCGAGCTGCTTGCCGTCGTACTCGACCATCTCCAGCGCCCGGCCAAACTGAGTGGCGCCAGGTGCGTCCGGGTAGTAGTCCGGCGAGTGCGGGCGCAGGGCGTAGCGCAGTTCGGTGTTCTGCTCCAGCCAGCGCAGCGCCTGGTGGCCATGCTCGATGAAGGCGTCGACCAGGGCGGGGTCGTAGCCGTCGCCAATGACCTGCTTGAGGTAGGTGCGGATGGCCTCGGGGGAGTCCACCGCACCTGCAGCGCGGGCTTGATCGGTACCATAGAGCCACACCGCCCCGCCGGAAATCGCCGAGGTGCCGCCAAAGTGCTCGGCCTTTTCCACCACCAGCACTTTCAACCCACGGCGGGCGGCCGTGGCGGCAGCGGCAAAGCCTCCGGCGCCGCTACCCAGCACGACCAGGTCAAAACTGTGTTGCGCGTGTTCAAGCGTCGGCATGGCTTCAGATCTCCAGCGGCGTGACGCCCATGAAGGCGCCCAGGTGGCCGAGTTGGGCGAAGGCCATTTCCGGGCCGGTCTGCACCGCGCAGCCAACCTGGCGTGCCCGGTTCAGCAGCGGGGTGATCTCGGGCGAGGTGACCACGTCGGCGACCAGGGTTTCGGCTTGCAAGGTGGCGAGCAGTGCGGCAGGCAGCGGCAGCTCCGCGCTGCCGCCCATGCCGACCGGGGAGGCGTTGACCAGCAGATCGAAGCCTTCCAGCCCGTCGACCCGGGTGGCGATTTCGACCGTGGGGAAGGCATTGCCGAGCAGTTCGCACACAGCGCCCATGCGCGCTGTGCTGGGGTCGCTGAGGGTGATGCTGGCGATGCCGGCCTCGCCCAGCGCATAGGCGATGGCACTGCCGACCCCGCCGCAACCGATCACCAATGCATGCTTGCCTGCCGGCTCGAAGCCATGTTTGCGCGCAGCACCGAGGAAGCCGGCGCCGTCCACGTTGTCGCCCATCAGGCGGCCGTCATGCTCACGGCGAATGACATTGACCGAGCCGAGGGCGGCTGCGCGCTCGCTCAGGCCGTCCAGGCGGCTGGCCAGCGCCTGCTTGTACGGCACGGTGACCACGCAACCGCGCAGGTTCTGCCAGCCGCGCAGGGTGCCGGCAAAGGTCTCCAGCGCGGCCTCCTGCAGGTCGATGGGCAGCATGGCGAGGTTGCAGTTGTTGTTGGCGAACCAGGTGTTGAAGTTTTCGGGGGACTTCACCTGGGCAATGGGCGAACCGACGATGGCGACCAGTTCAGTAGAACCACGAATCATGCTGACCTCCTTTTTGGCGTTGTTATGGAGGGCAAGGGTGAGGCAAGGGGGCATGGGCAACAATGCGCTGATCGGGTATTTAGTGCGATAATCGCATTGTCGATCCGGTTATCGCGTTAATCGGCTGAAATACCCCTGCTTGCGAGTCGAATAGATGAACACCCCCACTATCCACCCCCGTGACCTGATCGCCGGCTTGCAGAAAGGCCTGGCGCTGATGCAGCTGTTCAGCGCCGAGCAGCCGCGCCTGAGCGTGCCGCAGGCGGCCAGGTTGTCCGGCCTTACCCCCAGTGCCGCGCGGCGGTTTCTATTGACCTTGGTGCATGAGGGCTTTGCCGAAACCGATAGCCGTGAGTACTGGCTGACGCCCAAGGCGCTGCGCCTCGGCCAGGCGTATGTAGACTCGGCGCAGCTGCCGCGCATGCTGCGGCCGATCGTCGAGCAGGTGGCGCGGCAGACCCAGGAGCATGTGTCGGTGGGTACCCGTGATGGTGACGAGATCATCCACCTGGTGCGCAGCCGCTACAGCCATGTGGCCTCGTTGTCGATCAGGCCGGGATCGCGGGTGCCGATGTATTGCACCGCCGGCGGGCGTGTCTGGCTGGCCTGGCTGGATGAGGGGGAGCGGGATGGGTACTTTGCGCGTAACCCGCTGCGGGGGCTGACGCCTTATACGCAGACGGACCGGGTGCAGCTGGAGGCGGAGTTGCTGCGGGTGAAGGGGCAGGGGTTCTGTATCGTGGACCAGGAGTATGAAATCGGCATGCGCGTGCTGGGTGTGCCACTGCTGGACCGGGCTGGCCGGCTGAAAGCGACGTTGACCATCACCACCCATGCTTCGCGGTTGAGTGTGGATGAAATACGCTTGCGGTATCTGCCGACCCTGTACGAGGCGCAGGCGCTGTTGCGGCCGGTGCTGGATTGAGGCGTCAGGGTTTGGGTGCGTGTTGCCTTCTTCGCGGCTAAAGCCGCTCCCACAGGGTACGCGGACCGCTTGTGAATTCAGTTCTCTACCTGAAAGCGCAGCCCAAAGGGCTGGGTATCTCCCACAGGGAGCGCGCTTTGGTGCGGATATGCGCGGTACCTGTGGGAGCGGGCCAGGGGCCTCGGCTTATCTCTCGATCTGGCGATTCCAGCGGGCGTTCCATTCCGGGCGCTGGGTGTTGACCTGATCCCAGTCAATGGTCACGGCAGTCTGCAGGTAGGTCTGCATGGCCTCGACCTGGCCACGGGTCTTGTCGCTGGTTGGGGTGTTGGGGTTGGACGGGATCTGGTCACCCAGCTCCAGGGCCGGCGACTGCGCCTCGGGGCTGAGCAGGAACTCGGCGAGCTTCTGCGCAAGCTCCGGCTGGTCGTTGTTGGCCGTGACGCATTCTGCCTGGTTGAGCACCACGGCACCTTCCTTGGGCGCGGCGTACTCCACCGGGATGCCTTTGAGTTTCAGCGCCGTCACCTGGGTGGGGGTAAGCGGGAACAGCGCGGCTTCGTCGGTTTGCACCATTTCCGAGAGCTTGGCCGAGTTGGGGATGTACTCCAGCACGTTCGGGCCCACGTTCTTCTGCCAGGCCGTGAAGCCCGGGTTGACGTCGGTATCGCTGCCGCCGTGCAGGCGGTTGTACATCAGGAAACCATGCAGGCCGAAGGTGGACGATGCCATCGACTGGAACACCACCTTGTCCTTGAAGCGCGGGTCGGCCAGGTCGTTCCACGAGGTGGGCGCTGCCCAGCCTTTGGCCTTGAACAGGCGGCTGTTGTAGGCAAGCCCGGTCACGCCCAGGCTTACGGCCGCGGCCTTGTCCTTGATCAGGGCCTTTTCCGGCAACTGGGCCAAGGTCGGGTTGGGTTTGAGCGTGCTGCACAGGCCCATGCCGATGGCGCGGTACATGATGCCGTCATCCAGCACCATCACATGGATCGACGGCTTGTTCGGGGTGGCCTGGACCTTGGCCAGAATGTCGGCCGAGGTGCCGGGGACGATCACCACCTTTACCCCGTTGGCCTGCTCGAACCTTGGCAGGATGTCGTCGCTGAACAGCCGCTCCATGGTGCCGCCGTTCATGCCCAGGTACAGCGTGGGTTGGGCCATGGCGGGCAGGCAGGCGAACAGGCCGGGCACGGTGCAGAACAGGGCGAGCAAACGTTGCTTGTGCGTCATGACAGGTTTTCCTTGTGGTGGTGGGGCTGGAAACGCTTGATGGAAAAGGCCGCCAGGCTGAGTGCCGGCGCGCCGTGCAGGATGCATTGCGCCAATGCTTCACCAGCGGCCGGGCCAATCTGGAAGCCGGCACCGGCAAAGCCGAAGCCATGCAGCAGCCCGGGTTGGGACAGGCTGGGGCCGAGCACCGGTTCGTCATCGGGCAGGTAGCCCTCGGTGCCGCTCCAGGTGCGAATGGCCTGGGCGCCGGCCAATGCCGGGTACAGCTCGGTGGCATTGCGCAGGATGTCGAGTACTGCGGCCTGGCCTGGGCGTGCGGTGGTCGGGGTCAGGGCAAAACCGCGCCCGCCGCCCAGCACGCAGTTGCCACGCGTCACCTGGCGGGCGTAGATGCCGCCGCCTTCGACCCCGGTGCTGGCGGTCATGAACAGCGGCAGCGGCTCGGTGACCAGCATGGCCGGGTGGGCGGCGGTCAGCGGCACTGGCTCGCCGAACTGCTCGGCCAGTTGCGCCGACCAGGCACCGGCGCAATTCAGCAGCCAGGGTGCCTTGAAACACTCGCCGCTGCTGGTGTGTACGCTGAAGCGGTGGCCGTCGTGGCCCACCTGCAGTACCTTGCACTGCTCATGCACCTGGGCGCCGTTGCGCCTGGCCGCCTGGGCGAAGGCCGGTGACACCAGCCGTGGGTTGGCATGGCCATCTTCGGGGCAGTACGAGGCGCCGACGGCGATATCGCCTACCCAGGGGAAGCGCTGGCGCAGTTCGTGTCGTTCAAGCAGTTGCAAGCGCAGGTCAAAAGCCTGGGTACGCCGCGCATAGGCCTTCAAGGCATCGAAGTCGGTTTCGCTGCGTGCCAGCTTCAGGTGGCCACTGCGGGCGTATTCGCCGTCGATGCCGATCCACGCGCGCAACTGCCCCCAGATGGCATGGGCACGCATCGACAACGGCAGCTGGGCCAACGAGCGGCCCTGGCGGCGCACGCCGCCGTAGTTCACCCCGCTGGAATGCGAGCCGCAGAAGTCGCGCTCCAGCAATGCCACTTGCTGGTCAGCGCGGGCCAGGGTCAAGGCCGCGCTGCTGCCGATGATGCCGCCGCCGATGATGATGGCGTCCACTTCGATCAGCTTCATGGTTTTATCTCCAGGCCGAAGGGCAGGGGTTTGACCGGTGCCTGGCCGCGCAGGCGCCCGACCTGGTCAATGGCCCGACCGCTTTCGCAAGCGATCAGCTCAGCGGCAGCGGCACCGCACACCCGCCCCTGGCAGCGGCCCATGCCGACCCGGCACATGGCCTTGACGCGGTTGATTTCCCAGTGCCCGGCACGCACGGTGGCGCGGATTTCCCCGGCGCTGATCTGCTCGCAGCGGCACACGGTGAGCTGGTCCGGGGCCTGCCGGGCCCATTGCTCGGGAAATGGAAAGGCCTGCTCCAGCCCCTGGCGGAAGCGCAGCAGGGTGGCCAGGCGCTTTTCCAGTTGCTGCTGGCGTTGCGGATTGCCGGGCTTGCCGAGGTCGGCCAGCAGTGTCAGGGCGGCCAGTTCACCGGTCATCTCGGCACCGTCGGCACCGAGGATGCCAGCACCGTCGCCCGCCAGGTACACCCCGGGGCTGCTGGCCCGGCCCTGGGCATCACGTACTGGCAGCCAGGCGCGGTTGAGCGCGCTCCAGGCGAACTGGCAACCCAGCAGGTCGGCCAGTTGGGTTTCACTGCGCAGGGCGTGGGCGAATGCCACGGCGTCGCACGCCAGTTCATGTTGCTGGCCATTGTGCGACCAGCGTATACCGCTGGCCCGTTGTTCGCCGTCGATACCCAGCAGGGCCACGCCCTGGTGCACCGGTACACCCTGGCGGGCCAGCCAGGCGCGGTAGTAAAGGCCCTTGGCAAAGGTGCCCGGTTGCAGAAGCAGGCGTGGCAGGGCACGTACCTGGGCGCTGAACGGCGAGGTGTCGAGCACCGCGCTGACCGTAGCGCCGGCCTTGGCGTACTGGTACGCCACCAGGTACAGCAGCGGGCCGCTGCCGGCCAGCACCACCCGTTCACCGATCGCGCAGCCCTGGAACTTCAGGGCGATTTGCGCAGCGCCCAAGGTATAGACCCCGGGCAGGGTCCAGCCGGGTATCGGCAACACCCGGTCGGTAGCACCAGTGGCGACGATCACCCGGTCGAACGCCAGGCGGTCGGCCAACTGCCCCTGCTGCAGGGTATCCAGCACCTGCTCCTCGGCGTTCCACACCAGGGTTTCGGGGCGGTAGTCGATCTGCTCGCGTAACTGTTCGAGGGTGCTGTGCAGGGCCTGGGCCTTGTCAGCCTCGAAGCCATACAAGGCTTTGGCCGGACGGCGAAAGTTGGCTGGCTGCTGGCGGTAGATCTGCCCGCCGCCACGGCTGGCCTCGTCCAGCAGTATCGGGCGTATGCCTTGGGCCACCAGGGTTTGCGCGGCGCGGATGCCGGCCGGGCCGGCGCCGATGATCACGATCGCACTCATGGCTGGCGCCCCGGGTCGCGGGTCACGCAATGGCCCGGTTCCAGGAAGGTCGAGCAGGCACGTACCCGACGGCCATCCTGCAGGCGTACCCAGCAGTCCTGGCAGGCGCCCATCAGGCAGAAGCCGGCGCGTGGTTCGGCGCTGAAGTCGCTGCCGCGCAGGTGCCCGGCATTGGTCAGGATCGCCGTCAGCAGGGTATCGCCGTTCATGCCGTTGGCCGGTTGGCCGTCGAGCAGGAAGGGCAGTGGCTCGCGGTCGTGTTCGGCCACGCGCTTGAACAGGGGCATAGGGGCATTCCTTGTCATTGCTTGCCCACCAGCACGCGGTCCAGGCCATATACCCGGTCCAGGGCGACCATGGTCAGGGCGGTGACGGCGATCACCAGCGCAGAGACGGCGGCCATCATCGGGTCGATGGATTCGGTGGCATATACGTACATGCGCACTGGCAGTGTCTGGGTGGCGGGCGAGGTGACGAAGATCGACAGGGTCACTTCGTCGAAGCTGTTGATGAACGCCAGCAGCCAGCCGCCGGCCACGCCGGGCAGGATCATCGGCAGGGTGACCTTGCAGAACAGCGTCACCCGGCCAGCCCCCAGGCTTTGCGCGGCCTGTTCGGCGCTGCGGTCGATGCCGATGGCTGCGGCCAGTACCAGGCGCAGTACGTAAGGGGTGATCACCACCACATGGGCGAACACCAGCCAGGCGAAGCTGCCATTGACCCCCAGCAGGGCGAACAGCCGCAGCAGGGCCACACCCAGCACCAGGTGCGGGATGATGATCGGCGACAGCAGCAGGCCGTTGAGGAAACCTTGGCCGGGGAAGCTGTAGCGGGTGATCGCCAGGCCCGCCGGTACGGCGATCAGGGTGGCCAGCGAGGCAGCCAGGGCCGCGAGCTTCAGGCTGTTGTAGAACGCATCGAGGAAATCGGCACGCTCGAACACGGCGCTGAACCAGCGCAGCGAGAAGCCGGCGGTGGGCAGGCTCAGGGTGTTTTCCGGGGTGAATGCCACCAGGCACACCACCACCAGCGGGGCGAGCATGAACAGCATCACCAGGGCGTGAAAAGACAGGGCCAGCGGGCCGTTACGGGTCATGGGTTCAGACTCCAAGTGCGCGTTTGTAGCGGCGTTCGACCAGCCGGTTCCAGCTGAGCATCACCAGCAGGTTGATCAGCAGCAGGGCCACGGCGATGGTGGCACCCATCGGCCAGTTCAGTTCGGCCAGGTACTGGTCGTAGATCAGGGTGGCGACCATTTTCAGCCGGCGCCCGCCCAGCAGGCCGGGGATGGCGAACGAGCTGGCGGCCAGGCCGAACACGATCAGCGTGCCTGACAGCACGCCGGGCATGATCTGTGGCAGCACGATGCGGCGGAACACCGTCCACTGGCTGGCGCCCAGCGACAGCGCGGCCTGCTCGGCGGCCGGGTCGAGCTTCTGCAGCGAGGTCCACACCGGGATGATCATGAACGGGAGCATCACGTGGACCAGGCCGATGATCACCGCAAAGGGCGTATACAGCAGCTTCACTGGCTGCCCGCCGAGGGCGGTGATGCCCTGGTTGACCAGACCATCGGCGCCCAGCAGCAGGCTCCAGCCAAAGGCTCGCACCACCACCGAAATCAGCAGCGGCGTCAGCACCAGGATCAGGAAGATCGAGCGCCACGGCGCGCCCATGCGGCTGAGCACCAACGCTTCGGGAATGCCGATCAGCACGCACAGCAGGGTGACCAGGGCGCTGACCCAGAAGGTGCGCAGAAAGATCTCGTAGTAGTAGGTATCGGTCACCAGGCTCAGGTAATGGCCGAGGGTGTACTGGCCAGCCTGGATGCCGCTGCTGTAGTCGAACACGTTGAACGAAAGCAGCAGGGTCAGCCCCAGTGGCACCACCAGCAAGGCCAGGAACAACAGCAGGGCCGGGCTGCTCAGGCCGTAGCCCCAGGCGCTGCTGTGCAGCTTTGCCGCGCTCATGCCGCCACCTCGCCAGCGTTCAGCACCCGCAGCAGGGCATCGTTCCAGTCCAGGCCGACCTGTGTGCCTTCATCCAGCGGTGTGCTGCCGTCGTTGGCACGAACCACGGCCAGGTTGCCCAGGGCGGTGTCGACCCTGTACAGCCATTGGCTGCCGAGGAAGTAGCGGCAGCTGATGCGGCCTGCGAGCTTGCCGCTGCCGGCCGGGCCGAGGCTGATCTTCTCCGGGCGCAGGCTGAGGGTCAGTGGGCCCTGGGCATTCGCCTGTGGTTGCCCGCCGGGTCCGGTTACGCCGCGCAGGCGGTTGGCCTTGCCGACAAAGTCGGAAATGAAGGGTGTGCCTGGGTGTTCGTAGAGGCGGTAGGGGTCATCGACCTGGGTGATGCGCCCGGCCTCCATCACCACCACCCGGTCGCTGATCGACAAGGCCTCGGCCTGGTCGTGGGTGACCATCAAGGTCGTAATGCCGACTTCGTTCTGGATGCGGCAGATCTCGAACTGCATTTCTTCACGCAGGTGCGCGTCCAGGTTGGACAGCGGCTCGTCCAGTAGCAGCACCGGTGGTTCGATCACCAGTGCGCGGGCCAGGGCCACACGCTGGCGCTGGCCGCCGGAGAGCTCGCGTGGGTAGCGCTCGGCATGCTTGTCCAGGCGCACCAGCGCCAGGGCCTGGTCGACCCGGCGGGCGATGTCGGCGCTGGCCACCTTGCGCATGCGCAGGCCGAAGGCGACGTTGTCGCGCACGGTCATGTGCGGGAACAGTGCGTAGCTCTGGAACACCACGCCCAGGCCTCGGCTGGCCGGCTTGGCGTGGGTAATGTCGCGGCCGTCGAGGACGATGCGGCCGCTGGTGACCTCGACGAAGCCGGCAATCATTTGCAGGGTGGTGGTCTTGCCGCAGCCGGAAGGGCCTAGCAGGGAGACGAACTCGCCTTTTTCGATGGCGAGTGACGAGCTGGCCACTGCCTCCGTGGCGCCATAGCGCTTGCAAAGCTTGTCGATCAACAGAAAGGTCATGGCTGTGCTCCATCGCAAACGGAACCGGGGTCAACCGGCAGTTTCAGGGTGGGCAGAGCGCCAGCGGCGAAAAGCAAAGCTTTACGGACGTTGGCGCTCGCTGCTGTGGCGGCGGCCGATGTTGTGATATCGCCCTATGGACCGGAGAGTAGGGCAATGATTAGGATGTCGACAAAGGGTAATTTCACTCAGTGACAGCTATTTTGAAATTATTCCACTGACTGAAATTTGCAGGGGTTTAACGAAAAATGGATTCCGATAAACGAAACGA
Organism: Pseudomonas sp. NPDC096925; assembly: GCF_044762545.1. NCBI lineage: Bacteria > Pseudomonadati > Pseudomonadota > Gammaproteobacteria > Pseudomonadales > Pseudomonadaceae > Pseudomonas > Pseudomonas sp. NPDC096925. The sequence continues at coordinate 23,173 of NZ_JBIWEM010000006.1, read as the reverse complement.
ACAGGCCAGGGAAGTGGGTGTCAGTGCGGTGTCCCGTTTGTTCGCCGTGTTGCGAGCGCTGGGCGATTGCGGCGGCGAGGGTGAGAAGGTCAGCCAGCTGGCACAGCGGGTGGGCCTGGCGCAACCCACCACCCACCGTCTGTTGCGCAGCCTGATTGAAGAAGGCATGGTCGACCAGTGCGCGACCAGCAAGCGCTACCGCCTGAGCCTGGACTTCTTTGCCCTGGCGGCCAAGGCCGGGCAAGCGGGCAACCTGCGCGATGTGGTGCGCCCGAGCCTGCTGCGGCTGTCGGCCTCGCTGGGTGATTCGCTGTTCCTGCTGGCGCGTTCGGGGTTTGATGCGGTGTGCCTGGACCGTAGCGAAGGGCCATATCCGATCCGTACCTTCACTGGCGATATTGGCGGCCGTGTGGCCTTGGGCGTGGGGCAGGGCAGCCTGGCTATCCTGGCTTTCCTGCCAGAGGAGGAGCGTGACGAGGTGATCCGTTACAACCTGCCGCGGCTGAAGGATTTCCACCATTACGACGAAGTCATGTTGCGCGCCGAAATCGACAATGTGCGCAGCCTCGGCTATGCGGGGCGCAACACCGGTGTGCTCGATGGCATGGCCGGCCTGGCGGTGCCGATCCTCGATCGCAACGGCCATGCGGTGGCGGCCCTGAGCGTGGCGACCATCAGCGACCGCCTGGGGCCCAACCGCATGCCGACCGTGGTGGCGCTGCTCAAGCGTGAGGCGGCGGCGATTGGCGAGCGGATCAACCCGTTCGACCCGGTGCTGCGCCGGCCTTCGCATGTGTTTGGTTGAGGGCCATTTTGGTCAGGGCAGTTGTTTCTGCCGGTACGGGGCAAGCCCAGGGCCGGATGCTGCCCCTGTGGGAGCGGGTTCACCCGCGAAGCAGGCAACGCGGTGGATGGCACCGGCTTCGCCGGTGTTCGCGGGTGAACCCGCTCCCACACTGAACCGAGCAAACGTTCGAGGTGCTGGTCAGGGCAGTTGTTTCTGCCGGTACGGAGCAGGCCTGGGCCGGATGCTGTCCCTGTGGGAGCGGGTTTACCCGCGAAGCAGGCAACGTGGTGGATGGCACCGGCTTCGCCGGTGTTCGCGGGTGAACCCGCTCCCACACTGAACCGAGCAAACGTTCGAGGTGCTGGTCAGGGCAGTTGTTTCT
>NZ_JBIWEM010000006.1:0-21906 GCF_044762545.1 Pseudomonas sp. NPDC096925 | reverse complement strand
GTGCCGGTACGGAGCAGGCCTGGGCCGGATGCTGTCCCTGTGGGAGCGGGTTCACCCGCGAAGCAGGCAACGCGGTGCCTGGCACCGGCTTCGCATACCTGCCTACTCCGTCGCCTCGGCCACGCCCTGGTCTTCACCCAGGAACCCGCCGCTCTGGTGCTGCCACAACCGCGCATAAGTGCCATTCTTCGCCAGCAGTTGCGCATGGGTGCCTTGCTCGATGATGCGCCCTTCATCCATCACGATCAGCCGGTCCATGGCAGCAATCGTCGACAACCGGTGGGCGATGGCGATGACGGTCTTGCCTTGCATCATTTCATCCAGGCTCTCCTGGATGGCCACTTCCACTTCCGAGTCCAGCGCACTGGTGGCTTCGTCCAGCAGCAGGATCGGCGCGTTCTTCAGCATCACCCGGGCAATCGCGATGCGCTGGCGCTGACCACCAGACAACTTGATGCCGCGCTCACCCACCAGGGTGTCGTAACCGATGTTGCCCTGGCGGTCGCTGAGCTGGCTGATGAAGCCATCGGCCTGGGCGTTGGCCGCAGCGGCGCGGATCTGCGCCTCGGTCGCATCGGGGCGGCCATAGGCGATGTTGTCGCGAATCGAACGGTGCAGCAGCGAGGTGTCCTGGGTGACCATGCCGATGGCGCCGCGCAGACTGTCCTGAGTGACCTTGGCCACGTTCTGCCCGTCGATGCGGATTTCACCACGGTCCACGTCGTAGAAGCGCAGTAGCAGGTTGATCAAGGTGGACTTGCCGGCGCCGGAGCGGCCGACCAGGCCGACTTTTTCGCCCGGGCGGATGTGCAGGCTCAGGTCGTTGAGCACCTGACGCTCGCCGTTGTAGTTGAAGCTGACCTTGTCAAAACTCACCGCGCCCCCCGTGGTTACCAGCTCCACAGCATCCGGCGCATCCTTTACCTTGGGGCCGCGGGTGAGGGTGGCCATGCCGTCCTGCACGGTGCCGATGTTTTCGAACAGCGAGGTGATCTCCCACATGATCCAGTGCGACATGCCGTTGATACGCAAGGCCATGGCGGTGATCGCCGCCACCGCCCCGGTGCCGACCTGGCCTTGGTGCCACAACCACAACGCATAGCCGCCAGCCGCAATGATCAAGCCCACCACCAGCGCCTGGTTGACGATTTCGAACTGGCTGACCAGACGCATCTGGCGAAAACCGGTCTGCTTGAAGTCCTCCATGGCGGCGCGCGCGAAGTGCGCTTCGCGATTGGCGTGCGAGAACAATTTCACCGTGGTGATATTGGTGTAGGCGTCAGAAACCCGCCCGGTCATCGACGATCGGGCATTGGCCTGCTCCTGGCCGACCTTGCCCAGGCGTGGTACGAAATACAGCATGGCCAGGCCGAACAGCACGACCCAGGCAATGAATGGCAGCATCAGCTTCAGGGCAAAGCCACCGGCCAGGGCAATGATCGCGATGAAGTACACGCCGATCCCGGGCAGGATTTCGATGAGGGTGAACAACACATCGCGTACTGCCAGTGCCGTCTGCATCACCTTGGTGGTGACCCGGCCGGAAAACTCGTCAGAGAAGAACGACAAGCTCTGGCGCAGCATCAGCCGGTGAAAGTCCCAGCGCAGTCGCAGCGGCAAGTTGATCGCCAGTACCTGATGTTGAACCATGGTACGCAGCGCCACCAGTCCGATGCTGACCAGCAGGACGATGCCGATGCCCCACAGCACTCGCTTTTCTTCAGGGCCAACGGCGCCGCCGGCTTGCCATGCCGCGAGCAGGTCGACCACCTGGCCGAGGAAGGCAAACAGCCAGGCTTCGTAGATCGAGACCCCGGCACTGAGCAATGCCAGTGCCAGGATGTAGCCACGGGCGCCGCGGGTACAGGCCCACATGAAGCGCAACAGGCCCATCGGCGGCGGTGGCACCTCGTCGGGTGGGAAGGGGTCGAGCCAGCGCTCAAAGATACGAAGCATGCTTGTCTCCGGAAAATCCGTTTTCGCTTAGCCGGTAACCATAACGCACAGCGAGGCATTCGCCTGTCGACAAGCCGGGCGTGGGCTGCAAAGCAGCCCTGGTCAAACCGGCAAACCTTAACTGACTGACACTGGCCCTACGGCGGTTGTTAACAAAACTTTGCAATTTATTACATTTCTGCTTTATCTCGTTTTTCCTATGTGCTGTAGAATTGACGTTTTAGGCGGTCTCTCATCTATTTGTCGTTTTTTTGACGTATGTCATGATGCCCCAGTTGCAGATGAGCTACCGTTGCCTTCCAAACCGTTCAATCTAATTTTGCAGAGCCAGTGTTTTGACGAATGGAATGCCGTTGTTGGCTATTTCCGGCTTAGGCGCCGAAAGCAGTCAGCTTCATGTACAAGGACTGTATTGGTTGGCCTGTGACAGCACAGAAGACGCCACCTTGCTATGCCGCCAGGTGCTCGGGGGGCTGCTCAAGCCCGTTCGGGCAGCCTTGGTCGCCGATGCGCAAGCCATGGGTGACGTGCTGGGTGCGCTCGATGCCGCGCAGGGCCCTGCCGAACTGGCGCTGTACGAAGCCGACCCGCAAGCCGTCCAGCACCTGGTCGATGACCTGCCGCGTATCGACGCTGCCGGGCGTGTGCTGGTGCTGCTGGCGTCCGCCGACGCCTGGGGTACCGGCAACGTTGAACGCTGGTGCAATACGCTGCGCCCGGTGTTGTTGGCCGAGGCCGCGCTATTGCTGGTCATCAGTAGCGGCCAGAGCGCCGGGTTGGTAGAGCGCCTGCGCGTGTTCAACCAGAGTGTCGATGGGCTGGCCCAGGTGTACCGCGGCAAAGGCGGGGTACGCTACCTGCAGCATTTCTGGAGCAACCCGCTCGGCAAAACCGGTACGCGTGATGTGGAACTTACGCGGCTTGACGCGGGCTTTGCCGCTGCCGGGGCGCCGCAGGCACCCAGCGACACCGGTGGCGACGAGCTGTTGTGCCTGGCCCAGCGCCCGGTGCTGGAAGGTGCGCCAGCCTTCTCCGAGCACTGGCAGGTCTGCGAGAGCCTTGAGGAACTGGGCGCCAAAGCCAGCCGGGCGGTTTCCGCCACGGTCATCTTTGCCATGGATGGCGGGCAGCGGCTGGATAGCCTGGCGCGCCAGCTGCACCGCTTGCGCCAGTTGCGTGGCAGTGCTCTGAAGCTGGTGGTGCGCGAGATGGCGCCGACCCTGCGCTACCAGGACGAACAGCTGTTGCTGGCCTGCGGGGCCAGCCAGATCGTGCCGTTCGGTGCCAGCCTGTCTCGCTTCCTGACCATGGTCGAGAGCATCCAGGGGTACCTCTGGCGCCGGCACCTGCCAAGCGATTTCGATGCCTTGCTCGCACGCCTGCGGCCGCTGGCCATTTGCGGGCTGGTGGCGCCGAGCGCGTTCGCCGAAGCCGTGCAGACCATGTGGCACGGGGTGCGCAACGGCGAAATCGTCCACCAGTTGCTGGTATTGCGCCCGGCCCCTGGCCTGACCCCGCTGCAAGCTTGCTCGCGTACGGTGTTTCGCCGCGACGGTGACATCGCCTGCGTGGTGGGCGAAGTGCTGTTCCTGTTCCTGTTCGCCTGCCGCTCCGAAGGCGTCGAACAAGCGCTTGACCACATCTTCCAGTTGTCGTGGAAAGAGCTGTTCATCAGCCAGGAGGTGCTTGCCGGTGTCGATAGCCTGGCCAGCCCTGCCTTCCTCGACGACAGTGTGCCACGGCCACCCCGGCTCGACGCGGCAGCGCACCTGTCTGCCCAGGCACGGCCGGCCCTGGCGCCGCGCCGGGTTGCCTTGGGCAAGCGGGGTACCGCATGAACTTCGTGCAACTGCTGCAAGTGATCGGCATTACGGCGCTGGTCACCTTGGCGCTGGCCCTGCTGCTGTTGCGCCTGCGTGCCACGCTGCGCGACTGGCTGCGCCGCCGCCTTCCACCCCGTTACCTGAAACCGCGGGGTGTACGCCACCGCGCTGCACGCCAGGAACCCCGTAATGACTAATACATCCGCCACGTTCCCGGTACTGGCCCGCTGGCCTGGGCTGGGAGGGTGGAACCTCTATTTCCTGGCCAAGTTCCTGCTGGTCGCCCTTGGCATGCTCGACTTCCAGGCGCTGCCGAACCTGCTGTTCGCCGCGTTTCTACTGGTGCCGTTGCCGGGCAAGTGGCTGCGTATTGCGCGGCAGCTGGCCGCAGTACCGATTGGCATCGCGTTGTTCTACCAGGACACCTGGCTGCCGCCCTTCAGCCGCCTGCTGGCGCAGCCGGGGGTGTTCGATTTTTCGTGGGACTACCTGCTCGAACTGCTCGGCCGGTTCATCAACTGGAACCTGCTGGGTGCGCTGGCGTTGTTGCTGGTGGGCTACCTGTACCTGCGCCATTGGCTGCGGCTGAGTACCCTGAGCCTGCTGGGTCTGGCGTGGTTGGCCGTTGGCGGCCTGCCATCGCTGGGGTTCAACGCGGGCCAGGCACCTGGCGCCGCGGCTGCCAGCCCCGCCGAGCAGGCGCAGGCCACCGCGGTTGCCGACAACGCCACGCTCGACAGCTGGCTCGAGCGGTTCTTCGCCAGCGAGCGTGAACGTGTGACAGCATTCCCGGCCATGAAGGCCGATGAGCAGCCGTTTGACCTGCTGGTAATCAACATCTGTTCGCTGGCCTGGGATGACCTGTCCGCCGTCGGGCTGCGAGACAACCCGCTGTTCTCGCGCCTGGACGTGATCTTTGACCAGTTCAACTCGGCCACGTCCTACAGCGGGCCGGCTGCCATCCGCGTGCTGCGTGCCAGCTGCGGGCAGTCGTCCCACGCCGGCCTTTACCAGGCCGCCCCGGAGCAATGCCTGTTGTTCCAGAACCTGGCCAGGCTCGGCTTCCAGAGCAACACCTTGCTCAACCACAGCGGCCGCTTCGACAACTTCATCGGCGACATCACCCAGCAGCACATGCCACAACCTGGCCTGCGCAACACCGACTTCCCGCGTGCACTGGTCGGCTTCGACGGCTCGCCGATCGCCAGCGACCTCGAGGTGTTGCGCCGCTGGTGGGGGCAGCGCCAAGGCGCGTCGGCCGAGCATGTGTCGCTGTTCTACAACAGCATCAGCCTGCATGACGGCAACCGTATCGTCACCGCCGACGGCGGTACCCGTGTGGCCGATTACACCACCCGCGCCACCCGCCTGTTCGGCGAGCTGGGCAGCTTCCTCGATGAACTGGAGCGCAGCGGCCGTCGCGTGGTCGTGGCCTTTGTCCCGGAACATGGCGCCGCGCTGCATGGCGACCGCATGCAGCTGTCGGGCATGCGTGAAATCCCCACACCGTCGATTACCCATGTGCCGGTGGGCCTGAAGTTCATCGGCATGGGCCAGCCTGCCCGCAGCGAGCCGCTGCATGTTTCGGCACCCACCAGCTACCTGGCGCTGTCCGAGCTGATCTCGCGCGTGTATGCGGGCCTGGGCGAGCAGCAGGTGCTGGATGTGCCCAGCCTGTTGAGCGACCTGCCGACCACCGAACCGGTCGCGGAAACCGCAGGTGCGCAGGTACTGAACTACCAGGGGCGCGCCTACATGCGCCTGCAAGGCCAGCCCGACTGGCAGCCTATCCCGAAGGAGCGCCCATGATCACTGGCAAGGCAGACCCTGCCGACCGCAGCGACGATATCGCCCAGTTGCGCCAGCACCTGGACATGCCGGACCTGAACTATCAGGACATCTCTTTGCTGGTGGGTGTCCAGCAGGCCCTGCAGCGCTGGCCGCTGCTGGGCGAAAGCTGCCGGGCCAGCGCCCAGGGCACGTTGTACACGACGGTGCCGCGGCGTGAGGTGCTGTCGCCATGACCAGCCTGGCGTTGCACGGGGTGCGCGGTGGCCTGGGGCGCAGTGCCTTGCTGGCCGCGCTGGGCTATGCGTTGCAGGGGGCAGGGGAGCGGGTCCTGCTGGTCGACCTGTGCCCAAGCAATCTGCTTGGGCTGCACTTCAACCTGCCCCTCGACATGCGCGACGGATGGGCGCTTGCCGAGTGGGAAGGGCGGCCGTTCAGCGATGCCCTGTACGAGGTGCTCGATGGCCTGAGCCTGATGCCGTTCGGCAATCTGCCTGCCGGCACGCGGCAGCCGTTGCCCGACGCTGAAGCCTGGCGCGCTCGCCAGGCCGAGTTGGCCGAACACTTCGACTGGTTGCTCTTCGACCTGCCGCAACTGCCGGCTGATGTTGCTGGCCAGAGCATCGAGACCGACGTGCGGGTATTGGTGGCTGAGGCCGAGATGGCCAGCCATCTGCTGCTCGGGCGCCGGCCGGTCGAGCAGTACGACCTGCTGCTCGTCAACCGCTACGACCCGGCCAGCCGCTTGCAGAGCGACCTGCTGATGGTGTGGCGCGACCTGTTCCGTGAGCGTTTGCCAATCCAGGTGGTGCACCGTGACGAGGCCTTTCTCGAGGCCCTGGCGTGCAAGGCACCGCTTGGCCACTACGCGCCGCAGAGCCTGGCTTGCCGGGACGTGCAGAGCCTGGCGGTGCGCTGCCTGACGAGGCGCCGGTCGTGACCCTGAACCCCTTGTCTGCCTATAGCTGGTTCAGCACGCGTGGCGCGCGGCAGCCGGTCGCCTGGCTGTTTACCCTTGGCGTGTGGCTGGCCTTCCTGTTCCTGCGTCTGGAGTCGCCCGCCTGGCAGGCTCTGTTGGCCGAGCGGCAGCGCCTGTACCCGCAACTGGCGGGCAAGCGCCCAAGCCTGGGCGACCCGCTACGCCTGCTGATCCAGAGCCTGTGGCTGCTGGTCCGGCGCCAACCGCTGCCACGCGAACCGGGGGTTGCCCGCCGAGCCTGGGGCGCGGTGCGTACGCAGCTGCGCGGCGTGCTGCAGGTGCTGCGCCACTACCGTAGCCTGCTGATCGCCCGCCTGCAGCAGCTGCCTGCGCGCTACAACGCCAGTGCTTTCAAGCAGGAGGCTTCGGCACGCTTGCGCGGCTTGAGCGTGTTCGCCCGGTGGGCGTTCTACAGCGTACTGACCCTGGGCGCCATCGGCCTGGCCGTGCTGTGCGTGACCGAACCGTTCGGCTACCTGGCGCAGCTGGTGTTCATCTTCCTGCTACTGGGCATCGCCATGCTGGTGCGGCACATTCCGGGCCGCTTCCCGACTCTGATGTTGATCGTGCTATCGACCCTCATCTCCTGCCGCTACCTGTGGTGGCGCTACACCTCGACCCTGAACTGGAACGACACCACCGGCCTGGTGTGCGGGGTGATCCTGCTGGCGGCAGAAACCTATTCATGGTTCGTACTGATCCTGGGCTACATCCAGACCAGCTGGCCGTTGCAGCGCAAGCCGGCGAACCTGCCGGCAAATCCGGCGCACTGGCCGACCGTCGACCTGATGATCCCCACCTACAACGAAGACTTGTCGGTGGTGCGCACCACGGTGCTGGCGGCCCTTGGCCTGGACTGGCCGCGCGAGTGCCTGCGCATCTATATCCTCGACGACGGCCGGCGCGACGCGTTCCGTGCGTTCGCCGACGAAGTGGGGGTGGGCTACATCGTGCGGCCGGACAGCAAGCACGCCAAGGCCGGCAACCTCAACCATGCGCTGGGCGTGACTGACAGCGAGCTGATCGCCATTTTCGACTGCGACCACGTGCCGGTGCGTTCCTTCCTGCAAATGACCGTGGGCTGGTTCCTCAAGGACCCGAAGCTGGCGCTGGTGCAGACGCCGCACCATTTCTTCTCGCCCGACCCGTTCGAGCGCAACCTGGGCTCGTTCCGCCGTCGCCCCAATGAAGGCGAGCTGTTCTACGGCCTGATCCAGGACGGCAACGACATGTGGAACGCGGCGTTCTTCTGCGGCTCGTGTGCCGTGCTGCGACGTACCGCGCTGGAGAGCATCGGCGGCTTTGCCGTCGAAACCGTGACCGAAGATGCCCATACTGCCTTGCGCATGCACCGCCAGGGTTGGTCATCGGCCTATCTGAGCATTCCGCAGGCGGCCGGCCTGGCCACCGAGAGCCTGTCGGCGCACATCGGCCAACGCATTCGCTGGGCCCGTGGCATGGTGCAGATCTTCCGCACCGACAACCCGCTGCTCGGCCGTGGGCTGAGCCTGTTCCAGCGGGTGTGCTATGCCAACGCGATGCTGCACTTCCTGGCCGGCCTGCCAAGGCTGGTGTTCCTGACCGCGCCCCTGGCGTTCCTGTTGCTGCATGCCTACATCATCTATGCACCGGCGTTGATGATCCTGCTGTACGTGCTACCGCACATGATCCACGCCAGCCTGACCAACTCGCGCATGCAGGGCAAGTACCGGCAGACCTTCTGGGGGGAGGTGTACGAGACCGTGCTGGCCTGGTATATCGCCCGCCCGACCACGGTCGCGCTGTTCGCGCCGAAGAAGGGCAAGTTCAACGTCACCGCCAAGGGCGGCCTGATGGAGCAGGAACAGTTCGACTGGCGTATCGCCCAACCCTACCTGTGGCTGGCGGCGCTCAACGTCGCCGGCCTGGGCTTTGCCGTGTGGCGCCTGTTCACCGGCCCGGCGGCGGAAATCGGCACGGTGATCGTCAGCTCGCTGTGGGTGATCTACAACCTGCTGATCATCGGCGCCGCCGTTGCCGTTGCCGCCGAAGTGCGCCAGGTGCGCCGTGCCCACCGGGTGCAGATGCGCTTGCCGGCGGGGCTGGTGCTGGCCAGCGGTCACGCCTACCCCTGCACCCTGGTCGACTACTCCGACGGCGGTGTCGGCCTGCATTTGCACCAGGGCCTTGAGTTGAAAGCGGGGGAGCAGGTGCGCCTGCTGCTCAACCGTGGCCAGCGCGAGTTCGCCTTCCAGGCCTGTGTCACCCGTACTGTCGGGCAACACGTGGGCCTGGTGTTCCAAGACCTCAGCCAGCAACAGCGTATCGACCTGGTCCATTGCACCTTTGCCCGCGCCGATGCCTGGCTTGGCTGGAACGAGCAGCACGAGGTCGATCGCCCGCTGCGCAGCCTGGTCGACGTGCTGAAGCTGGGCGGTGTCGGTTACCTGCGCCTGGTCGAGCACCTGCCGCCATGGCTGCGCCCACTGCGCACGCTGGCGCACTGGCTGGCCAGCTACAGGCCCCGCACACCACGGCCTGTCCTTTCCATGAACCCTGTTGATCGAGACGCATGATGACTGGTTATCCCGCGCGTACCTGGGGCCTGGCGATGGCGCTGCTTGCTGCCTTGTCGCAGAGCGCCGCTGCCGCCTCCGTAGCCCCGCTTGCCGAGCCGGCCGTACCCACGGTACCGAACTGGCCGGTTGCGAAAACCTTCGAGCAGCTCGGGCATGCGTCCGACAGCCTGCTGCTGGGGGTACGCAACAGCGAGCATATCGAATTCGGCCTGCGGCGCGATCGCCTGGCCACCGACGCCAGCCTGCAGCTGGACTACACACCTTCGCCCGCACTGTTGCCGAACCTGTCGCACCTGCGCGTGTATCTCAATGACGAGTTGATGGGTGTGGTGCCAGTGGAGAAAGACCAGCTTGGCCAGCGTGTGCGCCGCCAGCTGCCACTGGACCCTAAGCTGCTCAGCGACTTCAACCGGGTTCGCCTGGAGTTCGTCGGGCATTACACCGACATCTGCGAAGACCCGGCGCACAGCGGCCTGTGGCTAAACCTGAACCGCAAGAGCCAGGTGCAGCTGCACGAACAGGCCCTGGCCCTGGACAACGACCTGGCGTACTTCCCGCTGCCGTTCTTTGACGTGCGCGACACCGGCAAGGTAACGCTGCCGGTGGTGTTCAGCGGCGTGCCGAGCCTGGGTGAGCAGCGTGCGGCGGCGATCCTGGCGTCCTACTTCGGCAGCCAGGCCGGCTGGCGCAAGGCGAGTTTCCCGGTGCTGTACAACAGCCTGCCGGCCCGTGGCGATAAACCCACGCCGAGCATCGTGTTTGCCAGCAACGACCGTCGCCCGGCCTTCCTCGCCGACCTGCAGCAGTTCCCGCCGGTCGACGGCCCGGTACTGCAAATGATCGACCACCCGGACGACCGCTTCAGCAAAGTGCTGCTGGTGCTGGGCCGCAACGACGATGACCTGGTCAAGGCCGCCTCGGCGCTGGCGGTTGGCAACAACCTGTTCCGCGGTGCCCGGGTGAAAGTCGAGCAGATGACGGCACTGCAACCGCGCCAGCCCTACGATGCGCCGAACTGGACACGCACCGATCGCCCGGTACGCTTCGCCGAGCTGCTCGATTACCCCGAGCAGCTGCAGGTCAGCGGCCTGCAACCGCGGCCGGTGACGCTGGAATTGAACCTGCCGCCCGACCTGTTCGTCTGGCGCAACCAGGGCATTCCGCTGCGTACGCTGTACCGCTACACGGCCCCGGCAGTGACCGACGAATCGCGGCTGAGCATCAGCGTCAACGACCAGTACATCACCAGCATGCCGCTGGTGGGTAATGACCGGCGCGGCGGCACACTGGAGGAAATGCGCCTGGCGGTGCTGTCCGGTGACAACACCGCATTGACCGAGAAGTCGCTGGTACCGGCGTTGAAGATCGGCGACCGCAACCGCCTGCGTTTCGATTTCAGCTTTGCCAGCACCCTGGGCAGCGCCCAGCGCGACCGCTGCCAGACCTCGTTGCCGGTGGATGTGCGTGCGGCGATCGACGACAACTCCACGATCGACCTGTCCGGTTACCACCACTACATCGCCATGCCCGACCTGCGCGCATTCGCCCGCAGCGGCTTCCCGTTCAGCCGCATGGCCGACCTTTCCGAAACGCTGGTCATCATGCCGGCCAAGCCCACGACGATGCAGGTGGGTACCTTGCTCGATGCGGTCGGTGGGCTGGCCGGGCAGATCGGCTACCCGTCGCTTGGCCTGCAGCTGGTCGATGACTGGAAGCAGGCTGCAGCGGCCGACGCCGACTTGCTGCTGCTTGGCAGCCTGCCCGAGGCGCTGGGCGATGCGCCCAACCTTGGCCTGCTGCTCAGCGCCCAGCGGGACTGGCTGCTGCAAGGCCGTAGCGCGGGGCTGCCGGGCAGCCAGCGCTTCGATACTGCGCCGGTGGCCGCGAGCAGCCGTGTGGCCGTCAGCGCGCAGGCGCCGATTGCGGCCATTACCGGGCTGAAGTCGCCGTTCCACGAGCAGCGCAGCGTTGTCGCCCTGTTGGCCAACAGCGATAGCGACTATGCGTTGCTGCGCGATGTGCTCGGCGATGTGGGCAAGCTTGATGCAGTGGCCGGTTCGGTGACGCTGGTGCGCAGCAGCGGCGTCACCAGCCAGTTCGTAGGCGAGCACTACTTTGTTGGCGCGCTGCCGTGGTGGCTGCTGCTGTGGTTCCACCTGTCCGAACACCCGGTGCTGCTGGCGGCGATCGCGGCCATTTGCGTGGTGTTGTTCGCCTTCCTGTTGTGGCGGGCACTGCGCTGGGCAGGCAAGCGTCGCCTGGGTGAGGCGGGGTGATGATGCGTCGGTTGCTGGTAGGGCTGGTCACCTTGGGCCTGCCCGTTTTCGTCAACGCCGCGCCGGCCTGTCCATGGCCCGCCTGGGACCGCTTCAAAGCTGAGCTGGTGAGCGTCGACGGTCGGGTCATCGACCCGAGCGATGAGCGCCTGATCACTACCTCGGAAGGGCAGAGCTATGCGCTGTTCTTCGCCTTGGTGGGCAATGACCGGCAAACCTTCGCGCAGGTGTTGCGCTGGACCAGCAACAACCTGGCAGAGGGCGATCTGGCCCGGCATCTGCCCGCCTGGCTGTGGGGCCGTAATGGCCAGCAGCAGTGGCAGGTACTGGATGCCAACAACGCCAGCGATGCCGACCTGTGGATTGCCTACAGCCTGCTGGAAGCCGGGCGGCTGTGGGACGAGCCGGCCTACACGCAGCTGGGCCAGCGTTTGCTGTGGCGTATCGCCGCGCAGACCGTGCGCAAGCTGCCGGGCCTCGGGCTGATGCTGCTGCCGGGGGACTACGGTTTCGAGGACGCCCGCGGCGCCCGCCTGAACCCCAGCTATTTGCCGCTGCAGTTGTTCGATCGCTTCAACCTGGTTGACCCGTTGTGGGGCGAACTGGCGGCCAACACACGGCGTTTGTGGCTGGCTTCGTCACCAAAGGGCTTTGCCCCGGACTGGCTGCTGTGGACGCCAGCCGGTGAATTGGCAGCGGACCCGCAACATGGCAGTGAAGGTGACTACGACGCCATTCGCGTCTACCTGTGGGTGGGCATGCTGGCCAAGGACGCGGCACAGCGTGCCGAGCTGGTGGCCCACTATGCCCCGATGGCGGCATTGACCGCGCGCCAGGGTCTGCCGCCAGAGCATGTGGATGCGCACAGCGGTGTTGCCAGTGGCCATGGCCCGACAGGTTTCTCTGCGGCGTTGCTGCCGTTGCTGGCGGCATCGCCGGAGCACGTCGCAGGCCTGGCGGCCCAGCGTCAGCGCTTGCGCGAGCAGCCAGTCGAAGCCAAGGCCTATTACAGCCAGGTGCTGGCGCTGTTTGGCCAGGGTTGGGACCAAGGCCGTTACCGTTTTGACCCGCACGGCCGCCTGTTGCCGGTCTGGAGCACGCCATGCAGCGAATGATTGGTGTGCTGATGCTAGCAGCGGTGACCTGCCAGGCCACCGCGCAACCCAAAGATGCCGGCGAACAGCGCCAATGGCTGTTGGACCAGGTGCGTCGCGGCGAGGCGCTGCATCGTGACGACCTGGTGCGCGACGCACTGGGGCGGCTGCAATTGCTCGAGCCGCGCAACCCGGACGTGTTGCTGGCAGCCTTGAGCCTGGCATTGCGCGAAAAGAACAGCATCGAGGCCGAGCAGTTGAGTGCCCGGATCAGTGCCATTGCGCCCGGCAGCTTGCAGGCACGCCAGGCCAGGCGTCTGCTTGAGCTGCAGCAACCGGAGCGCGCGCGGCAATTGCAGCAGGCCCGCCTGCTGGCTGTCACCGGGCGCAATGAAGAGGCGCTGGCGGCCTATGAACAGCTGTTCGCTGGCGAGCCACCAAGCCTTGAACTGGCCCTGGACTACTGGCGCGTGCGCGGCAACCTGCCAGGCCAGCGCCCTGAAGCGATCAGCCAGTTGCAGCAACTGGACCGGCAGTACCCGGGCAGTGCCGGGTTGCGCCAGACCCTGGCGGGTTGGCTGTTCGCCGAAAATCGCGACCGCGAAGCCTTGGCCTTGCTCGATCAGCTGGCACGCGACCCTGGCGCACGGGATGCCGCAGCCCAGCGTGAGTTCGACTACCTGTCCGGGCAAGCGGTGAGTGCCGCCAGCGCGGCGGCCTGGCAAGCGTTTCTCCAGCGCTACCCGGCCTCACCCTTGCAGGCGCAAGCCAGCGAGACCCTGCAGCAGCAACGCAAGCTGCTGGCCGACCCATCCTGGCAGGCTGGCCAGCGGGGCATGGCATTGCTCGACAAGGGCCGTAACGCTGAAGCCGAGGCGCAGTTGCGCCGGGCGCTGCGCCAGTACCCGGACGATGCCCGCTTGCACGGCTCCCTGGGGTATGCGCTGATGCGGCAAAGCCGCTATGAGGAGGCCAATGCGGCGTTCCGGGCGGCAAGTGCCAAGGAGCAGGACACCTACTGGATCAGCCAGTGGAAGGACCTGGAGTCGTCCAGCCAGTATTGGGCCCTGCTCAACAAAGGTGAGCGGGCCCTGCAGGCGAAAGACATGCGCGGTGCGCGCGCCTTCTACCAGCAGGCACGACAGCAGCGCCCGAAAGAGGAGTATGCCTTGCTGGGCCTGGCGGATGTCTCGCTGGCCGAGGGCGATACAGCGGCCGCCGAGCGGCAATTCCTGCAGGTTCGGCGCATGGCACCGGATAACGAAAGTGCCGTGCGCGGCCTGGTGCGCGTGTATCAGGCGCAATCGCCCGACAAGGCGCGGGCGTACCTGGAGAGCCTGCCGCCTCGGCAGCAAGCGCAGTTCGCCAGCCTGCGCCGCAGCCTGGAACTCGCCCGCCTGCGCCAGCAAGGTGACCAAGCTTTGCAGCGCCAAGACTGGGCGGCGGCCAGCCAGGCGCTGGGCCAGGCCACGGCCTTGGCGCCCGACGAGCCATGGCTGGTCTACCAGTTGGCCAACAGCCTGCGCCATCTGGGGCGTACCGCCGAGGCCGACGCGGCATTCGCCAGGATCGTGCAGCGCCAGCCGGGCGATGCCTCTACCCGCTATGCCCACGGCCTGTTCCTGGAGTCCAGCGACCGCGATGCGCTGGCCCTGGACAGCCTGGGCGCCGTACCGCAGACGGCCTGGAGTGCTGACATGCATGCACTGGAGCAGCGTATACGCCGTCGCATGACCCTGGCCTCGGCGCAGCAACTGCAAGCGCAAGGCCGCACGGCTGAAGCGACCAGCCTGCTCGAGGCCAGCCTGGCGCGTGGTGAAGGCAGCACCGACGACCTGATGCTGTTGGCTGACTGGGCGGCGGCGAACGGTGAGCCTGGTAAAGCGCGCGGCTATTACCAGCGCGTGCTTGCTGCGCAGCCTGGGCAACCGCAAGCGCGCCTTGGCCTGATCGAAAGCGCGGTGGCCGAAGGCAACCTGGCACAGGCCCGGCACATGCTGGCTGTGCAGGTGCCACAACTGGCTGCTGATGACAGCAACGCCCAGCGGCGCCTGGCAGCTGTCTGGGTCGCCCTGGGCGAACACGACCAGGCGGCCAGAATGCTCGACCAGATCGCAGCGCAGCAGCCTCGCCCCGACCCCTTGTTGCGGCGTGACGCTGCCCGCCTGGTGGCGCAGGATGACCCGCAACGGGCGCTGGACCTTTACGCCGCAGCAATGGCAGATGCGCAGTTGCTCGAGCGTGCCGCCGTGTCGCCACGGGATGACCGTGCACTGACGCTGGCCAGCCGTGAGCAGGATGACGACGACTGGCTGGCACGCAGCCTGCGCAGCGACGTCGATGCACTGTATCGCCAGCGCAATACCCATGTGACGTTGATGCACGACTACGGTTGGCGCGAGGACGATGGTACGCCGGGCACATCTGAACTGAGTACCCAGTCGACCTTGCTGCATGTCGATACCCCTTGGCAGGACGGCACTGCCTTTGCGCGGGTGGAGCGCATCGGCATGGATGCGGGCTCATTCGAGCAGAACGACCAAAGGCGCTATACCCCGGACTTCGGTAGCTGCCAGTTTGTGGGCCGCACCGCTGACGGGAAGTCGCTCCCTGCGTGCGAGGGTGGTTCGCAAACGGCGGACGGTAGCGTGCTGGCGCTGGGTTGGCAGGGCAAGCGCTGGGCCTTCGACCTGGGGACCACCCAGGGCTACGCGATCAACAACTGGTTGGGGGGCGCCACGGTCAACGGTGACCTTGGCCAGGTCGGCTGGTCGCTGACCGCTTCGCGACGGCCGATGAGCAACTCGCTGTTATCCTTTGCGGGAGCACGTGACCGCCCGACGGGCGTGCGCTGGGGTGGGGTCACGGCCAATGGCGCCACGCTCGGCCTGAGCTGGGACCAGGGCGGTGATAACGGGGTCTGGGCCAGCCTGGGGCACCACTGGCTGTATGGCGAGAACGTCGCCGACAACCAGCGCACCCGGGCCATGGCCGGCTATTACCACCGCGTGGTGGAAAAAGCCGACGAGCGTGTGCGCGTGGGCCTGACGCTGATGCACTGGCGTCACGACAAGGACCTGGGTGGCTACAGCCTGGGGCAGGGCGGCTACTACAGCCCGGAGCGCTACACATCGATTGGCGTGCCGGTCAGTTATGCCTGGCGCAACTACGACTGGTCGGTGCTGCTGGAAGGCTCCGTCAGCTGGTCCCAGGCCCACAGCGGCCGCAGCCGCCTGTACCCGGACGCGCACGTCAACCGCAAGGTACTGGCGCAGTATGACGTTGACTCCAACCTCGACGCCATGAACGACGCCAGCGACAGCAGCGGGCTGGGCTACCGCCTGCGTGGGCTGTTCGAGCGGCGCCTGAGCGACCATTGGGTGTTGGGCGCCGGCTTCGACTGGCAGCACAGTGATGACTATGCGCCTAGCCATGGCATGCTCTACCTGCGCTACCTGTTCGAGCCGTGGCGGGGCAACCTGGCGCTGCCGGTGACACCGCTGGAACCCTACAGCGAGTGGCGTTGACGAAGATGTGTCACCTGTAGGAGCGGGGGCCCTGTGGGAGCGGTTAAAGCCGCTCCCGCAGGGTACGCGTATCGCTTGCGAATTCAGTTCTCTACGCGACAGCGCAGCCCCAACGGGTTTGCTATCCCGGTGTTGACACCGGGTACGCCGCCGCCCCATTATCCAGCCATATCCACGCAACGGGCTTCCCTGCATGTCCATCTCCAACCACGCCATTTCCGCTTCGGGCTTCATCGCCCAGGCAGGCGCGTGCGTTGCCGTTGCCAAGAAATCCAAGAAACAGCCGCTCATCTGACCGAGGCGCGCTGTCTCGTCAGGTGGGCTGACGAGACAGAAGGCGCCAGGTATCCCTGCCAGACCACTTCCACTCTTCGCCCTGCTGACGCTGACTTTCGGTCAACATCAGGAGTTTTTGCATGTCGAATTTCCGTGGTATCTGGGTCGCCCTCGTCACGCCATTGCGCGCCAATGAAATCGACTTTACTGGCCTGGAAAAACTGGTGAAGAAGCTGCTCGAAGAGGGTGTCGCCGGTTTTGTGGTATGTGGCACCACGGGCGAAGCGGCGGCGCTGTCCAAGGCCGAGCAACTGGCCGTGCTGGACGCTGTGCTGGCCTGGGTGGAACCGGGCAGGGTGGTGATGGGCCTGTCGGGTTACAACCTGCGCGAACTGTTGGCCTTCCAGGCTGAAATCCAGCAGCGTGACATTGGCGGGCTTCTGGTCCCTGCACCGTGCTACATCCGGCCTTCGCAGGCCGGCATCGAGGCGTTCTTCAGCACCGTGGCGGATGCCGCCAGCGTGCCGGTGATCGTCTACGACATTCCCTACCGTACCGGGGTACGCATCGAGCGTGCAACCCTGCGCCGAATCGTGCGCCACCCGCGCATTGCAGCGGTGAAGGACTGCAGCGGTGATAGCGAGACCACCATGGCCCTGATCCAGGACGGCCACGCCCAGGTGCTGGCCGGTGAGGACGTTCAGATCTTCAACAACCTGTGCCTGGGCGGTGCGGGGGCCATTTCGGCTTCGGCGCATGTGCGGGCTGACCTGTACGTGCGCATGTTGCAGCAGGTCGACCATGGCGACTGGCTAGCCGCGCGAGGGACGTTCTACCAGTTGCTGCCGTGGATGAAAATGGCCTTTGCCGAGCCTAACCCGGCCGTGATCAAGGCAGCATTGCAGATGCAAGACCTGATTGCTGACGAGCTGCGCGAGCCCATGCAGGCCTGCACGGAAACCACCCGGGGCAAGCTGCAAAGCGTGCTGGACTCACTCGGCGCCTGAGGCGGCTGCAGCACGTGGCCGCAAGGGCATTTCCATCGGCTGGTAGGTCAGTCCGGCGAACTCGCCCACTTCACCTGCCAGGTTGAAACCGTAGCGCTGGTAGGCCGGCACCGAAGACAACGATGCCCTGACGGTGACGATTTCAGCCCTGGCATGCTCAAGCGCGGCGCTCATGAGGCGCGCGCCGATGCCTTGACGTTGGCACCTTGGTGCAATGAACAGCATCGCCACGTGGCGGCCTTCCTTGAGTTCGATCAACCCCGTGATGACACCGTCCACGATGCACACCAGTATCAGGTTGTCGCCCTGCATGCGCTCGGCAAACGCCAGGGGCGCGGCCACCCTGGTGAAGGTTTCGATGCCTTGTGCCGACAGCGAGGGCGCGACCGCCTGCATGAAGGCATCCAGGCACACGGCGCTGGCATGGGTGAGGTCGTCAGGGGTGAGTTTGCGTATGTGCATGGCAGTCGTCCGTGTCTGGTATTGTCCTGTTGCCAACTTTAGCCTGTTACTGGATCAAGGAGAGAGCCATGACGACTTCACCGGAAAAGATCCTTTTCCTGCCCGGCGCCTCTGGCAACGTTGCCTTCTGGCACCCGGCCGCCGCGGCGATGAGTACGCCAGCAATCGTCCGGCACCTGGGCTGGCCCGGTTTCGGCAACGTACCAGCCAACCCGAATGTTTCCTGCCTGCAGCACCTCGCAGCCCTTGCCCTTGGCGAAGTCGACAGGCCCACGGCCTTGGTGGCGCAGTCCATGGGTGGGGTGGTTGCGGTGCTCCTTGCGCTGGAGCGCCCAGCGTTGATTACGCACCTGGTCCTGAGCGTGACTTCAGGCGGCATGGACCTTTCTGACTTTGGTGCTGCTGACTGGCGTGCAGAATTCGAAGCGGAGAACCCCAAGCTGCCGCGCTGGTTTCTCGATGACCGCACTGATCTGACGGCGCGCCTCTGCGAGCTGCGCATGCCTGTACTGCTGTTATGGGGAGGTTCAGACCCGATCAGCCCTGTCGCTGTTGGCGAGTGCTTGATGCAGTTGATACCAAACGCCAGCCTGCAGGTGTTTGCCGATGCCGGCCATGACCTTGGCCATAGCCATGCCGAAGCGGTCGCGCGCCTGATTGACGCGCACCTTGCTTCCTGACGATCGTTTCAAGCTGCCGTAGCCACGACCGGCCTGGCCTCGCCGATCAGGATATCCTCGAAAAACGCTCCGACCGGCTCGGTAGGGTGGCACAACTGAATCTCCAGCACCCACACCACCTCGCTCGGGACGATTTCCACCTCGGCCAGTTTGTCCTGCCCATACAGCACATGCGGGAAGTCGGCGATGCGATGCCCAGCCAGGTTGCGTTCCAGCTGCCAGCCTTTCGCCTGGGCACTGCGCTCGGCGAAGTCATACAGCTCGCGCCCGGTCAGGCCACGCCCCCAGGCCTGGCGGGTTTCGTCGAACACTTCATGCAGTGCCTTGACGCAGGCGTGGTGCAGGTCGTGCTGGCCAAACACGAAGGTGTCGCCATAGTCGCCTTCATAGCCATCCCATACCGGGCCGACATCGACCACGACGATATCCGTGGTACGTAATACGCGTTGCAGATCAATACCTTGGCGCGGCGTGCGCACGGTGTCGTCGCCAAAACGGATGTAGGTCGGGTGCCAGGTGTGCGATGCGCCCATCGCCTGCAAGGTCTGCGCGGCCATCTCCAGCGCCTGGGCAGTGGTCATCCCGACTTGTAGCTGGCTGGCGATCGCCGCCACGGCCCGTACCGACTGCTCGCGGGCCGCGAGCATGCCGTCCAGCGAGTAGCGCGGGCCGACTTTTTCCAGCACCGGGTGCAATGGGTTGGTCGTTGAAGCCTCGGGCACCAGTGCGCCGCTGGCAACGAAAGCCTCGGCGACAAAGCGATGGGGCTGCAGGCCTGCCGCGAGGCACTGCTCGCGAGCCTGGCTGATCATCGCGGCATTACCGCAGGCATAGACCTGGGTGTCGGCCCAGCGATGGGCCTGGGCCAGCGCCACCTGCTGCACCCGCGCCTGGTCCGACAGCACCGGGTGCCAGTGAAAGTGAGCGTGTGCACGGCAGGCCTGGTCGAGAAATTCACGGTCATAGAAGTCTGCGTTCGATCTGCCGCCCCAGTACAACGTGACCTCGGCATCACCTGCCAGGGCGGTCAGCAGCAATGGCTTGATGCCGGCGTAACCTGTGCCGGTGGCGAACAGCACCAGGGGGCGTTGGTCCTCATGCTGCCAGGTGCAGGCACCCACCGGCCCTTCAAGCTTCAAGGTGTCACCTGCTTGCAGGGTTGGCAGCAGGTGTTCGGTAAACAGGCCGCCCCTGACCTTGCGGATGTGAAACACCAGTTGCCCCTGGTCCTGGGCGGGCAGGTTGGCGATGGAAAAACAGCGGCTGTCGCCGTTGTCGAGCCGAAAGCGTACGTACTGGCCAGCCCGTACCACCAATGGCTGTGCAGGCTGCAGCACCAGTTCGACGATATCGGCGCTCAGTTCGCGTTTGCCGCGGACCTGTGCCTGGAGTTCCAGTGCCGGGGTTTCCAGGGACCAGCCGGGAATTTCCAGGCACATATCACTGCAGGCGTGGCTCTGGCACAGCAACATTTCGTCGGCTGCCAAGGGGTAGCAGGGCGCGGGCGTGTCTGCTGCCCGCTGCTTGTCCCGATACTGCCCCGACACCACCTTGACCTTGCACGATCCACAGGCGCCGCGGCGGCAGGAGAAGGGTACCGGCAGGCCGCTGGCGAGCATGGCATCGAGCAGCAACTCCTGGCTGGCGTCGAAGGTTTTGCCCGAGGGCGACAATTCAATGACATGGCGGTTTTGCATGAGCACCTCGGGGCAAATGGAGGTTCGATTGTTGCTATAGTCCAGGACCAGTAGAACCTCCAGTTTTGGTTAATTCACATGGTCCAGCTTCGCAAATGGCAGCCGCTGCTCAAGCTCGACGGGGCGCAGCCGCAGGCTTCGTACAGGCAGATTGTCGAGGGCCTGGTTGCCGCGATCACCGAGGGCCGCCTGCGCCCCGGCACGCCGTTACCCGGCACGCGGGAAATGGCGCAACTGCTGAACGTCAATCGCAAGACGGTGATCCTCGCCTACGAGGAAGCCGAGACCAAAGGCTGGCTGGAAAGCGTGCAACGCCGCGGCACCTTCGTCAGTCGGCAACTGGCAGTTGGCACCCTGCCCGAGCCCGATGCAGCGCGGCCCTTTGCCCTGGTGCTGCCAGAGGAGCCTGCCGTTGCCTACTTCACGGCCAACGAACAGGCTGCCGCGCAGCAGCATCGGCCGGGTGCGCTGTTTTTCGACAACGGCGCCTGTGACCACCGCCTGCTGCCGCAGACCGTTCTGCACCGCTATTACCGTAATGCCTTGCGCAACAGCTTCACTGCCAACACCGTGCGCCATGGCAGCGCGTGCAGCAGCCATTACCTGCGCAGCGCCTTGGCCGACATGCTGCGGCACAATCGCAGCCTGAACGTTGGCGCCGAGCATATCTGCCTGACCCAGGGCGTGCAGATGTCGCTGTACCTGGTGGCCAGCGTGCTGCTCAAGCCCGGTGACGTTGTGCTGGTCGAGCGCTTGAGCTATCCGCCCGCGTGGGAGATCTTCCGCCAGCTGGGTGCCCGGCTGGTCACCGTGGAGCTAGATGACGAGGGCTGCCGGGTCGACCAGATCGATGCACTGTGCCGGCTGCACAAGGTGCGCATGCTGTACATCACACCCCATCACCAGTTCCCGACCACGGTCAGCCTGCCTGCCGGGCGCCGGCAGCAGTTGCTGGAGCTGGCGCGGCAGCACGACTTTTGCGTGGTCGAGGAAGACTACGACCATGAGTACCACTTTGCCGGGCGGCCTTACCTGCCGCTGGCCAGCGACCGTCAGCAGCGGCATGTGATCTACATTGGTTCATTGTCCAAGTCCTTGGGCAGTACCTTCCGTTGCAGTTTCATCGTGGCGCCGGCGGAGGTGGCCGTGGTGCTCGAGCGCAGGGCGACGCTGACCCTGGGGCAGGGCGATGCGGTGATGCAGCAGATGCTGGCGGACCTGATCAATGATGGCGAGCTGAAGAAGCACTTGCGTCGGGTTGCGCGGGAGTATCGCCAGCGTCGGGAGACCCTGTTGGCTTGCTTGCGCGAGGCCTTTGGCGAGCAGGTAGCTGTAAAGGCACCGGAAGGCGGGCTGGCGCTGTGGGTGAGGTTTGCCGACTCGATCGATGTGGACCAACTGGTTGGCAAGGCGTTGGAGTTGGACCTGGTGGTACGCAGTGGCCGGCAGTTTTCGCCGTTCGGTCATGCGGAAAATGCCTTGCGCCTGGGGTTCGCCTCGCTGGACATGGATGAAATCCGGCTGGCTACACAACGTTTGGCGCAAGCGGCGAAGGCGATTGCAACATCGGCCCTGTAGGCGCAACGGTCTTGCTCAAGCTCTAAAAGCTAGCGCAGTCCCTGTGGGAACCGGCCCAGCCCTTTGGGCTGCGCTGTCGCGTAGATAACTGAAATCGCAAGCAGTCCGCGTACCCTGTGGGAGCAACTGTCTTGCTCAATTTCTAAAAGCTGGCGCGCCCCCTGTGGGAGCGGGCTTGCCCGCGAACACGGGCGAAGCCCGTGCC
>NZ_JBIWEM010000005.1:0-361512 GCF_044762545.1 Pseudomonas sp. NPDC096925 | reverse complement strand
TCAAGATGGGGCTGGCCGGCCTGAGTCCCGTGGCATACAGGAATCAGGCCGCAGCAGCCTAATCAAAGATTGTCCAACAAATGGGGCGCACCTCAACCTGTGGGAGCGGGTTCACCCGCGAAGCAGGCGACGCGGTTACTCGGCTACCGCATTCTTGGCCAGGATGGCATTGGCCAGTTCCATGTCGGAAGCCTGCATCCCCGGGTTCTCCGCGCGGGCCTGGCGAATCGCCGCTTCAAGGAACGGCCCGCGGATTGCGCCTTCGCTGGCCACGAAGCTGCCGGCGTCATCCTGCGCCGCCATCACCAGCTTGTGATCCCCGGAGGTCAGATAGCTCGATGCCGTGGTAGCACCGGTAGTCATCACGTTACGCCAGAAGGTATCGGCCATGGCCGAGCCGATAGGTAGCGAAAGCAAGGCAGCAGCAGCGATGGCGGTTTTGACACGCATGTTGAAACACCTCGAAGGGTGAGGGTTGAAGATGCGCGGTTTGATCCTGCTACAGGGCTGCAAGTTCCTTGAATACAAAGGATTTTTGCTCAGGAACAAGCCCGTAGCACTTCCTCTGCACAGGTCTGCCCGCTGGCCACTTTGGCCTCGCCGCAGCGGCGCAGATCAAGCAATCCATCAGCTACGGCCTGACGCCGCAAACTGGCCAGGTCGCTGCCCGGGCCTATCTGGGCGCGCAGGCTGTCGCTGGGCACCAGCAGCTCGAACAACCCTGTGCGGCCGTGGAACCCGGTGCCGCGACAGGTGCGGCACGGCTGGCCACCGGGCACCGCTGCCTCACCCCGGCAATCCGCGCACAGTGTGCGCACCAACCGCTGGGCCATGACCCCGACCAGCGTCGCCTTTATCAGGTAGTCGGCCACACCCAGTTCCTGAAGGCGGGTGATTGCACCACAGGCGTCGTTGGTATGCAGGGTCGACAGCACCAGGTGCCCGGTCAGGGCCGCCTGCACCGCCACCAGGGCAGTTTCGCGGTCGCGGATTTCGCCAATCATGATGATGTCCGGGTCCTGGCGCAGCATGGCCCGCACCCCGTTGGCAAAACCCAGGTCGAGGGCGGGCTGCACCTGCAACTGGTTGAAGGCGGGTTCCAGGCGCTCGATCGGGTCTTCGATGGTGCACAGGTTGACTTGCGGCGTGGCCAGCAGCTTGAGGCTGGCGTACAGCGTGCTGGTCTTGCCGGAACCGGTGGGGCCGGTGACCAGGATGATGCCCTGGCGCTGGCGCAGCAGGCCTTGCCACTGGTCCAGTTGTGGCCCTTCCAGGCCGAGCCGTTCGAAGCCTTCCTGCAACTGATGAGGGTCGAACAGGCGCAGCACCAGTTTTTCGCCGTACGGGGTCGGCAGGGTCGACAGCCGCAGTTCTACCTCACCGCCGCCAGGCAGGCGGCTTTGCAGCCGGCCATCCTGCGGCCGGCGTTTTTCTGCGACATCCATGCACCCCAGGTGTTTCAGGCGGCTGACCAGCGCCAGGGTTACCCCGACGGGAAAGGCATAGATGCTGTGCAGCAGGCCGTCGATGCGGTAGCGCAGCTGGCCTTGCTCGCGGCGTGGCTCCAGGTGGATATCACTGGCGCGCTGCTCGATGGCGTACTGCAGCAGCCAGTCGACGATATGCACGATGTGCGCGTCGTCCGCGCTGGCCTCGGCCTGGCGCTTGCCCAGCTCCAGCAGCTGTTGGAGTTCGCCCAGGCTGGCTGACTGCTGGGATTGCGCGCTCTTTACCGATTGGGCCAGGCGGTGGAACGACTGCCCTGCCTGGCGGATCTGCAGCGGGCTGGCCAGCACGCGATGGATCGGCCGGCCCAGGCTGCGGGAGAGATCGGCCTGCCAGTCATCCTGGTAGGGCTGGGCGCTGGCGACGGTGACGCTGGAGGTGTCGGCGGCGACGATGAGGATGCCATGGCGCTGGGCGAAGGCCGGGGCCATCAGGCCGGTGACCTGGGGCAGGTCCAGTTGCAGCGGGTCGATGCGCAGGTAGGGCTGGCCGACCTTGTTGGCCAGCCATTGGCAGAGGCGGTCCAGGTCCAGGGGTTGACCAGGTTGTCTGCGGTCTTCCAGGGCGCAGGCGGCGATCTGCTCCAGCGGGTGAGTGGTTGGGTGGGTGGCGGCGTGTTCGAGTACCTGCAGGGTGTCGTTGGCGTGCAGGTGCTCGTCCATGAGCAGGGCCTGGAGCACGCGTTTGAGGTCGAGTGCCGGGTTGTCGGGGGTGTGCATGGTTGGCGTCCGTGCCTGATAGGGGAGTGCTGATCAAGGGTAGCCGGGCGAGGGAGGGTCAATATGGATGAAGGGTTTCGGGATTTTGCTGGGCCTGTGCTGGCCTCTTCGCGGGCTTGCCCGCTCCCACAGGTACACCACAGGGCTGAAGTCGGTGGTAATCCTGTGGGAGCGGGCGAGCCCGCGAAGAGGCCAGTACAGGAAAAGCGGATGATTCAGACCACCGCCAGCTCCACCCGCTGCAGGTTGCTCAGGCTCACCTCGCCCACACACACCAGGTTACGCAGTTTCTGCGCAATCACCTCGGCCCGGTGCCAGCTAAGGCCACCGATGCCAACTTCGATATCCAGCCAGTCATCCTGCTGGCTGACCTGCACGCTGTGTGGGGTCAGGAACTGCAGGGCAAACAGGTTGAGCACCCGGCACAGGCTGTCAGGCTCGGCCTCGGCCTGCAGGCGATAGTGCACGGTGCTGTGGGCGCTGCTGGCGGCCCAGGCGTCGGTACGAGGCTGTGCGTTCATGTCGGTCTCCGCAAGTGTGGGAGAAATTCTTGCACGTTGGTGGCGGTATTTTTTCGCTATGATTTGATCGTTTCGCTGTATTGGCGAATTGTTCTATTCGTGCGGTGCTGCCAAGGAGAATTATTAATGCAAAGCGAGCTGGACGCCTACGACCGCCGTATCCTCGAACTGCTGCAGGAGGACGCTTCGCTGTCCAGCGCGCAGATCGCCGAACGCGTGGGGCTGTCGCAATCGCCGTGCTGGCGGCGTATCCAGCGGTTGAAGGAGGAGGGGGTGATTCGCGGGCAGGTGACCTTGCTGGATCGCAAGAAGGTCGGCCTGAACACGCAGATTTTCGCCGAGGTAAAACTGAACGCCCATGGGCGTTCCAACTTCACCGAGTTCACCGAGGCGATCCGCGGGTTTCCAGAGGTGCTGGAGTGCTATGTGCTGATGGGGTCGGTGGACTTTCTATTGCGCATCGTCACCCCGGATATCGAGGCTTATGAACGGTTCTTCTTCGAAAAACTGTCGAACGTGCCGGGGATTCAGGAGGTGAACTCGATCGTGGCGTTGTCGGAGATCAAGTCCACCACCAGCCTGCCACTGTCGCGTTGAGGCATTCGCGGGTAAACCCGCTCCCACAGGGATATCAGTGAGCCAGAGAGCAGCGCGAGCCCTGTGGGAGCGGGTTTACCCGCGAAGAAAACGACGCGGTATCAAGCCTTGAGCAGGTGCTTCCAGCCGCGGCTCTGATCCACCGCCCGGGCCTGTTCGATACGTGCTTCCAGCACTTCATCGCTGATTGGCTGCTCGGCCAGCTCATGCAGCTTCTTCAGGTCGCCATACAGGCGGTCCATCTGCGGCGCTTCCAGCACCTGACGGGCATGGTGCAGCCAGGCCAGCAGCTGTTCGATACGCGGCAGCTGCTCGGCCAGGTCTTCCGGACGCTGGGTGTACAGCGGCAGCTTCAATGCTCGGCCTTCCTCGCCCAGCAGGTGCGCCAGCCAGCTGGCCAGTTGCGCCTTGCCCTGACGCTCGCCACGGCCTTTGCGTTCCACGGTCCAGGCACGGGCCAGCAGCCAGCGCGAGGTTTCCAGCGAGAACTGGCCCCAGCGTACGTCTTCCAGCTCTTCGGCGAACTGCTCTGGGGCGGCGCGGCGGATGTCTTCGTCTTCGTTGCCGGCCTGCACCAGCGGGCGCCAGTCTTCGAGCAGGGCGTCGAGGCTGTTGCGCAGGTCTCGGGTGGTGGCGCGCGGCGCGGCCTGGCCCAGGCTGGCGGTAATCGCACGCAGTTCGCTCAGGCACTCGACCCAGTCCTGCAGCAGGCGCCAGTGGCCGTTGTGGCGGTATTGCTCGGCCAGGCGCTGGCTGCTGCCCAGCAGTTGCCAGGCCAGTGCGGCGTAGGCGTCATCCACGGCCATTTCGGCTTCCAGCTCGGTGTGCGGCAGGCCCAGCTCGTAGCTGTCCGGCTCCAGCAGGCGGTAGCCACGCTCGGCCTTGCTGATGTCGCATGGCATCAGCGGCAGGCTGGCGGCCAGCTCGGCGGCCAGTTCCAGCAGGGCCTGCGGTTCACCTTCGCGCAGTTCCAGTTCCAGCTCGCAGATTTCTTCCTTGCGTTTGCCGGCGATCACGAAGCCCTGGTCCAGTGCTGCCTCGATCACCACCTTGCTCTTGCCACGGCCCCAGGCGATTTCGGCGTATTCACGGCTGAAGTCGGTGGTGAACAGCGGCTTGATGGTCTTTTTGTCCAGGTTGGCCAGTTGCGCGGGCCAGCAGCTGTCGTCGAGCTTCTTCAGGTCGAGCTTGACCTTGTCCAGCTGCCATTCGTGCTCGTTGCGCTCGGACAGGCCGGCCACGCTGGTGCCGCGGCACTTGAGGGTCTGGATGATGGCCTCGCCATCGCGGCGCAGGCGCAGGGCGACACGGGCAGCGGAGAGCTCGCGCTCCGGGGTGTCGAAGTACTGGTTGAGCAGTTCGCGGGTCTGCCAGCCGGACTTGTTGCGCTTTTTCAGCAGAGGGTGCTCGCGCAGGGCGGCAAGGGTCTCGCGGCTGGCGCGGAGCTTGAGTTCGGTTTCTTTGTGCATCACAGGCTCGAAGAAGGGGGCGTGGTTGCCCAGCAGTCTACAGGAGTCGGCTCTCGTCTGTTGGATCGTGGTGGCTTCTTCGCGGGTAAACCCGCTCCTACAGGTACTGTGCTGCCCCCAGGTGCGGCGCGTTCCCTGTGGGAGCGGGTTTACCCGCGAAGAAGCCCACACGGTTGGACGGCATTGCTATGATGGGCAACGCTTCCGAGGAGTACGCGCATGCCGTTGCCGACGCTGAAAGACCAGTTCGCCGCCCTGATCGCCGCGCCCTCGGTCAGTTGCACCCAGCCTGCGCTGGACCAGTCAAACCGTCAGGTCATCGACCTGCTGGCCGGCTGGCTGGGTGACCTTGGCTTCAACTGCGACATTCGCCAGGTCAGCCCCGGCAAGTTCAACCTGCTGGCCAGCCGTGGCACTGGCCCGGGTGGCCTGGTGCTGGCGGGGCACAGCGACACCGTGCCTTATGACGAACAGCTGTGGGCCAGCGACCCGCTGAAACTGACCGAAACCGACGGCCGCTGGGTCGGCCTGGGCAGTTGCGACATGAAGGGCTTCTTCGCCCTGGTCATCGAGGCGGTCATCCCACTGCTGGAGCACGATTTCAAGCAGCCGCTGCTGATCCTTGCCACCTGTGACGAAGAAAGCTCCATGTCCGGCGCCCGTGCCCTGGCCGAGGCCGGTCAGCCGCTCGGCCGTGCGGCGGTGATCGGCGAGCCCACCGGGCTGCGGCCGATCCGCATGCACAAGGGCATCCTCATGGACCGCATCGACATCCTCGGGCGCAGCGGCCACTCCTCGGACCCAAGCCTGGGCCGCAGCGCCATGGAGGCCATGCACGCAGTGATGGGCGAGCTGATGGGTTTGCGCCAGCAATGGCAGCAGACCTACCGCAACCCGCAATTCACCGTGCCGACCCCGACCATGAACTTCGGCTGCATCCATGGCGGCGACAACCCCAACCGTATCTGCGGCCAGTGCGCCCTGGAATTCGACCTGCGCCCGCTGCCAGGCATGGACGTGGAGCAACTGCGCGCGGCCATCCGCGCCAAGCTGGTGCCCGTGGCAGAGCGCTTTGAGGTGCGCATCGACTATGCACCGTTGTTCCCGGAGGTGCCGCCATTCGAGCAGGCTGCCGACTCCGAGCTGGTGCAAGTGGCGGAACGCCTTACCGGCCACCGCGCCGAAGCGGTGGCGTTCGGCACCGAAGCGCCTTATCTTCAGCAACTGGGCTGCCAGACCATCGTGCTGGGCCCCGGCGACATCGCCTGTGCCCACCAGCCCGGCGAATACCTTGAAATGTCACGAATCGAGCCTACCGTGCGTCTATTGCGTGACCTGATCCGGCACTATTGCCTGAACTAAACGTCAACCGGACTGATTCGTTCCTGCCTAGAGGAGACCGCGCGTGACCGCAAGCCTGTTCCGACGATGATCCTGAACGCCCCCTGTATCGCCGTTCTCCGTCCACTTATCCACAGGCCCTGTCATGCCCGACTACGTCAACTGGCTGCGTCATGCCTCCCCGTACATCAATGCCCATCGCGACTGCACCTTCGTGGTCATGCTCCCTGGCGATGGGGTGGAACACCCTAATTTCGGCAACATCGTCCACGACCTGGTGCTGCTGCACAGCCTGGGCGTGCGTCTGGTGCTGGTGCATGGCTCGCGCCCGCAGATCGAAAGCCGCCTGGCTGATCGCGGCCTGACCCCGCACTACCACCGTGGCATGCGCATCACTGATGCCGCCACCCTGGACTGCGTGATCGATGCCGTCGGCGCCTTGCGCCTGGCCATCGAGGCACGCCTGTCGATGGACATCGCCGCTTCGCCGATGCAGGGCTCGCGCCTGCGCGTGGCGTCCGGCAACCTGGTAACGGCGCGGCCGATCGGCGTGCTCGAAGGCGTGGACTACCACCACACCGGCGAAGTGCGCCGGGTCGACCGCAAGGGCATCAGCCGCCTGCTTGACGAGCGCTCCATCGTGCTGTTGTCGCCGCTGGGCTACTCGCCCACGGGGGAAATCTTCAACCTGGCCTGCGAAGACGTGGCCACCCGCGCCGCCATCGAACTGGGGGCCGACAAGCTGCTGCTGTTCGGCGCCGAGCCGGGCCTGCTGGACGAGGACGGCAAGCTGGTGCGCGAACTGCGCCCACAGCAGGTTGCCCCGCATTTGCAGCGCCTGGGCAGCGATTACCAGGGCGAGCTGCTGGACGCCGCGGCCGAGGCTTGCAAAGGCGGCGTGGCGCGCAGCCATATCGTCAGCTATGCCGAGGACGGCGCCTTGCTGACCGAACTGTTCACCCGTGGTGGTGGCGGCACGCTGGTGTCGCAGGAGCAGTTCGAAGTGGTGCGCGAGGCGACCATCGAGGACGTGGGCGGTTTGCTGGAGCTGATCAGCCCGCTGGAAGAGCAGGGCATCCTCGTGCGCCGTTCGCGTGAGGTGCTGGAGCGGGAGATCGAGCAGTTCAGCGTGGTCGAGCGCGAGGGCATGATCATCGCCTGTGCGGCGTTGTACCCGATTGCCGATTCCGACGCCGGCGAGCTGGCGTGCCTTGCGGTGAACCCGGAGTACCGTCATGGCGGGCGTGGCGACGAGCTGCTGGAGCGCATCGAAAGCCGGGCGCGGCAGTTGGGCTTGAACACCCTGTTCGTGCTGACGACGCGTACCGCGCACTGGTTCCGCGAACGCGGGTTTGCGCCGAGCGGGGTCGAGCGGCTGCCGGCGGCGCGGGCTTCGCTTTACAACTACCAGCGCAATTCGAAGATTTTCGAGAAGCCCTTGTAAGCCTGTACCGGCCTCTTCGCGGGTGAACCCGCTCCCACAGGATCTTCACCGGACCTGAGGCCGGCGCGGTCCCTGTGGGAGCGGGTTTACCCGCGAAGCAGGCGACACCGATCTCGAACAAAAACGCCGCCCTTGTGGGCGGCGTTTTCGTTTACACGGTGTGCAGGTACCAGTTGTACTCGAGGTCGGAGATCGAATGCTCGAACTCCTCCAGCTCGCTCTCCTTGCACGCGACGAAGATGTCGATGTACTTCGGATCGATGTACTTGTTCAGGATCTCGCTGTCGTCCAGCTCGCGCAGGGCATCGCGCAGGTTGTTCGGCAGGCTCTGCTCCAGCTGCTCGTACGAGTTGCCTTCGATCGGCTCACCCGGCTCGACCTTGTTGGTCAGGCCATGGTGCACGCCGGCCAGTACGGCAGCCATCATCAGGTACGGGTTGGCGTCGGCACCAGCCACGCGGTGCTCGATGCGCACGGCGTCCGGCGAACCGGTCGGCACGCGCAGGGCCACGGTGCGGTTGTCCAGGCCCCAGCTTGGCGCGTTCGGTACATAGAACTGCGCACCGAAGCGGCGGTACGAGTTGACGTTCGGGCAAAGGAACGCCATGGACGCGGGCAGGGTCTCGAGCACACCGCCGACAGCGTGACGTAGCGCGGCGTTCTGCTCGGGATCCTCGCTGGTGAAGATGTTGTTGCCATCTTTGTCCAGCACGGAAATGTGTACATGCAGGCCGTTGCCAGCCTGGCCCGGGTAGGGCTTGGCCATGAAGGTGGTGTCCATTTCATGGTCGTAGGCGATGTTCTTGATCAACCGCTTGAGCAGTACCGCGTAGTCGCAGGCCTTGAGCGGGTCGGCCACGTGGTGCAGGTTGACTTCGAACTGCGCCGGGGCGCTTTCCTTGACGATGGCGTCGGCCGGGATGCCTTGCTCCTTCGCGCCTTCCAGGATGTCCTGCAGGCAGTCGGCATATTCGTCGAGGTCGTCGATCAGGTACACCTGGGTCGACTGCGGGCGCTTGCCCGAAATTGGCGAGCGCGGCGGCTGCGGACGGCCGTTCACGTTCTCCTGGTCGATCAGGTAGAACTCCAGCTCGAACGCGGCGCAGATGGTCAGGCCCATCTCGGTGAACTTGCTCACCACCTGACGCAGCACTTCACGCGGGTCGGCGAAGAACGGCTCGCCTTCGAGTTCGTGCATGGTCATCAGCAACTGGGCGGTAGGGCGCTTTTGCCACGGCTCGTTACAGAGTGTGTCAGGGATTGGATAGCAGATGCGGTCAGCATCGCCGATGTCCAGGCCCAGCCCGGTGCTTTCGACGGTGGAACCGTTGATATCCAGGGCGAAGAGGGAGGCAGGCAGGTTGATGCCTTTCTCGTAAACCTTGTGGAGGCTGGTGCGCTCTATGCGCTTGCCACGCACCACACCATTCATATCTGCAATCAGAAGGTCAACGTAGAGAACCTCAGGATGTTCCTTAAGGAACGCGTTCGCTTCGTTAAGCTGAACGGCACGCGGGGGTACCGACATGATGCAACACCTTTGTTGTCAAAAATATCAATCAAGGGGGGCTTGCAAGACCAGTCAATCGAAAAGACAAACTGATGTCAAGCCAACCCCATGATGCCCTGAAATGGCACATCGACGGCAGATTTGCTGCATATCGGGGCAAGCCATTATCCGCTATTTCCCGCGGAAAGGGCTATCTCCGACAAGCCGTGTTTTATTTTTTACGGAGGTGTTGTGTAAAAAAATGAACAAGGCTAAGCTCGGTCTCAACCCAGAACACAATAATACGAGGGTCACATGGTCCGCTTGCCGCGACCTGAAAGCACTGCCTGCGCGGTGCCATCAGGTACATCCGTCATTTTTGCAAGCTTCGTCAATGGCGTGGCCGCCCTGGCCGCAATAATTGACGTTTGGCGCTCCCGGACCTGCCCTCGTAGCGGCTTGCCGCCCTTCGTTTCGTCTTTCTGCCTTTCGAACTCATTACGGACGCACCTGTTTTCAGTGTATCCACTGTGGCTCTGCGCGGGGGTTTTTGCTTTAGCAATGTACTCCATCCAGAATCAGTGCGCGGACCACCTTACCTCCTGAGGTATTTATGAGTAACAACCTCGACCAGCTCACCGATTGGTTGAAAGAGCACAAGATCACCGAAGTCGAATGCATGATCAGTGACCTGACCGGCATCACGCGCGGCAAGATTTCGCCTACCAACAAATTCATCGCCGAAAAAGGCATGCGCCTGCCCGAGAGCGTGCTGCTGCAGACCGTGACCGGCGACTACGTCGACGACGACATCTATTACGAACTGCTCGACCCGGCGGACATCGACATGATCTGCCGCCCCGACGAGAACGCCGTGTTCCTGGTGCCATGGGCCATCGAGCCGACCGCCCAGGTGATCCACGACACCTACGACAAGAAGGGCAACCCGGTAGAGCTGTCGCCGCGCAACGTGCTGAAGAAAGTCCTCAAGCTCTATGCCGACAAGGGCTGGCAGCCGATCGTCGCGCCGGAGATGGAGTTCTACCTGACCAAGCGCAGCGAAGACCCGGACTTCCCGCTGCAGCCCCCGGTAGGCCGTTCGGGCCGCCCGGAAACCGGCCGCCAGTCGTTCTCGATCGAAGCCGCCAACGAATTCGATCCACTGTTCGAAGACGTCTACGACTGGTGCGAACTGCAGCAGCTGGACCTCGACACGCTGATCCATGAAGACGGCACGGCGCAGATGGAGATCAACTTCCGGCATGGCAACGCCCTGCACCTGGCCGACCAGATCCTGGTGTTCAAGCGCACCATGCGCGAGGCTGCGCTCAAGCACAACGTGGCCGCCACCTTCATGGCCAAGCCCATGACCGGCGAGCCAGGCAGTGCCATGCACCTGCACCAGAGCGTGGTCGACGTGGCCACCGGCAAGAATATCTTCAGCAACGACGATGGCAGCATGAGCGAACTGTTCCTGCACCACATCGGTGGCCTGCAGAAGTTCATCCCCGAGGCGCTGCCGCTGTTCGCGCCCAACGTCAACTCGTTCCGCCGCTTCCTGCCCGACACCTCGGCGCCGGTGAACGTGGAGTGGGGCGAAGAAAACCGTACTGTCGGCTTGCGCGTGCCAGACGCCGGCCCGCAAAGCCGCCGGGTCGAGAACCGCCTGCCGGGCGCCGACGCCAACCCTTACCTGGCCATTGCCGCCAGCCTGCTGTGCGGCTACATCGGCATGGTCGAAGGCATCGACGCCAGCGCGCCGGTGCAGGGCCGTGGCTACGAACGCCGCAACCTGCGCCTGCCACTGACCATCGAAGATGCCCTGGAACGCATGGAAAACAGCCGTGCGCTGGTGCAGTACCTGGGCAAGAAGTTCATTACCGGCTACGTCGCCACCAAGCGCGCCGAACACGAGAACTTCAAGCGAGTCATCAGCTCCTGGGAGCGTGAGTTCCTGCTGTTTGCTGTCTGATCAACCTTGGTGCCGCAGGACGCGGCTGTCGAACAACGGAGAAGCACATGAGCGTCAACAACCCGCAAACCCGTGAATGGCAAACCCTGAGCGGGGAGCATCACCTCGCGCCCTTCAGCGACTACAAGCAGCTGAAGGAGAAGGGGCCGCGCATCATCACCAAGGCCCAGGGTGTGCATTTGTGGGATAGCGAGGGGCACAAGATCCTCGACGGCATGGCTGGCCTGTGGTGCGTGGCGGTGGGTTATGGCCGTGAAGAACTGGTGCAGGCGGCAGAAAAGCAGATGCGCGAACTGCCGTACTACAACCTGTTCTTCCAGACTGCCCACCCGCCTGCGCTGGAGCTGGCCAAGGCGATTTCCGACGTGGCGCCGCAAGGCATGACCCATGTGTTCTTCACCGGCTCCGGCTCCGAAGGCAACGACACCGTGCTGCGCATGGTCCGCCACTACTGGGCGCTGAAAGGCAAGCCACAGAAGCAGACCATCATCGGCCGCATCAACGGTTACCACGGTTCCACCGTGGCCGGTGCCAGCCTGGGCGGCATGAGCGGCATGCACGAGCAGGGCGGCCTGCCGATTCCGGGCATCGTGCATATCCCGCAGCCGTACTGGTTCGGTGAAGGCGGCGACATGACCCCGGATGAATTCGGGGTGTGGGCGGCCGAGCAATTGGAGAAGAAAATCCTCGAAGTCGGCGAAGACAACGTCGCTGCCTTCATCGCCGAGCCAATCCAGGGCGCCGGTGGCGTGATCATCCCGCCGGAAACCTACTGGCCGAAGGTCAAGGAGATCCTCGCCAAGTACGAGATCCTGTTCGTCGCCGACGAGGTGATCTGCGGTTTCGGCCGCACCGGCGAGTGGTTCGGTTCCGACTACTACGACCTCAAGCCCGACCTGATGACCATCGCCAAGGGCCTGACTTCCGGTTACATCCCCATGGGCGGTGTGATCGTGCGTGACACCGTGGCCCAGGTACTCAGCGAAGGCGGCGACTTCAACCACGGCTTCACCTACTCCGGCCACCCGGTAGCGGCGGCGGTGGGCCTGGAAAACCTGCGCATCCTGCGCGACGAGAAAATCGTCGAGAAGGCGCGCACCGAAGCGGCACCGTATTTGCAAAAGCGTTTGCGTGAACTGCAGGACCACCCGCTGGTGGGCGAGGTACGCGGCCTGGGCCTGCTCGGCGCGATCGAGCTGGTCAAGGACAAGGCCACCCGCAGCCGTTACGAAGGCAAGGGCGTGGGCATGATCTGCCGTACCTTCTGCTTCGACAACGGCCTGATCATGCGCGCGGTGGGGGACACCATGATCATCGCGCCACCGCTGGTGATCAGCCACGCGGAGATCGACGAACTGGTGGAAAAGGCACGTAAATGCCTTGATCTGACGCTCGAAGCGATCCGCTGACAGTTTGCTAGGCTAGCGATGTGACATTAAGTCGTTACAAGGCCCTGCTTTCCTTGAAACAGAGCCTTGTAACTTGCCAGACTAGCGACTGTTTCAGTCGCCGCGCGCTCTGCACCGTAGGTCCTGGCTGCTGAACAGATGGCTAAATAAAAAATTCTGGAGCAATACGCATGAATAAAATGGGCAAGACGTTGCTGGCCGCCGCCCTGATGGGTGCCATGGCTACCGCTGTTCAGGCTGAAGACAAGGTGTTGAACGTCTACAACTGGTCGGACTACATCGCTCCGGACACCATCGCCAAGTTCGAGAAGCAGTCGGGCATCAAGGTCAAGTACGACGTCTTCGACAGCAACGAAACCCTCGAAGCCAAGCTGCTGGCCGGCAAGTCGGGCTACGACATCGTGGTGCCGTCCAACAACTTCCTGGCCAAGCAGATCAAGGCTGGCGTGTACGAGGAACTGGACCGTTCCAAGCTGCCGAACTGGAAGAACCTCGACACCGACCTGCTCAAGGCCGTTGGCGATGCCAGCGACAAGGACAACAAGCACGCCTTCCCGTACATGTGGGGCTCGATCGGCATCGGCTACAACCCGGAGAAGGTCAAGGCCGCGCTGGGCGTGGACAAGATCGACTCGTGGGACGTGGTGTTCAAGCCTGAGAACATCGCCAAGCTCAAGAGCTGCGGCGTGAGCTTCCTGGATGCCCCGACCGAAATGCTGCCGGCTGCGCTGCACTACCTGGGCCTGCCGAGCAACAGCACCAAGAAGGAAGACCTGAAGGCCGCCGAGGACCTGTTCCTCAAGATTCGTCCTTCGATCACCTACTTCCACTCGTCCAAGTACATCGGCGACATGGCCAACGGCAACATCTGCGTAGCCGTCGGTTACTCGGGTGACCTGGAGCAGTCCAAGGCCCGTGCCCACGAAGCCGGCGACAAGGTCAAAGTGGACTACGTCATTCCGAAGGAAGGTGCTGGTACCTTCTACGACATGGTCGCTATCCCTAAAGATGCCGAGCATAAAGACGCTGCCTACCAGTTCATGAACTTCCTGATGCAACCGGAAATCATGGCTGAAATCACCAACGCCGTGCGTTTCCCGAACGGCAACGCTGCCGCCACCCAGTTCGTGGACAAAGAGATTACCAGCGACCCGAGCATCTACCCGCCTGCTGAAGTGAAGAAGCAGCTGTACGCGATCGCTGCGCCTGAGGCGTCTGCCCAGCGTGTGATCACCCGTAGCTGGACCAAGATCAAGTCGGGCAAATAAGCCCGATGCGGCACCTCTGGGCCGGGGTTCCCGGCCCAGAGCCAGTGAAAGGCAATTGATGATTGCGGCATCGAAGCTGCGAAGGTAAGTTGCGCGCCGGTTTTGCGTGTGCGGCAGCATTGTCGCTACCCAGGCACTGATTGTGAGGACCACCCACTTGTCCATTTCTGTATTCCGCAAGGCCTTGATGGCTGGAGCGGGCCTGACGCTGGCATGCAGCGTCCAAGCGGCGCCTACGGTGCACTTCTACAACTGGTCCGACTACGTCGGCCCGACCACACTCGCGGACTTCGAGAAAGCCACGGGCATCAAGCCCGTGCAAGACGTGTTCGACTCCAACGAAACCCTGGAAGGCAAGCTGCTGGCTGGCAATACCGGCTATGACGTGGTGGTGCCGTCCAACCATTTCCTCGGCAAGCAGATCAAGGCGGGCGCGTTCCAGAAGCTCGACAAGAACCTGCTGCCCAATTATTCCAACCTGGACCCGGCGCTGATGAAGCGTCTGGAAAGGAACGACCCGGGCAACCAGTACGCCGTGCCTTACCTGTGGGGCACCAACGGCATCGGTTACAACGTCGACAAGGTGAAGGCCGCGCTGGGCGTGGACACCATCGACTCCTGGGCAGTGCTGTTCGAACCCGAGAACATGAAGAAGCTCGCCAAGTGCGGCGTGGCTTTCCTCGACTCGGCGGACGAAATGCTGCCGGCGGTGCTCAACTACATGGGGCTGGACCCCAACAGCACCAATGCCAAGGACTATCAGGCCGCCGAGAAGAAACTGCTGGCGGTACGCCCGTACGTGACCTACTTCCACTCGTCCAAGTACATCACCGACCTGGCCAACGGCGACATTTGCGTCGCGGCGGGCTTCTCGGGTGATGTGTTCCAGGCCAAGGCCCGCGCTGAAGAGGCGAAGAAGGGCGTGAACCTGGCCTACGCCATTCCCAAGGAAGGCGGCAACCTCTGGTTCGACGTGCTGGCGATCCCCAAGGACGCCAGGAACGTCAAAGAGGCGCATGCCTTCATCAACTATTTGCTGAAGCCTGAGGTTATCGCCCAGGTCAGTGATTACGTCGGTTACGCCAACCCGAACCCCAAGGCTGGCGACCTGATGGACCAGGCCGTGAGGACTGACGCCGCGGTTTACCCACCGCAGGAAGTGCTGAACAAGATGTTCGTGAATTCAGAGTTGCCACCCAAGGTGCAACGGCTGATGACCCGTAGCTGGACCAAGGTCAAGTCGGGCAAGTAAAAATCCAGGCCCGCGGCGGCACCTGTAGAACAGGGCTCCCGGGCACAAAAATCTTGTTGGGAGTTTCACTCATGGCAGTTGCCTCCGGTGCCTATAAAAAAGCCCTCGAGGGTGGCCAGCAACCCAAGCAGGTGCTGGTCAAGATCGACCGGGTTACGAAAAAGTTCGACGAAACGGTAGCCGTGGACGATGTGTCCCTGGAAATCCGCAAGGGCGAGATCTTCGCCCTGCTGGGTGGCTCCGGTTCTGGCAAGTCCACCTTGCTGCGCATGCTGGCCGGCTTCGAGCGCCCGACCGAAGGGCGGATCCTCCTCGATGGCGTCGACATCACCGACATGCCGCCCTACGAGCGGCCGATCAACATGATGTTCCAGTCCTACGCGCTGTTCCCGCACATGACCGTGGCGCAGAACATCGCCTTCGGCCTGCAGCAGGACAAGATGCCCAAGGCCGAGATCGACGCCCGCGTGGCCGAGATGCTCAAGCTGGTGCACATGACCCAGTACGCCAAGCGCAAGCCGCACCAGCTGTCCGGCGGCCAGCGCCAGCGCGTGGCTCTGGCCCGCTCCTTGGCCAAGCGCCCCAAGCTGCTGCTGCTCGACGAGCCGATGGGCGCACTGGACAAGAAACTGCGTTCGCAGATGCAGCTGGAACTGGTGGAGATCATCGAGCGCGTGGGTGTGACCTGCGTGATGGTGACCCACGATCAGGAAGAGGCCATGACCATGGCCCAGCGCATCGCCATCATGCACCTGGGCTGGATCGCCCAGATCGGCTCGCCAGTGGACATCTACGAGACCCCCACCAGCCGCCTGGTGTGCGAGTTCATCGGTAGCGTCAACCTGTTCGAAGGTGAAGTGGTTGACGACGCCGAAGGCCACGCGATCATTGCCAGCCCGGAGCTGGAGCGCAAGATCTATGTCGGCCACGGCATCACCACTTCGGTGGAAGACAAGCACATCACCTACGCCCTGCGCCCGGAGAAGATGCTGGTCACCACCCAGCAACCGACCTGCGAGCACAACTGGTCGCGCGGCAAGATCCACGACATCGCCTACCTGGGCGGCCATTCGGTGTTCTACGTCGAGCTGCCGAGCGGCAAGGTCGTCCAGTCGTTCGTCGCCAACGCCGAGCGCCAGGGCACACGCCCGACCTGGGGCGATGAAGTGTACGTGTGGTGGGAAGACGACAGCGGCGTGGTACTGCGGTCATGAAACCTCGCAAGCTCAAGCGAGCACTCCAGCGCATCATCCCGGAGGGGCGGCATCTGGTGATCGGCGTGCCGTTCATCTGGCTGTTCCTGTTCTTCATGCTGCCGTTCTTCATCGTGCTGAAGATCAGCTTCGCCGAAGCCGACGTGGCGATCCCGCCGTATACCGAGATCTACAGCTACGTCGAAGACAAGCTGCAGCTGGTACTCAACCTGGCCAACTACGGCTTGCTGACCGAGGATGAGCTGTATATCTCGGCTTACCTGGGCTCGCTGAAGATGGCCTTCTTCAGCACCCTGCTGTGCCTGTTGATCGGCTACCCGATGGCCTACGCCATTGCCAACGCCAAGAAGGAGACGCAGACAGTCCTGCTGTTGCTGATCATGATGCCGACCTGGACCGCGATCCTGATCCGCGTCTATGCCTGGATGGGCATCCTCAGCAACAACGGCCTGCTCAACGGCTTCCTGCTGTGGACCGGGTTGATCGACCAGCCGCTGCAGATCCTCAACACCAACCTGGCGGTGTACATCGGCGTGGTCTATTCGTACCTGCCATTCATGATCCTGCCGCTGTTCGCCAACCTGGTGAAGCACGACCCGAGTCTGCTCGAGGCCGCTTCGGACCTGGGTTCGAGCACCTTCAACAGCTTCTGGAAGATCACCGTGCCGCTGTCGAAGAACGGCATCATCGCCGGCTGCATGCTGGTGTTCATCCCGGTGGTGGGCGAGTTCGTGATTCCTGAACT
Organism: Pseudomonas sp. NPDC096925; assembly: GCF_044762545.1. Classification (NCBI taxonomy): domain Bacteria; kingdom Pseudomonadati; phylum Pseudomonadota; class Gammaproteobacteria; order Pseudomonadales; family Pseudomonadaceae; genus Pseudomonas; species Pseudomonas sp. NPDC096925. The sequence continues at coordinate 344,566 of NZ_JBIWEM010000005.1, read as the reverse complement.
GCTCGGCGGCCCGGAAACCCTGATGATCGGCAAGGTGCTGTGGCAAGAGTTCTTCAACAACCGTGACTGGCCGGTGGCCTCTGCGCTGGCGGTGGTAATGCTGGCGATCCTGATTGTGCCGATCCTGCTGTTCAACCGCAGCCAGGCCAAAGAAATGGAGGGCAGGGCATGAAGCGCTTCAGTTTCTCCAAGCTGATGCTGGTGCTCGGCTTGCTGTTCATCTACCTGCCGATGCTGATCCTGGTGATCTACTCGTTCAACGCCTCCAAGCTGGTGACGGTATGGGGTGGCTGGTCGGTGAAGTGGTATGTCGGCCTGCTCGACAACACCCAGCTGATGGGTTCGGTGATGCGTTCGCTGGAAATCGCCTGTTACACGGCGGTGGCTGCGGTGGCGCTGGGTACCTTGGCGGCGTTCGTGCTGACCCGGGTGACCCGCTTCAAGGGCCGCACGCTGTTCGGTGGCCTGGTCACCGCACCGCTGGTAATGCCCGAGGTGATCACCGGCCTGTCGCTGTTGCTGCTGTTCGTGGCCATGGCGCAGATGATCGGCTGGCCGCAGGAGCGCGGCATCGTCACCATCTGGATCGCCCACACCACGTTCTGTGCGGCGTATGTGGCGGTGGTGGTGTCGGCACGCCTGCGTGAGCTGGACCTGTCGATCGAGGAAGCGGCGATGGACCTGGGTGCCAAGCCGTGGAAGGTGTTCTTCCTGATCACCATCCCGATGATTGCGCCATCGCTGGCGGCGGGCGGCATGATGTCGTTCGCGCTGTCGCTGGATGACCTGGTGCTGGCCAGCTTCGTGTCGGGCCCGGGTTCGACCACCTTGCCGATGGAAGTGTTCTCGGCGGTGCGCCTGGGCGTGAAGCCGGAGATCAACGCCGTGGCCAGCCTGATCCTGCTGTCGGTGTCGTTGGTGACCTTCTTCGTCTGGTACTTCAGCCGCCAGGCTGAAGAGCGCCGTCGCAAGGCGATTCAGCAGGCCATCGAAGAGGGTGCAGCGGCCAACGCGTCGCAGCCGCAGGTCAAGCGCCCGGCGCAGGTTGCTGCGTCGGCCTGACCCGGCCCTTTCGCGGGCTTGCCCGCTCCCACAAGGACATCACAGCCTTCAGGCTTGTGGTGATCCCTGTGGGAGCGGGCAAGCCCGCGAATGCCTCAACGATGATTCAAAGCCATACCGCATCCCAGTGTGGATAGTCCCTGACACTCCTGACCAATCCTGCCCTCAAGGGATTGGCAACAATGTACCGGGCTACATGCACCACACACTCTTCCCGCCGCAGCGCATGGTCATGGTAACCGGGTTGCCAGATCGGTTCGTGCCTGACACCTGCCTTGCGTAACGCAATGGCTGTGCGTGATTTGAACTTGCGCATCAGCGTTCCCAATGCCACTTCCTTCAGCTCGACCAGCCAATGCAGGTGGTCCGGCATCACTACCCAGGCCAGGGAATGGCAATCCTGAATGTCATTTGAAACCCGCAGATGTTTGACCACCAGGCGAGCATTGTCGAAGTCATGGAACAGTGGTTTTCGTTGGTGCGTGATGGTGGTCAGCAGATAGAGCCTGCCTGGCTCGGAGTAGCGCCCACGACGCAGTCGGTGGGATTCGGCTAATGGCATTGTGATCTTCCTTGAAATTGAACCTCCTTTTAAAGGTAGTGGCTGAAGCGGGGGTTACCGGGTGGCTGATGGTTTCTGAATATGGCAGAAGCTCATGCATTGCTGTGCCGGCCTCTTCGCGGGCGCGCCCGCTCCCACAGGTACAGCACAGGTCTCAATGCCTGCGCTCTCCCTGTGGGAGCGGGCGTGCCCGCGAAAAGGCCCGCGCAGGCGCTGAAAATGCCGAACTGATCTCCGTCATTGAACCCTGAACTTCATTCCGGGTTGCGAACATTACTAGCGGACATAGCCACCTGGTAAGGGGGAGGTGCAGCTCCGGGAATGCTGACTCTCGGGCTGTCTCCAATATTAGCGAATGTGGTCATTTCAATATCCGTGGAACGGGTTGCATTCGCGTAAGACGGAGGTGGAACTTCGGGGAAGAGTGTGTTGTAGGGAGGGGGTTCAACTGCTGTTCGCTGCCTGCGCTGCGAGAGCTGTGCAACTAGTGGCCGTATATTGTTTGACTTCAGAGCAGTATAAGCACCCAAAATAGAAGTAGCAGCAAATGCAGCGCCTGCAATAATTTCGGCTGTTTTGGACTTCGTAGCGACCGCTGCAACGACTGCTACTAATGTTGTCCCCAAGGCTGCTGAAGTAGCTAACAAGAGTGCCCGACGGGAAAAGTGCCCCGTAGGATCAGTACTATTTACCGGATCCCCGGCACAGTACGCATAAGCGTTCGGGCCACCTTCATCAAACGGGCTTGAATTATCTGGGCTACAGAACCTCTTGTGCGTGGGGCTGAACAGGCGATAGCCATTGCCTAGCAAGTAACCGCCTGTTGCCGTGTCCAGTTGCTCGCCGTTGAATGCCAAGGGGTTGTTCGCTTCGCTCTGGGCCGGGCGTCGGCCATAGGGGGTATAAGCGAACTGCACCTTACCGGCGTGTCCAAATTCGCTCATGACGGTGTTGGTATTGTTCACCGTCATGATTGAGCGCGATACCTCAGCACCTGACGTGCATTGCGCCAGGAGGCTACCCTGATGCCGGAAGATGGAGCGTGATACAGACCCGCCGAGTTCGGTGGAAACACGGCCGTTCTGGTAGAAGCGGCGTAAACTTTTTGCAGCGGCCATGGGGCCTCCGAGGGTTCAAGGGGGAACAGAAAAATGCCTCTCTGTGGTGCCACTGTCGGGGCGACCGGTTGGGGACACTATGTAATGCCCTGGCGATAATCGGCTACTGGCAGAAATGCCAGGTTTTCAACGAAAACCTTGTGCCGAACCTGCCCTGTGTCGCCAGCATTCGGTATGCCTCCCTTGCGCATATGGCCAGTGCCGTTTGTCCAACCCTGAACTACGCTGACAGTCGCATCCCACGAATCATTTGCGCGCAAGCAAGGAGCCTGCATGACGTTGATACGTCCGCTGTTGGTCGTCTGCCTGGGGCTTGTGTCCCTGCTGTCGGGCTGTAGTAAGGAAGAAACCACCGAAACACTGCCACGCGTAGGCGTGCAACAGGTATCACCCACCGATTTCGCTGCCAGGGTCACCCTGACCGGCGATGTGCAGGCACGGGTGCAGACCGACCTGTCGTTCCGCGTCGGCGGCAAGATCATTTCGCGCAGCGTCGATGTGGGCGATCACGTCAAGGCCAACCAGGTGCTGGCGCGGCTGGACCCGAAAGACCTGCAGAACAATGTCGACTCGGCCAAGGCCGAGGTGTTCGCCGCGCAGGCGCGGGTCACCCAGACCAGCGCCGCCTTCGTGCGCCAGCAAAAACTGCTGCCCAAGGGCTACACCAGTCAGAGCGAATACGATTCCGCCGAAGCCGCGCTGCGCAGCAACCAGAGCGCGCTCAAGGCCGCACAGGCGCAATTGGCCAACGCCAACGAACAACTGAGCTATACCGCGCTGGTCTCCGAGGCTGATGGTGTCATCACCGAGCGCCAGGCCGAGGTCGGCCAGGTGGTGCAGGCGACCATGCCGATCTTCAGCCTGGCCACCGATGGCGACCGCGACGCGGTGTTCAACGTCTACGAATCGCTGCTGGTGGCCCCGCCCAGCGATGCCGGCGTGATCGTCAGCCTGCTGGATGACCCGAAGGTCCAGGCCCGTGGCTTCGTGCGCGAAATCACCCCCACGGTGTCCGCACAAAGCGGCACGGTACAGGTCAAGGTCGGGCTGAGGGATGTGCCGCCAGGGATGCAACTGGGTGCACCGGTTACCGCCACCACCAATGCCCAGGGCCGGCCAAGTGTCGAGCTGCCATGGTCGGCACTGACCAAGGCCCTGCATGAGCCTGCCGTCTGGGTAGTGGGCGAGGGCGACAAGGTAGAGCTGCGCAAGGTCGAAGTCAGCCGTTACCTCACCGGCAGGATCGTGGTCGCCAGTGGCCTGAAGGGCGGCGAAACCGTGGTGGTCAATGGCGGGCAGTTGCTGCACCCCGGCATGCAGGTGCAGAAGGTCGACGCCAAGGCCCAAGGGGGTGAGCTATGAAGCGCCTGCTGCTGATGCTGTCGGCTGGCGTGCTGCTGGCCGGTTGCAGTAGCGAGGACGAGGTACCAGAGCCGATTCGGCCGGTGCTGTCGGTCAAGGTCGAACCCCAGGTGCAGTCGCAGCTGGGCCGTTTCGCCGGCAGTATCCAGGCACGTTTCGAAAGCACCTTGGGTTTCCGGGTTTCCGGACGTATTGCCCGGCGCTGGCTGGATGTGGGCGCCCAGGTGAAACCGGGTGACATCCTGGCCACGCTCGACCCGACCGACCAGCAGAACCAGCTGCGCGCCGCCGAAGGCGACCTGGCCAAGGTGCAGGCGCAGTGGATCAACGCCCAGGCCGATGCCCGCCGCCAGCAACAGCTGTACGACCGTGGCGTAGGCGCCCAGGCCCAGCTGGATATCGCCCAGACCAACCTGAAAACCACCAGTGCGGCGTTGGAGCAGGCGCGCTCTGCACTCAGCCAGGCACGTGACCAGCTCGACTACAGCACCCTGCGCACCGACCACGCCGCGGTAATCACCGCCTGGAAGGCCGAAGCCGGGCAAACCGTCACCGCCGGCCAGGCCGTGGTAACCCTGGCCCGGCCGGATGTGAAGGAAGCGGTGATCGACCTGCCGATCGGCCTGGCCGAGCAGTTGAGCAAAGGTCTGACCTTCACCGTTGCTTCGCAGCTGGACCCGACCATCAACACCACCGCCAGCCTGCGCGAGCTGGAGCCCCAGGCCGACGCCACCACCCGAACCCGCCGCGCCCGCCTGACCCTGGCCAGCACACCGGCGGCCTTCCACCTGGGCACTGCCATCAGCGTGACCCTGAGTTCGCAGGTGTCGCCGCGCAGCGAACTGCCCTTGAGTGCCTTGCTCGAGCGTGACGGCAAGACCCAGGTGTGGGTGATCGATACGCAACAGAAGACCGTGGCCACCCGTGACGTGGCCCTGATCGACCGCACCGCCGACAGCATCGTGCTGACCGCTGGCGTACAGCCCGGCGAGCGTGTGGTCACCGCCGGCGTCAACAGCCTCAAGCCTGGCCAGAAGGTCACCTTCGACGAGGATGCGCAATGAAAGGAAGCTTCAACCTGTCCGACTGGGCACTCAAGCATCAATCGTTCGTCTGGTACCTGATGTTCGTTGGCCTGCTGATGGGGATTTTCTCTTACTTCAACCTGGGCCGTGAGGAAGACCCGTCGTTCACCATCAAGACCATGGTCATCCAGACCCGCTGGCCCGGCGCGACCCAGGACGAAACCCTGTACCAGGTCACCGACCGTATCGAGAAGAAGCTCGAGGAACTCGACTCCCTCGATTACACCAAAAGCTACACCCGCCCAGGCGAATCCACGGTTTACGTCTACCTGCGCGATACCACCAAGGCCAAGGACATCCCGGAAATCTGGTACCAGGTGCGCAAGAAGATCCAGGACATTCGTGGTGAATTCCCGGCGGGTATCCAGGGGCCCGGGTTCAACGATGAATTCGGCGATGTGTTCGGTTCGATCTACGCCTTCACTGCCGACGGGCTGACCCTGCGCCAGCTGCGCGACTACGTGGAACAGGCGCGGGCCGAAGTGCGCGATGTACCCAACATCGGCAAGATCGAGCTGATCGGCACCCAGGACGAAGTGCTGTACCTGAACTTCTCCACCCGCAAGCTGGCAGCCCTGGGCATCGACCAGCGCCAGGTCATGCAGGCCCTGCAATCGCAAAACGCCGTGACCCCAGCCGGGGTGATCGAGGCCGGACCGGAGCGTATCTCGGTGCGTACCTCCGGGCAGTTCACTTCGGAAAAGGACCTGCAAACCGTCAACCTGAAGATCAACGACCGCTTCTTCCGCCTGGCCGATATCGCCGATATCGAGCGCGGCTACGTCGATCCCCCTTCGCCGATGTTCCGCTACAACGGCCAGACGGCGCTGGGCCTGGCCATCGGCATGAAGGCCGGTGGCAATATCCAGGTGTTTGGTGCGGCGCTGAAAAAGCGCATGGATCAAGTGGTCGAAGACCTGCCGGTGGGCGTCGGGGTACACACCGTCTCCGACCAGGCCGTGGTGGTCAAGCAAGCGGTCGGCGGCTTCACCAGTGCGCTGTTCGAGGCGGTGGTGATCGTGCTGGCGGTGAGCTTCGTCAGCCTCGGCGTGCGTGCCGGGCTGGTAGTGGCCTGCTCGATCCCGTTGGTGCTGGCCATGGTGTTCGTGTTCATGGAATACAGTGGCATCACCATGCAGCGGATTTCGCTGGGGGCGCTGATCATCGCCCTGGGCTTGCTGGTGGACGATGCGATGATCACCGTGGAGGTGATGGTCACGCGGCTGGAAATGGGCGAAAGCAAGGAGCAGGCGGCGACCTTTGCCTATACCTCAACGGCCTTCCCCATGCTAACCGGTACCCTGGTGACGGTGGCCGGTTTCGTGCCGATCGGCCTCAACGCCAGTTCGGCGGGCGAGTACACCTACACGCTGTTCGCGGTGATTGCCGTGGCGCTGATGGTGTCGTGGGTGGTGGCGGTGTTCTTCGCCCCGGTGCTCGGCGTGCACATTCTCAGCAGTGCCAAGCTCAAGCCCCATGAAGCAGAGCCGGGCCGTGTCGGCCGAATCTTCGAGCATGGTTTGTTGTGGTGCATGCGCAACCGCTGGCTGACCATCATCGGCACCGTGGCGCTGTTCGCCCTGGCGATCTTCTGCGAGCGCTTCGTGCAGAACCAGTTCTTCCCGTCCTCGGACCGCCCGGAAATCCTCGTCGACCTCAACCTGCCGCAGAACGCGTCGATCGAGGAGACGCGCAAGGTGGTCGACCGCTTCGAGGCGCGGATCAAGGACGACCCGGACCTGGTGCACTGGAGTACCTACATCGGCCAGGGCGCGATCCGCTTCTACCTGCCCCTCGACCAGCAGTTGCAGAACCCGTACTACGCGCAGCTGGTGATCGTCAGCAAGGGCTTCGAAGAACGCCAGGGCATGATGGACCGGCTGCAGAAGATCCTGCACGAAGAGTTCGTTGGCGTCGGCACCAACGTGCAGTCGCTGGAAATGGGCCCGCCGGTGGGCCGGCCGATCCAGTATCGGGTCAGCGGCGCCAATATCGACGAGGTACGCAAGCACGCCATCGAGCTGGCCACCTTGCTCGACCAGAACGAGCATATTGGCGAGATGATCTACGACTGGAATGAGCCGGGTAAGGTGCTACGCGTGGAAATCGCCCAGGACAAGGCTCGCCAGCTTGGTCTGTCGTCGGAGGACGTGGCCAATGTGATGAACAGCATCGTCAGCGGCGTGCAGATTACCCAGGTCAACGACAACATCTATCTGGTCGACGTGGTCGCCCGTGCCGAGGACAACGAGCGGGGTTCACCCGATACCCTGCAGAACCTGCAGATCCTCACGCCCAACGGCACCTCGATCCCGCTGCTGTCGTTCGCCACCGTGCGCTACGAACTGGAGCAGCCGCTGGTATGGCGCCGTGACCGCAAGCCGACCATCACCATCAAGGCCTCGGTCAACGGCGATATCCAGCCTACCGACCTGGTGGCGCAGTTGAAGCCGAAGATCGACGAATTCGCCAGCAAGCTGCCGGTGGGCTTCGAAGTGGCCACCGGTGGTACGGTGGAGGAGAGCGCCAAGGCCCAGGGGCCGATCCGCAAGGTCATCCCGCTGATGCTGTTCCTGATGGCGACGTTCCTGATGATCCAGCTGCACAGCGTGCAGAAGCTGTTCCTGGTGGTCAGCGTGGCGCCGCTGGGGTTGATTGGCGTGATCATTGCGCTGGTACCCACGGGTACGCCGATGGGCTTCGTGGCGATTCTCGGCATTCTCGCGCTGGCGGGCATCATCATTCGTAACTCGGTGATCCTGGTGACCCAGATCGACGAGTTCGAAGCCCAGGGCTTGTCGCCGTGGGATGCGGTGGTGGAAGCCACCAACCATCGGCGCCGGCCGATCCTGCTGACCGCGGCGGCGGCGAGCCTGGGCATGATCCCGATTGCCCGCGAGGTGTTCTGGGGGCCGATGGCCTACGCCATGATCGGCGGGATCATCGTGGCGACCCTGCTGACGCTGCTGTTCCTGCCGGCCTTGTATGTGGCCTGGTACAAGATCCGCGAGCCACAGAAACATTCCTGAAGCCGTGCAGTGAACCCTGTGGGAGCGGGTTTACCCGCGAATGCGATGGTGGATCTACCGCCGCATTCGCGGGTAAACCCGCTCCCACGGGGCCTTCTGTTGTCTTCAGGATGAGTGTTTGTTTTTGGTTATATAAACATTCTTAAACAGTATTTTTAAGAATAACTCCGCCTCACTACTATTGCCTTCAAGCCAGGCAATAAATCCCCTTCAAACCCCTGCCCGGCATCTCACTCCAAGGAGAACGAGCATGAGTGCATCTCTGCGTAGCATCGACGGTCAGGACGAAGCCACCATTCTGCGTGAAATCCAGAGCGCTCTGCGCGACCTGCGATTCGGTGCGGTGGAGATCACTGTGCACAACGCTCAGGTCGTACAGATCGAGCGCAAGGAGAAGTTCCGCCTGCAGCAGCCCGGCAACAAGGCCGGCTGATCGCGCCACACATCCAAAACTAGAAAAATGCCAATCGGGAGCTTCACCATGTCCATCCGCCGTTATGCGCTTGCCGCCCTGGCCAGTGCTGTTTTTGCCGGTTCCGCCATCGCCAAGGACTACGAACTGCTGAACGTGTCCTACGACCCGACCCGCGAGCTGTATCAGCAGTACAACGCCGAGTTCATCAAGCACTGGCAGCAGGCCCACCCGGGCGACAAGGTGAAGATCCAGCAATCCCACGGTGGTTCGGGCAAGCAGGCCCGTGCGGTGATCGACGGTCTGCGTGCCGACGTGGTGACCCTGGCCCTGGCCGGTGACATCGACGAAGTCGCCAAGCTCGGCAAGACCCTGCCGGACAACTGGCAGACCCGCCTGCCGGATGCCAGCACCCCGTACACCTCGACCATCGTGTTCCTGGTGCGCAAGGGCAACCCGAAAGGCATCAAGGACTGGGGCGACCTGATCAAGAAAGACGTGTCGGTCATCACCCCCAACCCGAAAACCTCCGGCGGCGCCCGCTGGAACTTCCTGGCTGCCTGGGCCTATGGCCTGAAGACCGGCGGTAGCGAAGAGAAGGCCAAGGCATACGTGCAGGAGCTGTTCAAGCACGTGCCGGTGCTGGACACCGGCGCCCGTGGCTCGACCATCACCTTCGTCAACAACGGCCAGGGCGATGTGCTGCTGGCGTGGGAAAACGAAGCCTTCCTGGCGTTGAAGGAAGACGGTGGTGCCGACAAGTTCGAGATCGTCGTGCCGTCGCTTTCGATCCTGGCCGAACCGCCGGTGGCGGTGGTGGACAAGAACGCCGAGAAGAAGGGCAATACCGAGATTGCCACCGAATACCTCAAGCACCTGTACAGCCCGGCCGGGCAGAAGATTGCCGCCGAGAACTTCTACCGCCCGCGTGACGAGAAGGTCGCAGCCGAATTCGGCAAGCAGTTCCCGAAACTTGACCTGGTAACCATCGACAAGGACTTTGGTGGCTGGAAAACTGCACAACCGAAATTCTTCAACGATGGCGGTGTGTTCGACCAGATCTATCAGGCACAGTAATCGCCAAGGAAAAGCGGGGCCGCTATGCGGCCCATTCGCGACGCAAGGCCGCTCCCACAAGGAACCGCAATCTCCTGTGGGAGCGGCCTTGCGTCGCGATTGGGCTGCAAAGCAGCCCCAAGATTCAGAAGCCTGCACCGGCCCGGGATTGATTCCGGGCTTCGTGCGTTCAACCAGGGATATTTATGTCACGCCGCATTTCCCCCGTCATACCCGGCTTCGGGCTGACGCTGGGCTACACATTGGTGTACCTCAGCCTGATCGTGCTGATACCGCTGGCCGCCATGTTCGTGCATGCCGCGCAGCTTACCTGGGAGCAGTTCTGGAACGTCATCAGTGCGCCGCGGGTGATCGCCGCGCTCAAGCTGAGTTTCGGCACCGCCCTGTTCGCCGCCGTCATCAACGGTGTGATCGGTACCCTGCTGGCCTGGGTGCTGGTGCGCTACACCTTCCCCGGGCGCAAGATCATCGATGCGATGATCGACCTGCCGTTCGCCCTGCCCACGGCCGTAGCCGGTATCGCCCTGACCGCCCTGTATGCGCCCTCGGGCTGGGTCGGCCAGTTCGCCACCGACCTGGGCTTCAAGATCGCCTACACCCCGCTGGGTATCACCCTGGCGCTGACCTTCGTCACCCTGCCGTTCGTGGTGCGGACGGTGCAGCCGGTACTGGCCGACATTCCGCGTGAAGTGGAGGAGGCCGCCGCCTGCCTGGGCGCCAAGCCGCTGCAGGTGTTTCGCCACGTGCTGGCGCCAGCGCTGCTGCCTGCCTGGCTGACAGGCTTTGCCCTGGCCTTCGCCCGCGGCGTGGGCGAGTATGGTTCGGTGATCTTCATTGCCGGCAACATGCCGATGAAGACCGAGATCCTGCCACTGCTGATCATGGTCAAGCTCGACCAGTACGACTACACCGGCGCGACCGCCATCGGCGTGCTGATGCTGGTGGTTTCCTTCATCCTGCTGCTGCTGATCAACCTGCTGCAGCGCCGTATCGAAACCCCTTGAAGGAGGCCGGCATGTCCAGTACATCCCTGAATGCAACCGCCGCCGCCAATGCCGCCCGCCGGGGCAGCGCCACATCGCGGCGCATCCTGATCGGCCTTGGCTGGCTGGTGTTCGCGCTGTTCCTGCTGCTGCCGCTGGTAATCGTGGTGTCGCAGGCGCTGAAGAACGGCTTTGGCACCTTCTTCGAGGCGATCTTCGAGCCTGACGCGTTGTCGGCGCTGAAGCTGACCCTGCTGGCCGTGGTCATTTCGGTGCCGCTGAACCTGGTGTTCGGCGTCAGCGCCGCCTGGTGCGTGAGCAAGTACACCTTCCGTGGCAAGAGCATCCTGGTCACCCTGATCGACCTGCCGTTCTCGGTATCGCCGGTGATCGCCGGCCTGGTCTACGTGCTGATGTTCGGCGCGCAAGGCCTGTTCGGGCCGTGGTTGCAGGACCACGATATCCAGATCGTGTTCGCCCTGCCGGGCATCGTCCTGGCCACCATCTTCGTCACCGTGCCGTTCGTGGCCCGTGAGCTGATCCCGCTGATGCAGGAGCAGGGCACGCAGGAAGAGGAGGCCGCGCGCCTGCTCGGCGCCAATGGCTGGCAGATGTTCTGGCACGTGACCCTGCCGAACATCAAATGGGGCCTGATCTACGGCGTGGTGCTGTGCACCGCGCGGGCCATGGGCGAGTTTGGCGCGGTGTCGGTGGTGTCGGGCCACATCCGCGGCGTGACCAACACCTTGCCGCTGCACGTGGAGATCCTCTACAACGAGTACAACCACGTCGCGGCCTTCAGCGTGGCCAGCCTGTTGCTGATCCTGGCGCTCTTCATCCTGCTGCTCAAGCAGTGGAGCGAGAACCGTATTAACCGCCTGCGCCACAGCGCCGCGGAGGAATGATTCATGTCGATCGAAGTTCGTAACGTCAGCAAGCGCTTCAACAGCTTCCAGGCCCTGGACAACATCAACCTGGACATCAACAGCGGCGAGCTGGTGGCCCTGCTTGGCCCGTCCGGCTGCGGCAAGACTACCCTGCTGCGCATCATCGCCGGCCTGGAAACCCCGGACCAGGGCAATATCGTGTTCCATGGCGAGGACGTGTCCGGCCATGACGTGCGCGACCGCAACGTCGGTTTCGTGTTCCAGCACTACGCGTTGTTCCGCCACATGAGTGTGTTCGACAACGTTGCCTTCGGCCTGCGCATGAAGCCCAAGGGCGAGCGCCCGAGCGAGAGCAAGATTGCCGAGAAGGTGCATGAACTGCTGAACATGGTGCAACTGGACTGGCTGTCCGACCGCTACCCCGAGCAGTTGTCCGGTGGCCAGCGCCAGCGTATCGCCCTGGCCCGCGCCCTGGCGGTGGAACCCAAGGTGCTGCTGCTGGACGAGCCGTTCGGTGCGCTGGATGCCAAGGTGCGCAAGGAGCTGCGCCGCTGGCTGGCGCGCCTGCACGAGGACATCAACCTGACGTCGGTGTTCGTCACCCACGACCAGGAAGAGGCCATGGAGGTGGCTGACCGCATCGTGGTGATGAACAAGGGCGTGATCGAGCAGATCGGCTCGCCGGGCGAGGTGTACGAGCACCCGGCCAACGATTTCGTCTACCACTTCCTCGGTGACTCCAATCGCCTGGCCCTGAGCGAAGGGCATCATGTGCTGTTCCGCCCGCACGAAGTGTCGCTGTCGCGGCACGAGACCGAAGGGCACCATGCGGCCGAGGTGCGCGATATCCGCCCGTTGGGTGCGACCACGCGGGTAACCTTGAAGGTGGAAGGGCAGAGCGAGCTGATCGAGGCCGAGGTGGTCAAGGACCATGACAGCCTGACCGGGTTGGCGCGAGGGGAGACGTTGTTCTTCCGGCCGAAGGTTTGGCAGAAGGTGGCGGATATCTGAGTCGCCTTTGATGATGAAAAGCCCGGGGTTGGTCCCGGGTTTTTTATTGCCTGGGAGATTGTCGGGGCTGCTTTGCAGCCCATCGCCGGCGCAGCCCTCGCGGCAATCTCATGCCTTGCGCGAATATTTTGAATGCGTGCAAAGCATGATTCATGGCTCGCTCTGCTACATCCCGCGAAACTCGCGGCATTGAGAAAACTCGCCAAAGTGTATATTCAGTAAAGTTCTAACTATAATTTTAAACATTACTTTAAGAGATAAGCCCCTGACCGCGATGATTCAGCCACACACCTGAATCGAGACCCCAGGAGTTTGATCAATGGGTAATGTCCAGTCGGCCGTCAGGGCCTACGACCAGCCATGGCGCCCGGCCCCGGGCGACCTGGTCGACCTTGGACGCACGCTTCGCCTTCCGCTTGGCCAGCTGCGCCTGCAACGCACGCCCGTCAGTGGGCTCAAGCGCCGCGACAAGCTGGTGTTGAGCCTGCTGGTGCTGGCCCTGCATGGCGCTGCAGCGTACTGGGTCAGCCAGGCACCAACGCCCGAGCTGCCGGTGGTGCCACCGCAAGTACCGCCCATGACCATCGAGTTCGCCGCGCCGGCGCCGCCTGTAGTCGAGCCACCGCCACCAGCTCCGGCACCGCCGGTGGTCCAGCCGCCACCGCCGCCTGTGGTCGACGAACTGGCCGCCAAGCCCAAACCCAAGCCAAAACCCGTACCCAAGCCGGTGGTCAAGCAACAGCCCAAGCCACAGCCCAAGCCGGTCGAGGCACCGCCGCCAGCCCCTGTGGCCGCTCCGGCACCGCCAGCGCCACCCGCGCCGGCCCCGGTCACCCCGGCCTCGGCCAACGCGGCGTACCTGAAGAACCCGGCGCCGGAGTACCCGCAGATGGCTCAGCGGCGCGGTTGGGAAGGCACCGTACTGCTGCGCGTCGAGGTGCTGCCCAGCGGCAAGCCCGGGCAGATCCAGATCCAGAAGAGCAGCGGCCGCGATGCCCTCGACGCTGCCGCACTGGCCGCGGTCAAGCGCTGGAGCTTCGTGCCTGCCAAGCAGGGCGACGTGGCCCAGACCGGCTGGGTCAGCGTACCGATCGATTTCAAGCTTCGCTAACTTTCTCGCAGAACACAGGAAGACATCATCATGAGCCTGCTGGCATCCCCCCTCGAATCCGTTGAAAGCGCAGTCATCTGGCTGCTGGTCGGTTTTTCTGTCGTCACCTGGGGCCTGGCCCTGGTCAAGGTCGTGCAGTTCGTGCGGCTGAAGCATCAGGACAAGCGCTTCCACCAGCAATTCTGGGCCGCCTCGAGCCTGGACTCGGCTGCCGAGCCCAGCCACGAACTGCCTGGCCCGGCCGCACGCGTTGCCCAGGCCGGTTACGCTGCCATCGCCGTCGGTGACAGCCAGGCCAACGACCTGAGCCACGCCATCAACCACCAGGACCGCCTGGAGCGTGCCCTGCGCCAGCAGATCGTGCGTGAGCGCCGCTCGCTGGAAACCGGCCTGGCGGTGGTCGCCAGTATCGGCAGCACCTCGCCCTTCATCGGCCTGTTCGGCACCGTGTGGGGCATCATGGAAGCGCTCAAGGGCATCAGCGCGGCCGGCTCCGCCAGCCTGGAAACCGTGGCCGGGCCGATTGGCGCGGCACTGGTGGCCACCGGCGTGGGTATCGCCGTCGCGGTGCCGGCGGTGCTGGTCTACAACTACTTCCTGCGCCGCCTCAAGCTCACCGCCGCCGACCTCGATGACTTCGCCCACGACTTCTACAGCCTGGCGCAGAAGAGTGCCTTCCGCGTGCTGGTGCACCCGGCGGTGCACAGGCCCCAGGCCGGCTTCACCCAGCCGGTGAAGGAGGCGTCCTGACATGGCCTTTTCGACCCAGGATAGCGACGAAGTCCTCAGTGAAATCAACGTCACGCCGTTGGTGGACGTCATGCTGGTGCTGCTGGTGGTGTTCATCGTCACCGCGCCGCTGCTGACCAATGCCATCCCCATCAACCTGCCCAAGACCGAGGCCGTGGCCCCGGTGGAGCAGAAGGACCCGCTGGTGGTCAGCATCGATGGTGGCGGCAAGTTGTTCATCAACAAGGACGAGATCCAGCCCGACCTGCTGGAAACCAGCCTCAAGGCTGCCAAGGACAAGGACGCGGACGTGCGTGTACAGCTGCAGGCCGATGACGGCGTGAACTACGGCGAAGTGGCGCGGGCCATGGCGGCTATCGAACGTGCCGGGATCAGCAAGCTGGCGGTGATTACCGCGCGCTAAACCTGCCACTTCTCTTCAGGCAAGTGCTTAGGGGCCATATCTCTTGGCAGGGGATGGCCCCTTTTTTTGCCTGGATTTCATTGATATCGATGCCCCCTGTGGGAGCGGGTTTACCCGCGAATGCGATGTAGGCGTCACCGACGCATTCGCGGGTAAACCCGCTCCCACAGGGATTGAATTTTGGTTATTAACAAATAGCTTCTTATTCCTTTACTGATATAACTCCCTCTCTATACTTGTCTCCAAGCACGCAAACTCACTGGAGGCGTCCCCATGCGCAATGAGTCGATTCGCTACCTGATTGTGCCGGGCTGGCAAGGATCGCCAGACAACCATTGGCAGAGTCACTGGCAGCGCACCCTGCCCAACAGTGCCCGGGTCGAGCAGCACGACTGGCTGACCCCGCAACGCCGGGACTGGGTGCAAGCGCTGGAGCAGGCGATTGCCGCCGAGCGCTCGCCGGTGATTCTGATCGCCCACAGCCTGGGTTGCATCACCGTCGCTCATTGGGCCGCGCAAGCCAGCCCGGCCCTGCTGCGGCGTGTACGCGGCGCGCTACTGGTGGCACCCGCTGATGTAGAGCGGCCGACCTGCGCGCCAGCCCTGCGCAACTTCGCGCCGATCCCGACCGAGGCACTGCCGTTCCCAAGCCAGGTGGTCAGCTCCGACAACGACCCGGCCGTGAGCGTGCCAAGGGCGCTGTACCTGGCCCAGGTATGGGGCGCCGAAGCAGGGCTGCTGACCAACGCCGGGCATATCAACGTCAAGTCCGGCCATGAGCGCTGGGAACAAGGCTTCGCCTACCTGTATCGCTTGCAAAGCCGGGTCGAGCAGCGCGCACTGCGCCGCGCCTGATCGCCCTTACTGTTTACCGTTTGCCTGACGCCCGGCCACTGCAGGCCTGGGGCGGGAGTTCGTCATGACTTTTCAAAACCCCTTTGGCCAGCCCTTGCTGACCTTCCCCGAGCTGGACAAGAGCCCGTTGAGCATCCGCGCCAAGGCGCTGGTGTTCATCGACCCGCGTTCGCAGCAGTTGCGCGCAGAGCTGGAGCAGCTGGCGCCGCAACCCCTGCCGGTGCTGATCCGTGGCGAAACCGGCACCGGCAAGGAACTGCTGGCCCGGCAGATCCACCGGGCCAGCGACCGCAGCGGGCTGTTCGTGTCGGTCAACTGCGCAGGCATCAGCCCTACCTATGCCGATGCCGAGCTGTTCGGCTACAGCGCCGGCAGCCAGGGCGGTACAGCCAGCAGCCGTGCCGGCTGGTTCGGCTCGGCAAACGGCGGCACGTTGTACCTGGACGAAATCGCCGACTTGCCGCTGGCCATCCAGGGCAAGCTGCTGGCCGCCCTGGAAAACCGCGAGGTAACCCGGGTGGGCGCGCAACAGCCGCAACCAGTGGACGTGCGCCTGGTGGCCGCCACCAGTATCGACCTGGCGCGGGTGGTGCGTGCGGGGCGTTTCAACGAGCGCCTGTACCAGTACCTGCGCGAGGGGGCGCTGGAACTGCCGCCGCTGCGCGAGCGGCCGGGCGATATCCTGCCGTTGGCCGAGTACTTCGTGGGCATCTACAGCGTGCGCCTGCAGCGGCCTGTGCCGCTGGTGAGCGAGGCGGCGCAGCAGGTTCTGGAGGCGCACCCCTGGCCCGGCAACACCCGTGAACTGGAGAACGTCATCCACTTCGCCTTGCTGGTGAATGACGGCGAAGAGATCCTGGCCGAGGACCTCGACCTGCCCGACCCCGCGCGCTAGACATGGCTCATAAGCAACGTGGCTGATGGCAGTCTGTTTTTGGAATAAGCAGCTAAATAAAAGATATTGTTACGGAATAAAAAATCTAGGTATTGTCCGCCTCACGCCCGCTGGTGAACCGGTTGGGCACCCGATTCGCCATCGTCGATGGCCCAGAACCAGAACAAGGACCACCATGAAGAAGACCCTGCTGACCACTGCCCTGGCCGCTGCCCTGTCGTTCGCCGGCCTGGCTGCCGCCGCCGAGAAACTGGTAGTTGCCGCCACCCCGGTACCGCACGCCGAAATCCTCGAGCTGATCAAGCCGACCCTGGCCAAGGAAGGTGTGGACCTGCAGATCAAGGTCTTCACCGACTACGTGCAGCCGAACGTGCAGGTTGACCAGAAGCGCCTGGACGCCAACTACTTCCAGACCCTGCCGTACCTGCAGAACTTCAACGAAGGCAAGGGCACCCACCTGGATACCGTGATCGGCGTGCACGTCGAACCCTTCGGTGGTTACTCGAAGAAGGTCAAGAGCCTGAGCGAACTGAAGGAAGGCGCCACCGTTGCCATCCCTAACGAGGGCAGCAACAGCGGCCGCGCCCTGCTGTTGTTGCAGAAGGCTGGCCTGATCACCCTGAAGGATCCGAAGAACGCCCTGGCCACCCCCAAGGACATCGCCGAGAACCCGAAGAAGCTGAAGTTCCGCGAGCTTGAGTCGGCCATGCTGCCGCGTGTGCTGGACCAGGTCGACCTGGACATGATCAACACCAACTACGCTCTGGAAGCCGGCCTGAACCCGGCCAAGGACGCGCTGGTGATCGAAGGCAGCGACTCGCCATACGTGAACTTCCTGGTCGCCCGCCCGGACAACAAGGATAGCGAAGCCATCCAGAAACTGGCCAAGGCCCTGACCAGCCCGCAAGTGAAGGAATTCATCGCCAAGAAGTACCAGGGTGCGGTGCTGCCGGCGTTCTGATGCGCTTACATTACCTTGCATGACCCAACGCCGACACCACGTGTCGGCGTTTTTGCTTGTGGGCGCAGTACCCTGTGGGAGCGGGCGCGCCCGCGAAGCAGGCGACGCGGTGGATGGCACCGGCTACGCCGGTGTTCGCGGGCGCGCCCGCTCCCACAGGGTACTGCGTGACGTCTCGGTGATATGAATATTCTATAAAGGTATTTACTAAAAAGTTTTTAGATCATTAGAGTCTATCTATCGTGCCCACGCGCACCCTGCAGACCTGCTTTACCCATGACCCTCGACACCGCATTCATCCTCAGCACGCTGCCCGCCTTCCTCAAGGCAGTGGGCATGACCCTGCAGGTCGGCCTGATCGCCATCGTCACCTCGCTGCTGGTCGCCCTGGTCAACGCCACACTGCTGGTATTGCGCACCCCGTACCTGTGGCGCCTGGTAAAAGCCTACGTGGAGCTGGCGCGCAACACGCCGCTGCTGATCCAGCTGTTCTTCGTCTACTTCGCCTTGCCCAGCCTGGGCCTGAAGATTTCCGGCTTTGCCGCGGCAATCATCACCATGACTTTCATGGGCGGTGCCTACCTGACCGAAGTGCTGCGCGCCGGCATCGAGGCCGTGCCCCGTGCCCAGCTGGAGTCCGGGCGCTCCATCGGCCTGTCCGAAGGCCAGCTGCTGCGCCACGTGGTGCTGCCGCAGGCCGGCATCCTCAGCCTGCCGGCGCTGTTCGCCAACTTTATCTTCCTGCTCAAGGAAACCACCGTGGTGTCGGCGGTGGCCGTGCCGGAAATCCTCTACACCACCAAGAACTACATCGCGCTGTACTACAAGACCTATGAAATGCTCACCGTGCTGACCCTGCTCTGCGTGCTGCTGTTCCTGCCGCTGTCGTTGCTGCTGCGCCATGTCGAAAGGAGGTTGCAACATGCCCAGTTCGGCGTCTGAACTGCTGTTGCAGGCGTTGCCGCAGCTGGCAGGCGGTGCGGCGCAGACCTTGGCCATCTCCGCGCTGGGCATCCTCTTCGCGACGCTGGGCGGTGTGCTTTATGGTGTGTTGGCAACCTTGGGCAACCGGGCCCTGAATATCGCCTTGCAGGTGTACCTGGAACTGTTCCGTGCCATCCCGGTGCTGGTCTGGCTGTACCTGGTGTTCTTCGGCCTGCCGATCTTCTTTGCCCTGAGCATCCCCAGCTTCTGGTGCGCGGTGCTGGTGCTGGGCCTGTGGGGCGCCAGCGAGGTGGGTGAGGTGGTGCGAGGCGCACTGCGTTCGCTGCCGCGCGGCCAGCGCGAGGCGGGGCTGTCGATCGGCCTGGCCGGCTGGCAGCTGTATGGCTACGTGCTGTTGCCACAGGCGCTCAAGCGCATGACCCCGCCGACCATCAACATCTACACGCGAATCATCAAGACCAGCTCGCTGGCGGTGCTGATCGGCGTGGTCGAGGTGATCAAGGCCGGCCAGCAGATCATCGAACGCACCTACGAGTCGGTGCTGATCTACGGTGCCTTGTTCCTGTTCTTCTTCATCGTCTGTTATCCGCTGTCCGCCGCTTCACGCGTGCTGGAACGCCGCTGGGCCCACTCATGAGCGCATTGATCGAATTCCAGGGTTTCAACAAGTTCTTTGGCGAGCACCAGGTGCTCAAGGACGTCGACCTCCAGGTGGCGGCCGGCGAGGTGGTGGTCATTCTCGGCCCCAGCGGCTGTGGCAAAAGCACGCTGCTGCGCTGCCTCAACGGCCTGGAGCAGGCCCACGGCGGCCACTTGCGCCTGGCCGGGCAGGAGCTGCTCGATCCGCGCACCGATTGGCGCGAAATCCGCCAGCGGGTCGGCATGGTGTTCCAGAGCTATCACCTGTTCGGCCACATGAGCGTGATCGACAACCTGCTGCTTGGCCCGCTCAAGGTGCAAAAGCGCGAGCGCGCCGAAGCGCAGGCCCAGGCCGAGGCGCTGTTGGCGCGGGTCGGCCTGCTGGACAAGCGCGACGCCTTTCCCCGGCAGTTGTCCGGGGGCCAGCAACAGCGCATCGCCATCGTGCGCTCGCTGTGCATGAACCCCGAGGTGATGCTGTTCGACGAGGTTACCGCGGCCCTCGACCCGGAAATGGTCAAGGAGGTGCTGCAGGTGATCCAGGGCCTGGCCCGCGACGGTATGACCTTGCTCATCGTTACCCACGAAATGGCCTTCGCTCGCGCGGTGGCCGACCGCATCGTGTTCATGGAGGCCGGCAGGGTCCTTGAACAGGGTGACCCCGAGAGCTTCTTCACCCGACCGCGGACCGCACGCGCGCAGCAGTTCCTGGAGAAATTCTCCTTCGTAGAAAGCCTGCCGAAGACACTGCACAAGGAACTGTCATGAAAACTGCCAACCTCACCAAACTGCTGGTGCCGCTGTTCGGCCTGGCCCTGCTGGCCGGCTGCAACAAGGCTGAAGAACCACCCAAGCCCGCGGCGGCCTCGCCGTCCACCAGCTACCTGGAAACCATCAAGGCCCGTGACAAGCTGATCGTCGGGGTGTTCACCGACAAGCCACCGTTCGGTTTCGTCGATGAAAAGGGCCGCTACGTGGGCTTTGACACCGACATTGGCCGGCGCCTGGCCAAGGACCTGCTGGGCGATGAAAACAAGGTCGAGTTCGTTGCCGTGGAGCCGGCCAGCCGTATCCCGTTCCTGCAGAGCGACAAGGTCGACCTGATCCTCGCCAACATGACCGTGACCCCGGAGCGCAAGGAAGCGGTGGACTTCACCAATCCCAACCTGCGCGTTGCCGTGCAGGCCATCGTCGCGGATGGCAGCCCGGTGCAGAAGCTCGACGACCTGGCCGACAAGACCATCATCGTCACCACCGGCACTACCGCTGATATCTGGCTGACCAAGAACCACCCGGACTGGAAACTGCTCAAGTTCGAGAAGAACAGCGAGTCGCTGCAAGCGCTGGCCACCGGCCGTGGCGATGCCTATGCACAGGACAACCTGATTCTGTTCAGCTGGGCCAAGCAGAACCCGGGCTACCGCGTGCTGCCTGAGCTGCTGGGTGAAGAAGCCCCGATTGCACCGGCGGTGAAGAAGGGCAACACCGAGCTGCGTGACTGGGTGAATGCCGAGCTGGCCAAGCTGGGGGAGGAGAAGTTTCTGCTGAAGCTGTATGACCAGTATGTACGCAAGGAACTGAGCGATGACACCAAGCCGGAAAGCGTGATTGTGGAAGGGGGCAAGTGGCAGGGTTAGTCGGGTAAATGGGGCCGTTGGGGGGGCGGGTTCACCCGCGAACACCGGCAAAGCCGGTGCCATACACCGAGTTGCCTGCTTCGCGGGTGAACCCGCTCCCACAAGGGCTGCAAGGCAGCCCCGGCAATATCACTGGTTGCGCGGCAGCCAGTTCAACAGGAATTCATTCACCACCCGCGGGTTCTCCAGGCTGGAGATATGCCCCGCAAACGGAATCTGCGCCGCCAGGCAGCCAATGATCCGTGCCATTTCATTGGACTCTTCCGGCGGCCGTGGGATGTCCTGGTCGCCACAGACAACGATGGTCCGCTCACTGGCCAGTTCTCCCAGCCGTGACAACAGGTCTGGCCGGCCAAAGATCACCCGCCCCATCGGATCGAGACTGTGCCGAATCACCTCGGCGCTGTTCGCCTTCAATGCTGCGCGGAAGCCTTCGCGCACTTCCGGCACAGTCTGCCCGCCTGCATGGAAGAAGATCGGCACGACGATATCCAACAATGGCTCCGGGAACAGCCCCGCAGCACTGGCGGCGTCGAGCAGGCCGAAGTACTTGAGCCGGGTCGCCTCCGGCTCGGCGCCGAGGTAAGTGTCCATCAGCACCAGGCGGTCTACCCGCTCGGGGTGTTCCAGGGCCAGTTGCGCGCCCCACATGCCGCCGACCGACAGGCCGACCAAATGGCATTTGCCAATGTCCAGGGCGTCCAGCAGTGCCAGATGCTGGCGGGCCAGGGCGCTCATGTCGATGGTCGTGGCAGGCGGAGCATCGGAGCCGCCGTGGCCCCACAGTTCGGGGACGATGACGCGGAAGTGTGCTGACAAGGCCTCGATTTGTGGCTGCCACATCTCGGCGGACCACAGGTAGCTGTGGCCGAGCAGGACCGGGAAACCCTGGCCCTGGTCGATGTAGCTCATGCGGGCGCCGTCGATTTCGATGAAGTGTCTTTGCATGGAATGGGTCTCGGCCGGGAGTGCTGTAGGGTATTCGAAATTGTCGAGGGCCGCTTTGCAGCCCTACGGTACTGGCACCAGACGCAAGGTACTCTGCGCCGGAATCACCCCCATCTGCGCCTTCTGGTACTGCCCCTGCACATACCCTTCGGCCTGATCCGCAAAATGCCTGTCGAACGGCACACCACTCTGGCCGACTGGGTTGCTGGTCAGCGCCTGCCCGGCATCGGCAAAGTCGACCAGCCGCCGAGTCGACGGCCCATAGGTCACCGGCCATGGCGCCGGGCCGATTTTCGCCGAGAGGTTGTTCGGCACTTCATGGGTGCCCGGTGCAGCGAACGGGCCGACGTTGAACAGCAGGTTCAGCGGCTTTTTGACCCCCAGCGGGTGGTTGTGGGTCAGGGTATGCGCCTTGCCCCACTGCCAGCTGGCCGGGTCACTGCCCACAGTCTCCCGCAGGTGCTTCAAGCTGTTCTGCCACGCCGTGCGTACCACGGCGGTACGGTCGGTGCGCTGGTTGCCTCCGCGAGTGCTCCACCAGGGCGAATCGGCATCCGCCGCCAGGCGCGGCAGGGCGGCGTCGATGGCGCGGGTGCTGATCAGCACCGGGAACCAGGTGTCGCCCAGTTCGTCATGCAGGGCCGCGAATGCCAGTTCGTAGAGGAACTGGTTGAACAGTGTGGCGCTGGTAGAGTCGAGCGGGTAGTCGCCGCCCCAGGCTGCCAGTTGCTCGACCAGCTCTTTCTCTTCGTCACCTTCGGCCACTGCACGTAGCGTTGCCAGCAGTGGTGCAAGGGTGCGCGGGCCATGGTCGCTGGCAGTGTCCAGTTGCAGCGCCTGGCTGTTTTGGGTGTCCCACTTCACCTCGGGGTCGGCCAGGTGGCGGTCGAGCTGGCGGCCACGGTCCGGCAGGTTGTAATAGCCCGGTACCGGCACCACCGCCGGCGGCTGGTAGTTGGCCGAGACAATGTAGCCGCGCGCCGGGTTCTCCTGTTGCGGGTTGACGCTGAATGGATAGAAGCCGAGCTTGTCGGCCTGCGCACTGCCACCGTCGAGGATGAACGCGGGATCGACGCCGTCGGGGCGGATCGGCAACTGCGCCGCCGCCCACCAGCCGATATCGCCACGGGCATTGGCCCAGACCAGGTTAAGCCCCGGCGCATGCACCTTGGCCGCGGCCTCGCGCATCTTGCCCAGGGTATTGGCGCGGTTGAGCTGGTAGAAACCGTCGAGAATCGGGTTTTCGGTTTCCAGGAACGCCCACCACATGGCGATAGGCGTGGGCCCGGCGGTGGCGCCCAGCACGTCGTTGACGATCGGGCCGTGGGGCGAGCGGCGCAGGCTGAGGGTGACCGGTGCTTCGCCTTTGACGGCGATCTGCTGCTCGGTCTTCTCCAACGCCTGCCATTTGCCATCGACCATCACCTGGTTGGCGTCGGCCGGGTTGGTGCGTTCGGCGATCAGGTCGACGTCGTCGTTCTGGAACATGGTCAGGCTCCAGCCAAAGTCGCGGTTGTGGCCGAGCAGGGCGAACGGGTTGAGCGCCTGGAAGTAGCCATACAGGTTGAAACCGGGCGCCGACAGCTCGGCCTCGTACCACACCGCCGGCACCGCGAAACCGATGTGCGGGTCGCCGGCCAGCAGTGGCTTGCCACTGCGGGTACGGCTACCGGCCACGGCCCAGGCGTTACTGCCCTCGAATTGCGGGATGCCCGCCTCACCCAGTGCTTCATGGCTGAGGCGGGCGAGGGCTTCCAGGCTTTGCCAGTCGGCAGCGGCCAGCGGTGTACCCAAGGCGCCCTCGGGCTGCCAGGCGAGATCGAAGATGTTCAGGTACTCGGGGCCCAACTGGTCGCGAATGTAGGTCAGCGCGGGCTCGGTGCGAAACGCGGCGGCAAAGCTGTAGGCCAGGTAGCCGGCGATGCTCAGGGTGTCTTCGGCGCTGAACGGGCGCGCAGTGATGCCCAGCAGGTCGAACTCCATGGGCTTGGGGTGGCTGGCCTGCCAGCTGTTCACACCCTCAAGGTAGGCCTGCAGGGCTTGCCAGGCGGGCGCTTGCCGGTCCTGACGCTTGGCCATCAGTGCTGCCTGCTCGCGAATGCGCAGGCTGCGGAACAGGGTGTCGGTGGGCAGCAGCTTGTCACCCAGCACCTCGGCCAGCTCGCCCCGGGCAAGGCGGCGCAGGATCTCCATCTGGAACAGCCGGTCCTGGGCATGCACGTAACCGAGGGCACGGTACAGGTCCGGTTCGCTCTGCGCCTGCAGGTGCGGTACGCCGCGGGCGTCGTAGCGCACGCTGACCGGGGCCTGCAGGCCGGCGATGGCCACCTCGCCCTCGCGTTGTGGCAGCTTGCCCTGCACATACCAGTATCCGGCGCCGGCGGCCACGGCAACTACCACGGCCAACAGGGTCAGGCTGCGCTTCATGCAGGCTCCTTGTGCGTTCAAGCGAAAAATGTGGTCCGATGATCGGCGGATTCGCGAACAGAGCATAGCCCCAGGAAGGAGTTTCCATGTCCCTTAGCGAAAAACAGAAAATGCTTACAGGCCAGCTCTATCACGCTGGCTGCCCCGAGCTGCAGGCCGAGCAGATCGCCAACAAGCACTGGATGCACCGCTACAACAGCAGTGTCGAGTTGCTCAACGACGCACGTCACGGGCTGCTGCTAGAGCACTTTGGCCAGGTCGGTGAAGGCGCGGTGATCCGCCCGCCGTTCTATTGCGACTATGGCTACAACATCAGCGTCGGCCGCAATACCTTCATGAATTTCAGCTGCGTGATCCTCGACGTGCTGCCGGTGCGAATCGGTGACGACTGCCAGATCGGCCCCAACGTGCAGATCTATACCGCCGACCACCCGCTCGACCCCGAGGTGCGCCGCACCGGGCTGGAGAGCGGTCGGCCGGTGACCATCGGCAACAACGTGTGGATCGGCGGCGCGGCGATCATCCTGCCGGGGGTGACCATCGGTGACAACGCCGTGGTGGGTGCCGGTAGCGTGGTCACCCGTGACGTGCCGGCGGGCGCGGTAGTCGTGGGCAACCCGGCTCGGGTGCGTCAGCCGGCCCAAGAGCAGTAGCAGCCCACCGCCAGGGTATTGGAGGCGCTCACCTGGCGGCCGTCGAGCAGCGCCTTGAGGATCGGTTCGATGAAGCTGTTGCTGGCGTTGCACACCGCGCCTTCACTGTAGGGGCCGAAGTAGGCGAGGTGGCCTTGCCGGTCCCAGATAGCCACCGCCGGGGAGGCGGGCAGGTGTTCGCTGCCGGGCAGGCCGGTGAGTGGCTTGAGGGCGGTGAGGTTGGCGGGCAGTTGGCCGTGGCTGCCGGGCTTTTGCAGCACGTGGAAGATCACGCCCTGGCTGGCGAACTGGCTGACCAGGTCGCCCAGGTGCTGCTGGTTGCCGACGTTGCACGGGCAGGCCGGGTCCCAGAAATGCACTACCCGGATCGGGCCGGGGCCAGCCAGTTCGGTGGGCAGTCGCAGCTGGCTACCATCGAACAGCGTCGCCTGGTTGTCGAACGGTCGCAGGTAGCGGGCCTGGAAGGTGGTGTAGGCCTGCCAGAGGATGGTCACGCCGACCAGAAGGGTGATTGCCGTGCACAGCGGTTTGATGAGCCGAGTCTTCATGAAGTTTCCGCGGTCCCTGTAGGAGCGGTGCTGGTGGTTCGAAGGTGAGCAAGCTTGCCACGACGCCAGCCAGAGCTGAATATCCCAGATCAATACTTGCTTCACTGTGGATGTACCCGATGCCCGCTGCCTTTCACCCTGACCTCCTGCGCACCAGCCTGGCGCCGCTGACCGCTCGCCAGCCGTTGTCGGCGCAGGCGCAGGACTACCAGCGCTTCTATGGCCTGAACCTGCCGGCACATAGCTGGCTGGGTGGCTTTCAGGCTGCCGGGTTCGACCTGGTCGGGCAGGTCTGGCTACCCGAACAGCCGACCGCGACGCTGTTCCTGCTGCACGGCTATTACGACCATATGGGCCTCTACCGGCATGTGATCGATTGGGCGCTCAAACAGGGTTTCGCCGTGATCAGCTGCGACCTGCCCGGCCACGGTCTGTCCAGCGGCGAGCGGGCCAGCATCAGTGATTTCGCGGTGTACCAGCAGGTGCTGGAGGCATTGTTCGAACAGGCGCGCACGCTGCAACTGCCGCGCCCCTGGCACCTGTGCGGGCAAAGCACCGGTGGCGCCATCGCCGTGGACCACCTGTTGAACCAGGGCGCGCGCAGCCCCATCGATGGCCAGGTCATCCTGTTGGCACCGCTGGTGCGGCCCTGTGCCTGGCGCTGGTCGAAGCTGAGCTATCGCGTGCTGCGTCACTTCGTGAACGGCATCGAACGGCGTTTCAGCGAGAACACCAATGACCCGGCCTTTCTGCCGTTTCTGGAAGCCGACCCGCTGCAACCGCGCCGCCTGCCAACGGCCTGGGTGGGCGCCTTGATTGCCTGGGTCAAGCGCATCGAGGCCGCGCCGCGCAGTACGCGGCGGCCGTTGATCGTGCAAGGAGAGGCGGATGGCACAGTGGACTGGCCGTACAACCTTGAAGTACTCAAGGCCAAGTTCGCCGAGCCACAGATATTGATGCTGCCTGAGGCCCGTCACCACCTGGCCAACGAGCTACCGGGCATTCGCCAGCGCTACTTCGACTTCATCGACCAGCGCCTGGGCTGATCACTTCAGGTCGTTGGTGCTCTGGCCAACCGCCAGGCCTGCGCGCACTGCGGCCAGGGCGGCCTGGTAGTAAGCCTTGCCATCTGGCGACTCGGCAAAGGTGGCGAACTCTTCCAGCTCGGCATCGGACAGGTCACGGTAGACATACAGCAAGGTGTTGTTGAGGTCTTCGCCGATCTGGTTCATCAGGCGTTGGCGCTGGCCGTCGAGCAGGCCCTGGGCCTGGCCGCTGCCGAACAGGCCGGGGATCATCGAGCTGAGGCTATCGGCCGCCACGCCAGCGATGGCCAGGCTCACTTCGGCGCCGGCTTCGCGCGCCGGCAGAGCCTGGGCCAGGTGGCCGATGATCAGCAGGCGGTCGTCGCTGGCCTGGATTTTCGGCAGGCCCTTGGCATTCCTGGCCAGTTCATCCTTGCGTGTGGCCTTGAGCTCGGCGGCTACCACCTTGCGGCCCAGCGGCGAGCGGAAAAAGGCCAGCGCCGGTGCCGGGTTGGCCAAGGTTGCGCGCAGCTGCGCCTGGGCACGCCGGTCCACCGCCTGGGCCTGGAAACGCTGGTTGCTGTTGTTGACCAGCGCCTGGTACACGGCGGGTGGCAAACTGTTGCGGTAGCGTTCCTGGGCGGCGGTCAGGGCATCGTTGAAATGGGCGCGCTGGTCGGGCCAGCCGGCGGCCTTGTACAGTTGATCCAGGTTGTCTGCCCAGACAGGCACGGTGCAGATCATCAGCAGAATCAGGGAAAACAGACGGCGCATTCAGGACTCCTGTCGGCAGGTGGCTATTGTCCGTGGCCGGGCGCCGGTTTGTCGAGATATCCGCGTGCTTCTCGGCCAAGTGGCGCTGTGCGCCGGCATGGCTAATGGATATGATGCGCGCCATGCACATCTCCCCTGAACACCCGATGCTTGCGGCCGTCGTCGACGATCTGGCCACCCATGGCTGGTCCCAGCAGGCGCTGTTTCTGCCTGCCGACCTGGTGCGCGCGCTGGCGGCCGAGTGCCGGCGCCGTGATGCCGAAGGCGAACTCAACCCTGCGGGGGTTGGGCGCGGTGCTGCCCAGGAGGTACGCGAGGCCATCCGCGGCGACCAGATCCAGTGGATCGACCCCGGCCAGGCCGAGGCCTGCGACCAGTACCTGGCCGCCATGGACCAACTGCGCCAGGCCATCAACCGGGGCCTGTTCCTCGGCCTGGAGGATTTCGAGTGCCATTTTGCCCTGTACCCACCGGGGGCATTCTATCGCCGGCATCTGGACCGCTTCCGTGACGATGACCGGCGCATGGTGTCGGCGGTGCTGTACCTGAATGAAGACTGGCAGCCGCAGGACGGTGGCCAGTTGCGCATGTTCCTGGCGGACGGTGTCGAGCATGATGTCGAGCCGGTGGCTGGCTGCCTGGTAGTGTTCCTGTCGGGCGAGGTGCCCCATGAGGTGCTGCCGGCCGGGCGTGAGCGGCTTTCGTTGACCGGGTGGTTCCGGCGCCGTGGCAATGACCTGTTCTGACCTGCCCAAGGTGCTGGTCAGCGCCTGCCTGCTGGGGCAGCCAGTGCGCTATGACGGCTGCGCCAGTGGCCACCCCGACCTTTTGCAGCATTGGCAGGCCGAAGGGCGCGTGGTGCCGTTGTGCCCGGAAGTGGCCGGTGGCTTGCCGACACCACGGCCGCCGGCAGAGATACCGGGCGGGCAGGGGGGGGAGGTGCTCGACGGTGGCGCGCAGGTGCTGACGGTGACGGGCGAGGATGTCAGCGCCGAGTTCCTGGCCGGGGCGCAACGGGCGCTGGAGCTGGTGCGCCGGCACGGCATTCGCGTGGCGGTGCTGAAGGCGGGTAGCCCTTCGTGTGGCAACCGGTTGACCTATGACGGCACGTTCAGTGGTGTGAAGGTGGCGGGGGAAGGGGTGACCACGGCATTGCTGCGGCGGGCGGGGGTGCTGGTGTTCAGCGAGCTGGAGCTGGACGAGGCACAGCAGGCGCTGGCTGGGCTTTCAGCTTAAGCCTGTACCGGCCTCTTCGCGGGTGAACCCGCTCCCACAGGGAAAGCACCCGCTCCCGGGCCTGTGATTAACCTGTGGGAGCGGGCGAGCCCGCGAAGAGGCCAGTACAGGCAATAAAGCGCTTACTGCCCGGACGCAGTTTCAGGCACACCCTTGAACCACTTCTGCTCAAGCTCGGCAGTCCGCCCGCTGTCCTTGAGCCGCTGCAGTGCATTGTTCACCGCGCTCTCGAACGCCGGGTTGTCCTTCTGGAACGGGATCACCAGCTGCTTCTCGCCAAACGGCAGGCTTACATCGAGCTGGCCGTCACCTTTGGGCGATTCGCTCGACGGGGTCAGTGCGATGTCGTACTTGCCACTCTCGACACCGGGCAGTACCTCTGTCGCAGGGGCTTCGATGAATTCGGCCCGCAGGTCCAGCTCCCTGGCCAGGTCCTGGCCGAACTCGATCTCGAAACCGGTCAGGTGGTCATTTTCCTTGAAGGCGTACGGTGAGTTGTCGGCCTGCACGGCGATGCGCAGTTCGCCCCGGTCGGCGATTTCATCTATCAGCTCGGCCTGAGCCAATGGCGTGATCAGTACCGCCAGCAATACCCCTATGGTCGAACGCATGAAAGCCCCTTTCTTCTTTGGCAAATGAATAACCTTCGCCACGGCTTTTTTCCTCGCCGTGGTCGAGCGCAGCCTATGACCTTGAAGCCTCGGCATTGTTTAACCTTGATTGAAATATTTCTGCCTGACGATGTGAACATCTGGGCGCACATATCAACTAAGGTGAACCACCGCCGCCACTGGAATATTGGCGGCGGTCAATAAGTGAATCACAGGAGAAGTGAATGAACAGCCTATTTTCGCGTGCTGCCGTTGCCGGTCTGTTGATGGGAGCGTCGGTGTTCGCCAGTGCCACAGATGCCCTGAAGAGCCAGGAACCGCCAAAGGAGGCCAAGGTCTTCATCGTTTCCCCCGCCGATGGCGCTACGGTCGACCAGACCTTCACCGTCAAGTTCGGCATCGAGGGCATGGCGCTCAAGCCCGCGGGTGACAATACCCCGCACACCGGGCACCACCACCTGCTGGTGGATGTGGACAAGGAACCCATGGCCGACATGGCGCTGCCAGTCAGCCAGATGCCACAGAGCGGCACCGCGCTGCCGGCGGGCCCGCAGGTGCTGCACTTCGGCAAGGCGCAGACCGAAACCAGCATTACCCTGACCCCGGGCAAGCACACCCTGCAGTTGGTGCTGGGTGACCAGTATCACGTGCCGTTCAAGCCGAGCGTCGTGTCGCAGAAGATCACGGTTGACGTGAAATAGGTGTTGGATTCTTCGCGGGTAAACCCGCTCTCACAGGGATCCCACAGGTCTGAAGCTTGTGGTGATCCTGTGGGAGCGGGTTTACCCGCGAAGCAGGCGACACCAATGTCACAGGCAAAAAAAGGGAGGCCACCAGGGCCTCCCTTTTTCATGTCGCCAGCGAACTTAGAACAGGACGCGGGAACGGATGGTGCCCTTGACCTGTTGCAGCTTCTCTTGCGCCAGGTCGGAGTACTCGGCGTCAACGTCGATCACCACGTAACCGACTTTCTCGTTGGTTTGCAGGAACTGACCGGAGATGTTGATGCCGTTCTCGGCGAAGACCTTGTTGATCTCGCTGAGTACGCCCGGGATGTTTTCGTGGATGTGCAGCAGGCGGTGCTTGCCTGGGTGTGCCGGCAGGGCAACTTCCGGGAAGTTGACCGAGGACACCGAGGTACCGTTGTCGCTGTACTTGACCAGCTTCTCGGCCACTTCCAGGCCGATGTTGGCCTGGGCTTCGGCGGTGGAACCACCGATGTGCGGGGTCAGGATCACGTTGTCCAGGCCGCGCAGCGGGCTTTCGAACTCTTCGTCGTTGGAACGTGGCTCGACCGGGAACACGTCGATGGCGGCGCCGATCAGGTGCTTGTCCTTGATGGCGGCGGCCAGGTGGTCCAGTTCGACCACGGTGCCACGGGCGGCGTTGATCAGGATCGAGCCCTTCTTCATGGCACGAATCTCCTTTTCGCCGATCATCCACTGGGTGGATGGCAACTCAGGCACGTGCAGCGAAACGATATCGGCCAGGCCCAGCAGCTCGTGCAGGCTGGTGACTTGTACGGCGTTGCCCAGTGGCAGCTTGGTCAGTGGGTCGAAGAAGTAGACCTGCATGCCCAGGCTTTCGGCCAATACCGACAGCTGGGTACCGATCGAACCATAACCGACGATGCCCAGTTTCTTGCCGCGGATCTCGAACGAGTTGGCCGCGCTCTTGATCCAGCCACCACGGTGGCAGGAAGCGTTCTTCTCAGGGATGCCGCGCAGCAGCAGGATGGCTTCGGCCAGTACCAGTTCGGCTACCGAACGGGTGTTGGAGTAGGGCGCGTTGAACACGGCGATACCGCGCTCGCGGGCAGCTTCCAGGTCGACCTGGTTGGTACCGATGCAGAAGCAGCCGACGGCGACCAGTTTCTTGGCGCAGTCGAAGATCTCTTCGGTCAGCTGGGTGCGCGAACGGATGCCGATGAAGTGGGCATCGGCGATCTTTTCCTTCAGCTCGGCTTCCGGCAGCGAACCAGTGAGGTATTCGATGTTGGTGTAGCCGGCGGCCTTGAGGGTATCGACCGCGTTCTGGTGCACACCTTCAAGAAGAAGGAACCGGATCTTGCTCTTGTCGAGAGAAGTCTTGCTCATCTGCGTAAACCTGTATCCCGGAGAAAAAATGGCGAGGGTGATGCCAGGCGCGAAGGCAGCCTTAGCATGAACAGCGGGAGGGCTATGCTAGCATACGCGACACAATCTGAGCTTATCCCGACAGGTGAAGTGTGCTCAGGGTGACTATGAATAAGTCGAGAGTTCCAGCGATGACTCACCTCGCTGTTATTGATGAACTGATGACCCTTGTCGACCCTGGCAAGGTCCTGACCGACGCAGCTTCCCTGGAAGCCTATGGCAAGGACTGGACCAAGCATTACCCACCGGCGCCCAGCGCCATCGTGTTTCCCAAAACGGTGGCGCAGGTGCAGGCGATCGTGCGCTGGGCCAATACCCACAAGGTGGCGCTGGTGCCGTCTGGTGGGCGTACCGGGCTTTCTGCAGGCGCCGTGGCGGCCAATGGCGAAGTGGTGGTCGCCTTCGACTACATGAACCAGATTCTCGGCTTCAATGCCTTCGACCGCACCGTGGTCTGCCAGCCCGGGGTGATTACCCGCCAGCTGCAGGCCTGTGCCGAAGAGCAGGGCCTTTATTACCCGGTGGACTTCGCCTCCAGCGGTTCCAGCCAGATTGGCGGCAATATTGGCACCAATGCTGGCGGGATCAAGGTAATTCGCTACGGCATGACCCGCAACTGGGTGGCCGGGCTGAAAGTGGTCACCGGCAAGGGTGAATTACTGGAGCTGAACAAGGACCTGATCAAGAACGCCACCGGCTATGACCTGCGCCAGCTGTTCATCGGCGCCGAAGGTACCCTGGGCTTCGTGGTCGAGGCCACCATGCGGCTGGACCGTGCACCGCGCAACCTCACCGCGATGGTGCTGGGCACCCCGGACTTCGATTCGATCATGCCGGTGCTGCATGCCTTCCAGGCCAAGCTGGACCTGACCGCCTTCGAGTTCTTCTCCGACAAGGGCCTGGCCAGGATCCTGGCGCGCGGCGACGTGCCGGCACCGTTCGAGACCGCCTGCCCGTTCTATGCGCTGCTGGAGTTCGAGGCCAGCACCGAGGAGGTGGCCAACGAAGCCTTGGCCACCTTCGAGCACTGCGTCGAGCAGGGCTGGGTGCTGGACGGGGTGATGAGCCAGAGCGAGACCCAGCTGAAAAATCTGTGGAAACTGCGCGAGTACCTGTCGGAAACCATCTCGCACTGGACCCCGTACAAGAACGACATTTCCGTCACCGTGTCGAAAGTGCCGGAGTTCCTGCGCGATATCGATGCCATCGTCGCCGAACATTACCCGGATTACGAAGTGGTGTGGTACGGCCACATTGGCGACGGCAACCTGCACCTGAACATCCTCAAGCCCGAGCACATGAACAAGGATGAGTTCTTTGCCTCGTGCACCAAGGTCAACAAGTGGGTGTTCGATATCGTCAAACGCTACAACGGCTCGATCTCGGCCGAGCACGGCGTGGGCATGACCAAGCGCGACTACCTGGGCTACAGCCGCTCGCCCGAAGAAATCGCCTGCATGAAGGCAATAAAGGCCGTGTTCGACCCTAACGGCATCATGAATCCGGGTAAGATCTTCGCACCTGAATAGAAAGCAGTATCCAGAGGAGTCGGCCATGAGTTACCAGCACCAGTACGTAGACGGCACGCGCATTCACTTCCCGCTGGGCAAGGTGGTGTGCATCGGCCGTAACTATGCCGAGCATGCCAAGGAACTGGACAACCCGATCCCCACCGAACCATTGCTGTTCATCAAGCCGGGCAGTTGCGTGGTGCCGGCCGAAGGTGGCTTCAAGATCCCGACCGAGCGCGGCTCTGTGCACTATGAGGCCGAAATTGCCGTGCTGCTGGGCAAGCCGCTGTCGACTCATCCGAGCGAGGAAGAGGTGCTGGACGCCATTTCCGGTTATGCCCCGGCGCTGGACCTGACCCTGCGCGATGTGCAGGCCAGGCTGAAAGAGAAGGGCCTGCCATGGGAGCTGGCCAAGTGCTTTGACGGCGCCTGCGTACTGCCGCCGTTCGTGTCGGCCGCCAGCTTCGAGGACGTGACCGACATCCCGGTGCGCCTGACCGTCAACGGCGAGGTGCGCCAGGACGGTAACAGCGCGATGATGCTCAACCCGATCGTGCCGATGATCCAGTACATGGCTGCGCATTTCTCGCTGCAGGCGGGGGATGTGATCCTCACCGGTACTCCGGCTGGCGTAGGGCCGTTCCATGTCGGTGACGAACTGGTGCTTGAGCTGCCGGGTGTGAGCCGCTTCGAAAGCCGGGTGCTTTGAGCTGGAACCGTATCGCCTTCTTCGCGGGCAAACCCGCTCCCACAGGAACTGCGCAACTCTCAAGGGCGGCGCTATGCCTGTGGGAGCGGGTTCACCCGCGAAGAGGGCAGACCTGTTTACCGATTTTTCACACCCAATCCGGATAATGCGCGGATCTACGCCCATTTCCCCAGGACCCCTGCATGCCATCTCCCTCCAGCGCCCCGGCAACCCCCAAGCGTCGTTTCTTCCTGCGCTGGCCCTTCGGCCTGGCCGTGGCAGCGGTAATCGGCTATGGCGTGGCCGTGGCCATGCACTGGGATGACCGCGGTGCGCTGTGGGTCAAGGAAAGCTTCGAAAGCACCGCCGAGCGCAGCGAAAGCGTATGGCTGCCGGACTACCAGGTCGACATCGATGCCAAGCCGCTGCCAGGCATGGACGACGATGAAGCCTCGGACGTGGCTTTCAACCCGCGTACCCGCACCCTGTTCGCAGTCATGGGCAAGAACCCGATCCTGGTCGAGCTGAGCCTGGATGGCGATGTACTGCGCAAGATCCCGCTCAACGGCTGGAACAACCCGGAAGGCGTTGCCGTGCTGGAAGACGGCTACCTGGCAATCACCGACGAGCGCCTGCACGACCTGACCGTGGTCAAGGTGGATGCGCAGACCACCGCGTTGAACCATGATGATTTCCAGAGCCACGACCTGGGCCAGTCGGTGAAGAGCAACAAGGGCTTCGAGGCGGTGGCCTGGGACCCGCTGCGCCAGCGCCTGGTCATCGGCGAGGAGCGCCCGCCCAAGCTGTATACCTGGAATACTGATGGCCGCAGCCCGCTCACCGGTGAAAAAAAGCTGCTGCCCAGCGATGAACTGGACCTGCGCAACCTCTCGGCGCTTAGCGTCGATCCGCGTACCGGCCACCTGTTGGTGCTGTCGTCCGATTCCAACATGCTGCTGGAGCTGGACGAGCAGGGCCAGCAAGTCAGCTTCATGACCTTGCTGGGTGGTTTCAACGGCCTGCAGGGCACCATCCCGCGGGCCGAAGGGGTGGCCATGGACGACAAGGGCAACCTGTACATGGTCAGCGAGCCGGCTCTGTTCTATCGCTTCAGAAAGAACTGACCCCAATATCCGGATTTTCGGATGCTGGCATTAAGCTTTACTTCAGTTGTTCATGGTTAGATTCGCCACCCCTATGTCGAGTCTGCCCTCATGCGCCGTTTTGTTCGCCCGTTTCCTGTTCTGGCCGTCATCGGCCTGATCCTGCTCGGCTTGGCCGGGCAGGAGTTCCGCCTGTTCGAGCGTGTCTGGTTCAATCTCAAGGCCTGGTGGCAGCCAGCCGAGCAGAGCATCGGCCTGGACCGTTACCGGGTGGTGGTGGAGGCACAGCCGATCGAGGGGCTGGATGACGACATTTCGGCGCTGACCTACGACCCGGACCGCAAGACCCTGTTTACCGTCACCAATGCCCGCTCGGAACTGATCGAACTGTCGCTGGACGGCCGCATCCTGCGCCGGGTACCGCTGACCGGCTTCGGCGACCCGGAAGCCGTGGAGTACGTCGGGCCCAATAGCTATGTGATTACCGATGAGCGTCAGCAGCGGCTGATTCGCGTGCGCCTGGAGGACGACACGATGTTCCTCGATGCCGGCGATGCCGAGCAGCTGACCCTTGGCATTGGCCTGAATGGCAACAAGGGCTTCGAGGGGCTGGCCTACGATTCGGCGGGCAAGCGCCTGTTCGTGGCCAAGGAACGTGACCCGATGCTGATCTACGAGGTGCATGGCTTCCCGCACGACAACCCGGAGCAGCCCTATGCGGTGCATGTGGTACAGGACCGCAAGCGCGATTCGCGGCTGTTCGTGCGGGACCTGTCGAGCTTGCAGTTCGATGAGCGCAGCGGGCACCTGCTGGCGCTGTCGGACGAGTCGCGGCTGGTGCTGGAACTGGATGTGGAGGGTCGGCCGCTGAGTACCTTGTCGTTGCGCAAGGGGTTCCAGGGGTTGCAGGCGACGGTGCCGCAGGCGGAGGGGATTGCGATGGATGAGGCGGGGACCATCTATCTGGTCAGTGAGCCGAACCTGTTCTATGTGTTCAAACAGCCGGCGGATTGATTGCCTGGAAGGGCCTATTCGCGGGCATGCCCGCTCCCACATACGCCACAGGTTTCAGACCCCGTGCAGTTCCTGTGGGAGCGGGCGTGCCCGCGAAGAAGATTACTCGGCCTTCAGGCTCTTCACGCCTTCAGCGGTACCCAGCAGCAGCAAATCCGCCGGACGCGCCGCGAACAGGCCGTTGGTCACCACGCCAACGATGGCGTTGATCTGCGCCTCCAGCTCCACCGGGTTGGTGATCTGCAGGTTGTGCACATCGAGGATCACGTTGCCGTTGTCGGTCACCACACCCTCACGGTACACCGGGTCGCCGCCCAGCTTGACCAGCTGGCGAGCCACGTGGCTGCGGGCCATCGGGATCACTTCGACCGGCAGTGGGAAGGCGCCCAGCACAGGTACCAGCTTGCTGGCGTCGGCGATGCAGATGAAGGTCTTGGCCACGGCGGCGACGATCTTCTCGCGGGTCAGGGCTGCGCCGCCGCCCTTGATCAGGTTCAGGTGCGCGTCGCTCTCGTCGGCGCCGTCCACGTAGAACTCCAGTTCGCTGACGCTGTTCAGCTCGTAGACCGGGATGCCATGGCCCTTCAGACGCTGGGCGGTGGCTTCGGAGCTGGCGACCGCGCCGTCGAAGGCAGTCTTGTGCTGAGCCAGGGCGTCGATGAAGAAGTTGGCGGTCGAACCGGTACCGACGCCGACGACGCTCTTTTCATCCAGCTTGGGCAGAATGAAGTCGACAGCGGCCTGGGCGACGGCCTGTTTGAGTTGGTCCTGGGTCATGCGGGCTCCGAGAGGGGCAGGGCGGTTTTGAAAAGAGCCTAGTATAACGGCTCGGGCGGCTTTGCTGTGGTCGCCCGACGTAGCGCTGGGGTAGACTCCCAGCCCTTGTCCCGCGGCCCAGTGATGCTTTCCCGATGCTCGAACAGTACGTCAAGAAGATCCTCACCTCGCGCGTCTACGACGTTGCGGTCGAAACCCCGCTGCAGAGCGCCGGGCAACTGAGCAAGCGCCTGGGCAACCAGATTCTGCTCAAGCGCGAAGACTTGCAGCCGGTGTTCTCGTTCAAGATCCGCGGGGCCTACAACAAGCTGGCCCAACTGACCCCGGAAGAACTGGCCCGTGGCGTGGTCACCGCCTCGGCCGGCAACCATGCCCAGGGCCTGGCCCTGGCCGCACGCGAGATGGGCATCAAGGCCACTATCGTGATGCCCAAGACCACCCCGGAGATCAAGGTCGAAGGCGTGCGTTCGCGGGGCGGCAAGGTGGTGCTGCATGGCGACTCGTTCCCCGAGGCGCTGGCCTATTCGCTGAAACTGGTCGATGAAAAGGGCTTCGTCTACGTCCACCCCTATGACGACCCGCACACCATCGCCGGGCAGGGCACGGTGGCCATGGAAATCCTGCGCCAGCACCCTGGCCAGCTGGACGCGATCTTCGTACCGGTGGGCGGCGGCGGCCTGATCGCCGGCATTGCTGCCTACGTGAAGTACCTGCGTCC
Source organism: Pseudomonas sp. NPDC096925 (assembly GCF_044762545.1). Lineage (NCBI taxonomy): Bacteria > Pseudomonadati > Pseudomonadota > Gammaproteobacteria > Pseudomonadales > Pseudomonadaceae > Pseudomonas > Pseudomonas sp. NPDC096925. The sequence continues at coordinate 307,614 of NZ_JBIWEM010000005.1, read as the reverse complement.
GGAAATCAAGGTGATTGGCGTCGAGCCGGACGATTCCAACTGCCTGCAGGCGGCCATGGCGGCCGGTGAGCGTGTGGTGCTGCCGCAGGTCGGGCTGTTCGCCGATGGCGTGGCGGTGGCGCAGATCGGTCAGCACACCTTCGATATCTGCCGCCATCATGTGGATGAAGTGGTCACCGTCAGTACCGACGAGATCTGCGCGGCGATCAAGGATATCTACGATGATACCCGCTCGATCACCGAACCTGCCGGTGCCCTGGGCGTGGCGGGCATCAAGAAGTACGTCGAGTTGTACGGCGTCACCGGGCAGACCCTGGTGGCCATCGATTCCGGTGCCAACGTCAACTTCGACCGCCTGCGCCATGTGGCCGAGCGTGCCGAGCTGGGTGAAAAGCGCGAGGCGATCATCGCCGTGACCATTCCCGAGCGCCCAGGCAGCTTCAAGGCCTTCTGCGAGGCTATCGGCAAGCGCCAGATCACCGAGTTCAACTACCGCAAGCACACCTCCGACGAGGCGCATATCTTCGTCGGCGTGCAGACCCACCCGGAAAACGACCCGCGGGCGGCGCTGGTGCAGCAACTGACCGATCAGGGCTTCCCGGTTACCGACCTGACCGATAACGAGCTGGCCAAGCTGCATATTCGCCACATGGTCGGCGGCCATTCGGCTGGTGCCAGTGACGAAATGGTGCTGCGCTTCGAATTCCCCGAGCGGCCGGGGGCGCTGTTCAACTTCCTCAACAAGCTGGGCGGGCGCTGGAACATCTCGATGTTCCACTACCGCAACCATGGCGCGGCTGACGGCCGCGTGGTGGCCGGATTGCAGGTACCGGAGGACGAGCGCCACCTGGTGCCGACGGCGCTGGCGAAGATCGGCTACCCGTACTGGGACGAGACTGACAACCCGGCTTACAAGCTGTTCCTGGGCTGAGCGGCTAAGCTTGGGGCTGATGGCCCTTTCGCGGGTAAACCCGCTCCCACAGGTACTGCACAAGTCTCGAGGTCAGTGCAGTACCTGTGGGAGCGGGTTCACCCGCGAAGAAGCCACTGCAAAATGGCCTGCTCAAGGACAATAGAGACATGGAACACCTGACCACCTTCAAGACCCTGCACATCATCGCCACCGCGCTCCTGCTGCTGGGCGCCCTGGGCCTGGCGCTCTGGACCGTGCGTGCCCGCCGCCAGGGCGATGCCGAGGCTTACGCCAAGCTGCTGCGTCGCCCGCTGGTGTTCGTCTGGCTGGTGATGGGCCTGTGCCTGGTGAGCATGCCGTTCACCGGCTGGTGGCTGGTACATCTGGTGGGCTGGCCGCTGGGACAGACCTGGGTGCTGGCGTCCAGTGTCATTTATACGCTGGGCGCGTTTGCCGTGTGGTGGCTGCTGATCCGGCTGAACCGGCTGCGCAAGGCCGAGGTGGTGGGGTTGCGCTTTACCCTGGCACTGGCGGTATTCAGTGGGGTTTGCTTCCTGTCCATTGCCGGGCTTATGGGCGCCAAGCCGGTCTGAAAGCCTTGTGCTGTATGTGCTGGCCTCTTCGCGGGTAAACCCGCTCCTACAGGACCTGTGCAAGGCTTGATGGCTGTGCAGTACCTGTGGGAGCGGGTTTACCCGCGAAGAGGCCGCTACAGGAAAACCTCAATCTCGCAACGAAACCACCGGCCACCCACGTTGCTCGGCCTCCGCCCGCAGGTTCGGGTCGGGATCCACCGCTACCGCATGCGCCACCCGCTGCAACAACGGCAGATCGTTCATAGAGTCGCTGTAGAAGTAGCTGTCCGCAAGATCAAAGCCGTTCTCCAGCATCCAGCGTTCCAGTCGCGTCACCTTGCCTTCACGGAAACACGGTATATCGGTACTACGCCCGGTATAGCGGCCATCACGCGTCTCGCATTCGGTCGCCAGCAACACGCGAACCCCCAGGCGCCGGGCAATCGGTGCGGTGACGAAGCGGTTGGTGGCGGTGATGATCACCAGCTGGTCGCCGGCCTCGCGGTGCTGCTGCAGCAAGGTCAGCGCCTTGGGCAGGATGATCGGCTCGATGCAGTCGCGCATGAAGTCGCGGTGCAACTCGTCTAGCCGGGCTAACGGTGTTGCTGCAAGGATTTCCATGGAGAAGGCCAGGTAGGCCTGCAGGTCCAGGGTGCCATTCAGGTAGTCCTGGTAGAAGCCATCATTGCGTTGCTTGTAGGCAACCGGGTCGAGGATGCCGCGCTGGCAAAGGTAGTCACCCCAGGCATGGTCGCTGTCGCCACCGAGGAGGGTATTGTCCAGGTCGAATAAAGCCAGGCGCATCGAGGTCACTCGCATCAGCCACAGGGTAGGCCGGCAGAATACGGAGTTTTCACGCGGCTGCACATAAGCTTGGCGGGCGCGTTGCTGCGCTCGCAAGCTTTGTGGAACAATGCGGTGACATGCGTTTGCGAGGTTGCTGCCGTGATCGACCCGGATGGTTTTCGCCCCAATGTCGGGATCATTCTCACGAATGATGCCGGGCAGGTGCTATGGGCTCGCCGGATCAACCAGGATGCCTGGCAGTTTCCACAGGGTGGCATCAACCCTGACGAGACGCCGGAAGATGCCCTGTACCGCGAGCTGAACGAAGAAGTTGGCCTTGAACGCGATGATGTGGAAATTCTTGCCTGCACCCGTGGCTGGTTGCGTTATCGTTTACCCCAGCGACTGGTGCGTACGCATAGCCAGCCGCTGTGCATCGGCCAGAAGCAGAAATGGTTCCTGCTGCGTCTGGTCAGCAACGAACAACGGGTGCGGATGGACCTGACCGGCAAGCCGGAATTCGACGGCTGGCGCTGGGTCAGCTATTGGTACCCGCTGGGCCAGGTTGTGACATTCAAGCGCGAGGTCTACCGACGCGCCCTGAAAGAGCTAGCACCGCGTCTGCTGACGCGCGACTGACGACGGAGTTCGACCCCGAGCCATGCTCAATACGCTGCGCAAGATCGTCCAGGAAGTAAACTCCGCCAAAGATCTCAAGTCGGCGTTGGGGATCATTGTCTTGCGTGTCAAGGAGGCCATGGGCAGTCAGGTCTGCTCGGTCTACCTGCTCGACCCGGAAACCAACCGCTTCGTGCTGATGGCCACCGAAGGCCTGAACAAGCGTTCCATCGGCAAGGTCAGCATGGCCCCCAACGAAGGCCTGGTCGGCCTGGTCGGTACCCGGGAAGAGCCGCTGAACCTGGAAAACGCCGCCGACCACCCGCGTTATCGCTACTTTGCCGAAACCGGCGAAGAAAAATTCGCCTCCTTCCTCGGTGCGCCGATCATCCACCACCGCCGTGTGGTCGGGGTATTGGTCATCCAGCAAAAGGAGCGTCGCCAGTTCGACGAGGGCGAAGAAGCCTTCCTGGTCACCATGAGCGCCCAGCTCGCCGGGGTTATCGCCCACGCCGAGGCCACCGGCTCGATCCGTGGCCTGGGCCGCCAGGGCAAGGGCATCCAGGAAGCGCGCTTCGTCGGCGTACCGGGCTCGCCTGGCGCCGCCGTGGGGCGCGCCGTGGTGATGTTGCCGCCGGCTGACCTGGAAGTGGTACCGGACAAGACCGTCGATGACATCGACGCCGAACTGAAGCTGTTCCAGAACGCCCTCGAAGGTGTGCGCGACGATATGCGCAAGTTGTCGGCCAAGCTGGCCACCCAACTGCGCCCGGAAGAGCGTGCACTGTTCGATGTGTACCTGATGATGCTTGAAGACGCGGCCCTGGGCGGTGAGGTGACCGAAGTCATCAAGACCGGCCAGTGGGCCCAGGGCGCCCTGCGCCAGGTGGTGGGCGAGCACGTCAACCGCTTCGAGCTGATGGACGATGACTACCTGCGCGAGCGCGCCTCCGACGTCAAGGACCTTGGCCGGCGCCTGCTGGCCTACCTGCAGGAAGCCCGCGCACAGTCGCTGGTGTATGCCGACAACACCATTCTGGTCAGTGAAGAGCTGACCCCGGCGATGCTCGGCGAAGTACCGGAAGGCAAGCTGGTCGGCCTGGTCTCGGTCCTGGGCTCGGGCAACTCCCACGTCGCCATCCTGGCCCGCGCCATGGGCATCCCCACGGTGATGGGCCTGGTCGATTTGCCGTATTCCAAGGTCGACGGCATCGAGATGATCGTCGACGGCTACAAGGGCGAGGTGTTCACCAACCCCAGCGAAGTGCTGCGCAAGCAGTACAGCGACGTGGTCGAGGAGGAGCGCCAGCTGGCCCAGGGCCTGGATGCCCTGCGCGAACTGCCGTGCGTTACCCCGGACGGCCACCGCATGCCGCTGTGGGTCAACACCGGCCTGCTCGCTGACGTGGCCCGTGCCCAGCAGCGCGGTGCCGAAGGGGTAGGGCTGTACCGCACCGAAGTGCCGTTCATGATCAACCAGCGCTTCCCCAGCGAGAAGGAGCAGCTGGCCATCTACCGCGAGCAGCTGGCGGCCTTCCACCCGCTGCCAGTGACCATGCGCACCCTCGACATCGGCGGCGACAAGTCGCTGTCGTACTTCCCGATCAAGGAAGAAAACCCGTTCCTCGGCTGGCGCGGCATCCGCGTCACCCTCGACCACCCGGAAATCTTCCTGGTGCAGACCCGCGCCATGCTCAAGGCCAGCGAGGGGCTGAACAACCTGCGCATCCTGCTGCCGATGATTTCCGGCATCCACGAGCTGGAAGAGGCGCTGCACCTGATCCACCGCGCCTGGGGCGAGGTGCGTGACGAAGGCACCGATGTGCCGATGCCGCCGGTTGGCGTGATGGTGGAAATTCCTGCGGCGGTGTACCAGACCAAGGAGCTGGCGCGGCAGGTGGACTTCCTGTCGGTCGGCTCCAACGACCTGACCCAGTACCTGCTGGCGGTGGACCGCAACAACCCGCGGGTCGCCGACCTGTACGACTACCTGCACCCGGCGGTGTTGCAGGCGCTGAACACGGTGGTGCGCGATGCCCATGGTGAAGGCAAGCCGGTGAGTATCTGCGGCGAGATGGCCGGTGACCCGGCGGCGGCGATCCTGTTGATGGCGATGGGCTTCGACAGCCTGTCGATGAACGCCACCAACCTGCCGAAGGTGAAGTGGATGCTGCGCCAGATCAACCTGGGCAAGGCCAAGGAACTGCTGGCCGAGGCCCTGAGCCATGACAACCCGCAGGTTATCCACAGCTCGCTGCAACTGGCCCTGAAGAACCTTGGGCTGGCGCGGATGATCGGGCCCGGGGCCAATAAAACCCTCTGAATATGAGGTGGCCTGTTCCGGCCTCTTCGCGGGTAAACCCGCTCCCACAGGTACAGCGCAGCCTTCAGATGCGGCGAAGTACGTGTGGGAGCGGGTTTACCCGCGAAGAGGCCGGAACCAGCAACATCAAATTATCAGACAAGCAACTCAACTTCCCCCAAATGCCCACCAAAGGGCCCGAAACTGCGCTCAACCAGCCGCCTTCTTCCCTGATCATCCACAATCAGCACCGTACTCGCCCGCGTCCCGTAGTTCTGGCTGGCAATGAACACACTCGACAGCAGCTTCTCGGTCGCCAACCCAACGCCCGTCTCCGGTAACTCGCCCTCCGGCGCCGGTTCGGCATCGGCCAGTAACGCCAGCAAGCGCTGCGGCTCCGGCGTTTCCAGCAATCCTTCCAGCCCACTACGCGCCTTCACCAGCTTCGGCCACGGCGTATCCAGCCCGGCATTGGAAAGCCCGTAAACCCCGGCCTCCAGCAGGCGCGGCGCCGCGTCCCGGGCATGCAGGTAACCCAGCTGCCGCCCGTCGCCCACCAGCAGGTTGAACCCCGAATAGTGCCTGCTGTGGCTGGCCACCTGGTCCAGGTAAGCCTCGACCCCAAGCGCACCCTGCAGATACGCCGCCACCAGTTCACCCCGCGAACGCGGGCCCAACGCCTGCCCCGGGTCGCGGATATTGGTCAGCGCCGCGAACCGCCCCTGCGGGCCCACGCCCAGCCAGGTGCCTCCAGCTTCCAGGTCGCGCCCGGCATAGATCCCGGGCGCATCCTCCCAGGCCGCCAGGGCCTGGGTGGGGCGGGCATAGAACTCATCGCGGTTGGCCGCCACGATCAGCGGCAGGGCATGCCCCGGCCGCCAGGCGAATACGATCAGGCACATCGGTCGGGCCTCTGGGTTTTTTCCACTGTACCCACTCCGGCAGGGCGGATCCAACCTGACACACAGTTCACTAGAGCCCCGAGCCCGGCTTCCGTTACCATGCCGCATTGTTTTCTCGGGGAAGACGAATGGAATTCGTGCTCTATCTGCTGTTGGGCGCCTGCGCCGGTGTGCTGGCCGGGCTGTTCGGTGTGGGCGGCGGTATCATCATCGTGCCGGTGCTGGTGTTCAGCTTCACCTTGCAGGGTTTCGATGCCTCGGTGCTGACCCACCTGGCAGTCGGTACATCGCTGGCAACCATCGTCTTCACCTCGATCAACGCCGTGCTCGAGCACCAGCGCAAGGGCGCGGTGCAATGGCCGATCTTCGCCTGGATGACCCTCGGTATCCTGCTTGGGGCCGGTGTCGGCGCCAAGACCGCCTCGCTGATCCAGGGGCCGCTGCTGCAAAAGATCATCGGCGTATTCGCCCTGGTCATCGCCGCGCAGATGGCCCTGGACCTCAAGCCCAAGGCCAGTCGTGGCATCCCCGGCAAGCCTGCGCTGATTGGTGCCGGTGGGGTGATCGGCTGGGCCTCGGCCATTTTCGGCATCGGCGGCGGCTCACTGACCGTGCCGTTCCTGACCTGGCGCAGCCTGCCCATGCAGCAGGCAGTGGCCACGTCCTCGGCCTGTGGTCTGCCGATTGCCGTGGCCAGTGCCCTGAGTTTCATGCTGCTGGGCTGGCACGCGGAGCACCTGCCGGCCCACAGCCTGGGTTACGTGTACCTGCCGGCGCTGGTCGGCATTGCCGTGACCAGCATGTTTTTCGCCCGCTTCGGCGCGCGCCTGGCGCACAAGCTGTCGCCACGTTTGTTGAAACGCCTGTTCGCAGCCCTGCTGTTCTGTGTCGGCCTCAGCTTTTTGATTTGAATCGAGAGGAAGTTCCATGCTGCCTTACCCGCAGATAGACCCCGTGGCCGTGGCCATCGGGCCGCTGAAAATCCATTGGTACGGCCTGATGTACCTGGTCGGCATCGGCGGTGCCTGGCTGCTCGCCTCGCGCCGGCTGAACCGCTTCGACCCCACCTGGACGCGCGAAAAGCTCTCCGACCTGGTGTTCTGGCTGTCGATGGGGGTGATCGTCGGTGGTCGCCTGGGCTACGTGCTGTTCTATGACCTGCACCAGTACCTGGCCAATCCGACGCTGATCTTCGAGGTTTGGAAGGGCGGCATGTCGTTCCATGGCGGCTTCATCGGCGTGATGCTGGCGGCCTTGTGGTTCGGCAAGCGCAACAACAAGTCGTTCTTCGAGCTGATGGACTTCGTCGCCCCACTGGTGCCGATCGGCCTGGGGGCCGGGCGCATCGGCAACTTCATCAACGCCGAGCTGTGGGGCAAGGCCACCGACGTGCCATGGGCGATGGTCTTCCCGCCGTTCAGCGACCCGGCGCAGTTGCCGCGTCACCCGTCGCAGCTTTACCAGTTCGCGCTTGAAGGTGTGGCGCTGTTCCTGATCCTCTGGGCGTTCTCGCGCAAGCCGCGGCCGACCATGGCGGTATCCGGCATGTTCGCGCTGTTCTACGGCATCTTCCGCTTCATCGTCGAATTCGTCCGCGTACCTGATGCCCAGCTTGGCTACCTGGCCTGGGGCTGGCTGACCATGGGTCAGATTCTGTGCGTACCGATGATCCTGGCTGGCCTTGGCCTGATCTGGTGGGCTTATAATCGCAAGCCTACGGCGAAACCCGCCTGATTAATCCCACGGCAGGGGCGATCCCCCTGCCGTTTTTGCTACAGGTAAGCCATGAAACAGTATCTGGACCTGGTCCGCGACGTCATCGAAAACGGCACGCTGCAGGGCAACCGCACCGGCATCCGCACCATCAGCCTGCCGGGCGCCATGCTGCGTTTTGACCTGCAGAAGGGCTTCCCCGCCATCACTACTCGCAAACTGGCGTTCAAGTCGGCAATCGGCGAAATGGTCGGTTTCCTGCGTGGCGTGAAGAACGCCGGTGAATTCCGCGAGCTGGGCTGCAAGGTCTGGGACCAGAACGCCAACGAGAACGCCCAGTGGCTGGCCAACCCGTTCCGCCAGGGCCATGACGACCTGGGCGAGATCTACGGCGTGCAATGGCGCCAGTGGCCGGGCTACAAGCGCATCCCGCTGAGCAACCCGGCGGCCATCGAAATGGCCGAGAAGGCGGGCTTCCGCCGCATCGCCCAGGACGAGGAGGAGGGCGTCGCGTTCGTCATCCTGTACAAGGCCATCGACCAGGTGCGCCAGTGCCTGGACACCATTGCCAACGACCCGGGCAGCCGCCGTATCCTGTTCCACGGCTGGAACTGCGCGCAGCTGGACGAAATGGCCCTGCCGCCGTGCCACCTGCTGTACCAGTTCCACCCGAATGTGGAGACCAGGGAGATTTCCCTGACCCTCTACATCCGCTCCAACGACCTGGGCCTGGGTACGCCGTTCAACCTCACCGAAGGCGCGGCGCTGCTGTCGCTGTTCGGCCGCCTGACCGGCTACACCCCGCGCTGGTTCACCTACTTCATCGGCGATGCCCATGTGTATGAAAACCACCTGGACATGCTCAACGAGCAGCTCAAGCGTGAGCCGCTCGAAGCACCGAAGCTGGTGATCAGCGACCGCGTGCCGGCGTTTGCCGAGACGGGCAAGTACGAGCCGGAGTGGCTGGAGAAGATCGAGCCGAGCGATTTCTGGCTGGAAGGGTATGAGCACCATGCCCCGATGACGGCGCCGATGGCGGTCTGACAGATCACTATTGCCTGTACCGGCCTCTTCGCGGGTAAACCCGCTCCCACAGGGACCGCACAAAGCTCAGGCCTGTGCAGTACCTGTGGGAGCAGGTTTACCCGCGAAGCTTTGGGCTAATGCCCGTGGCTCCGCCCCACATGCGAATGCTCGGTATCCGGCACCGATACCGCCCCGTTCGTCTCCAGTTGCTGCAAGATCGCGCACTCAGCCCCCTGTGCATTGCAGCGCCGCCGTAGCTCCACAAGCTGATCCTGTAACGCCACCAACCCATCAATCCGTGCCTGCACATGCTCGATATGCTCGTCGATCAGCGCATTGACGCTGCCGCACGAATCGTCGGGGCTGTCGCGCAGGCGTAGCAGGCTGCGGATTTCATCCAGGGTCATGTCCAGGGTGCGGCAGTTGCGGATGAAGGTCAGCCGCTCGACATGGACCTGGGTGTACAGCCGGTAGTTACCGTCGCTACGCGCCGGTTCCGGCAGCAGCTGTTCACGCTCGTAGTAGCGGATGGTTTCCACCGCGCAGTCGGTGGCTTTGGCCAGTTCTCCGATCTTCATCACGAAATTCTCCAGCAAGTGGCTTGACCCTATAGTGGCTACAGGGTGTTCACTTGGCAACAGGCTCAAATTAAGGACGACCCCATGAACCAGCCTGTCAGCCACGAACACAAGCACGATCACCACGCCCACAGCTGCTGTGGCGGCGCTGCTGCGCCAGCCCTGGTCCAGCTGAGCGAAAAGGCCAGCAGCCACGCCCAGTTCAGCCGTTTCCGCATCGAGGCCATGGACTGCCCGACCGAGCAGACCCTGATCCAGGACAAGCTGGGCAAGCTGGCTGGCATCGAGCAGCTGGAATTCAACCTGATCAACCGTGTGCTTGGCGTTCGCCACACCCTGGGTGGCACCGCCGAAATCGAGCAGGCCATTGACAGCCTGGGCATGAAAGCCGAGCCGCTTGGCGCCGCAGATGATGGCACCGGGAGCGCACCACAAGTGGTCAAGACCCGTTGGTGGCCGCTGGCGCTGTCCGGTATTGCCGCGATCTCCGCCGAAATCGTGCACTTTGCCGCGCTGGCCCCGGAGTGGGTGGTGGCGGCGCTGGCGTTGGCAGCGATCCTTGGCTGTGGCCTGGGTACCTACAAGAAGGGCTGGATCGCCCTGAAAAACCGCAACCTCAACATCAACGCGCTGATGAGCATTGCCGTGACGGGCGCGGTGCTGATCGGCCAATGGCCGGAAGCGGCCATGGTGATGGTGCTGTTCACCGTTGCCGAACTGATCGAAGCCCGCTCGCTGGACCGCGCGCGCAACGCTATTGGTGGCTTGATGCAGCTCACCCCGGACATGGCCACCGTGCGCCAGGCTGATGGCCAGTGGCGGGCAGTTGAGGTGCGGGAGGTGGCCATCGGTGCCTTGGTGCGGGTACGCCCCGGCGAACGCATTGGCCTGGACGGTGAAGTGACTAGCGGGCAATCGAGCGTCGATCAGGCACCGATCACCGGCGAAAGCCTACCCGTGGAGAAGGGCGTGGGCGACAAGCTGTTCGCCGGCACCATCAACCAGGCAGGGGCGCTGGAATTTCGCGTTACCGCTGCTGCCGGTCAATCGACCCTGGCGCGTATCATCAAGGCCGTCGAGGAGGCGCAAGGCGCGCGCGCACCTACCCAGCGTTTCGTCGACCGTTTCTCGCGCATCTACACCCCCGTGGTGTTCGCCATTGCCTTGGCCGTGGCGGTGATACCGCCGCTGTTCATGGCTGGCGCCTGGTTCGACTGGGTCTATCGCGCCCTGGTGCTGCTGGTGGTGGCCTGCCCATGCGCCCTGGTGATCTCGACCCCGGTGACCATCGTCAGCGGCCTGGCCGCCGCCGCGCGCAAGGGCATCCTGATCAAGGGGGGCGTGTATCTGGAAGGCGGGCGCCAGCTGGACTTCCTGGCCCTGGACAAGACCGGCACCATCACCCACGGCAAGCCGGTGCAGACCGACGCCAAGGTACTGGAGCCGCTGTTCGAAGGCCGCGCGCAAGCCCTGGCCGCCAGCCTGGGCGAGCGTTCGGACCACCCGGTTTCCCGCGCCATTGCCCAGTTCGGCAAGGAGCAAGGCCTGGCCTTGAGCGAGGTCGATGACTTCGCCGCCCTGGCCGGGCGCGGCGTGCGCGGCACCATCGCGGGTGAGGTTTACCACCTGGGTAACCACCGTCTGGTCGAGGAGCTGGGGCTGTGCTCGCCCGAGCTCGAGGCCCAGCTGGATGCGCTGGAGCGCCAGGGCAAGACCGTGGTGCTGCTGCTCGACCGCTCCGGCCCGTTGGCGCTGTTCGCCGTGGCCGACACGGTCAAGGAAAGCAGTCGCCAGGCCATCGCCGAGCTGCACGAGTTGGGCATCAAGACTGTCATGCTGACCGGTGACAATCCACATACCGCCCAGGCCATCGCCACTGTGGTGGGTATCGACCGCGCCGAAGGCAACCTGCTGCCTGCCGACAAGCTCAAGAGCATCGAAGCCCTGTACGCACAGGGCCATCGGGTGGGCATGGTCGGTGACGGCATCAACGACGCCCCGGCGCTGGCCCGCGCCGAGATCGGTTTTGCCATGGCGGCGGCCGGTACCGACACCGCCATCGAGACCGCCGATGTGGCGCTGATGGACGACGACTTGCGGAAAATCCCGGCCTTCGTCAGGCTGTCGCGCCAAAGTGCGGCGATCCTCATGCAGAACATCGTTCTGGCGTTGGGCATCAAGGCGATATTCCTGGCGATCACCTTTGCCGGCATGGCCACCATGTGGATGGCGGTGTTCGCCGACATGGGCGTGAGCCTGCTGGTGGTGTTCAACGGCTTGCGCCTGTTGCGCAAATAGAGGACGTGCATGCTGAGTTCGGAGCTGAAAGCCTTCTACATGGTGGCCCGTTTGGGCAGCATCACCCTGGCGGCGAAGAAGCTCGGGCTCAGCCAGCCCACGGTGACCACGCAGATCCGCAACCTGGAAGGCCAGTACGCCGTGGAGCTGTTCTACCGCGGCGGGCGGCGCCTGGTGCTGAGCGAGGAGGGCGTGCGCCTGCTGCCGATGGTCAAGGCACTGTTGCAGCAGGAGGCCGACATCGAGTTCGAACTGCGCAACAGCGGCCAGGCCCAGGGCAGCCTGCGCATTGCGGCAACGGCGCCTTACTACATTCTCGACCTGGTGAAGATCTACCGCGAACGCCTGCCGCAGGTGGAAGTGGCGGTGGAAATCGGTAATTCGCAGCAGGTGCTGGAGATGCTTGAGGACTACCGGGTGGATATCGCCGCTTCGTCGCAACTGGTGGAAGACGCGCGGCTGGTGCGGCGGGTGCTGGGGACTGACCCGTTGGTGGTGGCGGTGCATCGCAACCACCCGTTGGCCCATCGCCAGGCGGTATCGATCGAGGTGGTGGCCGGGCACTGCCTTTTGATGCGCGAGAAGGGCTCGACCACACGCAAGCTGACCGAGCAGATGATGCAGGAGGCCGGGGTAAAGGCCGGGGCGTTGCTGGAGATTGGCAGCCGCGAGTCGATCCGCGAGGCGGTGCTGCGCAATATCGGCATCAGCGTGATTGCCCGCCATGAGGTGCCGCATAACCCCGACTTGCGGGTGCTGGCGCTGGAGAACGCGCCGGTGATGCATGAGTACCTGTATTGCCTGAAGGAAAGGCGCCAGGCCCGGTTGCCGGCGGCCTTCCTTGGGGTGGCGCAGGAAGTGGCCGGTTCGCACTTCTAGATTTGTGTTGGCTTTTTCGCGGGTAAACCCGCTCCCACAGCTACTGCACAGCCTTCAGAGGCGACGCAATCCCTGTGGGAGCGGGTTTACCCGCGAAGAGGCCCTCTCAGGGCACTACAAAATCTGCCTATACCACTATCACCCGCTTTTGCCCTAAAGCCACAGAACCTTCGCACAGCCTTTCTAGCATGGCCCCCATCGCTTCGATGAGGCCCTGCCATGAACCACACCACCCCCGGCGCACAGATGACAGTGCGCAATATCCACAAGCGCTTCGGTGCCTTCACGGCGCTCAACGATGTCTCGCTGGACATCGCCGCCGGCGAACTGGTGTGCCTGCTCGGCCCGTCCGGCTGCGGCAAGACCACGTTGCTGCGCTGCATCGCCGGCCTGGAGCGCCAGGACCGGGGTACGTTGTACATCGGCGAGCGCGACATCTCCGAGTTGCCACCCCAGGCCCGTGACTACGGCATCCTGTTCCAGTCCTACGCGCTGTTCCCCAACCTTACCGTCGAAGCCAACATCGCCTACGGCCTGACCGGCAGTGGCCGTGAGCAGGCCCGCCAGCGGGTGGCCGACATGCTCGAACTGGTGGGCCTGGCCGGCAGCGAGAAGAAATACCCAGGCCAGCTTTCCGGCGGCCAGCAGCAGCGTGTTGCCCTGGCTCGCGCGCTGGCGCCGTCGCCATCGCTGCTGCTGCTTGACGAGCCCATGTCGGCGCTGGATGCCCGGGTGCGCGAGCACTTGTGCACCGAACTGCGCCAACTGCAGCGCCAGCTGGGAATCACCACGCTGATGGTCACCCACAACCAGGACGAAGCCATGCTGATGGCCGACCGCATTGCGGTGATGAACAACGGCCAGGTCGAGCAGTACGCCACCCCGCAGGAAATCTACGACCAGCCGGCCACGCCGTTCGTTGCCGAGTTCGTCGGCCAGGGCAACTGGCTGCCGTTCCAGCGCAGCAGCGACAGCCATGCCCAGGTTGGCGGCATGAGCATGCGCCTGGCGCCGGGGTCGGCCCGGGCCAGCAGCGGCCGGCTGTTCTGCCGCCCGGAGGCGATCACGGTCAACCCGGTGGTGCACGAAGAAAACCTGTTCCCGGCCAGGGTCCGCGAAATCACCTTCCTCGGTAACCGCTGCCGCATGAGCTTCGAGCTCAAGGCCCTGCCAGGCCATGCACTGCTGGCGGAGCTGGCCCCCGAGGCCATGCCGCGCCTGGGCTCGCAGGACATCTGGGTGGCGCTGCCGCCGCAGCGCCTGCAGGTGTTTGCCTGAGATGGCTGCGCCAATGTCCCTGCCGTTGAGCCAGGCCAAAGCCGCGCCGCGTGCTGGCGTCGCCCTGGGTGACCGGTTGTTCGTCGTCGGCGGCAAGAGCCTGCTGCTGATCCTTCTGGTGCTGGCGGTGCTGCTGCCGCTGCTGGCGATCTTCTGGCGCGGCTTCAGTGCCGAAGCGGGCCAGGGTGGCGGCCTGCTGGCGGCCCGCGAACTGTTCGCCAGTGAAAACTTCCACTGGCTATTGGGCAACAGCCTGTCGGTGGCCTTCACGGTGGCGGCCATCGTGGTTCCGCTGGCCTACCTGTTCGCCTATGCCCTGCAACGCACGCTGATTCCGGCCAAGGGCCTGTGGCGGGGGATTTCGCTGCTGCCGCTGCTGGCACCGTCGATGCTGCCGGCCATCGCCCTGGTCTACCTGTTCGGTAACCAGGGGCTGCTGCGCGGGTTGCTCAGCGACAACATCTATGGCTTCTGGGGGATCGTGCTGGGCGAGGCCATCTATACCTTCCCACATGCCCTGATGATCCTGTTGTCGGCGCTGTCGCTGGCCGATGCACGCCTGTTCGACGCGGCGTCCAGCATGGGTGCCGGCCCTTGGCGGGCGTTCTCCAGCATCACCTGGCCGGCCACCCGCCAGGCGGTGTTCGCGGCGTTCTGCCTGGTCTTCACCCTGACCATCACCGATTTTGGTGTACCGGTCGTGGTCGGTGGCGATTATCAGGTGCTGGCGCTGGAAGCCTACAAGGCGGTGGTCGGCCAGCAACAATTCGGCCGTGGCGCGCTGATCGGCATGGTGCTGCTGTTGCCGGCGCTGTTCAGCTTTACCGTCGATGCCTGGCTGCGCCGGCGCCAGGGTGAGGCCATGAGCGGCCGTGCCCAGGTGTTCGAGCCCAAGCCATCACGCGGTCGCGATGCCTGCTTCCTGGCCATCGTGCTGCTGGTGTGCGCGGCGTTGCTGCTGGTGATCGGTATGGCTGTGTACTCGTCGCTGGTCACCTTCTGGTCTTACAACCTGGCGTTGTCGCTGCGTCACTACATGTTCGAGGACACCGCCGGTGGCGGCTGGCTGGCCTACCGCAACAGCGTGACCATGGCCATCGGCACCGCGCTGATCGGCAGCATGGTGATCTTCACCGGCGCCTACCTGATGGAGAAGACCCAGGGCCAACGCCTGCTCAACCAGGCGCTGCGCCTGCTCAGCTTCATCCCCATGGCCGTGCCGGGCCTGGTGCTGGGCCTGGGTTACGTATTCTTCTTCAACCTGAACGGCAACCCGCTGCATGTGTTCTACGGCGGCATGGGGCTGCTGGTGGTGTGCACAATCGCCCACTACCTGACCACCGCGCAGATGACCGCGAGCACCGCCCTGCGCCAGCTCGACGGTGAATTCGAGGCTGCCGCGCTGTCGCTGAAGGCGCCGCTGTACAGGCACTTCCTGCGGGTGACCGTGCCGATCTGCCTGCCGGCGCTGCTGGACATCATTCGCTACCTGTTCGTCTCGGCGATGACCACCGTGTCGGCGGCGATCTTCCTGTACAGCCCCGACACCATCCTGGCTGCCGTCGCCGTGCTGAACATGGACGACGCCGGCAACGTCGGTGGTGCCGCCGCCATGTCCACCCTGATCCTGCTGACCAGTGCCGGCGCTTCACTGCTGCTGGCCGCAGCCTCACGCGGCCTGCTGCGCCGCTCCCAAGCCTGGCGCCAACGCGCCGCGACCGTCTGACCTGTAAGGAACCTACCCATGTACAAGCACCTTGCACTTGCCGCTGCCGTTTCCGCCGTGTTCAGCCTGCAGGCTTCGGCCGCTGGTACCCAGCTTACGGTCTACACCGCCCTGGAAGCCGAACAGCTGAAGAGCTACAAGCAGGCCTTCGAGAAGGCCAACCCGGACATCGAGATCAAGTGGGTCCGTGACTCCACCGGCATCATCACCGCCAAGCTGCTGGCCGAGAAAGACCGCCCGCAAGCCGACGCGGTGTGGGGCCTGGCCGCGTCGAGCCTGGCCATCCTTGACCAGAACGGCATGCTCGAAGCCTATGCACCGAAGGACCTGGGCAAGATCGCCGGCAACTACCGCGATGCTGCCAACCCGCCAGCCTGGGTCGGTATGGACGTGTGGGCCGCGACTCTCTGCTTCAATACCATCGAGGCCGAGAAGCAGGGCCTGAGCAAGCCGGTCAGCTGGCAGGACCTGACCAAGCCCGAGTACAAGGGCAAGATCGTCATGCCGAACCCGGCCTCGTCCGGCACCGGCTTCCTGGATGTCAGCGCCTGGCTGCAGACCTTTGGCGAGCCGCAGGGTTGGGCGTACATGGATGCGCTGCACCAGAACATCGGCCAGTACGTTCACTCTGGTTCCAAACCGTGCAAGCTGGCAGCAGCGGGTGAATTCCCGATTGGCATCTCGTTCGAGTACCCGGCCGTGCAGCTCAAGCGCCAGGGTGCGCCGCTGGACATCGTGCTGCCGAAGGAAGGCCTGGGTTGGGAGATCGAAGCGACTGCGGTGATCAAAGGTTCGCCCAAGGCGGACGCGGCCAAGCGCCTGGCTGATTTCTCGGCAAGCCCGGTGGCCATGGAACTGTACAAGGAGAACTTCGCCGTGCTGGCCGCGCCGGGCATTGCCAAGCCGCAGACCGAACTGCCGGCGGATTATGAACAGCGCCTGATCAAGAACGACTTTGCCTGGGCCTCGAAGAACCGTGACCAGATCCTGGCCGAGTGGCGCAAGCGCTATGACGGCAAGTCGGAGAAGGTGGCTCAACAGTAACCTGCACCGGCCTCTTCGCGGGTGAACCCGCTCCCACAGGTACCGCGCAGTCCTTCAACTGTGCGCAATCCTTGTGGGAGCGGGCATGCCCGCGAAGAAGCCACTGCTGCAATCCAGCCAGGAGAAGACAGTGATGCCCACCCCAGCCCAGATCATCGACAGTACCTTCGCGCTGTACGAACGCCACGGCAGCGGCGATTACATCGGCGAAGCCATCACCCAGCTCGAACACATGTCCCAGGCCGCACAACTGGCCATGGCCGAAGGCTTCGACGATGAAGTGGTGCTGGCGGCGTTTTTCCACGACATTGGCCACCTGTGCGGCGGTGACGCCAGCATGGGCGGCTACGGTGTGGTCAGCCATGAACGCATCGGGGCCGAGTATTTGCGCCGTTGTGGTTTTGGCGAGCGCATGGCGCGGCTGGTGCAGTATCACGTGGAGGCCAAGCGTTACCTGACTTTGCGGCAGGCGGGGTATTACCAACGGCTGAGCGAGGCGAGCCGGAGAACCTTGGAGTATCAGGGGGGTGTGATGAGCGAGGCCGAGGCGGATGCGTTCGAGCGGGACCCGCTGTTCGAGGTGAGCTTGCGGATGCGGGAGTGGGATGAGCAGGCGAAAGTGGTCGGGGTGCCGGTGATTGACCTGGATGGGTTGAAGAAGAAGGCTTTGGCACTGCTTTGAGAGATGGGCTGCCTGTGCCGGCCTCTTCGCGGGTGAACCTGCTCCCACAGGAATAGTGCACATCTCAAGGAATGTGAGATACCTGTGGGAGCGGGTTTACCCGCGAAGAGGCCAGACCTGCTTGATCAAAACTGTGAAACCAGCGCCTCCAGCTGCTCCTGACGCTCAGCCTGGTTCAGCTTCGCCCCAGGGTTCAACGTGGACCACTGCGGATGCGCCCGGGCCTTGCTCAGCGCCTCCGGCAACTTGCCCTCCCGCCAGGCCTTCTCGTCCAGTTCCCCCAGCCGAATGCTGTCCTGCGCCGCATGCCCGCGGTTTTCCAGCGCCACCATCAACTGCTGCTGACGCAAGGCCAGCAGGCGCAGCACCGTGTCGTCCACAGTCAGTTCGCGCTTGCCCTTGAGCTTGCCCATCAACCGCGAACCATAGTTGCGCGCCGTCTGCAGCGCGCCGCCGGCAATCGCCCCGGCCAGCGCCGCCGCACCGAGCGTAAGGCCGCCGACCAGCAAGTCGACCCCGGCACCCGCCGCCGCACCGGCCGCCACACCGCTGCCCAAGCGCACGCCCAGCAGTTTCAGGGTCTCGGGATTGAACAGGTCATCGCCCCAACGGCCATCCAGCAAAGGCAGATCGGTGGCATGGGCATCCTCGCGGCGGAAGGCATACAGCTTGAGCAATGCCTCGACGCAGCGCTGTTCGCGCTGGCGCACCTCTTGCCGCAAGGCCTCGACGGCCCGGGCTTCGGCAGCCGGTTCGGCCTCGACGCTGCGCCGGCAGGCGGCGCAGTCCAGCAGCAGCTCGGCAATCAGGCGCTTGCCGCTGTGCCGGCGTGCCAGGCGCTGTGCCTGCTGGTCGTCGATCAGCCGCTGCAGGGCCGGGCGGGCGTCTTCCAGCAGCAGCGCCAGGCTTTCGTACAAACGACGCTCGCCGTCCTCTGGCGGCGCCACGCTGTCGAACCGCACCAACGCGTGAAGCCCAAGCCTGGCAAGGGCTTCACGCCATTGCGGTTCGCGGTGCTGGTGGCTGGCGACGAAGTTGAGCACCGGTAGCAGCGGCTTGCCGCAGCTGGCCAGCACTTCCAGTTCGTCGCGGTACTTGGCCAGTACCGGCTCGCGGGCATCGATCACATACAGGCCGGCATTGCTGGCCAGCAGCTGGCGCAGCACCTTGGCCTCCTGCTCGAAGCGCTGGCGCGCTTCGCTGCCCTGCAGAAAGCGCTCCAGGCGGGCCGGGCCGTCCAGGCGCTCGCCCGGGCGCTCCAGGCGTTCGAGGTAGTCGAGCAGGGCGATGGCGTCTTCCAGGCCCGGAGTGTCGTACAGCTCCAGCAAGGGTTCGCCGTCCACCGACAGCCGCGCACCTTCCACATGGCGGGTGGTGCTGGGGCGGTGGGAGACTTCGCCAAAGCCGACGTCGCGGGTCAG
Source organism: Pseudomonas sp. NPDC096925 (assembly GCF_044762545.1). Lineage (NCBI taxonomy): Bacteria > Pseudomonadati > Pseudomonadota > Gammaproteobacteria > Pseudomonadales > Pseudomonadaceae > Pseudomonas > Pseudomonas sp. NPDC096925. Next base: position 288,873 of record NZ_JBIWEM010000005.1, on the reverse strand, counting down.
GGTGCGCAGCAGCGAGGTCTTGCCGACGTTGGTGTGGCCGACCACGGCCAGTTTCAGTGGCTCAGTCATGACCATGCTCCAGCCAGGTCAGCGGCGAGGTATCGGCATGCACCAGGCCAAAGCGGTCGAGGGCTTCGTGCCAGTCGCCCAGGCGTTGGGCGTCCAGGGCCTCGCCTGGTGCGGGCTGCAGTAGCCAGATTCGGGTCGCACCGGCGTTGCGTGCCAGTTCGGCGAGCAGCGCCAGGCTGCCACGGTCGGGCGAGCGGCGCGGGTCGCAGGCGATGGCCAGGCGTGCCGGGGGGAAGCGGCTGAGCTGTTCGAGCAGGCGGTTGCGCGATTCGCGGCTGTCGAGCACGCCGGCACTGGTCACGCTTTTCGGCAGGGCGGGTGGCCAGGGGTGCTGGTCGTCCAGCTCCAGGCCGACCAGCAGGGCACCGCTGCTGCCGCTTTCCAGCTGGCCTGCGGCAAACTGCGGCAAGGTTTCGGGCGCGGCATCCTGCACGCCGATGCGTTCGCTGCGCGGCATCAGCGCTTCACGCAGCTGCGCGTAGCCGGGCAGGCTGAGGTCCAGCGACAGGCGTTGGCGGCCCTGGCGCCAGCGCCACAGGCACAGCGCGGCCAGCAGCAGGCGCGGCAGCAGGCCGTACACCAGCACCACGCCAAGCAGCCAGCTGGCCCAGGCCTGGCGTGCCAGGTCCAGGGCCGGCTGGCTGTCGCCGCTGGCGCGGATCATGGCCTCGTCGGGTACCGTGAAGCCCAGTAACGAGGGCAGGGCGCCCAGGGCCTGGGTCAGGTGGATGAACGGGTCGGCGGCGAGCAGGGTGGTTTCCCAGACAAAGCCATAGCGCCGGGTCGCCAGCAAGGCCAGCAGCATGCCCAGCGCGCTGATCATCGCCAGCAGCCACAGGCCGTGCACCAGCAGGCCGAGCAGCCAGCGGTTGAGGCGCTGGCGTTGCAGCAGCACCAGCAGCGCCGGTGCCAGGTGCGCGGCCTTGGCATCACGGGCAAAGCGCTCGCTCAGCCACAGCCACAGGCGGCCCAGCCCCGCGCCATGCTCGCCGCTCACGGCAAAGCCGATGGCCCAGCCCAGCAGCATCAGCAGGTTCAGCCCCAGCAGGCTGCCCAGCGCCCAGAACACATTCACCGGGCGTTGCCCGTCGCCCAGGGCGGCCAGTGCCAGCCCCGCGCCGCTGAGCACGGCCAGCAGCAGCAAGGCCAGCAGCGCCAGGCGTGCGCCCTGCTTCCAGTGGCGCAGGGCGGTGCTGATACCGTCGCGTTCGGCCAGGAACAGCGCACGGGTTTCGATGCGAGCGGCCAGGTCACCGCCTGCCTGGCGGGCGCGGCGGTTGGCTTCCTGGTCCTCCAGGGGGCCGGCATGTTCCTCGCGCAGGCGTACCGCTTCGGTGAGCCAGCGCTTGTCCAGTGAAGTCGGTGCAGTCACAAGGTCTTCCATTGCACAGGTCAGGGCAGAAGCATAACCCACACGCCCGGTGCTATCCTCGCTGGCATGAATACATCACTCCCCCTCAGCCTGATCGCGGCTCACGCCGAGAACCGCGTGATCGGCATCGACAACTCCATGCCCTGGCATTTGCCGGGGGACTTCAAGTACTTCAAGGCCACTACCCTGGGCAAGCCGATCATCATGGGGCGCAAGACCTGGGACTCGCTGGGCAGGCCCTTGCCCGGGCGGTTGAATATCGTGGTCAGCCGGCAGGCAGGGCTGGAACTGGCGGGGGCCGAGGTGTTTGGTTCGCTGGAAGAGGCGCTGGTGCGGGCCGAGCAGTGGGCGCGTGAGCAGGGCGTCGATGAGCTGATGCTGATTGGCGGGGCGCAGCTGTATGGGCAGGCGCTGGAGAAAGGGCTGGTCAGCCGCATGTACCTGACGCGGGTCGAGTTGTCGCCGGAGGGGGATGCCTGGTTCCCTGAGTTCGATCGGGGGCAGTGGAAGCTGGTGTCGAGCGAGGCGCAGGCTGAGGAAGGCAAGCCTCGGTATCACTTCGAGGTCTGGAACAAGGTTTGAGATTGCCGGGGCTGCCTTGCAGCCCTTTCCGACCGGTCCGGCGCTCAGGTGAGCAGCTTGATGATCAATGCGGTGACAGTAGCCACCGTGGTGACGAAACCGACGGCGATGGCAACCGGGTACCAGAAGGTTTCGCGGGTCATTTGGCCGGCTTCAGCATTCAGCTTGCGTGTCTCGGCCATCAACTTATCCACTTCGACGCGGATCTTGGCAACCTCAACGCGGATTTTTTCGGCTTCTGCCTGGGTCATGTGGTACTGCTGCATGGTGGTTCCTTTCCATCGGCGCATTCGCTAGCCCGGCTGTCAGTATATCAACGCCAATAGCCAGCTATTGCTTGCTTCCCATGCCATTGCGTTACTGGATATTGGGGCCGCATAGCGACCCCTTCCTTATCAGGAATGGCTCAGCTCGGCATGTTCATCACCAGCCAGCACTTCCTTGTCGGTCTCTTTCAACAACTGGCTGGTCACCACCCCTGCGGTCATCGAACCGTTCACGTTCAACGCCGTACGGCCCATGTCGATCAGCGGTTCCACCGAAATCAGCAATGCCACCAGTTCCACCGGCAGGCCCATGGCCGGCAACACGATCAGCGCGGCGAATGTCGCACCACCACCTACGCCGGCAACCCCTGCCGAACTCAGGGTGACGATGGCCACCAGGGTGGCGATCCACAGCGGGTCGAAGGTATCGATGCCCACCGCCGGCGCCACCATCACCGCCAACATGGCGGGATAGAGGCCGGCGCAGCCGTTCTGGCCAATGGTGGTACCGAACGATGCGCTGAAGCTGGCAATCGACTGCGGTACGCCCAGGCGGCGGGTTTGCGCTTCGATGTTCAGCGGAATGCTGGCAGCGCTGGAGCGGCTGGTGAAGGCGAAGGTCAGCACCGGCCACACCTTGCGGAAGAAGCGCAGCGGGCTCACGCCGGTGGCGGCGAGGATAACGCCGTGCACCACGAACATCAGCGCCAGACCCAGGTACGACACCACCACGAAGCTGCCCAGCTTGAGGATGTCTTCCATGTTCGAGCTGGCCACCACCTTGGTCATCAGCGCCAGTACGCCATACGGGGTCAGCCTCATCACCACCCGCACCAGGCGCATCACCCAGGCCTGCAGGGTGTCGATGGCCGACAGCGCGCGCTCGCCCTTCTCGGCATCGTCCTTGATCAACTGCAGCGCAGCCAGGCCAAGGAACACGGCAAAGATCACCACGCTGATGATCGAGGTCGGCTTGGCCCGCGCCAGGTCACCCACCGGGTTGCTGGGGATGAACGACAGCAGCAGCTGCGGGATGTTGAGGTCGGCGACCTTGCCGGCGTAGTCGCTGTGGATAACCTGCATGCGTGCGCTTTCCTGGGCGCCAGCCACCAGGCCTTCGGCGCTGAGGCCGAACAGGTTGGTCAGGACGATGCCGATCAATGCGGCAATGGCGGTGGTCAGCAGCAGGGTGCCGATGCTCAGCACGCTGATACGGCCCAGCGACGAGGCATTGTGCAGGCGTGCCACGGCACTGAGGATCGAGGCGAAGATCAGCGGCATGACGATCATCTGCAACAGGCCGACGTAGCCGTTGCCGACCAGGTCGAGCCAGGCGATGGTGGCCTTGAGTACGGGGTGGCCGGCGCCATAGACGGTATGCAGGATCAGGCCAAACACCACGCCCAGCACCAGGCCCAGCAATACTTTCTTGGCCAGGCTCCAGTCGGTGCGGCGGGTTTGTGCCAGGCCCAGCAACAGGGCCAGGAACGCCAGCAGGTTAAGGGACAGCGGCAGGTTCATTGAAGCTCCAGCGGTAAAGGCAAAAGAGGCATCGCCTCTGTGAGCGAATGCGAACGGAAATGCTAACAGCCTGAAAACAAACGAATTTATACCCAAATGCTATGTGTATAGTCGTTTATGGAATAACGGCGTGTCGCGGATTGCAATGAACACGGCGTTTGCAACTGCATGGAGGTCGTTATCGAGGGCTGTCGGTAGGGGGTGTTGCACTAGCGTTTGTGGGTCATTTCAGGAGATCCGTGCATGAAATTCGCTCCGAAAGCCGTCGCCATCGGCCTGTCCCTGCTGTTCAGTATCGAAACCTTCGCCACCGAGCTCAAACACTGGCCTGCCGAGGCTGCCAGACAGCTCGACAGCATGATCGCCGCCAATGCCAACAAGGGTAACTACGCGGTGTTCGACATGGACAACACCAGTTACCGTTATGACCTTGAAGAGGCTTTGCTGCCGTTCATGGAAAACAAGGGGTTGTTGAGCCGCGACAAGCTCGACCCCTCGCTGAAGCTGATGCCGTTCAAGGATACCGCCGAGCACAAGGAAAGCCTGTTCAGTTACTACTACCGGCTGTGCGAAGTAGACGACATGGTCTGCTACCCGTGGGTAGCCCAGGTGTTCTCCGGCTTTACCCTGCAGGAGTTGAAGGTGCAGGTGGATGAACTGATGGCTTCCGGCAAGCCGATCCCCAGCACCTACTACGAAGGCGACCAGGTCAAGACCATCGAGGTGCAGCCACCTAAGGTCTTCAAGGGCCAGGCCGAGCTGTACAACAAGCTGATGGAGAACGGTATCGAGGTGTATGTGATTTCGGCGGCCTCCGAAGAGCTGGTGCGCATGGTCGCCTCGGACCCCAAGTACGGTTACAACGTGAAGCCGCAGAATGTGATTGGCGTGAGCTTGCTGCTGAAGGACCGCGCCAGCGGCCAGCTGACCACCGCGCGCAAGCAGATCAGTGCCGGGCACTATGATGCCAAGGCCAACCTGGGGCTGGAGCTGACACCGTACCTGTGGACCCCTGCCACCTGGATGGCTGGCAAGCAGGCGGCGATCCTGACCTATATCGATGAGTGGAAGAAGCCGGTGCTGGTGGGCGGCGATACGCCAACCAGCGACGGCTACATGCAGTTCCATGGCGTGGATGTGAGCAAGGGCGGCATCCACCTGTGGATAAACCGCAAGGCCAAGTACATGGACCAGATGAACGGGATGATTGCTCGGAATGCCGCGGCGCAGGCCAAGGAAGGGTTGCCGGTGACAGCGGACAAGAACTGGGTGATCGTGACACCGGAGCAGATCCAGTAACGAGGCCTGTCAGCCGTTGCGGCCCACGATGAGAGTCCGGGCCGCTTCCTGATCGATGTTCTGTGCCAACAAGGTCACTGCTTCGATGGCGCTTGCACGGACGCTGGCCCCCACCGGGCCAAGCGTCTGTTCGACCACGACACTGTGCACCTGGTTAATACCGACGAAGCGGAACCACGTATCGATGAAGGGCTTCTCCAGGCCAAAAGCCTGGTCGGGTGTCTGTGAGTCAGAGCCGTAACCAAGTCCACGGGAGTAGATTGCAACAGCCCGACGTCCGCCCAGCATGCCATTCAACCCTTGCTCATCGAAGGTGAACAGGACGCCTTTGTGCGAAATTGCGTCGATCAGATGCTTGAGCTTGTACGGGATGCCGAAATTCCACAGCGGTACGCTGAACACCAAGGTATCAGCCCGGTGGAACCGTTCAGCGAGTGCCTTGATCTGCCCCCATGCTGCAGCCTGGGCGGTTGACAGTGGGGCATCGGCAAGCCCTGCGTACTTTGCCGCGAGCAAAGCGCCATCCACTTCGGGGAGCTCGCATTCCCAAGGGTCAAGGCAGTCAATCTCCACGGCTTTGCGCTCGGCCAATGCCGTCAGGAACACTTCTGCAATCTGAGTGGAAACGGACCGCTCTCCTCTCGGTGAGGCACAAACATACAAGATACGTTCAACCATGGGGCTTCTCCTTGGCAGCGTTGGTGACACTTCCCCTGGCGTTCGACTGCACAGGTGCTTGGCGCAAAGTCTGATTCAGAATGATTGTTTATAGAAATGACGTATGCTCTGCATATTGAGTGAGATAGGTGATTAATCTGTGTTCGATACTGTGCTTTTGCGTAGCTTGCTTGCCGTTGCCGACAACGGTGGTTTCACGCGCGCGGCGCAGAGGCTGCATCTAACGCAGTCGGCGATCAGCGCTCACATCAGGCGGCTGGAGAGTGAAGCTGGGCACAAATTGCTGGAGCGCACGACCCGTTCGGTCAGCCTGACGCCAGCGGGCGCCCGGCTGGCAGGTTATGCCCGCACTATCCTGGCGTTGCATGATGATGCTCTCGCGAGCCTTGGCGTAGGCCGTCGGGTTTCAGGCATGGTATTTGTGGGCTTGAGCGAGGAGATGGTGAAAGCCCCCATCATCGACTGCCTGCGTCGATTCTCGGTGGCGCATCCCGATGTAGAGGTTTCCCTGAAAGTCGGCCTGACCGGCGAGCTGCTTGCACTTGTTCAATCGGGTGGGCTCGATATCGTGTTGGGGAGCCGCTGCGGCGACGAAGAACGTGGCGAACTGCTTTGGTCCGAGCCGTTGGTCTGGGCGAGAGGGCCGGTTGCGCTGCCCACCGATGATGCAACCACTCCAATACCCTTGGCGGTGTTTTCCGAACAATGCCCCTACCGTGCCGCCGCCATCGAAGCCCTGGCGCGTGCGGGGCGACAATGGCGGATCGTTTGCCAGAGCCCAAGTGCCGGGGGGCTGATAACCGCTGTCAGTGGTGGGCTGGGTGTAACGCCAGTCACCCGGTCGTCCGCACTGGCTGCAGGTTTACAGGAAGTGCCAACGCTGCCATCCCTTCCTCAAGCGCAGTTCATTTTGACCTCGGTGGCGAAGCCGAAGCGCTCAGTTGCCCTGCTGCTGGCGCAATTGCGCCAATGTGCTTCGAGGGGGGAGCTTTGACTCAGCATTTCTCTAGCGCCATAAAAAAGCCGGCGCACAAGGCGCCGGCTTTTTCAAACGCCAGAAAGCCTTACAACCCTTCCAGCATGGCCTTGTTACGCACGGCGCCCTTGTCGGCACTGGTCGCCAGCAGGGCATAGGCCTTCAGCGCGGTGGTCACCTTGCGTGGGCGTACTTCAGCCGGTTTCCAGCCCTTCTTGTCCTGCTCGACACGGCGCTCGGCCAGCTCTGCGTCGCTGACTTGCAGGTTGATCGAACGATTCGGGATGTCGATCAGCACCTTGTCGCCGTCGCGCACCAGGCCGATGGCGCCACCAGCAGCGGCTTCCGGCGAGGCGTGGCCGATCGACAGGCCCGAGGTACCGCCCGAGAAGCGGCCGTCGGTGAGCAGGGCGCAGGCCTTGCCCAGGCCCTTGGACTTCAGGTACGAGGTCGGGTACAGCATTTCCTGCATGCCCGGGCCACCTTTCGGGCCTTCGTAGCGGATGATCACGATGTCGCCGGCCTTCACTTCGTCGGCGAGGATGCCGCGTACGGCGCTGTCCTGGCTCTCGAAGATCTTCGCGGTGCCTTCGAACACCAGGATCGACTCGTCGACACCGGCGGTTTTCACTACGCAGCCATCCAGCGCGATGTTGCCGTACAGCACGGCCAGGCCGCCTTCTTGCGAGTAGGCATGCTCGACACTGCGGATGCAGCCTTCGGCGCGGTCCAGGTCCAGGCTCGGCCAGCGGGTCGACTGGCTGAACGCGGTCTGGGTCGGGATGCCGGCAGGGCCGGCCTTGAAGAAGGTGTGCACGGCTTCGTCATCGGTCTGGGTGATGTCCCACTTGGCGATGGCTTCTTCCATGCTGCGGCTGTGCACGGTCGGCAGGTCGGTGTGCAACAGGCCGCCACGGGCCAGCGAGCCGAGGATGCTGAAGATGCCGCCGGCACGGTGCACGTCTTCCATGTGATATTTCTGGATGTTCGGCGCAACCTTGCACAGCTGCGGCACCTTGCGCGACAAGCGGTCGATGTCGCGCAGGTCGAACGCCACCTCGGCTTCCTGGGCGGCGGCCAGCAGGTGCAGGATGGTGTTGGTCGAGCCGCCCATGGCGATGTCGAGCATCATGGCGTTCTCGAACGCCTTGAAGTTGGCGATGTTGCGCGGCAGTACCGACTCATCGTTTTCGCCGTAGTAGCGCTTGCAAAGCTCGACGATGGTGCGGCCGGCGGTGAGGAACAGCTGCTCGCGGTCGGCGTGGGTGGCCAGGGTCGAACCGTTGCCCGGCAGGGCCAGGCCCAGGGCTTCGGTCAGGCAGTTCATCGAGTTGGCGGTGAACATGCCGGAGCACGAACCGCAGGTCGGGCAGGCGCTGCGCTCGTATTCGGCGACTTTTTCGTCGGAAGCCGAGGAGTCGGCGGCGATGACCATGGCGTCGACCAGGTCCAGGCCGTGGCTGGCCAGCTTGGTCTTGCCGGCTTCCATCGGGCCGCCGGACACGAAGATTACCGGGATGTTCAGGCGCAGGGCGGCCATCAGCATGCCGGGGGTGATCTTGTCGCAGTTGGAGATGCACACGATGGCGTCGGCGCAGTGGGCGTTGACCATGTACTCCACGGCGTCGGCAATGATCTCGCGGCTTGGCAGCGAGTAGAGCATGCCGTCGTGGCCCATGGCGATGCCGTCATCGACCGCGATGGTGTTGAATTCCTTGGCCACGCCACCGGCGCGTTCGATTTCGCGGGCGACCAGCTGGCCCAGGTCCTTCAGGTGCACGTGGCCCGGGACGAACTGGGTGAACGAGTTGGCGATGGCGATGATCGGTTTCTTGAAGTCTTCGTCCTTCATCCCGGTGGCGCGCCACAGGGCACGGGCGCCGGCCATGTTGCGGCCTTGGGTGGAAGTCTTGGAACGATAATCAGGCATGAAACACTCCTGGCGGCTTAATCAGGTCACAAAAAGGGGAGTGAGCTTCACTTGTCCTTTGCGCCGCAGGCCGGTTGCCACTGGCACGGATGGGGCCGAAGACCGCGCGGGATCGCCGCGTGCTTGGGCAGAGCTCATAAACCCGCCGGGGATGACTGGCGATGAATAGGCCGATTCTACACCGCTGGCGCGGCGAGGGAATGGCGATGTGTCCAGGCGGTGGCTTTGGCCTAACGGCTGGTACTTGTAGGACGCTTCCGAAACGGCGGCCAAGGGGCTGACCGGCCCGCCTCGAACAACTATTATGCGGCCGCCGCATGTGCGGTTTCACGAGATACCCCTCAATGGACCTTCCCAGTTACCGGTTCCGCACGAACCTGCAATCTGGCACTGAGCGCGCCGCCGCCAGGGCTGCCGAAGGCTTGAGTCCGCAAGGCTGAAGTCTGTGGGCGCCTGGGTCGGCGCCTGGAGAACTTCATGCAAAATCAAATCGATAAAAACATCCTTCAACCGGAGACCCACGCAGCCCTTGAGGCGCAGCGGCGCGAAGCGACCGAGGATTTTCACAAAGGCGCTTCGATCACCAACCATGTTGGAAACCTGCGGGATGCAACCCTTGGGCTGCTTTACCGCAAGCGTGTGCTATGGCTGGTGGTGCTGGTGTTTGGCAACCTGTTTTCCGGGGCGGGTATTGCCGCATTCGAGGAAACCATAGCCGCACACATCGCCCTGGTGTTCTTCCTGCCGTTGCTGGTGGACAGTGGCGGCAATGCCGGCGCCCAGTCGGCGACGCTGATGGTACGTGGCTTGGCCACAGGGGACGTGGTGATGCGTGACTGGTGGCGCATGCTGGGGCGTGAATTCGGCGTGGCGCTGGCGTTGGGCGTAACCATGGCCATTGCAGTGGCGTCTTTGGGAGTGCTGCGCGGCGGGCCGCAAATCGCCTTGATTGTTGCCAGCAGCATGGTGGTGATCGTGCTGGTAGGCAGCCTGATCGGCATGAGCCTGCCGTTCCTGCTCAGCCGCTTCAAGCTGGACCCGGCCACGGCCAGTGGGCCGCTGATCACATCGATTGCCGATGCGGCGGGGGTGCTGGTGTATTTCGGGATAGCGACGCAGGTGTTGGGGATCTGACACTGTCTCGTGCTGGTTTCACCGGCCTCATCGCCGGCAAGCCAGCTCCTACAGGTACTGCACAGGTCTCGAGGGCTGTGGTGATCCTGTGGGGGCTGGCTTGCCGGCGATGGGGCCGGTGCAGGCCGTTTGCTTCTCGGTCAGCTGTTGGGCAGCAACCGGCAGGTGATGCTCTTGATGTAGCGGGTTTCGGCGATGGCCGGGTGCACCGGGTGGTCCGGGCCTTGGCCGCCGCGCTCGAGCAGTTGCATGTTGCGGTCCAGGTGGCGGGCGCTGGTCAGCAGGATGTTGTGCAGGTCGTCCTCGGGCAGGTGCATGGAGCACGAGGCGCTGACCAGGATGCCGTCCTTGGTCAGCATGCGCATGGCCTGCTCGTTCAGGCGGCGGTAGGCCGCTTCGCCGTTTTTCAGGTCTTTCTTGCGTTTGATGAAGGCGGGTGGGTCGGCAATGATCACGTCGAAGCGCTCTTCGGCGGCCTTGAGCTCGCGCAGGGCTTCGAACACGTCGCCTTCGATGCAGGTCAGCTTCTCGCTGATGCCGTTCAGCGCGGCGTTACGCTCCACGCCGTCCAGGGCAAAGCCCGAGGCATCGACGCAGAACACTTCGCTGGCGCCGAAGGCACCGGCCTGCACGCCCCAGCCACCGATGTAACTGAACAGGTCGAGCACGCGCTTGCCTTTCACGTACGGCGCCAGGCGTGCACGGTTCATGCGGTGGTCGTAGAACCAGCCGGTTTTCTGGCCTTCACGCACCGGGGCTTCGAACTTGACACCGTTCTCTTCCAGCGGCACCCAGTCCGGCACTTCGCCATAGACGGTCTCGACATAGCGCTGCAGGCCTTCGGCGTCACGCGCGGAGGAGTCGTTCTTGAACAGTATGCCGCTTGGCTTGAGTACCTGTACCAGGGCTGCAATCACGTCATCCTTGTGCGCTTCCATGGTTGCCGAGGCCAACTGCACCACGAGGATGTCGAAGAAGCGATCGACCACCAGGCCTGGCAGCAGGTCGGAGTCGCCATAGACCAGGCGGTAGCATGGTTGGTCGAACAGGCGCTGGCGCAGCGACAGGGCAACGTTCAGGCGGTGCACCAGCAGCGACTTGTCCAGCGGCAGCTTGGCGTCGCGCGACAGCAGGCGGGCACAGATCAGGTTGTTCGGGCTCAGTGCGACGATACCCAGTGGCTTGCCGTTGGCCGCCTCGAGAACGGCCTGCTGGCCGGCCTGGAAGCCTTGCAGCGGGGTCGCGGTAACGTCGACTTCGTTGCTGTAGACCCACAGGTGGCCGGCGCGCAGGCGGCGGTCGGCATTGGCTTTGAGGCGAAGGCTGGGCAGGGACATGACGTCGCTCCGGGAAAAAGAGCGGGATTATAACCTGTTGCCTGGCCGCGCGCCCGTTGTGGGAGCGGCCTTGTGTCGCGAAAGGGCTGCGCAGCAGACCCAGGGTTTCAGCGGCGCTGCATGGATTGCCGGGGCCGCTTTGCGGCCAATCGCGACGCAAGGCCGCTCCCACAACGTCCGCGCAGGCCTGTGCCGGTGAAGTAAAAAATCGCTGCAACCATTCAGTGGTTGGTCCCATTCCGCGTTAGAGGGTTAGAATCGCGGGTCCCAAAAGAGTGTGTACGTATGTCCCAGGAACTCAGCGCCGAACAGATCCAGCAAGCCTTGCAAGGCATCACCATCCCGCCGCAACCGCAGATCATGGTCGACCTGCAGTTCGAGCAGTACATGCCTGACCCGGACCTGGAAACCATCGCCAAGCTGATTTCCCAGGACCCGGGCCTCTCGGGGGCCTTGCTCAAGCTGGTCAACTCCCCGCATTTCGGCCTTTCCAACAAGATCGGCTCGATCCAGCGGGCGGTGAACCTGCTGGGCAGCCGTTCGATCATCAACCTGATCAACGCCCAGTCGATCAAGGGCGAGATGACTGACGAGACCATCGTCACCCTCAACCGCTTCTGGGACACCGCCCAGGATGTGGCGATGACCTGTCTGACCCTGGCCAAGCGCACCGGCATCCAGGCGGCGGACGAGGCTTACACCCTCGGCCTGTTCCATGACTGTGGCGTGCCGCTGATGCTCAAGCGCTTCCCCGACTACATGGATGTGCTAGAGGAGGCCTATGCCAAGGCCGACGAGGAAACCCGCGTGGTCGACAGCGAAAACCGCGTGTTCAACACCAACCATTCGGTGGTCGGCTATTTCACTGCCAAGTCCTGGCGCCTGCCCGAGCACCTCAGCGCGGCCATCGCCAACCACCACAACGCCTTGGCGGTGTTCCGCGACGAGAGCTCGCGCAATACCCAGAGCCAGCTGAAAAACCTGCTGGCGGTGCTGAAGATGGCCGAGCACATCTGCGCTTCCTACCGGGTGCTGGGTAACCAGGCCGAGGACCACGAATGGAATGTGGTCGGCCCGCTGGTGCTCGATTACATTGGCTTGTCGGAATACGATTTCGAAAACCTCAAGCAGAACATTCGCGAGTTGGGCGGGCACTGACACATGCCGGAATTACCTGAAGTAGAAACCACCCGGCGCGGTATTGCGCCCCATCTGGAAGGCCAGCGTGTCAGCCGGGTAGTGGTGCGTGACCGGCGCCTGCGCTGGCCGGTTCCGGAAGACCTGGATGTACGTCTGTCAGGGCAGCGCATCGTCAGTGTCGAGCGGCGTGCCAAGTACCTGTTGATCAATGCCGAGGTCGGTACCCTGATCAGTCACCTGGGCATGTCGGGCAACCTGCGCCTGGTCGAGCTGGGCTTGCCCGCAGCCAAGCATGAGCACGTGGATATCGAGCTGGAATCGGGGTTGATGCTGCGCTACACCGACCCGCGCCGCTTTGGCGCGATGCTGTGGAGCCTGGACCCGTTCAACCACGAACTGCTGCTGCGCCTGGGGCCGGAGCCGCTGACCGACCTGTTCGACGGCGAGCGGCTGTTCCAGCTGTCCCGTGGGCGGTCGATGGCGGTCAAGCCGTTCATCATGGACAACGCGGTGGTTGTGGGGGTGGGCAACATCTACGCCACCGAGGCGCTGTTTGCCGCCGGCATCGACCCCCGTCGGCAAGCGGGCGGGATTTCCCGGGCGCGCTATCTGAAGCTGGCGATCGAGATCAAGCGCGTGCTGGCGGCGGCGATCGAGCAGGGCGGCACCACGCTACGCGACTTCATCGGTGGCGACGGGCAGCCGGGGTACTTCCAGCAGGAATTGTTCGTGTACGGGCGGGGCGGGCAGCCATGCAAGGTGTGCGGCACGGAGTTGCGCGAGGTGAAGCTGGGGCAGCGGGCGAGTGTGTATTGCCCGCGCTGCCAGCGCTGAGGCAAGTTACGCGGAACCCCTTGTGGGAGCGGCCTTGCGTCGCGAAAGGGCCGCACAGCGGCCCCGGCAGTTTCTGCTGCGAAGCTGAAATCCTGGGGCCGCTTCGCGCCCCATCGCGACGCAAGGCCGCTCCCACACAGGGACCGCGTGGAGGCGGTCAGGCAGCGATCAGGCCTTGCCGGTAATCCGGCGGTACTTGGCCATCAGCTCTTCTTCGGTTTCCGGGTGCGCCTCATCCAGCGGGATGCAGTCGACCGGGCAGACCTGCTGGCATTGCGGCTCGTCGTAATGGCCTACGCACTGGGTGCACAGGTTAGGGTCGATCACGTAGATCTCTTCGCCTTGGGAGATGGCCTCGTTCGGGCACTCGGGTTCGCAGACGTCGCAGTTGATGCAATCGTCGGTGATGATCAGGGACATGGGGACTCCGGCCGGGGCTCAGCGCCCGGGCATGTTCAACGCAGTGGGCACAATTGTGCCGCATTCGCGCCCGCAGTGCACGCGGGCGCGATGATCAGCCGCTAAAGATTACTTCTTGAAGCGTTCGGTCAGCGCATCGGCCACCACCGGGTGGACGAACTTGCTGATATCCCCCCCCAGCGCGGCAATTTCCCGGACCAGGGTCGAGGAAATGAACGAGTAGCGCTCCGAAGGCGTGAGGAACAGGCTCTCGACGTCGGGCGCCAGTTGCCGGTTCATGTTCGCCAGCTGGAACTCGTACTCGAAGTCGGACACCGCACGCAGGCCGCGCAGGAAGACGTTCGCGCCCTGTTCCTTGGCGAAATGCGCCAGCAGCGAGGAGAAGCCGATGACTTCGACATTGGGCAGGTGCTTGGTGACCTCACGGGCGAGCTCCACCCGTTGTTCCAGCGGGAACAGCGGGTTTTTCTTGGGGCTGGCCGCCACCGCGATGATCACGTGGTCGAACAGCCGCGAGGCGCGCTCGACCAGGTCGCCATGGCCTTTGGTAATGGGGTCGAAAGTACCCGGGTACAACACTCGGTTCATCGCGTCATCCTGGCTGGAGTGCGTTGGGGAGTCGGATGGTAGCGCAGCGACGGCGCCCCGGCCAAGTCATGCGGCCGGCTGATGGCACTATAGACAGGGGCCCAGTTGCTTGTCATGCGCTGTGTGCCAGGCGGGCGACCAGTGCTTCGGTGAGCCTGGCGCTGATGGCATACACCGACAGTTGCGGGTTGGCACCAATGCTGGTGGGGAACAGCGAACCGTCGTGAATCGACAGGTTTTCCAGCTGGTGATGGCGGCCCAGGCTGTCGCACACCGCCTGGCGCGGGTCGTCGCCGAAGGCGCAGCCACCCATCACGTGGGCGCTGCCCAGGCGTGTGCGGAACGGCTCCAGGCGCAACTTGTCGATCATGGCCAAGGCCTGTTCCAGGCTGGACGCGGCGCTGGCATCGCTGTGCACGGGGGTAACCTGGGTGGCGCCGGCGGCGAACTGGATCTGCGCCATGCTGCGGTAGGCGCGGCGCAGGCCGTCGCGCAGGTAGTCGGTGACCGGGTAATCGAGCACTGGTGAGCCATCGCCGCGCAGCTCCACGGCCCCGCCCTGGCTTTGCGGGTGGAACCCGTCACGCAGCAGTGCCAGCATCACGTGGGTATGCGGCAGTTCGGCCATGCGCAGGGCATTCTCGTGGCCGTGCCCGCCCAGCAGGGTGCTGGCCAAGGCCGGGTGCAAGGGCGGTACTTCCAGCTTGTAGCCGATCGGGCCGTCGCTGCCGCCTTGCCATTGGAAATGGTCGCTATAGATGGACTGCGGGGCGCCGTAGTAGGGGTCGATACGCTCGTTGAAGCGTGCTGCGCTGAAGTTGACCAAGTGCAGGAAGGTACGTTTGCCCAGGCGGCCATGCGGGTCGGGCGCGTCGGAACGCAGCAACAGGGCCGGGCTGTTGATGCCGCCACCGGCGAGGATGTAGTGACGCGCGCGAACACGAACCAGCCGGCCTGTGGGGTGTATGCCCTGGGGATCCAGCGTCTGGCAGGTCAGGCCCTGGATGCGCTCGCCGTTGTGTTCGAAGCGCTCGGCCCGAGCCAGGTACAGCAGCTCGCCGCCCTGTTCGAGGGTGGCGGGAATACGGGTTACCAGCATCGATTGCTTGGCATTTACCGGGCAACCCATGCCGCAGTAGCCCAGGTTCCAGCAGCCGCGCACGTTGCGCGGGATCACCGCCCAGCGGTAGCCCAGCTGTTCGCAGCCACGGCGCAGCACGTCGTTGTTGGCATTCGGTGGCAGGGCCCAGGGGGTGATGCCCAGCTCCTGCTCGATGCGTTCGAACCAGGGGCGCATTTGCGCCTCGCCCAGGCCCGTCACGTTGTGGGCCGTGGCCCAGTGCGCCAAGGTCTGTGGCGGGGTGCGAAAGCTCGAGGTCCAGTTGACCAGCGTGGTGCCGCCCACGGCGCGGCCCTGGAGGATGGTGATGGCGCCGTCCTTGCTCATGCGGCCCAGGCCTTCCTGGTACAGGCTGGCATAGGCTTCGTTTTCCAGCAGGTGGAAATCGCTGCTGGTCTTCAGCGGGCCTTCTTCGATCAGCAATACCTTGAAGCTGGCAGTACTGAGCATCTGCGCGCTGGTAGCGCCACCGGCACCGCTGCCGATCACGGCAACGTCGGCTTCCAGCGTGAGATCGTGTGTCAGGCGCGAGGCGTCATGGGTGATCCAGCCGCTTTCCAGGCCTTGGCGAAACGGGTCGGGGACAGGCATTGGCGCTGCTCTTGATTGTTTTCAGATTTTCGGTGGCCCCGGGTAGCCGCAGGCGGCCCAGGATTCGGGGCGTTCGTACCAGGCCATCTGCAGCAACTGCAGCAGCGAGGCGTGGCCCATGCGCAGCAGGTTCAGCGAGCTGTCCTGCCAACGTTGCAGGAAGGCCGTGACCTGCGCGGCGCTGGCTTGGTCCCAGGCGCCCCAGACACCGGTCAGGGGACCACGGGTGAGCGGCAGGCTGAGCACGTCGAACAACTGCCGGGTGAGCTTGAGCATTTCCGGCGACAGCGCCGCCAGCTTGTGGTCGAGGCTGTGCAGCACCAGGGTCTCGGCGGCCTGCGTACCGGCCAGTACCACCGGGATCATCGCGCGCAGCAGCGGCAGGTCGTCGTTGCGCAATACCTGGTAGCCGGTCGCGGCTGTTTGTGCGCTGCAGCCGACCAGGCTGGTACCGGCCAGAAAGACGCTGGCACCAAGGCTGAAGCGCAGCAGTTCGCGGCGGTGCATGGGCTGGCCCTCAGCGGATGAACAGCTTGAAGACCAGGCGCTGCAAGGCTTTGCCATAAGGCGGGTAGACCAGCCTGGTAGCGTTGAAGCGCTGCTTGGCCAGTACCGCCTTGGCCTTGCTGAAGGTCAGGAAGCCGTCATGGCCATGGTAATGGCCCATGCCTGAAGGGCCGATGCCGCCGAATGGCAAGTCGTCCTGGGCGACGTGCAGCAGGGTGTCGTTCAGGCACACTCCACCGGAGTGGGTGTGGCGCAACACCTGCTCCTGGCCGGCGCGGTCATGGCCGAAGTAGTACAGCGCCAGCGGGCGGGGGCGCTGGTTGATGTAGGCCAGTGCCTGCTCAAGGCTGTCGTAGGGCAGCAGCGGCAGCAGCGGGCCGAAGATTTCATCCTGCATCACCTGCATGCCGTCGTTCACGTCCAGCAGCAGGTGCGGCGGCAGGCGCCGGCCCTGGCGGGTTTCGCCGGGGTACAGGTCGAGCACCTGCGCCCCTTTGGCGTGGGCATCGTCCAGCAGGTGCTGCAAACGCTGCAGTTGGCGCGGGTTGATGATGGCGGTGTAGTCGGGGTTGTCGGCGATGCGCGGGTACAGACGGCGGACGGCACGCTGGTAGGCGTCGCTGAAGGCCTCCAGCCGCTCGCGCGGCACCAGCACGTAATCGGGGGCAACGCAGGTCTGGCCCGCGTTGAGGGTCTTGCCGAAGGCGATGCGCTCGGCGGCGCTGTCCAGCGGTACGTCGGCCGAGACTATGGCCGGTGACTTGCCACCCAGTTCCAGGGTGACCGGGGTCAGGCTGTGCGCTGCAGCCAGCATTACCTGGCGACCCACGCTGGTGGCGCCGGTGAACAGCAGGTGGTCGAACGGCAGGCGGGCAAAGGCCTGGCCTACCTCAACCTCGCCGAGCACCACGCTGACCAGGTCACAGGGGAACACCCGCTCCAGCAACTGCTTAAGCGCCAGGCCAGTGGCAGGCGTGGCTTCGCTGAGCTTGAGCATGACCCGGTTGCCGGCGGCCAGGGCACAGGTCAGTGGGCCGATGGCAAGGAACAGCGGGTAGTTCCACGGCACGATGATGCCGACCACGCCCAGGGGTTGGTAGCGTACCTGTGCGCTGGCCGGCTGGAAGGCCAGGCCGACCCTGCGCCGACTGGCGCGCATCCAGCGTTGCAGGTTCTTTTCGGCGTGGCGCAGGCCTTGCACCGAGGGCAGCAGTTCGGCCAGCAGGGTCTCGTCGGCGCTGCGCCCTTCAAAGTCCTCGCCGATGGCCTCGATCAGTTCGGCCTGGCCGGCCAGCAAGGCTGCACGCAGGCTTTTCAGCCATTGGCGCCGCTGCGCGGCCGGCGGCAATGGGTTGCCGGCAAAGGCCTGGCGCTGGGCGGCGAACGTCGCCGCAAGGTCGAGGTCGAATTGCACAGGGGGCAAGGCACTGGGCGAGTTCATGGCGGCTTCGAGTCCGGGCAGGGAATCCCTAGAGCCTATACTCTAATTTGTACGATGGTGCGAATTTTTCCGCGCTGTCGAGCGGTGCATTCCACCGCCAATACGCCGTAAGATGACCCTTTGATGAAGGCCCGCAGACTGGGAGCTGAGCATGGCCCCGCGCATGAAGACCCGAGAGCGCATCGTGCAGAACAGCCTGGAGCTGTTCAACCAGCAGGGCGAACGCAGCGTCAGTACCAACCACATTGCCGCGCACATGGAAATTTCGCCCGGCAACCTGTATTACCACTTCCCCAACAAGCAGGCGATCATTGCCCTGTTGTTCAGCCAGTACGAAGAACTGGTGGACAGCTTCCTGCGCCCGCCACAAGGCCGTGCGCCGACTGTGGAGGACAAGCGCTTCTACCTAAAGGCGTTGCTGGCGGCGATGTGGAACTACCGCTTCCTGCACCGCGACCTGGAGCACCTGCTGGACAGCGACCCGGAGCTGGCCGCTCGTTACCGGCGCTTTTCCGAGCGCTGCCTGCGCCAGGGCCAGGCGATCTACCGTGGCTTCGTCGAGGCGGGCATCCTGGCCATGGCGCCGGCGCAGATCGAATCGCTGACCATCAACGCCTGGATCGTGCTGACGTCCTGGGTACGTTTTCTCAGTACCACGCGGGAGCATTCCGCGCACCTGGGTGAAGAAGCCTTCAAGCGTGGCGTCTACCAGGTACTGGTGCTGGAGCTCGGCTTCGTCACCGATAACGCCCGCAATGCCGTGGACGCCCTGTGCCAGGAATTCCATGTACCGTTCAACCAGGCCCTGGAGCACTAGCCCGGGGCCCCAGTGCTATCGATAGTGCCATCGATCAGGAGATTGTCATGCCCCTTGCGCAATTGATCACCCCGCAGCAGTTGGCCGAGCGTCTGGGCTCGCCCAAGTTGGTGATTCTCGACTGCCGCTTTGCCCTCGAGGATGTGGACTATGGCCAACGCAGCTATGCCTTGGGGCATATTGCCGGGGCGCATTTTGCCGACCTGGAGCGTGACCTCAGCGGGCCGGTGAGCAAGGGGCGCACCGGGCGCCACCCGTTGCCGGATCCGCGTCGGCTGGTCGAGCGCCTGCGCGAGTGGGGCCTGGACGACGACAGCGAGGTGGTGCTGTACGATGACGGCCCCGGCGCTTATGCCGCCCGTGCCTGGTGGCTGCTGGCCTGGCTGGGCAAGCGCAGCGGCGTTGCGATCCTCGACGGTGGCCTGAAGGCCTGGCATGCGGCGCACCTGCCGCTGAGCCTGGACCCACCGCTCAAGCGGGAAGGCACCTTCAACGGTGAGCCGGACGGCAAGCTGCTGATCGATGCCGAGCACCTCGCCAAGCGCCTGGGTGACGCAGACCTGACCTTGATCGATGCGCGTGCCTTGCCGCGCTTCCGTGGCGAAGTGGAACCGATCGACCCGGTGGCGGGGCATATTCCCGGGGCGCAGTGTGCGGCGTTTACCGACAACCTGGGGGATGATGGGCGCTTTTTGCCGGCGGATCAGCTCAAACAGCGCTTTGCCGAGAAACTGGCCGGGCGGGCGCCGGAGCAGTTGGTGGCGTATTGCGGGTCAGGGGTGACGGCGTGTCATAACCTGTTTGCCCTGGCGTTGGCCGGGTATCCGCTGGGCAAGCTGTATGCCGGGTCGTGGAGTGAGTGGATCAACGATCCGCAGCATGGCGTAGCCACTGGCGAATAAGCCGGTCAAATCCTGTAGAAGATCGCCCAGGCCCTGTGGGAGCGGGCGAGCCCGCGAAGCATGCAACGCGGTGGCTGGCACCGGCTGCGCCGGTGTTCGCGGGCGCGCCCGCTTCCACAGAGTTCCTGCAAAACAATCGTTTATGTGCCTTCCAACAGCCACTGTGGAATCCGCCGCTCCAGGTAGTACCCCGGGTTACGCAGGCTGCCATCGACAAAGCCCACATGGCCGCCGCGGCTGTGCAGTTCGAAGCGGGTCTGCGGCGCCAGTTCGCGGGCAGTTGGCAGGCTGTGGCCGGCGACGAAAGGGTCATCGCTGGAATGGATGATCAGCGTCGGCGTGCGGTTCTGGCCGAGGAAGAAATGACTCGATGAACGGCGGTAGTAATCGTGGGCATCGCGAAAGCCATTCAGTGGTGCGGTAACCTTGCCGTCGAAGTCCCAGAAGGTGCGCAGGTTGCCCAGCGGCCCCAGCCGTTGCAGCGCCGCCAGCCGTTCATGCTGGCCCTTGTCGTGGAAGTGCCGCTGCTTGAGCTGCACATACGCCAGCATCTCGCGCATGAAATGCGCCTGGTACACCTTTGAAAAGCCCTGGCCGATGCGGTCGGCGCAGTGGTCCAGGCGAAATGGCACCGACACTGCCACCGCCGCCTGCAACTGGCTGGCGACTCCGCTTTCGCCCAGGTATTTCAGCAGCACATTGCCGCCCAGCGAATAACCCACCGCATACAACGGCGCCAACGGCCGCTGGGCGCGCAGGTGGTTGACTATTTCCGCCAGGTCTTCGCTGGCGCCGGAATGGTAGCTGCGTGGCAGCAGGTTGGGCTCGCCCGAGCAACCGCGCCAGTTCACTGCCACGCTGGCCCAGCCGCGGCCTTGCAGCGCTTGCTGCAAGCCTTTGACGTAGGGCGAGTTGGACGAACCGGTCAACCCGTGCAGCACCAGCACCAGCGGAGCATGCGGCTGGTGCGGGCCGTGCCAGTCCAGGTCGATGAAGTCGCCATCGGCCAGCCACAGCCGCTCGCGGTTGCGCTGCAGTTCGGGCAGCTTGCGCCACAGTGGCCCCCACAGGGTTTGCAGGTGGGGGTTGGACAGGCCGATGGCCGGGCGGAATGTGGCGCTGGGGCTGGGCATGCTGGGCGACTCGTGATGTGCCTGCCTAGAGTGCCATGAAACAGCGGCACTGTACCTGCGCTATTGGTCGGTGGTGGCGTGTACCAAGCCTGCTGGCGCAGGTGGGGAGGGGCGCGCGGTCATGGTTGAAGTGCTCCTGCAGGAAACGAAGGAGCAGCTTCAGCCATGGGGGGCAGGTTTGTGGTAACCAAATACGGCAACCCTGGGTTACCGGATCAACCCCGTTGCCAAAGTGCGTAGTGCACCTGGCCGGTCTTCTTCTCACGGTGCAGGCGCCAGTTGCCCGGCAACTGCAAGGTCGATGGCGCTGCCTCGCTTTCGGTGTAGATCCACGCCTGTTCGCGAAGCCACTGGTTCTGTTCCAGCAGGTTGCAGGTGTCAGCCAGCAGGTCCTGGTGGAACGGCGGGTCGAGGAACACCACGTCGAACTGCTGCTTGGCCGGGCCTTGCAGATAGCGCAGGGCGTCGGTCTGCAGGATTTGCCCACGCGGGCAGCGCAGGATCTCGAGGTTGTTCTTCAGGTTGGCGATGGCCGCCGGGTTGCTGTCCAGCGCCACGGCGTCCTCGGCCCCGCGGGACAGGGCTTCGAGCACCAGGGCGCCGCTGCCGGTGAAGGCGTCCAGCACGCGGGCACCCTCGATATAGGGTGCCAGCCAGTTGAACAGGGTTTCGCGCACGCGGTCGGGCGTTGGCCGCAGGCCTTCGCCTTCCGGCACCGCCAGACGGCGGCTGCGCCATTCGCCGGCGATGATGCGCAGGTGGCCCTGGCCCTTGCTTTGGCCCGGTTGCGGGCGGGCGGGAGGGGTGGATCTTGGCATTAGTGCTCCGGTACCCCGAGCGGCTGCTCGGAGGGCTTGTCAGTGGGTGCTGGCAGCGGTTTTTGCGGCACTTTCGGGCCAGCGGTGACGATCACCAGTTTATCGGCTGACAGGTGTTTGTTCATGGCCGTTCTTACCTGCTCGACGGTGAGGGCCTGGGACTGCTGCATGAAATCCTCCAGCCAGGTCAGCGGCAGGTTGTAGAAGCCAATGGCACCCAGTTGGCCGACGATACTGGCGTTGCTGGCATTGGACAGCGGGAAGCTGCCAGCCAGTTCGCGCTTGGCATCGTCCAGCTCCTGCTGGGTGGGGCCGGCCTTGAGGTAGTCGGCGAGAATATCCTGCACCAGCTTGAGCGTGCCCTCGCTGAGTTCGGCACGGGTCTGCAGGTTGATCATGAACGGGCCGCGCACCTGCATCGGGCTGAACACCGAGTACACGCCGTAGGTCAGGCCGCGCTTTTCACGCACCTCGCTCATCAGCCGGGTGCCGAACGCACCGCCGCCGAGGATCTGGTTGCCCAATGACAGGGCCGGCCAGTCCGGGTCCTGGCGGTCGATGCCGAGTTCGGCCAGCATCAGGTGAGTCTGCTTGGACGGGAAGTCGATGTGGGTCAGGCCTGCCTTGGTTTCGCCGGGTTGGGCCGGTGCGGCCAGCGCGGGGCCCTTGGGCAGGCCAGCTGATACCTGGGCAGCGATGGCTTCTGCCTCGGCGCGGCTGAGATCGCCGACCAGGGCGATGACCGCGTTGCCGCTGGTGTAGGCCTTGGCGTGGAAGGCGCGAAGCTGTGCCAGGGTGATGCCGCTGATGCTTTCGGCGGTGCCGTCGCTCGGGTGGGCGTAGGGGTGGTCGCCGTAGAGCTTGGCGAACAGGGCCTTGCCAGCGACCTTGCCGGGGTTCTGCTTTTCATACTCGAAGCCGGCCAGCATCTGGTTCTTGATGCGCTTGAGGGCGTCTTCGGGGAAGGTCGGCTTGCCGGCCACCTCGGTGAACAGCTTGAGCGCCGGTTCGCGCTTGTCCCTGGCGCTGAGGCTGCGCAGCGAAGCCACGGCCATATCGCGGTAGGAACCGTTGCCAAAGTCGGCGCCCAGGCCCTCGAAGCCTTCGGCGATGGCAGTCACGTCCTTGCCGGCCACGCCCTCATTGAGCATGGCGTTGGTCAGGGCGGCAAGGCCTGGGGTGCCGCCATCCTGGCTGCTGCCGGCGGCGAAGGTGACGCGCAGGTCGAACATCGGCAGTTCGCGGGCTTCGACGAACAGCACCCGGGCGCCTTCGGCGGTGTTCCAGTGCTGGATGTTCAATTGGCGCCGGCTGGGCGCCTTGCCATCCAGCTCGGCCAGCGACTGCAAGGTGTTGGCCGGGCGAGCCGCGTTGCTGTCGGCCTTGGCGGCGTTGTCGGCCATGACCGGAGCGGCCAGCACCGCTGCCAGCGCCAGTGCGCGGATGCCCGTGGCCAGCAGGGTTGGGCGTGGTGCGCGGCGATCACTCATGAGCGGACTCCTCGGGCAGTACATGGGCAACGCTCAGGCGTTCGCGGGTGAAGTAGGTGCGCGCGGCGTTCTGGATGTCCTGCGGGGTAACGCGCCTGAGTTCGTCCAGCTCGCTGTCGATCAGCTTCCAGGACAGGCCGACGGTTTCCAGTTGCCCGATGGTGGTGGCCTGGCTGCTGATGGAGTCGCGGTCGTAGACCAGGCCGGCAATGACCTGGGCGCGTACGCGCTCCAGCTCTTCGGCGCTGGGTGGGGTGGTCTTGAGCTCATCCAGCAGCTGCCAGACGCCTTTCTCGACATCGGTGAGGGTTTTCTGCTTCTGCACGTTCGGGGTGGCCGAGATCAGGAACAGGCTGTCGCCACGGGTGAAGGCGTTGTAGCTGGACGAAGCGCCGGCCACCAGCTCCTGGCCACGCTCCAGGCGTGCCGGCATGCGGGCACTGTAGCCGCCGTCGAGCAGCGCCGAGATCAGGCGCAGGGCATGCACTGTACGCGGGTCCTTGGCAGTGGGCAGGCCAGGTACGTTGAAACCGTAGATCAGACTCGGCAACTGGGTGCGCACATGCAGGGTCAACTGGCGCTGGCCTGGTTTGGCCAGTTCGAGCGGCAACTTGGCCGGCGGCACGGCACGTTTGGGGATGCTGCCGAAGTACTTTTGCGCCAGGCCCTTGACCTCATCGGCGGTGACATCGCCGACCACCACCAGGGTGGCGTTATTGGGGGCGTACCAGGCTTCGTACCAGCGGCGCAGTTCCTCGACCTTCATGCGCTCCAGGTCGGCCATCCAGCCGATGGTCGGGGTGTGGTAGCCGCTGGCCGGGTAGGCCATGGCGCGGAACAGCTCGAACGCCTTGGCGTTGGGCTGGTCGTCGGTGCGCAGGCGGCGTTCTTCCTTGATCACCTCGATTTCGCGGCTGAACTCGTCGGCGGGCAGGCGCAGGCTGGCCAGGCGGTCGGCCTCCAGCTCCAGGGCCACCGGCAGGCGGTCGCGGGCCAGTACCTGGTAATAGGCGGTGTAGTCATCACTGGTGAAGGCGTTTTCTTCGGCGCCAATGTCACGCAGGATGCGCGAGGCCTCGCCGGGGCCGACCTTGGCGCTGCCTTTGAACATCATGTGTTCCAGCGCGTGGGACAGGCCGGTCTGGCCCGGGGTTTCGTAGCTGGAGCCAACCTTGTACCAGATCTGCGAGACCACCACCGGGGCGCGATGGTCCTCGCGCACGACCACTTTCAGGCCGTTGTCGAGGATGAATTCGTGGGTGGGTTGCACATCGGCGGCGAAGGCCGTGAGTGGCAGGCAGAGCGTGCCAAGCAACAGGCCAGCGGCGCGGCGGGCTAGAGCATTCATACGGTGTTTAACCTGTTCGACGGCCCGCTGGGTTTAGCGTCGGCGGGCCAGGAGGTGCTAGGATACTGATCCGGTTGCCTGGCGACCATGCCTGTCGCCGTTCTGGCCCGCAGGACACTAAGACAAAACGTTGCGCATGAACCAGCCGGCTTCAAGATAGTCTGTTCTGCGTAGAGAGAATTCCTGATGCGCCATAGCTGGCCCATCGCTACCCTGAGATAGCCGTCTTCCATGTTTGGTTCCAACGACGACAAAAAAGCGCCGGCCGAGGCTGGCGAAAAGAAAGGCCTGTTCAGCTGGTTCCGCAAGAAACCGCAGCAACCTGTGGCAACGGGCGTGCCCGCGAATGAAGCCCCCACCGTCGAGCAGCCTGCAGCCGCTCCGGTCGAGGGATCTACCGCCGAAGTGGCACAGGCCCCCGAGCCCGTTCAGGCCCCTGCGGCCCCACAGCTGACTGAACCGCAGCAGGTCCCCGCACCAGCCCAGTCCCCGGTAGTCGAGGCCCCCGTTCCCGAACCGGTTGCTTCCCAGCCGTTGCAGGCCCCTGAGCCCGAACCGGTCGCGTCCCGGCCGTTGGTGGCACCTGCACCGCAACCGGTCGCGTCGATGCCCTTGCAGGCAGCCCTGGTCGAACCGGCCCCTGTCGAGGCGGCCCCGGTCGTCGAGCCGGTCGCGCCGGTCAGCAACCTGGTGCTGCCGGTTGCCGAAGAGCCCGTGGCCCTGGTGCCGGACCTGGAGCCGAAAGCGCCGCCCGCCATCCCGGAACGCCCTGCACCAGCGCCTGCTGCCCCTGTGGCTGCGGCCCCGGTCGCCGCGCAGGCCGAACAGGCCAAGCCCGGCTTCTTCGCCCGCCTCAAGCAGGGCCTGTCGAAGACCAGCGCCAGCATCGGCGAGGGCATGGCCAGCCTGTTCCTGGGCAAGAAAGTCATCGATGACGACCTGCTCGACGAAATCGAAACCCGCCTGCTGACCGCCGACGTTGGTGTGGAAGCCACTTCGACCATCGTCCAGAACCTGACCCAGAAGGTTGCACGCAAGCAGCTGGCCGACGCCGATGCCCTGTACAAGTCGCTGCAGGAAGAGCTGGCTGCGCTGCTGCGCCCGGTCGAGCAGCCGCTGGTGGTACAGGCGCAGAACAAGCCTTATGTGATCCTGGTGGTCGGTGTGAACGGCGCCGGCAAGACCACCACCATCGGCAAACTGGCCAAGAAGCTGCAGCTTGAAGGCAAGAAAGTGATGCTGGCAGCTGGTGACACCTTCCGTGCCGCTGCGGTCGAGCAGTTGCAGGTGTGGGGCGAGCGTAACCAGATCCCGGTGATCGCCCAGCACACCGGTGCCGACTCCGCTTCGGTGATCTTCGATGCCGTACAGGCCGCCAAGGCCCGTGGTGTCGACGTGCTGATCGCCGACACCGCTGGCCGCCTGCACACCAAAGACAACCTGATGGAAGAGCTGAAGAAGGTCCGCCGGGTCATCGGCAAGCTCGACGCCGAGGCGCCGCACGAGGTGCTGCTGGTGCTCGATGCCGGCACCGGCCAGAACGCCATCAGCCAGGCCAAGTACTTCAACCAGAGCGTCGAACTGACCGGTCTGGCCCTGACCAAGCTGGACGGCACTGCCAAGGGCGGTGTGATCTTCGCCCTGGCCAAGCAGTTCAAGCTGCCGATCCGCTTCATCGGTGTCGGTGAAGGCATCGACGACCTGCGTACCTTCGAAGCCGAGCCGTTCGTCAAGGCTCTGTTCGCCGAGCGAGACTGACCATGATCCGATTCGAACAGGTTGCCAAGCGCTACCCCAATGGTCATGTGGGTTTGCATGAGCTGAGTTTCCGGGCGCGCCGGGGCGAATTCCTGTTCGTCACCGGCCATTCGGGCGCGGGCAAGAGCACCTTGCTGCGCCTGCTGCTGGCCATGGAACGCCCGACCAGCGGCAAGCTGATGCTGGCCGGGCAGGACCTGGGCCAGATCAGCAATTCGCAGATCCCGTTCCTGCGCCGGCAGATCGGCGTGGTGTTCCAGAACCACCAGCTGTTGTTCGATCGCACGGTGTTCAACAACATCGCCTTGCCGCTGCAGATTCTCGGCCTGTCCAAGGCCGAGGTCGCCAAGCGCGTGGACTCGGCGCTGGAGCGTGTGTCGCTGGCCGACAAGGGCGAGCTGTTTCCGGCCGACCTGTCCACCGGGCAGCAGCAGCGGGTGGGTATCGCCCGCGCCATCGTTCACCAGCCAGCCCTGCTGCTGGCCGACGAGCCCACCGGTAACCTCGACCCACGCCTGGCCGCGGAGATCATGGGCGTGTTCGAGGACATCAACCGCCTGGGTACCACGGTATTGATCGCCAGCCACGACCTGGCACTGATTGCGCGCATGCGCCACCGCATGCTGACCTTGCAGCGCGGCCGCTTGATCGGCGATGGGGAGGCCGGGCAATGAGCACTACACGTACGCCGAAGGTTTCCGAGCGGGTTGCGCCGAAACCGGCCGACCCGCAACCGGCGAAGAAAAAGCGCGACGACGATGACGGCCCGGATTTCCGCACGCTGCTGCATGCCTGGCTGGAAAGCCACCGTGCCAGCATGGCCGACAGCCTGCGTCGCCTGGGCAAGCAGCCGATCGGCAGCTTTTTCACCTGCCTGGTGATGGCGGTGGCGCTGAGCATGCCCATGGGTCTGTCGTTGCTGCTGAAGAACGTCGAGCAGCTTGGCGGCTCGTGGCAGCGCGCCGCGCAAATTTCGCTGTACCTCAAGCTCGATGCCGGCAGCCGCGAAGGCGAGGCGCTGCGCGACGAGATCAAGGGCATGCCTGGTGTGGCCGACGCGCAGTATGTCAGCCGCGAGCAGGCGCTGGAGGAGTTCCAGCAGCAGTCCGGCCTGGGCGAAGCCCTGCGTGAACTGCCCGACAACCCGCTGCCTGGCGTGGTGGTGGTGACCCCGACCGAGGTCGACAAACCAGCCCTGGAAGCCTTGCGTCAGCGCTTGTCGGAGCTGCCACGGGTGGAAACGGCGCAGCTCGACCTGGTGTGGGTCGAGCGCCTGGCGGCCATCCTCAAGCTGGGTGACCGCTTCGTCTTCGGCCTGGCCGTGATGCTGATTTCTGCGCTGCTGTTAGTAATCGGTAACACAATTCGTCTACACATTGAAAACCGCCGCACCGAGATCGAAGTGATCAAGCTGGTCGGCGGCACCGACGCCTACGTGCGCCGGCCTTTCCTGTACATGGGCGCGCTGTATGGCCTGGGTGCAGGCGTGATCGCATGGGGCATCCTGGCGTTTGGCCTGAACTGGCTGAACGAGGCGGTGGTAGGGCTTTCCGGGCTGTACGGCAGCGACTTCGCCCTGGGCGGGGTACCGGCGTCCGATGGTCTGTCCCTCTTGATCGGGGCGGTGCTGTTGGGGTATATCGGTGCATGGATCGCAGTGGCCCGCCACCTGAACGAGCTGGCGCCGCGATAGTTTTTACCTGCCAGCATTGACAAATTCTTCACTACGGAACTTGTACCGTCGTTCCAGGTCAATGTTGGCAGCGCCCACAAGGCGCGAGTTTTGTAAGTCGGAGGTTCTTGAATGACCACATCGTTGCAACCTGCCTATGCCCTGGTGCCCGGTGCAAACCTGGAAGCCTACGTGCACACGGTCAACAGCATCCCGCTGCTGACTGTCGAGCAGGAGCGTGATCTGGGCGAGCGTCTCTATTATGAGCAGGATGTCGAGGCCGCTCGTCAAATGGTGATGGCCCACCTGCGTTTCGTCGTACATATCGCCCGTAGCTATGCCGGCTACGGGCTGGCCCAGGCTGACCTGATCCAGGAAGGCAATGTCGGCCTGATGAAAGCCGTCAAGCGCTTCAACCCGGAAATGGGCGTGCGCCTGGTGTCGTTCGCCGTGCACTGGATCAAGGCAGAGATCCACGAGTTCATCCTGCGCAACTGGCGCATCGTCAAGGTGGCTACCACCAAGGCCCAGCGCAAGCTGTTCTTCAACCTGCGCAGCCAGAAGAAGCGTCTGGCCTGGCTGAACAACGACGAAGTGCACCGCGTGGCGGAAAGCCTGGGCGTGGAGCCGCGTGAAGTTCGCGAGATGGAAAGCCGCCTCAGCGGCCAGGACATGGCCTTCGATCCGGCAGCGGAAGCTGACGACGACAGCGCTTTCCAGTCGCCTGCGCATTACCTGGAAGACCACCGTTACGACCCGGCGGTGCAGCTGGAGGATGCCGACTGGAGCGACAACTCCACCAGCAACCTGCACGAAGCGCTGCAAGGTCTGGACGAACGTAGCCGTGACATTCTCTACCAGCGCTGGTTGGCGGAAGAGAAGGCCACGTTGCATGAGCTGGCGGACAAGTACAGCGTTTCGGCTGAGCGGATTCGCCAGCTGGAGAAAAATGCGATGAACAAGGTCAAGGCGCTGATCGCGGTCTGATCGAGCCCTGCCTGCAAAGAAAAGCCGCTGGCCCGGATAGGGCGAGCGGCTTTTTTATTGGTGTTGGCTTTGCCGGCCTCTTCGCGGGCGCGCCCGCTCCCACAGGGCCCCTGCTAATTCAATGAGTCATGTGCAGTTCTATGAGGGCGGGCGTGCCCGCGAAGAGGCCCTCAAAGCTTGCGTGAAGTGTCGAGCTGCATCAGGTAGCTGGGCCCACCCAATTGGCTCATCTGCCGGCGGATCCAGCCGGCCCGGCTGGCCACATAGGCACTCGGCCGACTGGCACTCCACTTGATCGGGCTCGGCAGCACCGCTGCCAGCTGCGCCGCCTGCTGTCGGCTGAGTCGACTGGCATCGACGCCAAAGTGATAGCGCGCTGCAGCCTGGGCGCCAAACACACCTTTGCCCCATTCGGCACTGTTCAGGTAGACCTCGAGAATCCGCTCCTTCGACCAGAACAGCTCGATCAATGCGGTGAACCAGGCTTCCAGCCCTTTGCGGAACCAGCTGCGCCCGGACCACAGGAACAGGTTCTTGGCCACCTGCTGGGTCAGGGTGCTGGCCCCGCGAATGCTGCCGCCGCGCTCGTTGTAGGCCAGTGCCGCCTGGATGGCCGGGATGTCGAAGCCCCAGTGGTTGGCGAACTTCTGGTCCTCGCCAGCGATGACCGCGACCTTGAGATCGTCGGAGATGTTCTCCCACGGCTCCCAGTCGCGCTGCAGGTCGATCGGCTCGCCATTCACCCAGGACTCCACCTTGCGCTCGACCATGAGCGCGGTACCGGGTGGTGGCACCCAGCGGAACACCAGCACCAGCACGATGCTGCCGGCAGCGAACCAGAGCAGGGCGCGGGAGAGGCGGCGGAGAAGGGTTGGCAGCATGACGATGGCTTGGCCGTACGGGTTGAAGGGGCCATTATACAGACCCGATCCAAGGAGTCGTCCCATGCTTCGCAGCTTCCTGATGCTTGCCGCCTTTTTCGGCTTCACCGGTGTCGCCCTGGGGGCTTTCGCCGCCCACGGCCTGAAAAGCCGACTGACGGCCGACTACCTGGCAATCTTCCAGACCGGTGTGTCCTACCAGTTGGTGCATGCCCTGGCGATCTTCGCCGTCGCCGTGCTCTCGGTGCACCTGCCGGGGCGCCT
The DNA here is from genome assembly GCF_044762545.1 of Pseudomonas sp. NPDC096925. Classification (NCBI taxonomy): domain Bacteria; kingdom Pseudomonadati; phylum Pseudomonadota; class Gammaproteobacteria; order Pseudomonadales; family Pseudomonadaceae; genus Pseudomonas; species Pseudomonas sp. NPDC096925. The sequence continues at coordinate 258,998 of NZ_JBIWEM010000005.1, read as the reverse complement.
GGTCGGCTGGGCTGGCGGCCTGTTTGCCCTGGGGATAGTGCTGTTCTCCGGTAGCCTGTACCTGCTGACCCTGAGTGGCTTGGGCAAGCTTGGCATCATCACCCCGATTGGTGGCCTGTGCTTCCTCGCCGGCTGGTTGTGCCTGGGCCTTGCAGCCTGGCGGCTCGGTTGACCATGTGGTCCACAATCGCGACTAATGGCGTGCACCGCCCTTGGGTTGCAGGGCGGTTCAGCGCTAGAATGCGGGCCCCCAAAGAACAATGGTGGCCGTGCGCATGCGCATTCAACTGAACGGTGAACCTTACGAATTGCCCGCTGGCGAAAGCGTCGCGGCCCTGCTGGCCCGCCTGGAACTGACCGGGCGCCGCGTCGCGGTGGAGCTGAACCTGGATATCGTGCCGCGTAGCCAGCACGACAGTACGCTGTTGAACGACGGTGACCAGGTCGAAGTGGTCCACGCCATCGGTGGCGGCTGATTCCGGCCGGCGATTCACCTGCAAGCCCAGCAACCTATTCCCGAGGAACAACCATGAGCAACGTTCGTAGCGACAAGCCCTTCACCCTGGCCGGGCGTACTTTCCAGTCGCGCCTGCTGGTCGGTACCGGCAAGTACCGTGACATGGAAGAAACCCGCCTGGCCATCGAGGCTTCGGGTGCCGAGATCGTCACCGTTGCCGTGCGCCGCACCAACATCGGCCAGAACCCGGGCGAGCCGAACCTGCTCGACGTGTTGCCACCGGACCGCTACACCATCCTGCCGAACACCGCTGGTTGCTACGACGCAGTCGAAGCCGTGCGCACCTGCCGCCTGGCCCGTGAACTGCTGGATGGCCACAACCTGGTCAAGCTGGAAGTGCTGGCCGACCAGAAAACCCTGTTCCCCAATGTGATCGAAACCCTCAAGGCCGCCGAAGTGTTGGTCAAGGACGGTTTCGACGTGATGGTCTACACAAGTGACGATCCGATCATCGCCCGCCAGCTGGCCGAAGCCGGCTGCATCGCGGTCATGCCGCTGGCTGGCCTGATCGGTACCGGCCTGGGTATCTGCAACCCCTACAACCTGCAGATCATCCTGGAAGAGTCCAAGGTGCCGGTGCTGGTCGATGCCGGTGTAGGTACCGCGTCCGACGCTACCATCGCCATGGAAATGGGCTGCGAAGCGGTGCTGATGAACTCGGCCATCGCCCACGCCCAGCAGCCGGTGCTGATGGCCGAGGCCATGAAGCACGCCATCGTCGCCGGTCGCATGGCCTACCTGGCCGGCCGTATGCCGAAGAAACTCTATGCCAGCGCCTCTTCGCCGCTGGATGGTCTGATCAAGTAAGAGCCCCTGATGACTGAATCGCACGATACGCCGATCACCCCCGACGGCGAAGCCCGCCCGCACCGCCGCATCAAGAGTTTCGTGATGCGCGCCGGGCGCATGACCGAAGGCCAGCAACGTGGCCTGGAGCAGGGCGGCCCGCTGTACATCCTGCCGCTGGCCGACAGCCCGGTGGACTACGACCAGGTGTTCGGCCGTTCGGCGCCGCGCACCCTGGAGATCGGCTTCGGCATGGGCCATTCCCTGCTGGAAATGGCGGCTGCCGCGCCTGAGCAGGACTTCATCGGTGTGGAAGTACACCGCCCGGGTGTTGGCGCGCTGCTCAACGGTGTGCTGACCCAAGGCCTGAAGAACCTGCGGGTATATGACTGCGATGCCATCGAAGTGCTGAACCGCTGCGTGGCGGACAACAGCCTCGACCGCCTGATGCTGTTCTTCCCTGACCCATGGCACAAGGCGCGTCACCACAAGCGCCGCATCGTCCAGCTGGAGTTCGCCGAGCTGGTACGGCGCAAGCTCAAGCCCGGTGGTGTGTTCCACATGGCTACCGACTGGGAGCCGTATGCCGAGTACATGCTGGAAGTGATGAGCGCTGCCCCGGGCTATCGCAACCGTGCGGCCGACGGTACCTACGTGCCGCGCCCGGAAGAGCGCCCGATCACCAAGTTCGAGCGCCGCGGCGAGCGGCTGGGACATGGGGTTTGGGATTTGAAGTTCGAGAAGGTGGATTGATCGGCTGATACGGCCTTTCGGTGCACTGGTGCCTGCAGGAATGCAGGCGAAAAAAAACCGCCTTGAGAAGGGCGGTTTTTTTATGTGAGCGACAGGACTGAGTATCCTTCGATCTGAGGTTTCACAGAAAACCCTCACACAGTTTTCGAAGTCATCGAAGTGCCGGTTAGATGCTGGAAGATTGGCCCGCCAATACGGAGGCCAGGGCATATGAAGCGTTTGCTTGATGCGCTGAGCCGCGTTTGGAAGCTGGTCCGGATCTTGACTGTGCTCAAGACCGTTCGGGATTTCATGCGCGATCACTTCGATGATGCCCAGTAAGGGCTAGTCAAGTGGTAGGGCTGCCCTGGTTTTCCGGGGCAGCTTTTAGAACCCATCTCTGTACTCGGATTACGCGCTCCTACAAGGGTTCAGTGCCAGGCCGTGGCTCAGCCCCGGCGATCCGCCACTACCCCGATCAGCACCAATACCACCAGCAAAACCGGCGCCAGCGCGTAGTTGTTGAACTGGCTCAGCCCCTTCACCACCCACGGCGTGGCGTAGATCAGTGCCGCACCGCTGCCGATCATCACCAGCAAGGCCATGAACGGTACGCGCAGGGCGCCCGCCAGGCCGCCCAGGCGCTGTTCCACCCAGCCCTTGATATCGGTGCCGAACAGCACCAGCAGGCAGCCTACCAAGGCCAGTGAAATCTCCGACAGGTTGCTGCGGCTCCAGCGAGAAACCGTCGCGAGCAGATCAAGTACCAGATCCATGGGTCATCCTTAGGTCAAGAAATACTGCAGCAGGTCATTGAGGAACAACTGGCCCCTTGGCGTGGCCACCAGTCGATCCGGTTGGACCTGCAAAAGGCCTTTTTGTTCGGCGGCGCGGCGGGCTTCGGCCAGCTGTGCCAGCGGCAAACCGGTACGCTGGGTGAACAGTTCGGCTTCCACGCCATCGGTCAGGCGCAGTGCGTTCATCAGGAACTCGAACGGCAGTTCGTCGACCGGCAGCCGCTTCTCGCCGGCCTTGAACGGCTTGGCCAGGTTCAGGTAGTCCTTGGGCAGGCGGGTTTTCCAGGTGCGCAGGATGCGCCCGTCGGCGAAGGTCAGCTTGCCGTGGGCACCGGCACCGATGCCGATGAAGTCGCCAAAGCGCCAATAGTTGAGGTTGTGCCGTGCGGCGCGGCCCGCCTGGGCGTAGGCCGAGACTTCGTACTGGCGGAAGCCGTGCTCGGCCATCAGCGCCTGGCCGGCTTCCTGGATATCCCAGAGGATGTCGTCCTCGGGCAGCTCGGGTGGCTGGTTCCAGAACACCGTGTTCGGCTCCACGGTCAGCTGGTACCACGACAGGTGCGTCGGCCCCAGGTCGATGGCCTGGCGCAGGTCGCCCAGCGCGTCGTCCAGCGACTGCTCGGGCAGGCCGTGCATCAGGTCCATGTTGAAGTTGTCGAAGCCGGCGGCGCGCGCCATGCCGGCGGCGCGGACCGCTTCATCGCCGTTGTGGATGCGCCCGAGCGCCTGCAGTTTGGCTGGCTGGAAGCTCTGCACGCCGATGGACAGGCGGTTGATGCCGGTTTGCCGGTAGGCCTTGAACTTGTCCTGCTCGAACGTGCCCGGGTTGGCCTCCAGGGTGATTTCGATGTCCGGCGCAAACGGGATACGTTGCTCCACGCCACGCAGCAGCCGGCCAAGGGCGTCGGCACTGAACAGGCTGGGGGTACCGCCACCGAAGAAGATCGAGCTGATCGGCCGGCCTTGCACGGCGGCCAGTTCCTGGTCGAGGTCGGTCAGCAGGGCGGCGACGTAGGCGTCTTCCGGCAGTTCAGGCCCGGCAGCGTGGGAGTTGAAGTCGCAGTAAGGGCATTTGCGTACGCACCACGGAATGTGGATGTACAGCGCCAGCGGCGGCAGGCTGGTGAAGCCCGCCGCGCCGGGGTTGGACAGCGTTTCGATCATGCCAGGCCCAGACGTTGGCGCAGCAGGGCCATGGCGCGGGCGCGGTGGCTGAGCTGGTTCTTGTCCACAGGAGCCAGGTCGGCGCTGGAGCAGCCGCGCTCCGGAACCCAGAACAGCGGGTCGTAGCCAAAGCCGTGCTCGCCACTGGCCTCGAACATGATGCGCCCGTGCCACAGGCCTTCGCAGAGGATCGGCAGCGGGTCGTCGGCATGGCGCACCAGCGCCAGGACGCAGACGAACTGCGCACCGCGCTCGGCTTCAGGCACGTCTTTCAGCGCTTCGAGCAGCTTGGCGTTGTTCGCCGCATCACCCTTGCCGTCGGCATAGCGCGCCGAGTAGATGCCCGGCGCGCCGCCGAGGAAGTCCACCGCCAGGCCCGAATCGTCGGCCAGGGCCGGCAGGCCGGAAATGCGTGCGGCGTTGCGTGCCTTGAGGATGGCGTTCTCGACGAACGACAGGCCGGTTTCTTCCGGCTCGACCTGGCTGAACTCGCCGATCGAGTGCAGCTGCACGGAGGCGCCGAGCATGGCCTGGAGTTCCTTGAGTTTGCCGGCGTTGTGGCTGGCCAATACGAGTTGCTGGAAATTCATCATTCGCCTGGGAACACTTCCTGGTTGAAGCTGAGGGAGTTGCTGATGCCGCCGGTTTCGATGTTCAGGTCGAAGGTGACGGTTTCTGGCTGGTCGATCTTGAACTGGGCGATGTAGTACACGGCGCCCTGTTCGGTGATCTGCTTGAATGACAGCGGGCTGCTACGCCCGGTCAGGTCCTTGACCGTGCCGCTGACCACCGCCATGGCGGGCTTGTTGGCCTTGAGTACGGCAATGTTGAGCACACCCTGGTTCTTGCTGCGGACCAGGCCGGTGGCCGCGGCCACCTCCGGTGTCAGCATGCTCGAGGTGAACGCACTGTAGTGCACCGTCACGTCGCCAAACACTTCCTTGCGCTCGGGGCGGGCGGCATCGGCAGCCAGTACCGGCAGGGCCAGGCACAGGCTGATCAGGAACAGGGCTAGGCGACGCATGGGGTGACTCCTCCGGTGGGCGTCAGACCGCGAGCTGATGCTCTTGCAGGCCCGGGCTGCTGACGCGATAGATGCCGATCTCACCTAGAAGATTAGGCCAAAGCCGGCCACCCCACCCATTACGGTGCAAGTGATCGACGGCCAGGCGGTCGAGCACCTTGGCCCGGCGTTCGTGCACCAGCTCTTCGAAGTCGGCGAAGGTGCAGAAGTGGATGTTCGGCGTGTTGTACCAGGTGTACGGCATGAAGTCCGATACCGGCATGCGGCCTTTGGTCGCCAGGTACCAGCGGCAACGCCAGTGGCCGAAGTTGGGGAAGGTGATGATGCACTGGCGGCCCACGCGCAGCATCTCGTCGAGGATGCGGTCGGGGTACTCCACGGCCTGCAGGGCCTGGGTCATGATCACCACGTCGAAACTGTTGCTGGCGAAGTTGCCCAGGCCCTTGTCCAGGTCCTGCTCGATCACGTTGACGCCCTTGGCCACGCAGGCGGCGATGTTGTCGGCGTCGATTTCCAGGCCATAGCCGGTGACCTGCTTGCGGTCGCGCAGCGAGGCCAGCAGTTCGCCGCTGCCGCAGCCCAGGTCGAGTACCCGGCTGCCGGCGGGGATCCAGTCGTGGATGATTTCCAGATCGGCTCTCATGCTGTCCTCAGATGGCAATGCGGTTCATGTAGTTCGAGAAACCCTGCATGTAGCGAGGTGTGGGGATCAGGAAGGCATCGTGCCCGTAAGGCGAGTCGATCTCCAGGTAGCAGACGTTCTTGCGCGCAGCCATCAGGGCGTCGACGATCTCGCGCGAACGGGCCGGGGAGAAGCGCCAGTCGGTAGTGAACGACATGATGCAGTAATCCGCCTTGACGTGGTCCAGGGTGGCCGCCAGGTCGCCGCCTTTGGCTGCAGCCGGGTCGAAATAGTCCAGCGCCTTGGTCATCAGCAGGTAGGTGTTGGCGTCGAAACGGCCGGAGAACTCCTCGCCCTGATAGCGCAGGTAGCTCTCGACCTGGAATTCGACGCTGTGGAAGTCGTAGTTGAGCTTGTCGCTCTTCAGCTCACGGCCGAATTTTTCACCCATCGAGTCGTCCGACAGATAGGTGATGTGGCCGACCATGCGCGCCAGCATCAGGCCGCGTTTGGGGATTACCCCCTGGTCCTGGAACGAACCGCCGTGGAATTCGGGGTCGGTGAGGATGGCCTGGCGTGCCACTTCGTTGAAGGCGATGTTCTGTGCCGACAGCTTGGGCGCCGAGGCGATGTCGACGCAATGGCGCACGCGCTCGGGGTAGCTGATGGTCCACTGCAGCGCCTGCATGCCACCCAGGCTGCCACCGACTACCGCGGCCCACTGATGGATGCCCAGGCGCTCGGCCAGGCGCACCTGGCTGTGTACCCAGTCTTCCACGGTCAGCACCGGGAAGTCGGCGCCATAGGCTTTGCCGGTGGCCGGGTTGATGCTGCTGGGGCCGGTACTGCCGTTGCAGCCGCCCAGGTTGTTCAGGCTGACCACGAAGAAACGGTTGGTGTCGATCGGCTTGCCAGGGCCGATGCAGCTGTCCCACCAGCCCGGCTTGCGGTCGGTGGCGGCATGGTAGCCAGCGGCATGATGGTGGCCGGACAGGGCATGGCAGATCAGCACGGCATTGCTCGCGCTGGCGTTCAGGGTGCCATAGGTCTCGTAGACCAGTTCATAACTGGCCAGGGAGCGGCCACAGGCCAGGGCCAGCGGCTCATCGAACCGGGCTGTTTGCGGTACTACCAGACCGACGGAATCTTCGGGAAAGACAGTGGACATCGACCCTGCTCACGCTTGACGGAGGCGTAAGTCTAAAGAGCGCTACCCCCAGCGGCAAGCAAAGGCTTGCCGCTGGAAGCAACCAAGGTCAGGTGAGGCTCAGATCATCCGCCACAGCTCTTGTGGCATGCCGGCATAGGCGGCCAGCGGCGGCATGACGAACGACTGGATTACCTGGATCGCAAGGAAGGCGAAGATCGGCGAGATATCCATGCCGCCCAGGTTGGGCACGATGCGGCGGAACGGTGCCAGCACCGGCTCGCTGATCTGGTAGGCCAGTTCAGCTGCGGGGTTGTGGCTGTTGGGGGCCACCCAGGACACGATCACCATGACGATCATCGCCACCCAGAAAATCTTCAGGAATAGCGAGGTGATACCGATGATTGCCCACATCAGCAGGTGCAGGATGTCACCGAAGGTGCCGTAGGTGACCATCAGCACGAAGGCCATCAGCAGCGCCTGGATGAGCACCGACAGTAGCAGAGACGAGGTGTCCAGCCCGCCGACGCTGGGGATGACCCGGCGAATCGGCTTGAGCAGCGGCTGTGTGGCACGCACGGCGAACTGGCACAGCGGGTTGTAGAAGTTGGCCTTGACCAGCTGCAGGACGAAGCGCAGCAGGACGATCACCAGGTACAGGCTGACCAGGGTTTGCACCACGAAGATCGCGGCGCCGGACAGTGCATTCATCTATGGCTCCTTATTTGCCCAATTGTTCGGCCAGCTCTGCGGAGCGTGTGGCCGCGGCCTGCAGCGCCTGTTCGACGATGGCTTCGAAGCCGCTGGCCTGGAACGACTTGATCGCAGCTTCCGTGGTGCCGGCAGGCGAGGTGACCCGGCGGCGCAGTTCGGCGGCATCGACATCGCTGGCAACCGCCATGCGCGCGGCGCCCAGGGCTGTCTGCAGGGTCAGCTGGGAGGCGGTTTCACGTGGCAGGCCAAGCTTTTCGCCCGCCGCGGTCATGGCCTCGATCAGCAGGAAGAAGTACGCCGGGCCGCTGCCGGAGACGGCGGTCACGGCGTCCAGTTGCTGCTCCTGTTCCAGCCACAGGGCGGTGCCCACGGCCGACAGCAGTTGCTCGGCCTGCTCGCGCTGTGCGCCGGACACTTCGGCGGTGGCGTACAGGCCGCTGACGCCCTGGCGCAGCAGTGCCGGGGTGTTGGGCATGCAGCGCACCACCGGGCGAGCGCCCACCCAGCTCTGCAGGCTGGCGCAGGTGATGCCGGCGGCGATGGAAACGATCAGCTGGCCATCCTGCAGGTTCGGTTGCAGGGCCTGGCACACGGCTTTCATGACCTGCGGCTTGACCGCCAGCACGATGACGTCGGCGCCATCGATGGCCTGGGCGTTGTTCTCGAAGGTTTCGATGCCGTGCTCGGCCTGGATGCGGCTGCGGGTCTCGGCGCCCGGGTCGCTGGCGCGGATCTGCGAGGCGTCCAGGCCCTGGGCACGCAGACCACCGATCAGGCTGGCGGCCATGTTGCCGGCGCCGATAAAGGCAATACGAGTCTTGCTCATGTCAGGTCCTTGTGGGGAAGAGTGAGTAAAGCATGGAATCAGGGCTGCCCGTAGTCGCGGGCACCGAACAGGGCGGTGCCGATACGCACCCAGGTCGCCCCCTGTGCAATGGCCGCTTCCAGGTCGTGGCTCATGCCCATGGACAGGGTGTCCAGGCCAAGGCCCAGGCCTTCCTGCAGCTGGCGCAGGGTGGCGAAGGCGGCTTCCTGGGCGGCTCGGTCATCGGTGGGTTCGGGGATGGCCATCAGCCCGCGCAGGCACAGGTTGGGCAGCGCGGCTACCGCCTTGGCCAGGGCCGGCAGGTCGGCAGGGGCGCAGCCAGACTTGCTGTCTTCGCCGCTGACGTTCACCTGCAGGCAGATGTTCAGTGGCGCCAGCCCGGCCGGGCGCTGCTCCGACAGGCGTTGGGCGATTTTCAGGCGGTCCACGGAATGTACCCAGTCGAAATGCTCGGCGATGGCCTTGGTCTTGTTCGACTGAATGGGGCCGATGAAGTGCCAGATCAAGGGCAGGTCGCTGAGTGCCTGCTGCTTTGTCAGCGCTTCCTGTAGGTAATTTTCCCCGACATCGCGTACGCCAGCGGCATGGATCTCACGGATGGCGCTGGCTGGCTTGGTCTTGCTCACGGCCAGCAACTGGACGCTGGCCGGATCGCGCCCGGCAGCCTGGGCAGCGCTGGTGATACGGGCGGAAATAGCGGAAAGGTTGTCTGCTAGGGTGGACATGGACTGATGCCGGCGGCTGTGGGGTTTGCGGCATTCTACCTACTTGAAGGCCTTTGGGGAGTCTCATGGATGTGACCGACCTGTTGGCCCGGGCTGTAGATGCGGGGGCTTGCGACCTGCACCTGGCAGCGGGGCAGATACCGATGTTGCGCCTGGATGGCGAGCTGCAGCGCATGGCGCTGCCGGCCTTGTGCTCGGCCGCCTTGATCGAGGGGCTGGCACCCATGTTGGGTGAAGACCAGCGCCGGCAATGGGCCCAGGGTGATGAGCTGGACCTGGCGCTGGAACTGCCTGCGCTCGGGCGCTTTCGGCTGAACCTGTTTCGCCAGTTGCATGGCCCTGCCGCCACCTTTCGCCTGATCCCGGGGCGCATCGCCACGCTCGATGAACTCGACCTGAGGGATGTGTTTCAAGCTGTTGCGCAGTGCAGTGATGGCTTGATCCTGGTGGGTGGGCCGACCGGCAGCGGCAAGTCCAGCACCCTGGCGACGCTACTGGACCAGCTGAACCGTGATCGGGCACTGCATATCATTACCCTCGAAGACCCTGTCGAAGTTATCCACAGCAGCCAGCGCAGCCTGGTCAACCAGCGTGAGATCGGTCGCCACTGCGGTGGGTTCGCCCAAGGGCTACGCAGTGCCCTGCGCCAGGATCCGGATGTGATCATGATCGGTGAGCTGCGCGACCTGGAAACCATTCGCCTGGCCTTGCGCGCGGCCGAGACCGGGCACCTGGTGCTGGCGACCGTGCATACGCGTTCGGCGGTTAACAGCATTGACCGGTTGGTGGAGGTGTTTGCTGCCGAGGAAAAGCCGCTGGTGCGGGCGATGCTGGCCGAGTCATTGCGCCTGGTGGTGGCGCAGGTACTGGTCAGGCGTGCGGGCGGTGGGCGGGTTGCGGCGCGGGAAGTGCTGGTGGTGACGCCAGCGGTGCGCAATCTGGTTCGGGAGGGGCGGATGGCGCAGTTGTGTTCGGTGATGCAGGCGGGTGGTGCGGACGGGATGCGGACGATGGAGGGGGCGATGCGAGGGTTGAAGGAGAGGGGGCTGATCAGCGATCTATAGTGCCTGTGCTGGCCCTTTCGCGGGTAAACCCGCTCCCACATGGATAACACAGCCTTCGAATGCTGTGGTGTACCTGTGGGAGCGGGTTTACCCGCGAAGAGGCCCGGGCAGGAGAGCGCCGATCAGCTCAGCGCTTGGCCAGGTTCAGCTGCTGTTGTTCTTTCGGCAGCACCCGCTTGGCCACTACGTAATGCTTCTGCCAGTAAGGCTTGCTCAGGGTGTCGATGCTTACCCGCTTGCCACGGCGTGGTGCATGGATGAAGCGGTCGTTGCCCAGGTAGATGGCAACGTGGTTCACCCGGCGGCTCTTGATGTTGAAGAAGATCAGGTCACCTGGCTTCAGGTCACCCTTGGCCACCTTCACGCCGTGGCCCTGGGCCATGGCATTGGAGGTGCGCGGCAGGTCGACGTCGGCGACGTCGTTGAAGGCGTATTTGACCAGCCCGCTGCAGTCGAAGCCTTTCTTCGGGCTGCTGCCACCCCAGACATAAGGGGTGCCGAGCACATTCACCGCACGGCTGAGCACATCGCTGCTCTGCTTCGGCGACATGGCAGCGATCGGCATGCCGGGCACGCCGCGGCTGCTGCTGGCAGCATTGCCTGGGCGGGTGCGCAGCGCGGTCTGCTTGACCGGTGCGTGTCTCACCGAGGCGTTGGTGGTATAGCCGGTGAAACCATTGGGAAGACGTTGCTCACGGTTGGTGGCGTGGGCGGCCAGGGGCAATAATAGGCAGAGGGTCAGCCATGTCTTGAGTAAAGGCGGCATAGATGAAGCTCTTATGAATAGTTATGTGTTGGGCGCGCAACTTTATAACAGCTTTTTGATCAGTCTTTGATCCGTTGGTCGATTGTTCAGGTGCCGTACGTCGGCCTGCGACAAGAAAGTCACATTTTTTTTTAGAAAATTTTCGGATAACCCAAGGGGGCTATGAATGAACAGTTATCAACAGGGGGCGCCGTTTCACGACACCCACAGCAAGACCATTGGCTATCTGCTATGGATTTTCGGCTTTACCGGGTCGCATCGCTTCTATTACGGCAAGCCCGTCACCGGCACCATCTGGTTCTTCACCCTGGGCCTGCTGGGCATCGGCTGGTTGATCGACCTGTTCCTGATCCCGTCCATGGACCGTGAAGCCGACCTGAGGTTCCAGTCCGGGCGCGTTGACTACAACATCGCCTGGATCCTGCTGACCTTCCTCGGGGTGTTTGGCCTGCACCGGCTGTACCAGGGCAAGTGGGTGACCGCGATCATCTACTTCTTTACCGGCGGGCTGTTCCTGGTGGGGGTGCTGTATGACTTCTGGACGCTGAACAGCCAGGTTTCCGAGCGGAACGCATCGCGCTGAAATTATTCGCGGGTGAACCCGCTCCTACAGGCACCATAGAGCCCTGTGGGAGCGGGTTCACCCGCGAAGAGGCCGGAAGCGCCTATGAAAAAGGCCTGTCGCACCGAAGCGGCAAGGCCTTTTTTGTTACTGACGGGTCTGCCGCTGCTGCAGCAACAGGTTGCTGAAACCTGCCCCGGCCAACTGTTTCTGCGCCCCGGTAAGCTGCTCACGGTTGCTGAACGGGCCCACCAGTACGCGGTACCAGGTTTCGTCCTTGACCGTGCCCGACTCTACCTTCACTGCCTGGCCCAGCAGAATGATCTGCGCGCGCACCTTGTCGGCATCGGCCTGCTTGCGGAACGAGCCTGCCTGCAGGAAGAACTGGGTGGTCGCCGCCGGCTTGATCACCGGTGGTGCCGGTGGCGGAGTCTGCCCCATCAGCGCTGCCTGGGCGCGCGCCGTGTCGATCTTCGCCGCTTCGGCCGGTGTCACCGGAGTCACCGGTTGGGCCGGTACTGGAGGCGTTTTCTCTGGCACGGCCTCCGGCGGCACGATCACCTCGGACTCCGGCAGCAGCGTGTAGAAGTCATACTTCGGCTTCACCGGCTGCTGCGGGGTGGCCTGCGCCGGCTTGCCGGCTTCGGCCACTTTCTCCGCCTTCTGCTGCTCAGGCTTGGTGCGCTTGATGTCTTCGCCACCGGGCTCGAGTTTCATCAGGAACACGATGAACGCGCCTACGGTCAGGCCGACCGCCAGCCATACCCAACCGGGAATCGGCTGCTTGGCCGGCGCCGTCTGGCGGCTGGCGCCGCGTTTGGGTGCGGGTTTTTTCTTGGCAGCCAACTTACATGCGCTCCAGGGTTTCCAGGCCGAGCAGTTCCAGACCTTGCTTGAGGGTGCGGCCAGTCAGGGCTGCCAGGCGCAGGCGGCTCTGTTGTTGCTCCGGGGTATCGGCAGCCAGAATCGGGCAGTTCTCGTAGAAGCTGGAGAACAGGCCGGCCAGGTCGTACAGGTAGCTGCACAGCACGTGCGGCGTGCCCTTGTCGGCGACGTTGTTGAGGATTTCGCCAAACTGCGCCAGGCGCGCGGCCAGGTCCTGCTCGTGGGCAGCCTGCAGCACGATGTTGCCTTCGACTTCATCGAAGCCCTTGCCCAGCTTGCGGAACACGCCGGCCACGCGGGTGTAGGCGTACAACAGGTAAGGCGCGGTGTTGCCTTCGAAGTTGAGCATCAGTTCGAAGTTGAAGCTGTAGTCGCTGGTGCGGTGCTTGGACAGGTCGGCGTACTTCACCGCGCCAATGCCCACCACTTCACCGATGTGGCGCAGTTCTTCGTCGGCCAGGCTCGGGTTCTTTTCCTTGACCAGCGCGTAGGCGCGCTCCTTGGCCTCGGTGAGCAGGTCGATCAGCTTCACGGTGCCGCCGTCACGGGTCTTGAACGGGCGGCCGTCGGCGCCGTTCATGGTGCCGAAGCCCATGTGTTCCATCTGCATCGGGTGGCCGACGAAGCCTGCGCGGCGTGCAACTTCGAACACCTGGTTGAAGTGCAGGGCCTGGCGCTGGTCGACGAAGTACAGGGCGCGGTCCGCCTTGAGCACGTTGCTGCGGTAGCGCACGGCGGCCAGGTCGGTGGTGGCGTACAGGTAGCCGCCGTCGGCCTTCTGCACGATTACCGGCAGTGGTTCGCCTTCGCTGTTCTTGAACTCGTCGAGGAACACGCACTGGGCGCCCTGGTCTTCGACCAGCAGGCCCTTGGCCTTGAGGTCGGCAACCACGTTGGCCAGGTCGTCGTTGTAGGCGCTTTCACCCATCACGTCGGCCATGGTCAGCTTGACGTTGAGCAGCTCGTAGGTTTTCTGGCAGTGCGACAGCGAAATGTCCTTGAAGCGCGTCCACAGGGCCATGCAGTCCGCGTCGCCGGCCTGCAGCTTGACCACCAGGCCGCGGGCGCGGGTGGCGAATTCTTCGGATTCGTCGAAGCGCTTCTTGGCGGCACGGTAGAAGTTTTCCAGGTCCGACAGCTCGTCGCTGGTGATCGGGTTTTCTTCCAGGTAAGCCAGCAGCATGCCGAACTGGGTGCCCCAGTCGCCCACGTGGTTCTGGCGGATCACGTCATCACCGAGAAACTCCAGCACGCGCGCCACACTGTCACCGATGATGGTCGAACGCAGGTGGCCGACGTGCATCTCCTTGGCCAGGTTGGGTGCCGACATGTCGATCACCACCTTTTGCGCAGGGCCGGCCTTGCGCGCGCCCAGGTGGGCGTCGGCCAGTGCAGCATCCAGGCGGTTGGCCAGGGCGTCGGTGTTCTGGAAGAAGTTGAGGAAGCCGGGGCCGGCGATCTCGACCTTGCTGATGTCGGCGCTGGCCGGCAGGGCATTGATCAGTTTCTCGGCCAGGTCGCGCGGCTTCATGCCGGCCGGCTTGGCCAGCATCATGGCGATGTTGCTGGCAAAGTCGCCGTGGGTCTTGTCCCGGGCGTTTTCCACCTGGATCGCCGGCGACAGCCCTTCAGGCAGCACACCGTCGGTGACGAGTTGGGTGAGGGCTTGCTGGATCAGCTGGCGAATGGTGTCTTTCATGGGGATCTCTTTTCGACCGCAAGCGCGGTGGAGCGCTTGGATGCGCAGGTGGAAAAACTGGGCATTATCCGTGGCTGGGGGCGGGTTGCCAACCTTTGGGGCTGCAAAGCAGCCCGCAGGATCAATAAAGGTCTACCGGGTCGACATCCAGCGACCAACGCACCTGGCGCCCGCTCGGCATCTGCTCCAACACTAGCAACCAGGCGCTGATCAGTCGATGCAAAGGCGCCCGCGTATTGGCCTGTATCAACAATTGCGCGCGGAAGCGCCCGGCGCGGCGCTCCATGGGGGCCGGTACCGGCCCCAGCAGCTCGATGCCAGGCAGCTGCTGTTCGGCCACCAGGCGCTCGGCGGCGGCACAGGCCTCGTCGAGGAAACCTTCGGCCTGCCCGGGCTTGTGCGCTTCGGCGCGCAGCAGTGCCAGGTGCGAGTAAGGCGGCAGCCCGGCGGCGCGGCGTTCGTCCAGGGCCTGCTCGGCGAAGGCGAAGTAGCCCTGCTCGGTAAGCTGCACCAGCAGCGGATGGTCGGCCAGGTGGGTCTGGATGATGACCTTGCCGGGTTCCTCGGCCCGCCCGGCCCGCCCGGCAACCTGCACGATCAGCTGCGCCATGCGTTCGCTGGCGCGGAAATCGCCGGAGAACAGCCCGCCATCGGCATCGAGGATGGCCACCAGGGTCACCCGCGGGAAGTGGTGGCCCTTGGCGAGCATCTGGGTGCCGACAAGGATGCTCGGCTGGCCGCGCTGGATGGTGCTGAACAGGTTGTGCATGGCGTCCTTGCGTGCCGTGCTGTCGCGGTCCACGCGCAGGATCGGGTAATCCGGGAACAGCACTTTCAGGCGCTCTTCGGCGCGCTCGGTGCCGGCACCGACCGGGCGCAGGTCAACGTGGTTGCACTGCGGGCACTGCTGCGGCAGGCGCTCGTCATAGCCGCAATGGTGGCAGCGCAGCACGCCGGAGCGCTGGTGCACGGTCATGCGTGCATCGCAGCGCGGGCATTCGGACAGCCAGCCGCAATCGTGGCACAGCAAGGTCGGGGCGAAGCCGCGGCGGTTGAGGAACACCAGCACTTGCTGGCCCGCCTCCAGGGTCTGGCGGATGGCCTGCTGCAGCGGACCGCTGATGCCGCTGTCCAGCGGCAGGCTCTTCACATCCAGACGCAGCATGCGCGGCGGGCGGGCGCCGCCGGCGCGCTGGTTCATGCGCAGCAGGCGGTAGCGACCGGTCAGGGCGTTGTGCAGGGTTTCCAGCGATGGCGTGGCAGAACCGAGCAGGATCGGGATGTTTTCCTGGTGGGCGCGCACCAGCGCCAGGTCGCGGGCGTGGTAGCGCAAGCCTTCCTGCTGTTTATAGGAACCGTCGTGCTCCTCGTCGATGATGATCAGGCCGGGGTTCTTCATCGGCGTGAACAGCGCCGAGCGGGTGCCGATGATGATGTCGGCCTCGCCATCCCGGGCGGCCAGCCAGGCATCCAGGCGCTCGCGGTCGTTCACCGCCGAATGCAGCAGGGCGATGCGGGCGTTGAAGCGTTGCTCGAAGCGGGCCAGGGTCTGTGGGCCGAGGTTGATCTCCGGGATCAGTACCAGGGCCTGCTTGCCGGCTTCGAGGGTTTCGCGGATCAGCTGCAGGTACACCTCGGTCTTGCCGCTGCCGGTGACACCGGCCAGCAGGAAGGCACCAAAGCCGCCAAAGCCTTCGCATACGGCGTCGAAGGCGTCGCGTTGCTCTTCGTTGAGCGGTAGTTCCGGCTGGGCCAGCCAGTGTTCATGGCGCAGCGTCGGCAGGTGGCGGCGGACCTCGATCTGCACCAGGTCCTTGGCCAGCAGCAGGTCGAGGCTGTCCTTGTTCAGGTTGAGCTTGGCCAGCAGGCTGTGGGCCACACCGTGCGGGTGCTGGGCCAGGGTCTTGAGGGCATCGCGCTGGCGTGGTGCACGGGCGATGCGCGGGTCTTCCAGGCGGGCGCCGGGGGCGACGTGCCAGAAGCGCTCCTGGCGCATTTCGGCGGGTTCACCCTGGCGCAACAGGGTTGGCAAGGCCCAGCTCAGCGTGTCGCCCAGGCTGTGCTGGTAGTACTGGGCGGTCCACAGGCACAATTTGAATAGCGACGGCGGGATCGGCGACACCGGGTCGAGCAGGGCGCTGGCCGGCTTTAGCTTGTCGGCTGGCACTTCGCTCTGCTCGCACACCTCCACCAGCACGCCGATCATTTCGCGGCGGCCGAATGGCACGCGAATGCGCATGCCCGGGGTCAGGGTCTGGCGCGCCATGCTTGCCGGCGCCTTGTAGTCGAACAGGCGACGCAGCGGAGAGGGCAGGGCAAGGCGCAGGATGACGTCGGACACGCGGAAAGTCTCGGAGGGCGTTTCAAAGACTGGCGAGCCTAGCAGACGACGGTCGGTGCAAGCGACAACTTGCGTTGGCGTGATGCTCTGGTATTATTCGCCGCCTAATTACGTGCGGTATTCAACAATTGGTGTTGGGTGGCGGCACGCAGCTCGAGGAAGTGACCATGAAAGCAGATATTCATCCGAACTACGAAGTAGTTGCAGTCACCTGCAGCTGCGGCAACAAATTCGAAACGCGTTCGACCCTGGGCAACACCCTGGCGATCGACGTTTGCAACCTGTGCCACCCGTTCTACACCGGTAAGCAGAAAGTCCTGGACACCGGTGGTCGCGTACAGAAGTTCGCCGATCGCTTCGGTATGTTCGGTACCAAGAAGTAATCATGCGCATGGCGAATCCTTCGGGCTTCGCGTTGCTGCTGAAAAAAGCGCCCCTTGTGGGCGCTTTTTTTATGGGCGTCATCTGGCATGTCCCGGCCCTGGCGTTCTGCCCACTGCCAGAGCAAATGCAGCAGGTGGCGGTACGCCAGGTGGTGGATGGCGATACCTTGCGCCTGGTCGATGGCCGCAGTGTGCGCCTGATCGGCATAAATACCCCGGAAATCGGCCGCAACGGCCGCACCAGCGAGCCCTATGCCGAGGCCGCCAGGCAGCGCCTGCAAGCGTTGGTCAAGGCCAGTGACGGGCGTGTCGGGCTGGTGCCGGGCATCGAGGCCAGGGACAAATACGGCCGTACGCTGGCGCACATCTACGGCCGCAATGGCGACAATCTGGAAGCGCAATTGCTCAGCGAGGGCCTGGGTTATCGTGTGGCGGTTGCCCCCAATGTGCGCCTCAGCGCTTGCCAACAGCTTGCCGAGCAGGCAGCGCGCAAGGCTGGCAGCGGACTGTGGCGCCGTTCGCCGGTGGTGCGTGCTGGGGATGTGAGGCAGTCGGGTTTCGCGATCATTGCAGGCCGCATCGAAGGCGTGGAGCGCAACCGGGGCGGGGTCTGGCTGACCCTGGACAGTGCTGTGGTGCTGCAGGTTCCCGCTCGTCTGCAACGCAACTTCCCCGCCAGCTTCTTCGATAACCTCAAGGGACGCCAGGTCGAAGCGCGTGGTTGGGTGCTGGATCGTTCCCGCAAGGGCGGCCTCAAACCCGGGCAGCGACGCTGGGTGTTGCCGTTGACCGATCCGAGCATGTTGGAGCGCATTTCAGGCTAAAAGATGTAGACATTTCGCTATTAGATTGTACACACTGTGAGCCGTATGCCCCGTGGGTTATAGCGTAAAGTCGTAGGCTAAAGGCCTTGACACAAGTGACCGACCAGTCTTGTGACTCCCCGGCTCTTTGCGTATCCTCGGCGGTCCGTCAGAACAGTAAATAGCGGAATGCCCACCATGTCAGACCTGAAAACCGCCGCTCTCGAATACCACGCTCAACCTCGTCCGGGGAAACTGAGCGTCGAGCTCTCCAAGCCCACTGCCACCGCCCGTGACCTCGCCCTGGCCTACAGCCCAGGTGTTGCTGAGCCCGTGCGCGAAATCGGCCGTGATCCAGAGCTGGCTTACAAATACACCGGCAAAGGCAACCTGGTTGCGGTGATTTCCGATGGCACCGCCATCCTCGGTCTGGGCGACCTCGGCCCACTGGCTTCCAAGCCGGTCATGGAAGGCAAGGGTGTTCTGTTCAAGCGTTTCGCCGGTATCGACGTGTTCGACATCGAAGTCGAATCGGAAAGCCCGCAAGCGTTCATCGACACCGTTCGCCGCATCTCGATCACCTTCGGTGGCATCAACCTCGAAGACATCAAGGCACCTGAGTGCTTTGAAATCGAGCGCACCCTGATCGAACAGTGCGACATCCCGGTATTCCACGATGACCAGCACGGTACCGCCATCGTGACCGCGGCCGGCATGATCAACGCCCTGGAAATCGCCGGCAAGAAGCTGGAAGACGCCAAGATCGTCTGCCTGGGTGCCGGCGCTGCGGCCATCTCCTGCATGAAGCTGCTGGTGAGCATGGGTGCCAAGGTCGAGAACATCTACATGATCGACCGCAGCGGCGTGATTCACGCTGGCCGTGACGACCTGAACCAGTACAAGGCTCAGTTCGCTCACGCCACCGACAAGCGCACCCTGGCTGACGCCCTCGACGGTGCCGACGTGTTCGTAGGCCTGTCCGGCCCGAACCTGCTGAGCGCCGAAGGCCTGAAGTCGATGGCTGCCAACCCGATCGTGTTCGCCTGCTCGAACCCGGACCCGGAAATCGCGCCAGAGCTGGCTCACGCCACTCGCAGCGACGTGATCATGGCGACCGGTCGTTCCGACTACCCGAACCAGGTCAACAACGTACTGGGCTTCCCGTTCATCTTCCGTGGTGCCCTGGACGTTCGCGCCAAGCGCATCAACGAAGAAATGAAGATCGCTGCCGCCATCGCCCTGAAAGACCTGGCCAAGCTGCCAGTGCCGAAGGAAGTGTGCGACGCCTACGGCGTACAGGCTCTGGAGTTCGGCCGTGAGTACATCATTCCGAAGCCGCTGGACGCCCGCCTGATCACCGTCGTTTCCGACGCTGTGGCCAAGGCCGCCATCGAATCCGGCGTGGCTACCCTGCCGTATCCGAAGCACTACCCGCTGACCAGCGTGGATGACGTGTTCAAAGGCTGATTGCTGCCTGGCGACACAAAAAAGCCCCGGCTCGCATGAGCCGGGGCTTTTTGTTTGCCGGTGGGGTTGGCGCGGCCTTTGTGGGAGCGGGCGTGCCCGCGAAGAATCCAGCGCGGAGGCTGGCACCGGCTACGCCGGTGTTCGCGGGCATGCCCGCTCCCACAGGGTCGGTGTTGCCTTCGAGGGCTCTTAGAACAGATCCATCGGTGCCGCTTCATCCGCCGGCAGCGGGCTGCCCGGTGCTGCGCCAGTGCCCAGTTCGTCCACCGACGGCGGCGAGTCCTCGGCCTTGAACAGCTCGAAGTAGGCATTCGGCGTGCTCGGCGAAGCGGCACGGCCGCTGACCGGGTCGACGCGCAGACTGAGGATGCCTTCCGGCTCGGCAGGCGCATGCTCAGGCTTGTCCTTGAGTGCCGCACCCATGAAACTCATCCAGATCGGTAGCGCCACGGTGCCGCCATACTCGCGGCGGCCCAGGGTTTCGGGCTGGTCGAAACCAACCCACACGGTAGTCACGTAGTCGGCGTTGTAGCCGGAGAACCAGGCGTCCTTGGACTCGTTGGTGGTACCGGTCTTGCCTGCCAGGTCGGTACGGCCCAGGGCCAGCGCCCGGCGACCGGTACCGCGCTTGATCACGTCCTGCAGCATGCTGGTGAGGATGTAGGTGGTGCGCCCGTCGATGATCTGCTCGGCCACCGCCGGCGCTTGCGGTGCAGACGCCACCTGGCTGAAGGCAGCGGGTGCCTCGCCCGGCATGGCTGCGGTGCTGATCGGCTGTTCGGGCGCTGCCAGGCCCGCCTGGTCCTCGGCTCCTTGCGGTACCCGGGCCGGGTTGGCGGTAAACAGCGTCTCGCCGCTGCGGCTTTCGATGCGCTCGATCAGGTACGGGGTGATCTTGTAGCCGCCGTTGGCAAAGGTGCTCCAGCCGGTAGCGATTTCCATCGGGGTCAGGGTGGCGGTGCCCAGTGCCAGCGACAGGTTGCGTGGCAAGTCCTGCTTGTTGAAGCCGAACTTGGCGATGTAGTCGATGGTGCGGTCCACGCCCATGGCCTGCAGCAGGCGGATCGACACCAGGTTGCGTGACTTGTACAGCGCCTCGCGCATGCGGATCGGGCCAAGGAAGGTATTGGTGTCGTTCTTCGGCCGCCAGACCTTGTCCAGGTACTCGTCGACGAACACGATCGGTGCGTCGTTCACCAGGCTGGATGCGGTATAGCCACTGTCCAGGGCGGCACTGTAGACGAACGGCTTGAAGCTCGAGCCCGGCTGACGCTTGGCCTGCATGGCGCGGTTGTAGTTGCTCTGTTCGAACGAGAAACCGCCGACCAGGGCGCGGATGGCGCCGTTGTAGGGGTCGAGGGTGACCAGTGCACTCTGCGCCCCAGGTACCTGGCTGAACTTGAGCTTGCCATCCTCCAGGCGCTGCACGCGCACCAGGTCGCCGACCTGGGCCACGTCCGCCGGTGACTGCGGCGCACGGCCCTGGGAGTTGCTGTTGATGAACGGGCGCGCCCATTTCATGGTGTCCCAGGCAACCAGCTCTTCCTGGCCAGCGCGGGTCAGCACCTTGAGGCCGTTTTTTTCGACCTGGGTGACGATGGCCGGTTCCAGGCCGCCTAGGCTGCGCTGCTTGCCCAGTTCCTGCAGCCAGACCGCCTGGGTGCGGCCCGGGAAGCGTGCTTCGGGGCCGCGATAGCCGTGGCGCTCGTCGTAGTCGGAGAGGCCGTTGAGGATGGCCTTGTTGGCCATTTCCTGCATGTCGCTGGGCACCGTGGTGGTAACGCGGAAGCCTTCGGTATAGGCGTCGCTGCCGTAGCGGCCGACCATTTCGGCACGGGCCATTTCGGCGATGTAAGGCGCATTCACTTCAGGTGCGGGCACGTGGTAGCTGGCGTTGAGTGGCTCGGCCAAGGCTGCCTGGTAGCTGGCTTCGTCGATCTTGCCCAGCTTGTACATGCGGCCGAGGATCCAGTCGCGGCGTTCTTTGGCGCGCACCGGGTTGGCCAGCGGGTTGAAGCGCGAAGGTGCCTTGGGCAGGCCGGCGATCATCGCCATCTGCGCCAGGCTCACGTCGCGGATCGACTTGCCGTAGTACACCTGTGCAGCGGCGTCGATACCGTAGGCGCGGTTGCCCAGGTAGATCTTGTTCACGTACAGCTCGAGGATCTCGTCCTTGGTCAGCTCACGCTCGATCTGCAGGGCCAGCAGGATCTCGTTGGTCTTGCGCGAGAAACTGCGCTCGCTGGTGAGGAAGAAGTTCTTCGCCACCTGCATGGTGATGGTACTGCCGCCGGTCTGGATATGCCCGGTTTTCACCAGCTGGGTCGCGGCGCGCATCAGGCTGCTGGGGTCGACACCGTAGTGGTTGAGGAAATTGTCGTCCTCGGCCGACAGAAGCGCCTGGATGAACTGTGGGGGAATTTCCGCGAAACGGATTGGTGAGCGACGCATTTCGCCGAACTCGGCAATCAGCTTGCCGTCGCTGCTGTACACCCTGAGGGGGATCTGCAACTGGATGCTTCTGAGCGATTCGACCGAGGGCAGGCTGGGGCTAAGATACAGAAACGCACCGCTCACACCGAGTACGAGCGCGCAGATGACTGCGACGGAAGACCACCAGAAGAACTTCAGCAGGCGTATCAAGGCTTTTCGGTGTCCAGGTTGGGAGTGGATTGCGTGCAGGTCCGGCGGACCAGAAAACGCTGGGCATTATAAGCATTTTTTCGCCTCTCCGGGTTACCGGTCAGGCTGCCCGTCGCCTCGATGGGCCTGCGTGGCCCAGTGTTGGCGCGGGGTTGAGGCAGATAGCTGCGACAGACAACAAGGATGCCACGATGCTAGGACGCTTCGGCAAGGATGCCGGTTCACTCGTGGGGGTGGAAATTGCCCCTGACACCGTTCGGATGGTGCAACTGCAGCGGCATAACCGACGCTGCAGGGTGCTTGTGTCGTTACAAGAGCCGTTCGAATCACCGGCTGGCAGTGATTGGGTAGCAGAGCCTGCCGCCGTTGTGGCTGCCTTGAGGCGTGCCTATCGACGCAGCGGCCTCAGGCAGCGCCGGGTAGCGCTGGCGCTGCCGGCCAACCAGGTGATCTGCAAGCTGTGCCACTTGCCAGTGGAACAGGGCGGAGCAGAGATGGAGGCGCAGCTGCTGGCTGACGCCGAACGGCTATTCCCATTTCCGTTGGAAGACCTGGCCCTGGATTTTCAGGTCATGGGGGGCTCCCGTGACCAGCCAGGTTGCGCCGAGGTGATGGTGGCTGCGTGTCGGCAGAGTGCGCTGGCGCCACTTGAAGCCGTCGTCGAGGAGGCCGGGTTGCAGCTGGAGGCCGTGGAGATTGACAGCATTGCCTTGGGTCGCATGCTGCCGCAGGGCAGTCATCAGGGCGCGGCGTTGCTGCGTATCGAGGCGCACAGCACCACCCTCTATAGCTGGCAGTCGGGCTGGCCGCAGCAACGGCGTGAGCTGAGCCTGGGCATGTCGACGATATCGGGGGCGCTGCCGGAGCGCCTGCAGGACCTGCTCGCCAATGAGTCTTTGCCCGATTGCCTGTTGGTCGCCAGTCGTTCGCCGATAGAGGCGGGCCGGCTGCAGGACCTGGGCTCCCGGTTGAACCTGCCGTGTCGCCTGGTGCCCGACCTGGCAGGCCTGGAGCACCTCGATGGCGCGATGATCCTGGCGAGCGCCCTGGCGCTTGGAGGGTTGCGCCGATGATGCGGCTGAATCTTCTGCCCTGGCGCGAACGGCAGCGTCAGGCGGCGTTGCGGTGTTTTCGCAGGCAGCTGGTCGCCGGTGCGCTGCTGGCCCTGTGTGCCGTGATGCTGGTCGACCAGTTGGCCCGCCAGCGCGGGCAGCAGCAGGCGCTGGCCAACACCCAGCGCCAGGCAGCCCTTGAGGTGTTGGGCGAGCAATTGCAGCCGCTGGCCGAGGTGCGTGCGCAGCACCAGGCACTACTGGCTCGCACGGCCACGCTGGAAGGCCTGCGCGCCCATCAGGATGTGCTGGCCGGGCTGTTCGCCGACCTCGAGAGGGCGTTGCCAGTGGGTGTGCAGCTACTCGACCTCAGCCTTGAAAACGGCCGCCTGCAGATGACCGGGCTGGCCACGTCCGGTGCCGTGGTAGCGCAGTTCATGCGTGACCTGAGCCGCTCGAATGTGTTGTTCGGTCTGGAACTCAGGCGCATCAGGAGCCTGCCGGGCGGCGATGAATTCCTGCTGGGCGCGCGTTTTTCGGCGTTCTGGTTGTGAATGCTGCATTGGTACTCGGCTGGCTGGCCGTGGCCGAGCGCTCCCGACGCTTCAGGCAGCTGGCGCCAGTGCTGGTGGCCGTGGCGTTATTCGGCCTGGGCTGCGCGATACGTCTGCCGGCAGTGTTGCAGCAGCAGGCGCACGAGAAGGCCCGGTACATAGAGCTGAACGAACAGCAGGCAGCCAGTGCGGTGCAGCTGGCCGAACTGGAGCAGCTCCAGGCGTCCGTGGCCATTGCCGAGCAACGCTTGCAGGAGGCGCACTGGCACCTGGCCGCCGGAGAGGACATGAGCGACCTGCTCGACCGCCTGGCGGCTTCGGGGCATGCGCATGGTTTGCTCATCGAGCGGTTCGATGTGCACGAAGACGAACAACAGGCCGGTTTGCGCAAGGTACCGCTGGAGCTACAGGTGGTGGGGCGTTATGCGGCCTTGCGCCAGTGGCTGGGCGATTGGTTGGGCCAGGCGCGCGTGTTGCGCAGCGGTGACCTGCAGCTGGCTGCGGTCGCTGGCCAGCCTGGTCTGCTGCGCCTGCAGTTGCGGGTTGATGCCTATCAGGCGCTGGCCCCCACGCCGGCGCCCGCTGCACTTGCGCGCATGCCTGCCAGGGGCATGGCCGCAGCGCCCGCAGTCGACCCGTTTGCGCCCGGTGCGACGCGATTGACGGGCACCGGGCTGGCCAATGTGCCTTTGGCGCAACTGGAGATGGTTGGCAGCCTGTCGCGTGGGGAGGAACACGAAGCACTGCTGGTGGCTGCTGGCAGGCTCTATCGCGTGCGCCCTGGGGACCGGGTCGGGCGTGATCTGGGGGTGGTGGCGAAGGTTGATCAAAGCCAGGTCGAAGTACGCGAACGGCTGTTCATGGCAGGGGTGTGGCACGAGCGCACGGCGTTCATCACCCTCGCAAAGCGCCTGGGCAAGGAGGCCCCGGACCACGATGAAAACATTGAAGAAATGGGCGCTGGCAGCGGTGCTGCCGATCCCGCTGGCGTTGGCGACGCCTCATCAGGGTGAACCGCTGTCGCTGAACTTCCAGGATGTGGAAGTGCGCTCGCTGCTGCAGGTGCTGGCTGACTATGCCGGCGTCAATCTGGTCGCCAGCGATGCCGTGCAGGGTAGCGTCACCTTGCGCTTGCAGGATGTGCCGTGGGACCAGGCGCTGGACCTGGTGCTGCGCAGCAAGGGCCTGGCCCGGCGCCAGGAGGGTAATGTGCTGCTGGTGGCGCCTGCGGCCGAGTTTGCCGCGCAGTCTGTCGATGCCCGCATGGGGCAGGCGCTGGATGCGCAGTTGCAGCCGTTGCGTCGGGAACTGCTGCCCATCCATCATGCCAACGCCGGCGAGCTGGCGGAGTTGCTGCTGGCGAGCCTGGCGGACGACGGTATTCTCACCGGGCGAGGTAGCCTGAGTGTCGATGAGCGCACCAATACCCTGGTGGTATACCAGCCCGCCGACCGCCTTGCCGAGTTGCGGAAACTGGTGGCGCAGCTGGACGTGCCGGTGCGCCAGGTGGCAATAGAGGCACGTATCGTCGAGGCCAACGTCGATTACGAGAAGAACCTGGGGGTGCGTTGGGGTGGGCCGCTGTACGTTGAAAGCCCGCGGCCGGGCAAGGATTTGTTCGTCGACCTTGGAGTGGAGCGCGTGGGCAGCAGCATCGGCCTGGGCCTGCTGCGTGGCGGCGTGCTGCTCGACCTGGAGCTCAGTGCCATGGAAAAGAGCGGCAATGGCGAGATCATCTCGCAGCCCAAGGTCGTCACTGCCGACAAGGAAACGGCCAGGATCCTCAAGGGTACCGAGGTGCCTTACCAGGAAACCAGCAAGAGTGGCGCCACCTCGGTCGCGTTCCGCGAAGCCTCGCTGTCGCTGGAGGTGACCCCGCAGATCACTCCGGACAACAAGGTGATCATGACCGTCAGGGTGACCAAGGACGAGCCGGATTACGTCAATGCCTTGAACAATGTACCGCCGATCCGCAAGAACGAGGTCAATGCCAGGGTTCGCGTGGCGGACGGCGAAACGATCGTGATCGGTGGCGTGTACTCGACCTCGCAAAACAATGTGGTCGACAAGGTGCCATTTTTCGGCGATCTGCCGTATGTTGGGCGGCTGTTTCGACGCGATGCATTACAAGAGAAAAAATCCGAGCTGCTGGTCTTCCTGACTCCGCGTATCATGAATGACCAGGCGATTGCTGTGAGTCGTTGATTCTGTGCGAAATTTGATACTTGTGGGGCCCATGGGCGCTGGTAAAAGCACCATTGGACGCCTATTGGCCAAAGAGCTGCGCCTGCTGTTCAAGGATTCCGACAAGGAAATCGAACTGCGATGCGGCGCCAACATCCCGTGGATTTTCGACAAGGAAGGCGAGCCGGGTTTCCGTGACCGTGAGCAGGCGATGATCGCCGAGCTGTGCGCACTCGACGGCGTGGTCCTGGCGACCGGCGGTGGTGCGGTAATGCGCGAAGCCAACCGCCAGGCGCTGCATCAGGGTGGCCGGGTGATCTACCTGCATGCTTCGGTGGAACAGCAGGTTGGCCGTACCGCACGCGATCGCAATCGCCCCCTGCTGCGCACGGCCAATCCCGAGGCGACCTTGCGCGCCCTGCTGGAAGCCCGCGACCCGCTCTACCGCGAGATCGCCGACTTGGTAGTAGAAACCGACGAGCGGCCACCACGCATGGTGGTGATCGATATTCTCGAGCGCTTGCAGCAGTTGCCGCCCCGTTAGCCCGGGACTATTCTCGGCCCCCAGCGCCGAGGCGAGGTTCAACGTTACCGCGTGGGCGCCTGAACGGCGTCGCGCCCAAGTACATTGTGGGGATACATGCAGACACTAAAAGTCGACCTGGGCGAGCGTAGCTACCCGATCTACATTGGCGAAGGCCTGCTGGACCAGCCCGAGCTGCTGGCGCCGCACATCGCCGGGCGGCAGGTTGCCATCGTTTCCAACGAGACCGTCGCGCCCCTGTATCTCGAACGCCTGAGCAAGACCCTGGGTGCCTATTCGGTGCTGCCGGTGGTATTGCCCGATGGCGAAGCCCACAAGAACTGGGAAACCCTGCAACTGATTTTCGATGGCCTGCTGACTGCGCGGCACGACCGCCGCACCACCGTGGTCGCCCTGGGTGGCGGCGTGATCGGTGACATGGCCGGCTTCGCTGCCGCCTGCTACCAGCGCGGCGTCGACTTCATCCAGGTGCCGACCACCCTGCTGTCCCAGGTCGACTCTTCGGTCGGCGGCAAGACCGGCATCAACCACCCGCTGGGCAAGAACATGGTCGGTGCCTTCTACCAGCCCAATGCGGTGCTGATCGATACCACCAGCCTCAAGACCCTGCCGGCACGCGAGCTGTCCGCAGGCCTTGCCGAAGTGATCAAGTACGGCCTGATCTGCGACAAGCCGTTTCTCGCCTGGCTCGAGGACAATATGCAGGCGCTGCGTGCCCTCGACCCGGTGGCGCTGACCGAAGCCATCCGCCGCTCCTGCGCGGCCAAGGCCGCGGTAGTGGGTGCCGACGAGCGCGAGTCTGGCGTGCGCGCCACGCTGAACCTGGGGCATACCTTCGGGCATGCCATCGAGACCCACATGGGTTATGGCGTGTGGCTGCACGGCGAAGCCGTGGCGGCGGGCACGGTAATGGCCCTGGAGATGTCCATGCGCCTTGGCTGGATCGACCAGGCCGAGCGCGATCGCGGAATCCGCCTGTTGCAGGACGCAGGTTTGCCGGTGGTGCCACCACAGGAAATGACCCCGGCGCATTTCATGGAGCACATGGCGGTCGACAAGAAGGTTCTCGATGGTCGTTTGCGTCTGGTGCTGCTGCGCCAGATGGGCGAGGCCGTGGTGACCGACGACTATCCGAAAGAGATTCTACAGGCCACGTTGTCGGCGGATTACCGCGCGATCGTGGCCCAGCTTTGAGGTTGTGACAGCGCAATGACCAGTTTGCATGCCGATGAGGCCTTTCTCGACCATTACCAGTTGAGCCACGATCCGTTCGCGCCCCGCGTGCCCGGCTTCAAGTTCTTCCCGGCCCAGCGCAAGCCCGTGCTCGGCCAACTGCACCACCTGGCACGCTACAGTCAGCTGATGCTGGTTGTCAGCGGCCCGCTGGGCAGCGGCAAGACCCTGCTGCGCCAGGCCTTGGTGGCCAGCACCAACAAGCAGGCGGTGCAGAGTGTGGTGGTGTCCGCCCGTGGCGCCAGCGATGCCGCCAGCGTACTGGGCCAGGTCGCGCAGAACCTGGATGTGGCCCAGGCCGAAGTGCAGGCGATCCTGGCCAAGGTGGTGCAACTGGCACTGACCGGCCAGGAAGTGTATTTGCTGGTGGACGATGCGGAACAACTCGACGAGTCGGCACTCCAAGCGTTGCTGGAATTGGCAGCGGGGGTACCGGAAGGGCGCCCGCATGTGTTCCTGTTCGGTGAGCCGTCGCTGATTGCCGGGCTTGAAGAGATCCATGTCGAGGAAGAACGCTTCCACATCATCGAGCTCGCCCCCTACAGTGAAGAAGAAACCCGCGAGTACCTGGAGCAGCGCCTGGAAGGTGCTGGCCGGGGCATCGAGGTGTTCAGCCGTGAACAGATCGTCGATATCCATGAAAACTCCGACGGCTGGCCTGGCAACATCAACCAGGTCGCCCGTGACACTTTGATCGAAGCCATGATCGCCAGCCGCTCGACGGCCAAGCGACCATCCATGGGGTTCAAGATGCCTAAAAAACATGTGCTCGCGCTGTCCGCTGTGGTTGTGGTCGCCGTTGCGGCCGCGGTGTTGATGCCGAAGAAAGGTGAGAAGGCGCCCGCCGAAGCGCCGGCCGCCCAGGCCCAGTTGCCGCTTGGCGAGGGTCAGGCCAATGGTGGCAGCCCGGCTATCGAGTTCTCGGGTTCGTCCCAGCCGATGCCGCTGCCGCTGGTTGGCCAGTCGCAGCCGGTGATGCGCGAGCCGCTGGCCCAGGCTGCGGGCATGGGCGAGGGCGAAGAGGGCAGCCCGGCCGGTGATACTGCCCTGCAGCCTGGCAACCCACCGCCAACCGTGACCACCATCGCGCCGCCGCAAGGTGTGCCGGCGGGCCCGGCACCGGTACCTGCCCAGCCTGTAGCCACGGCGCCGGCCCAGCCAGTGCAGCCGCAACCACAACCGGTTGCGCCTGCGCCAAAACCTGTCGCAACCCAGCCTGCCAAACCGGTTGCGCCTGCCAAGCCTGCACCAGCACCGACCCAGGTCGCCGTGGCCAAGCCGGCCGCCAAGCCTGCCGAGAAGCCAGCGGCCGGTGGCAGCGGCAACAGCGGCTGGTACGCCGGACAGAAACCGGGCAATTACGTGGTGCAGATCCTGGGTACCAGCTCCGAGGCTTCGGCCCAGGCGTTCGTCAAGGCCCAGGGTGGCGACTATCGCTACTTCAAGAAAAACCTGCAGGGCAAGCCGCTGTACGTGGTCACTTACGGCAACTTCGCCAACCGCGACGCAGCGGTTGCGGCAATCAAGAACTTGCCAGCGAAGGTCCAGGCTGGTAAACCTTGGCCACGTACCGTCGCCAGCGTCCAACAAGAGCTGGCCTCGGCCCGCTGATACCTTCCGGGCGGCATCACCCCGCCGCCCAGTAGCTAAGCGAATTCTAGCTTTCGACTAGCCTGCTGCGCCTGAGCGCGGCAGGCTTTTCTGTCCCGGACTGCCGGCCACAAGCCTTACTTGCAGTCATGGCTGAAACGCTTCAGACTCGAGCCAAGCCGCTATCACGGCACATGGCGCAAAAACATTCAAAATTGCGACATAAATTTTCAATGGTGAGACATGAAAATTTGTGAGCATCGCTGTCGCTGTGCAACAATGGTTTTCCATGGCCACCGCAAAAAAGCTGGCGTTTGATCGGCGTGGATGGTAAGTGGTTGTTAAAAAAGAGATTTACCTCCGTTGAGAGGTGAACCTGGTGAGAATGTGTCTATGAAAACAGGTCTGTACCATCCCGAAGAATTCAAGGACAACTGTGGTTTTGGCCTGATCGCCCACATGACGGGCGAACCGAGCCACCACCTTCTGCAAACCGCCATGCAGGCCCTGACTTGCATGACCCACCGCGGCGGCATCAACGCCGACGGCAAGACCGGTGATGGTTGCGGTCTGCTCATGCAGAAGCCCGATCAGTTCCTGCGTGCCGTGGCCCAGGAGCACTTTGCCGTCGAACTGCCCAGGCAGTACGCCGTCGGCATGGTGTTCTTCAACCAGGACCCGGTCAAAGCCGAAGCCGCTCGCGCCAACATGGACCGCGAAATCATCAACGCTGGCCTGAAGCTGGTCGGCTGGCGCAAGGTGCCGATCGACACCAGCGTGCTCGGCCGCCTGGCCCTGGAGCGCCTGCCGCAGATCGAGCAGGTGTTCATCGGCGGTGAAGGCCTGAGCGACCAGGAATTCGCCATCAAGCTGTTCAGTGCCCGTCGCCGTTCGTCCGTGGCCAACGCCCACGACGCCGACCACTACATCTGCAGCTTCTCGCACAAGACCATCATCTACAAAGGCCTGATGATGCCGCGCGATCTCGCGGCCTTCTACCCGGACCTGGGTGACGAGCGCCTGCAAACCGCGATCTGCGTGTTCCACCAGCGCTTCTCCACCAACACCTTGCCGAAATGGCCGCTGGCGCAGCCGTTCCGCTTCCTCGCCCACAACGGCGAGATCAACACCATCACCGGCAACCGCAACTGGGCCATGGCCCGTCGCACCAAGTTCGCCAACGACCTGATCCCCGACCTCGAAGAGCTCGGCCCGCTGGTCAACCGCGTCGGTTCCGACTCCTCGAGCATGGACAACATGCTGGAGCTGATGGTCACCGGCGGCATCGACCTGTTCCGTGGCGTGCGCATGCTGGTACCGCCAGCCTGGCAGAACGTCGAGACCATGGACGCCGACCTGCGCGCCTTCTACGAATACAACTCCATGCACATGGAGCCGTGGGATGGCCCGGCCGGTATCGTCATGACCGAAGGCCGCCACGCGGTGTGCCTGCTCGACCGTAACGGCCTGCGCCCGGCGCGCTGGGTGACCACCAAGAACGGCTACATCACCCTGGCGTCGGAAATCGGCGTATGGGACTACAAGCCCGAGGACGTCATCGCCAAGGGCCGCGTCGGCCCGGGCCAGATCTTCGCCGTGGACACCGAAACCGGCCAGATCCTCGACACCGACGCCATCGACAACCGTCTGAAGTCGCGCCACCCGTACAAGCGCTGGCTGCGTCAGCACGCCCTGCGCATCCAGGCGACCCTGACCGACGACCAGGGCGTGGCCAGCTACGACGCTGACCAGCTCAAGCAATACATGAAGATGTTCCAGGTCACCTTCGAAGAGCGTGACCAGGTGCTGCGCCCGCTTGGTGAGCAAGGCCAGGAGGCGGTCGGCTCGATGGGTGACGACACGCCGATGGCCGTGCTGTCGCAACGCGTGCGTTCGCCGTACGACTTCTTCCGCCAGCAGTTCGCCCAGGTGACGAACCCGCCGATCGACCCGCTGCGCGAAGCGATCGTCATGTCCCTGGAAATCTGCCTGGGTGCCGAGCGCAACATCTTCCAGGAATCCCCGGAGCACGCTTCGCGGGTGATCCTCAGCTCGCCGGTCATCTCGCCCGCCAAGTGGCGTTCGCTGATGAACCTGGAGCGCGAAGGCTTCGACCGCCAGCTGATCGACCTCAACTATGAAGAGAGCGTCGGCCTGGAAGCGGCCATCCGCAACATCGCCGACCAGGCTGAAGAGGCCGTGCGCGCTGGCAAGACCCAGCTGGTGCTGAGCGACCGCTACATTGCTCCGGGCAAGCTGCCGGTGCACGCCTCGCTGGCCGTGGGTGCGGTGCACCACCGCCTGACCGAACAGGGTCTGCGTTGCGACAGCAATATCCTGGTGGAAACCGCCACCGCTCGCGACCCGCACCACTTCGCCGTGCTGCTGGGCTTCGGTGCCTCGGCCGTTTACCCATATCTGGCCTATGAAGTGCTGGCCGACCTGATCCGCACCGGCGAAGTGCTGGGTGACCTGGACGAAGTCTTCAAGTACTACCGCAAGGGCATCTCCAAGGGCCTGCTGAAGATCCTGTCGAAGATGGGTATCTCCACCATCGCCTCGTACCGTGGCGCGCAGCTGTTCGAAGCGATCGGCTTGTCCGAGGAAGTGGTCGGTCTGAGCTTCAAGGGCGTTTCCAGCCGCATCAAGGGTGCGCGCTTCGCAGACCTGGAAAGCGACCAGAAGCTGCTGGCAGCCGAAGCCTGGAGCGCGCGCAAGCCGATCCAGCAAGGCGGCCTGCTGAAGTTCGTCCACGGTGGCGAATACCATGCCTACAACCCGGATGTGGTCAACACCCTGCAGGCTGCCGTGCAGCAGGGCGACTACGCCAAGTTCAAGGAATACACCACGCTGGTCGACCAGCGCCCGGTGTCGATGATCCGCGACCTGCTGAAGGTGAAAGTGGCCGACCAGCCGCTGCCGCTGGAGCAGATAGAGCCGCTGGAGGCGATCCTCAAGCGCTTCGACTCCGCGGGTATCTCGCTGGGCGCACTGTCGCCTGAGGCCCACGAAGCGCTGGCCGAGGCGATGAACCGCCTGGGCGCGCGTTCCAACTCGGGTGAGGGCGGTGAAGACCCGTCGCGCTACGGCACCATCAAGAGCTCGAAGATCAAGCAGGTGGCCACCGGCCGCTTTGGCGTGACCCCGGAGTACCTGGTCAACGCCGAAGTGCTGCAGATCAAGGTTGCCCAGGGCGCCAAGCCCGGTGAGGGCGGCCAGCTGCCAGGCGGCAAGGTCAACGGCCTGATCGCCAAACTGCGCTATGCGGTACCGGGTGTGACCCTGATCTCGCCACCGCCGCACCACGACATCTACTCGATCGAAGACCTGGCCCAGCTGATCTACGACCTCAAGCAGGTCAACCCGCAGGCCCTGGTTTCGGTCAAGCTGGTGGCTGAAGCCGGCGTCGGCACCATTGCCGCCGGTGTGGCCAAGGCCTATGCCGACCTGATTACCATCTCGGGCTACGACGGTGGTACCGGTGCTTCGCCGCTGACCTCGATCAAGTACGCCGGTGCCCCGTGGGAGCTGGGCCTGGCCGAGACCCACCAGACCCTGCGTGGCAACGACCTGCGCGGCAAGGTACGGGTACAGACCGACGGCGGCCTGAAGACTGGCCTGGACGTGATCAAGGCGGCCATCCTCGGCGCCGAAAGCTTCGGCTTCGGTACCGCGCCAATGATCGCCCTGGGCTGCAAGTACCTGCGCATCTGCCACCTGAACAACTGCGCCACCGGCGTGGCCACCCAGAACGACAAGCTGCGCAAGGACCACTACATCGGCACCGTCGACATGGTGATCAACTTCTTCACCTTCGTCGCCGAAGAAACCCGTGAGTGGCTGGCCAAGCTGGGCGTGCGCAGCCTCGGCGAGCTGATCGGCCGTACCGACCTGCTCGACGTGCTGCCGGGCGACACCGAGCGCCAGCAGTACCTGGACCTGTCGCCACTGCTGGGCAGCTCGCACATCCCGGCGGACAAGCCGCAGTTCTGCGAAGTCGACAAGAACCCGCCGTTCGACCAGGGCGAGCTGGCCGAGAAGATGGTGGAAATGGCCATGCCGGCCATCCGCGACCAGGCCGGTGGCGAGTTCAGCCTCGACATCTGCAACTGCGACCGTTCCATCGGTGCGCGCGTGTCGGGTGAAATCGCCCGCTTGCACGGCAACCAGGGCATGGCCGCGGCGCCGATCACCTTCCGCTTCAAAGGCACTGCGGGCCAGAGCTTCGGCGTGTGGAACGCCGGTGGCCTGAACCTGCACCTGGAAGGCGACGCCAACGACTACGTCGGCAAGGGCATGACTGGTGGCAAGGTCACCATCGTGCCGCCAGCCGGCAGCCCGTTCGAAACCCAGCACAGCGCCATCGTCGGCAATACCTGCCTGTACGGCGCCACCGGCGGCAAGCTGTTCGCCGCCGGTACTGCTGGTGAGCGCTTCGCTGTACGTAACTCCGGCGCCCACGCTGTTGTCGAGGGCACTGGCGATCACTGCTGTGAATACATGACCGGCGGCTTTGTCTGCGTGCTGGGCAAGACCGGTTACAACTTCGGTTCTGGCATGACTGGCGGCTTCGCCTACGTGCTCGACATGGACAATACCTTCGTCGACAAGCTCAACCATGAGCTGGTGGAAATCCAGCGTATCAGTGGTGAAGCGATGGAGGCCTACCGCAGCCACCTGGCGCGGGTCCTTGCCGAGTACGTGGAAGAGACCGGCAGCGAGTGGGGGCGTGAGCTCTCGGAGAACCTGGACGACTACGTGCGGCGCTTCTGGCTGGTCAAGCCGAAGGCAGCCAACCTGAAGCAACTGCTGTCCAGCACCCGTGCCAACCCGCAGTAACAACAGCTGCAAGTGGCGGCCCCGTACGCGGGGCCCGTCGTGCTCAAGTGATCGTCTTGCAGCTTGCAGCCTGAGGCTGGCAACTGCGGTAAAGAGGTTTTGAAAAATGGCTGAACGTCTGAACAACGACTTCCAGTTCATCGAGGTGGGCCGCAAGGACCCGAAGAAAAAGCTGCTGCGCCAGCGCAAGAAGGAGTTCGTGGAAATCTACGAGCCGTTCAAGCCGCAGCAGTCCGTGGAGCAGGCACACCGCTGCCTGGGCTGCGGTAACCCGTATTGCGAATGGAAGTGCCCGGTGCACAACTTCATCCCCAACTGGTTGAAGCTGGTTTCCGAAGGCAACATCCTGGCCGCGGCGGAGCTGTCGCACCAGACCAACACCCTGCCGGAAGTGTGCGGCCGCGTATGCCCGCAGGACCGCCTGTGCGAGGGTGCCTGCACCCTGAACGACGGTTTCGGCGCAGTGACCATCGGCTCGGTGGAGAAGTACATCACCGACACCGCCTTCGCCATGGGCTGGCGACCGGACATGTCCAAGGTCAAGCCAACCGGCAAGCGCGTTGCCATCATCGGCGCGGGGCCGGCCGGCCTGGGCTGTGCCGATGTGCTGGTACGTGCCGGCGTGACCCCGGTGGTGTTCGACCGCAACCCGGAAATCGGCGGCCTGCTGACCTTCGGCATTCCCGAGTTCAAGCTGGAAAAGACCGTGCTCAGCAACCGCCGTGAAGTGTTCACCGGCATGGGCATCGAGTTCCGTCTGAACACCGAGGTGGGCAAGGACGTGACCATGGAGCAACTGCTCGCCGAGTACGACGCGGTGTTCATGGGCATGGGGACCTACACCTACATGAAGGGCGGCTTCCCGGGCGAGGACCTGCCGGGCGTGCATGACGCGCTGGACTTCCTGATCGCCAACGTCAACCGCAACCTGGGCTTCGAGAAGTCGCCGGAAGATTTCGTCGACATGCAGGGCAAGAAGGTGGTGGTGCTGGGCGGTGGTGACACTGCAATGGACTGCAACCGCACCTCGATCCGCCAGGGCGCCAAGTCGGTGACCTGCGCCTATCGCCGTGACGAGGCCAACATGCCGGGTTCGCGTCGCGAGGTGAAGAACGCCAAGGAAGAGGGCGTGAAGTTCCTCTACAACCGCCAGCCTATCGCCATTGTCGGCGAAGACAAGGTCGAAGGCGTGAAAGTGGTCGAGACCCGTCTTGGCGAACCGGATGCCCGTGGCCGTCGCAGCCCCGAACCGATCCCGGGGTCCGAAGAGATCCTGCCGGCCGATGCCGTGGTCATCGCCTTCGGCTTCCGCCCAAGCCCGGCGCCGTGGTTCGAGCAGCATGGCATCCAGCTGGACAGCCAGGGCCGCGTGGTGGCACCGGAGAAGGGCAAGTTCAAGCACCAGACCAGCAACCCGAAAGTGTTTGCCGGTGGCGACATGGTGCGCGGGTCGGACCTGGTGGTGACGGCTATCTTCGAAGGACGTACTGCTGCTGAGGGTATCCTGGACTACCTGGAAGTCTGATCGATTGTCGGGGCCGCTTCGCGGCCCTTTCGCGACACAAGGCCGCTCCCACAGGGGAAATGCATTCCTCATGTGGGAGCGGCCTTGCGTCGCGATGGGCTGCAAAGCAGCCCCAACGGCATTTTTGTATACAAAAATCCTTGATCCATGGCATCCAATAGACAAAACGCATGGCCTTGACCGTGCCTTTTGCGCTGGCGTCTGAGAAAATGCCCGCACTATTTTTCCGGATGCCGACATGACTGCCCTGAAGAACGATCGTTTCCTGCGTGCACTGCTCAAGCAACCCGTAGACGTCACCCCGGTGTGGATGATGCGCCAGGCCGGCCGCTACCTGCCGGAGTACCGCGCCAGCCGCGCCAAGGCCGGTGACTTCATGAGCCTGTGCATGAATCCCCAGTTCGCCTGTGAGGTCACCTTGCAGCCGCTGGACCGCTACCCGCTGGACGCTGCGATCCTGTTCTCGGACATCCTCACCATCCCCGATGCCATGGGCCTGGGCCTGTACTTCGAAAGCGGCGAAGGCCCGCGCTTCAAGAAAGTCATCAGCACCCCGGCCGACATCGAAGCGCTGCCAATCCCCGACCCGCAGAAAGACCTTGGCTACGTGATGGACGCGGTCAGCACCATCCGCCGCGAGCTCAACGGTCGTGTGCCGCTGATCGGCTTCTCCGGCAGCCCGTGGACCCTGGCCACTTACATGGTCGAAGGCGGCTCGTCGAAGGATTTCCGCAAGACCAAGGCCATGGCCTATGACAACCCGCAGGCCCTGCACCTGCTGCTGGACAAGCTGGCCCAGTCGGTCACCAGCTACCTCAACGGCCAGATCCTCGCTGGCGCCCAGGCCGTGCAGATTTTTGACACCTGGGGCGGCAACCTGTCGGCGGCGGCTTACCAGGAATTCTCCCTGGCCTACATGCGCAAGATCGTCAGCGGCCTGATCCGCGAGCACGAAGGGCGCAAGGTGCCGGTGATCCTGTTCACCAAGAATGGCGGCCTGTGGCTGGAAAGCATCGCCGAAGCCGGTGCCGATGCGCTGGGCCTGGACTGGACCTGCGAAATCGGCGACGCCCGCCGCCGCGTGGGTGACAAGGTGGCGTTGCAGGGCAACATGGACCCGACCGTGCTTTACGCCAAGCCCGAGGCCATCCGCAAGGAGGTGGCGCGCATCCTGGCCAGCTATGGCCACGGTACAGGCCATGTGTTCAACCTGGGCCACGGCATCACCCCGGAAGTCGACCCGGAGCACGCTGGCGTGTTCATCAACGCCGTGCATGAACTGTCGGCGCAGTACCATCAGTGAATCGATCGCTGAACACGAAAGCCCGGCCATGTGCCGGGCTTTTTGTTGCATTAAGTTTTAATTCAGCGATCGTCGTTAATCTGGTCCCATCGAAACCGAAACAGGACCTGATCCTCATGAAAGCACGTTATCTTGCATTGATCCTCGCCCCCTTGTTCAGCACTGCGGCCCTGGCTGCCGGGTATACCGGCCCAGGTGCCCAGTCGGTCACCACCGTAGCTGCGGCCAACGATGCTGCCGATGACACCCCGGTTGTGTTGCAAGGCTTCGTGACCAAGAAGATCAACAACGACGACAAGTACGAGTTCAAGGACAACACCGGCACCATCACCGTGGAAATCGATGATGAAGACCTGCCGCCGACGCCGTTCAACGACAAGACCAAGGTCAAGCTGACCGGTGAGGTGGAGAAGCACCTGATGAGCCGGGAGGTGGATGTGGATAGGGTCGAGATCATCAACTGAGCCACTGGCCTCTTCGCGGGTGAACCCGCTCCCACAGGTATAGCGTTGCCCTCAGCTGTAGCGCGGTCCCTGTGGGAGCGGGTTTACCCGCGAATGGGCCTCAAGCAGTTTTCGGTGGTAGCCTGCTCAGGTGCAGCGCCACCAGCAACGCCACCACCAGCAAGCCGCCAATGAACAGCCCGATGCCGTTCCAGCCCCACTGGTGCCAGAACACCCCGCCCGCCGTACCGGCCACACTCGACCCGGCGTAATAGCTGAACAGGTACAACGACGACGCCTGCCCTTTGGCCTTCAAGGCCCTGCGGCCAATCCAGCTGCTGGCCACCGAGTGTGCGCCGAAGAAGCCAAAGGTGAACACCAGCATACCGACGATCACCATCGCCAGGGGGCTGGCCAGGGTCATCAGCAAGCCACCCGCCATCACCACGATACTGGCCCAGAACACCTTGCGCCGGCCCAGCTTGTCGGCCAGCGCGCCGACCTGCGCCGAACTGTAGATGCCCGACAGGTACACCACCGACAGCAAGCCGACCAGTGCCTGGTTCATGTGGTAGGGCTCGGCCAGCAGGCGGTAGCCGATGTAGTTGAACAGGGTGACGAAGGCGCCCATCAGCAGGAAGGCTTCGAGGAACAGCCAGGGCAGGCCGGCATCCCTGAAGTGCATGACGAAGCCATCCAGCAGGCTGCGTGGGTTCATCGCCTGTGGGCGGAAGTTGCGCGATTCGGGTAGCACCCTCCAGAACACCAGCGCCGCCACCAGGGCCAGGCCGCCGATGGTCAGCATCGCCGTGTGCCAGCTGACGAAGTCGATCAGCACGCCGGTGATCAGGCGCCCGCTCATGCCGCCAATGGCATTGCCACCGATGTACAAGCCCATGGCCAGGCCGATGTGCTGCGGGTGAATTTCTTCGCTCAGGTAGGTCATGGCCACCGCCGCCAGGCCGCTCAACGACAGGCCGACCAGGGCGCGGGTGGCCAGTACCAGCTCCCAGCTCGGCATTATCGCGCTGGCCAGGGTGGAGAGGGCGGCGCAGACCAGGGCAAACACCATCACCGGCTTGCGCCCGATGCGGTCGGAGACAGGGCCGGTGATCAGCAGGCCGATCGCCAGCATGGCTGTCGAGACCGACAGCACCAGGCTGCTCTGCGCCGCATTGATGGCAAATTCCTTCGACAGCAACGGCATCATCGGCTGTACGCAGTACAGCAGGGCGAAGGTGGCGAAGCCGCCGCTGAATAGCGCCAGCACGGTCTTCATGAAGGCGGGGGTGCCTTTTTCGATCCACATTTCGTTCAGCGGGGCAGGTTCGGGCTCGGCGGGAAGGGGCGCTACAGCAGTTTTCACGGGCGGGTACCTCTGGCGCAATGAAAAAAAGCATATAGCTGGCTAATGATTAGATCCAATATATTGTTCGACCTATTTAAGACGTTTTACGACCTGTTCGGAGCCGATCATGGAACTGCGCCATCTGCGTTACTTCATCGCCGTGGCCGAAGAGCTGCACTTTGGCCGCGCTGCCCAGCAACTGGGCATTTCGCAACCACCTTTGAGCCAACAGATCCAGGCGCTGGAGCAGGAACTGGGAGCCCGGCTGTTCGAGCGTACCAACCGTCGGGTCGAGCTGAGCGAGGCGGGGCGGCTGTTCCTCGAGGAAGCCCGCCAGGTGCTGGCGCAAGTGGAGAAGGCCGCCGACGTGGCCCGGCGTGCGCAGTTAGGTGAGCTGGGGGAGATGAAGATCGGCTTTACCTCGTCGGCACCGTTTACCTCGAAGATCCCCAAGGCCATCCATGCCTTCCGCCAGCGCTTCCCGGCGGTGCACCTGAACCTCAAGGAAATGAGCAGCCGCGATGTTGCTGAAGGAGTATTCGACGAGTCCATCGAAGTGGGGCTGATGCGGCCGATGCCGCTGCCGGAAGGGCTGGTGGCCACTGAACTGTTTCGCGAGCCGCTGGTGGCGGTGATCAACGCCTCGCACCCGTTGGCCGAAGGCACGGAACATGGCGTGCACATGGCCGCCCTGGCCCATGAGCCGTTCGTGTTCTTCCCGCGCAGCTATGGCAGCGGGTTGCACGCGCAGTTGCTGAGCCTGGCGCGCCAGGCGGGTTTCAGCCCGCATTTCGCCCAGGAGGCAGGGGAGGCGATGACCATCATCGGCCTGGTGTCGGCGGGGCTTGGGGTGTCGGTGCTACCGGCGTCGTTCCAGCGCATGCGCATCGAGGGGGTGGTTTATCGCACGCTGCTGGATGAAGGGGCGATGTCGGCGGTGTGGCTGGTGCAGCGCGAGCGTGGGGCTTCGGCGATGGCCAAGGCATTCGCCGAGCTATTGACGGGGCAGGTGGTCGGGCAAGGGTAATGCGGGTCAAATGGCGCTGGTCATTGCCGCAGCCGCACCACATACTCGGGCATTCGTTGATACACGGAGGTCAATCATGCGGCGCGTGGTGTTCAATCAGAAAGGTGGCGTGGGCAAGTCGAGTATCGCCTGCAACCTGGCGGCGGTCAGTGCCAATGAAGGCTACCGGACCCTGTTGATCGACCTGGATGCCCAGGCCAACTCGACCCAGTACCTCACCGGCCTCACCGGCGAGGACATCCCCATGGGCATCGCCGACTTCTTCAAGCAAAGCCTGTCCAGCGGGCCATTCAGCAAGAAGAACCAGGTCGATATCTACGAAACCCCGTTCGACAACCTGCACGTGGTCACCGCCACGGCCGAGCTGGCCGATCTGCAGCCCAAGCTTGAGGCGAAACACAAGATCAACAAGCTGCGCAAGTTGCTCGACGAGCTGGACGAGGACTACGAGCGCATTTACATCGATACCCCGCCAGCGCTGAACTTCTATGCGGTGTCTGCGCTGATCGCCGCCGATCGCGTGCTGATTCCCTTCGACTGCGACAGCTTCTCGCGCCAGGCCCTGTATGGCCTGCTGGCCGAGATCGAAGAACTCAAGGAAGACCACAACGAAGACCTGGTGGTCGAAGGCATCGTGGTCAACCAGTTCCAGTCCCGCGCCAGCCTGCCACAGCAGATGCTCGACGAGCTGCTGGCCGAAGGGCTTCCGGTGCTACCGGTGTACCTGGGCAGCTCGGTGAAGATGCGTGAATCGCACCATGCCAGCCTTCCGCTGATTCACCTGGAGCCCAGGCACAAGCTGACCCAGCAGTTTGTCGAGTTGCACGATTTGCTCGAACGCTGCGAGTGAGCGTTGTTTCTTGTCGCTTGCAGGAAGGGTGACTACCGCTCACAATCTCCCAAAACGGGAGATATGCTTGGATGCGCGTCATTGCCAAAAGCACCTTGGTGAAGTTCTGGGGTTTGCCCGGACATGAGGATGCCAAAGCCCCCTTGGAAAGCTGGCACGACATGGCCATCAAAGCCATCTGGCGAACGCCGCAGGATGTAAAGGACCAGATTGGCAGCACCAGCATATGTGGCAACAACCGCGTGGTCTTCAACATCGGGGGTAACA
The DNA here is from genome assembly GCF_044762545.1 of Pseudomonas sp. NPDC096925. Classification (NCBI taxonomy): domain Bacteria; kingdom Pseudomonadati; phylum Pseudomonadota; class Gammaproteobacteria; order Pseudomonadales; family Pseudomonadaceae; genus Pseudomonas; species Pseudomonas sp. NPDC096925. Next base: position 218,572 of record NZ_JBIWEM010000005.1, on the reverse strand, counting down.
AGTACCGGCTTGTAGTCGAGATGCAGTATCGAGCCGGTATTGCCTGGGTGAAGTTCGTCGGTACGCATGAGCGATATGACGAGATTGACGTGGAGACAATCTGTGAATATTAAGCCAATCCGCAACGATGATGATTTGCGAGCAGCATTCCAGCGGCTTGAAACCATTTTTCAGGCTGAAGCGGGAACGCCAGAAGCCGATGAAATGGAAGTGCTTGTGACACTGATCGAGGTGTACGAGAACAAGCACTACCCCATCCACCCGGCTAACCCCATCGAGGCCATCAAGTTCTGCATGGATCAGCAGGGGCTCACACCGCGTGATCTAGAACCCTTCATTGGTCCAAGCGGGAGAGTCTCGGAAGTCTTGAATGGAAAGCGTGGATTGAGCCTTTCCATGATCAAGCGCCTGCATGATGGCCTTCGTATCCCCTATGAGTCGCTGCTGGCGAGTGCTTGAGAACTAAACTCCCTGGCTACGCAACCACTCCAGCAACGACTGGAGTGGAAACGCCCCGGCTTGACGGCTGACTTCACGGCCATTCTTGAACAGCAGCAGGCTGGGGATCGAGCGGATACCCAGTTGCCCGGCCAGGTTGCGGTTGGCTTCGCTGTCGAGCTTGGCCAGGCGGCAGCGGCCGGCCAGTTGGCGGGCGGCCTGTTCGAATGTGGGGGCGAAGGACTTGCATGGGCCGCACCAGTCGGCCCAGATGTCGACCAGCAGTGGCAGGTCGCCTTTGATCTGGCTGGCGTAGCTGGCTTCGGTGAGTTCGAAAGGGGTGCTCAGCAACACGTCCTGTTTGCAGCGGCCGCATTTCGGCGCGTCGCCCAGGCGCTCGGCAGGCAGGCGGTTGAGGCCGTTGCAGTGGGGGCAGGGGATTACCAGTGGTTCGGACATATCAATTCCTTGTGTTGTTTGTTCGGGCCCTATCGCCGGCAAGCCAGCTCCCACAGGGTTCGGAGTTGGTCAGGAGGAGCAGCTGATTTCCAGGTGCTTGCCCCATTCCGGCGGTCGCTCGGCATAGTCCTGCATCCCGGCCTGCTCCTCGAACGGGCGGCTCAGCACTTCATGCAGCCGTCGCACTTCACTGTAATCCCCCGCTTCGGCCGCTTCGATGGCTTTCTGCGCCAGGTAGTTGCGCAGCACGTACAGCGGGTTCACCGCATGCATGCGCTCACGGCGCCCTTCGGCATGATTTGCTTCGCGCTCGCAGCGGGCCAGGTAGTCCGCCCCCCAGGCATCGAAACCGGCCAGGTCGATGAAGTCGTCGCGCACCACCTTCAGCGCCTCGGTGACGGGCTGATCACCCAGCTTGCGGAAGAACAGGTTGTAGTCCACACCACCGCTCTGCATGCGCTGCAGCAGGCGTTCTACCAGCGCCATGTCGTCCTCTTCTGCGGTGGTCAGGCCCAGGCGCCGGCGCATCAGGTCCAGGTAGTGTGCCTGGTACAGCGGCAGGAACAGGCCCAGCGCCTCCTTGAGCGGTTCGACTTCGATCACCGTGGTCAGCGCCTGTGCCAGCGCACTGAGGTTCCAGTGGGCGATCGGTACCTGGTTGGCGTAGCTGTAGCGACCACGGTCGTCGGAGTGGTTGCAGATGAAGTTGGCGTCGAAGTCGTCGAGGAAGGCGTACGGGCCGAAGTCGAAGGTGATGCCGAGGATCGACATGTTGTCGGTGTTCATCACCCCGTGGCAGAAACCATAGGCCTGCCAACGGGCGATCAGCTCGGCATTGCGTTCGACGATGGTGCGGAACATGGCCAGGTACGGCTGCTCGGCATCGCGGCATTCGGGGTAGTGCTGCTCCAGCACGTGGTCGATCAGCACGCGTTGCTGTTCCGGCTGCCTGGTGTAGTAGAAGTATTCGAAATGCCCGAAACGCACATGGCTCTGCGCCAGGCGGGTGAGCATGGCCGCGCTTTCGCGGGTTTCGCGCCACACCGGGGTGCTCGAGCCGATCACGCACAATGCCCGGCTGCTGGGAATGCCCAGGGCGTGCAGGGCCTCGGAGGCGAGGAACTCGCGGATCGACGAGCGCAGCACGGCGCGGCCGTCGCCCATGCGCGAGTAGGGCGTCTGTCCGGCGCCCTTGAGGTGCAGGTCCCAGTGCTCGCCCTGGTCATTCAGCACTTCGGCCAGCAGCAGCCCGCGGCCATCACCCAGGCGCGGGTTGTAGGAGCCGAACTGATGGCCGGAATAGACCATCGCCCGCGGATCGGCCTCTTCCCATAGCTTGTGGCCGCTGAACAGCTCGGCGAAAACCGGCAGCTCTGCCTGGGCCGGGTCGAGATCGAGCAGGGCCATGGCCGACTCGCTCGCTACCACCAGGCGCGGGTCTGCGATGGGTTCGGGCAGGACCTGGGTGGAGAACGCATCGCCCAGGCGGGCGAAGCGATTGTCGAAGGTGAGTTGGTCGAGGGCTTTCACGGGGCCGGCTCCAGAAATTGATAGGCTGGGGCCGCTTTGCGGCCCTTCGCGGGCTTGCCTGCTCCCACAGGGATTGCACCGCTCTCAGGGGCAGCGGTGGCCCTGCAGGAGCGGGCGAGCCCGCGAACGAGGGCAAAGCCCTCGCAGGGGTTCTGCACAGAATAAAGTATTCGCGCCCGTTCAGGCCGAAGCAGTGCCATCCGGTTTCGGCTGTTCCACCGGAATCAGCTGCTGTTTGCCGCCCTTCGGATCCATCAGGAACACCTCGACCTGGCGCACCGAGATCTTGATGTTGTGCGCCTTGAACTCGCGGTTGATGTAGCGGTTGATCTCGTCCAGCGTCGGGTTGCGATCGCCCAGGTCCCGCACGTGCATGCGCAGCTCGTGGTCCAGCGAGCTCTCGCCGAAGTTGAGGAAGTACACGATCGGCTCCGGGTCCTTGAGCACGCGTGGGTTTTCGTGGGCGCCCTTGAGCAGCAGGTCGCGCACCAGGTCCAGGTCCGAGCCATAGTCGATGCCCAGCTTCAGCGTCACCCGGGTGACCGTGTCGGTCAGCGACCAGTTGATCAGCTGGCCGGTGATGAAGGTCTTGTTGGGGACGATGATGTCCTTGCGGTCGAAGTCGGTGATGGTGGTGGCGCGGATGCGGATCTTGCTCACGGTGCCGGACAGGTTGCCGATGGTGATGGTGTCGCCAATCCGTACCGGGCGCTCGAACAGGATCATGATGCCGGAGATGAAGTTGGCGAAGATCTCCTGCATGCCGAAGCCCAGGCCCACCGACAGCGCTGCTACCAGCCACTGCAACTTGTCCCAGCTCACCCCGAGGGTGGACAGGGTACTGACGATGCCGACCCCGACGATGACATAGGACAGCAAGGTGGTGGTGGCGTACGCACTGCCCTGGGCCAGGTTGAGCCGCGACAGCACCAGGACTTCGAGCAGGCCGGGCAAGTTGCGTGCGAGCGCGAAGGTGATGCCGATGATGACCAGCGCACCGAGGAAGTCGCCCAGGCTGATCGGCACCATGCTGGCGGTGGCGCCGGTGCCGCTGGTGTATTCGTAGAGGACGAAGTTGTTGAGGTAGGCGAACACCGAGATCAGGTCTGACCACACCCAGTACAGGCCGGCGATGAAACCGCCAAGCAAGGCCAGGCGGATCAGGCGCAGCGACTGCTGGTTGACCTGTTCGATGTCCAGCGTGGGTTCTTCGGTGATGACTTCGCCATCCAGCCCTTCCTTGGCCGCCGCCCGCTTGCTCAGCGCACGCTGGTAGGCCAGGCGCCGTGCCGCCACCGACAGGCCACGCACGAACGCGGCTTCGATCACCAGCCAGAACAGCAGCAGGTACAGGGTGTAGATTAGCCGGTCGGTCAGTTTCAGCGCGGTGTAGTAGTAGCCGAAGCACACGGCCACGAACAGGGCGATGGGCAGGGCGGTGAAGGCCACGCCCACGGCCTTGCGGAACAGCGAGGTATCGCGGTGCGCCGGGCTGCTGAGCAGCAGGCGGCTGAGCAGCCAGGCCATCAGCGCGTAGCAGGCCAGCACCACGCCGATGCCCAGCACATCATCGGCCAGCGCCGAAGGCTGATGTTCGGCTACCGCCACCACGCCGACCAGCGCCAGTACCACGGTGCCCAGGCGGCGCACCCAGCCGCGCAGGAACTCGACCTGCGGCTTGTGCCAGCGGAAGTGGATTTCCGCCACGCCGCCGGGAGCAAGGATGCGGTAGGCGGTGTAGAACACCAGCCAGGCCTGGGCCAGTTGCCAGAGGGCGGCGCCGAGGTTGGCGTTCTGCCCGCGCGCGTCGATCTGCAGGGCGTAGCTGCACAGGGCCAGGCCCAGGCTGACCGGCATCGCCAACAGGATGTTGATGAGGATCGCCTGAGGCGTGTGCCACTGGCTGTCGCGGCGGAAGTGGCCGATGTCCTGGTGCACCTTGCCCAGCCTTTGGTACAGGTACGTGCGGCGCCACAGCAGGGCGCCGATCACCAGCAGCAGCGGCAGGAACAGCAACGGGCGTTGGCTCAGGCCGTCGGCCAGCTCCTTCAGGCCCGAGCCCCACGGCAGGTTGGCCACCTGGTCGGCCAGGCGTTCCGGCACATAGCGCAGCCAGTCCCAGTCCAGCGGCTTGTTGCTGGGGATCCAGAACATTTGCTCGTCGAGGGTAGTGCGCAGGCTCTGGGCAGTGCCCAGCAGCTGCTTCTGGTTGAGCTGCAGGGTGATCGATTCGTTGAGCAGTGCCGACAGCTCGCGGTTCAGCCGCTCCAGCAGGTCGCTGCGGGTAATCGCCACTTCCAGCAGGGCTTTGCGCAGCTGTGGCGTCACCTCTTCCTGCGGTTGGGCGGCCAGCAGCTTGTCGACGTAGGTGACCGGGCTGCTCATCTGCTCGCGTTGCTGGTTGACCTCGAACTGGTACAGGCGGGTGTCGGCGATCTGGTCGGCCAGGTCACGGTCGACCTTCAGGTGCGGCAGGGTCTGCTTTTGCTTGTAGAGGATCTTCGACAGCAGCAGGCTGCCCTTGAGCACATTGATCTGCTCGTCCAGTGCCTGGTCGGCCTGGGTCAGGCTATCCAGTTGCTGCTTGGTGCGCAGGTTCTGCTGGGTCAGTTCGTTGAGGCGGTCGGTGCTTTTCAGCAGGTAGTCGGAGAGCTTGAGGTTGACCGCGCTTTCGGTGGCCAGCAGGCTGCTGCCGCCGGCTTTCTGGGCCTCGATCGACTGCTGGGTGACGGCTTCCTGGGATTGGGCCAGGCGCTTGTCGTTGATCAGGGTCTGCAGGTCCTGGATTTCCTGCTCCAGGCGCGCGGCGCGTTCGATCAGCAAGTCGTGGCGGGCGTTGCCCAGGTCTTGCAGCAGGCTGTTGCCGGCCAGCTCCTGGCGGCGCAGCAGGGTCAGCGCGTTGAGCGAAGCCAGTTCGGCATTGAGCTGGTTGCGCTGGTCGGCGTTGATCTGTTTGCCGGCGTCCTTGCCTGTCTTGAGGATGTTGTTGATCTGCTGGGTGCGCGCCTGGCTGTTGCTGATTTCGGCTTGGGCGCGTTCCGGGCGGGTCTGCGAGTTGATGATCAGGCTGTTGGCTTCGGACAGTGCCTTCTGCAGCTCTCCCTGCTGGGTGCTGCGTTCGCTGAGCATCTGCTCCAGTTGCGGCACGCTGAGGCTGGCATAGCGCTGGGCCACCGGCTGTGGCTTGCTTTCCTTGAGCCTTGCCAGTTCGCGCTGGCTGTCGCTGGTTTCTTTTGGCGCACCAGCCAGCTGCTGCTTCAGCGCGGCGAGTTTCTTCTCGTTGTCTTCCTTGCTGGCGAGCAGGCTGAGGGTTTGCTCCAGCACCTGCTGCAGGGCTTTCTGCTCGGCCTCGGGTAGCTTGCGCTCGGCGATCTTGTCGAGGCTGTTCTGGATGCTGGCGGTGGTCGGGGCTTCTGCTGCCGTGGCTGCAAAAGAGAGAGACAGGCACAGCCCGAGCAGGGCTGTGCGGAGGTACACGCACAGGGACATAGGCAGACTACTTGTGGATCCGGCAGAAACGAAGTTTAGAGGAACAATCCTGGTCCGGGTCGCGTTCCTTCGGGGAATCTGACGCCTACTTTCTGGATCTTGTTCCCGTCCATGGTGGCCACGGTCCAGATCGTGCCATGCCATTCGACCTGGTCACCTACTACTGGAGCGCCTCCGACCTTCTGTCGGATGAACTGGGCCAGCGGCATTTTCGCGTCCAGGCCGTCGAGTTTCAGGCCGTACAACGCTGCCACCGCACCCAGTTCGGCATCGCCTTCGAGCACGAAGTCGCCAAAGAAGCGCAGGTCAAGGCCGCGTTGTGGCGCCTGGCTGAACAGTTTGCCCAAGGCCGGCAGGTTGTGCTCGTGGCCGATCACGCAGAGCATGTCACCCACTTCCAGCACGGTGCTGCCCGAGGGGTGCAGCAACTGCTCACCCCGGAACAGCGCGGCGATCCGCGTGCCTTCGGGCATTTTCAACTCGCGCAGGGCAGCGCCGATGCACCATTTTTCGGCGCCCAGGCGGTAGACGAACAGTTCCCACTCGCTGGTGATGTGCACTTCCAGGGCGGAGCGGGAGATTGGCGCCGGGTCTGGCGGTACCGTCACTTTCAGCAGCTTGGCCATCCACGGCAGGCTGGTGCCTTGCACCAGCAGCGACACCAGCACGATGAAAAAGGCCAGGTTGAAGAACAACTGGGCGTCCGGCAGGCCGGCCATCAGCGGGAACACCGCGAGGATGATCGGCACCGCACCGCGCAGGCCGACCCAGGAAATGAAGGCCTTTTCACGGCCGTGGAAGGCCTTGAACGGCAGCAGGCTGGCGACCACCGACAGTGGGCGTGCCACCAGGATCATCCATAGCGCCAGGCCCAGTGCCGGCAGGGCGATGGGCAGCAGGTCGTGGGGCGTGACCAGCAGCCCCAGCACCAGGAACATGCCGATCTGCGCCAGCCAGGCCATGCCGTCGAGCATGTGCAGGATGCCGTGGCGACTGCGGATCGGTTTGTTGCCCAGCACCAGGCCGCACAGGTACACGGCAAGGAAGCCGCTGCCGTGCAGGGCGTTGGTCGCCGAGAACACCACCAGGCCGCCGGCGATCACCAGGATGGGGTACAGGCCGCCAGCGAGCTTGATGCGGTTGACCAGTTGCAGCATCAGCCAGCCGCCGCCCAGGCCCAGCAGCCCGCCGATGCCGAACTCGCGTAGCAGGTGGGTGAGCAGGCTCCAGTGCAGGCCGGTCTGGCCGCTGGCGATCATGTCGATCAGGGTGACGGTGAGGAACACCGCCATCGGATCGTTGCTGCCCGACTCGATCTCCAGGGTGGCGGTGACCCGCTCGTTGAGGCCTTTGCCGCCGAGCAGCGAGAACACCGCCGCGGCGTCGGTGGAGCCGACGATGGCGCCGATCAGCAGGCCCTGGATCAGGCTCAGGTCGAACAGCCAGGCGGCGACCAGGCCGGTGAGGGCGGTGGTGATCATCACGCCGATGGTGGCCAGCGACAGCGCCGGCCACAGCGCCACGCGGAAGCTCGCCACCCGCGTGCGCAGGCCGCCGTCGAGCAGGATCACGGCCAGCGCCAGGTTGCCCACCAGGTAGGCGGTCGGGTAGTTGTTGAAGATGATGCCGCCACCATCGACCCCGGCGACCATGCCGACGGCGAGGATGATGACCAGGATAGGGATGCCCAGGCGCGACGACAGCGAGCTGACCAGGATACTTGCGCCCACCAGCAATGCGCCGATCAGGAACAGGCTGTTGATGGTGCTTGCATCCAAGGGCAGGTACTCCGGGGACAGCGGGGGGAGGGGACTTGATAGCATGTCGCTAGCAGGTCGCGTGCCAAATGATTCTAACCTGATGAATTGGCAGGCTGTAAAGCGTTTCTGCAGATGAAAAAAAGGCACCGCGGTGGGTGCCTTTTCTGGTGTTGCCTGGGCGGGCCCTTTCGCGGGTGAACCCGCTCCCACAGGTGCTGCACGGTTTCCAGACCTATGCAAAGCCTGTGGGAGCGGCTTTAGCCGCGAAGAGGCCGGTACAGGTTTACGCCTGCTTCACTTCACGCATCGGCTTGCCCTTCACCGGTGCATCGCCCGCCACGTAGTACTTGGCAGTGCTGCGCGGCAGCGGCTTGCGGCCACGGATCTTGTCCGAAATTTTCTCGGCGATCATGATCGTGGTGGCGTTGAGGTTACCGGTGATGATCAGCGGCATGATCGACGCATCGACCACGCGCAGGCCCTTCATGCCATGCACGCGGCCTTCGCCGTCGACCACTGCCATGTCGTCGGTGCCCATCTTGCACGAGCAGGACGGGTGGAAGGCGGTTTCGGCGTGCTCGCGGATGAACTTGTCCAGCTCTTCGTCGGTTTGCACGTGTGCGCCCGGGCTGATTTCACGGCCACGGTACGGGTCCAGTGCCGGCTGGGCCATGATTTCACGGGTCAGGCGGATGCCGTCACGGAACTCCTGCCAGTCCTGTTCGGTGGACATGTAGTTGAACAGGATGCTCGGGTGTTGGCGCGGGTCCTTCGACTTGGCCTGGATGCGGCCGCGGGCAGGCGAGCGCATGGAGCCCATGTGTGCCTGGAAGCCGTGTTCCTTCACGCCGTTGGAGCCGTTGTAGTTAATGGCCACCGGCAGGAAGTGGTACTGAATGTTCGGCCACTTGAATTCAGGGCGGGTACGAATGAAACCACCGGCCTCGAACTGGTTGCTGGCGCCGATGCCGGTGCCGTTGAACATCCACTCGGCACCGATGGCCGGCTGGTTCCACCACAGCAGCGACGGGTACAGCGAAACAGGCTGGGTGCAGGCGTACTGAAGGTACAGTTCCAGGTGGTCCTGCAGGTTTTCGCCAACGCCAGGCAGGTCGTGCACCACCGGGATGTCGAGGCTTTCCAGCAGGGCGCGCGGACCGACGCCGGAGCGCTGCAGCAGCTGCGGCGAAGCGATGGCGCCGGAGCTGACGATGACTTCCTTGCGGGCACGGGCTTCAACGCGCTCTTCGCTGTCGCCGACCAGGTAGGTCACGCCAATGGCGCGCTTGCCGTCGAACAGCACGCGGTCAGTCAGGGCGTGGGTGACGATGGTCAGGTTCGGGCGCTTCTTGGCCTGGTCCAGGTAGCCACGAGCGGTGCTGGAACGGCGGCCGTTCTTGGTCACGGTACGGTCCATGGGACCGAAGCCTTCCTGCTGGTAGCCGTTGAGGTCCTCGGTGCGCGGGTAACCGGCCTGCACGCCGGCTTCGACCATGGCGTGGAACAGCGGGTTGTTGCCCGCTTTTGGCGTGGTCACGCTGACCGGGCCTTCGCCGCCGTGATAGTCGTTCGGGCCGATGTCGCGGGTTTCGGCTTTACGGAAGTACGGCAGGCAGTCCAGGTAGGTCCAGTCTTCCAGGCCTGGCAGTTCTGCCCAGCCGTCGAAGTCCATGGCGTTACCGCGGATGTAGCACATGCCGTTGATCAGCGACGAGCCACCCAGGCCCTTGCCGCGGCCACATTCCATGCGGCGGCCGTCCATGTACGGCTCCGGGTCGGTTTCGTAAGCCCAGTTGTAGCGGCGGCCCTGCAGCGGGAAGGCCAGGGCGGCCGGCATCTGGGTGCGGAAGTCGAAACGGTAGTCCGGGCCACCGGCCTCCAGCAGCAGTACGGTGACGCCGGCGTCTTCGGTCAGGCGGGTCGCCAGGGTGTTACCGGCAGAGCCGGCACCGACGATGATGTAATCGAATTCTTGGGACATGAAAGTACCCTCGTGTTGGCGGTGATCAGGGAGCGGGAACGCCCGTGCGCAGTGGCACGGGCGGGGCCGTACAGGGCCTTAGAAGACCGAGTTGTAGCCGCCCAGCTCGACCTGGACCGACTTGATGCGAGTGTATTGCGCCAGCGAGCTGACGCCGTTCTCACGGCCGACACCCGACTGCTTGTAGCCACCGACCGGCATTTCGGCCGGCGATTCACCCCAGGCGTTGATCCAGCAGATACCGGCTTCGAGCTTGTGGATGATGCGGTGGGCGCGGGTGATGTCGTTGGTGCACACACCGGCGGCCAGGCCGTATTCGGTGTCGTTGGCGCGACGGATGACTTCTTCTTCGGTTTCGTAGGTGAGGATGCTCATCACCGGGCCGAAGATCTCTTCCTTGACGATGGTCATGTCGTCGGTGCAGTCGGTGAACACGGTCGGGGCCACGAACGCGCCCTTGGCGAAATCACCGGCGGTCAGGCGCTCGCCACCGCACAGCACGCGGGCACCTTCTTCCTTGCCCTTGGCGATGTAGCCGAGCACGCTTTCCATGTGCTGGAAGCTGACCAGCGGGCCGAAGTTGGTGTTTTCGTCTTCCGGGTTGCCAGCGCGGATGCGGGCAACGCGCTCGACGATCTTGGCCTCGAAGGCAGCCTTCATTTCAGCCGGGATGAACACGCGGGTGCCGTTGGTGCACACCTGGCCCGAGCTGTAGAAGTTGGCCATCATGGCGATGTCGGCGGCCTTGTCCAGGTCGGCGTCGGCGCAGATGATCAGTGGCGACTTGCCGCCCAGTTCCATGGTGACTTCCTTGAGCGACGAGCTCGAGGCGCTGGCCATGACCTTCTTGCCGGTGGTGGTGCCGCCGGTGAAGGAGACTTTTTCGATGCGTGGGTGTTCGGTCAGCCAGGTGCCGACTTCGCGGCCGCTGCCGGTCAGAACGTTGAACACGCCGTTTGGCAGGCCGGCTTCGGTGTAGATCTCGGCCAGTTTCAGGGTGGTCAGCGAGGTGACTTCCGACGGTTTGAAGATCATCGCGTTGCCGGCGGCCAGGGCCGGGGCGGATTTCCACAGGGCGATCTGGATCGGGTAGTTCCAGGCGCCGATACCGGCGGTCACGCCCAGCGGCTCGCGGCGGGTGTAGACGAAGGACGATTCACGCAGCGGGATCTGCTCGCCTTCGATGGCCGGAACCAGGCCAGCGTAGTACTCCAGCACGTCGGCGCCGGTGACGATGTCGACGTAGCGGGTTTCCGAGTACGACTTGCCGGTGTCCAGGGTTTCCAGCATGGCCAGCTCGTCGTTGCGCTCGCGCAGGATCTCGACGGCGCGGCGCAGGATGCGCGAACGCTGCATGGCGGTCATTGCGGCCCAGACTTTCTGGCCACGCTCGGCGCTTTCGACGGCCTTCTCGACGTCAGCCTCGGTGGCACGTTGCACGTGGGCGAGGACTTCGCCGGTAGCCGGGTTGATGGCTTCGAAGGTGGCATCGCTGCCAGCGTCGACGTAAGCGCCATCAATGTAGAGTTTTTGCGTTCCGAAACGGGCCATAGTGTCCTCGCAAGTGCAGTGTGTGGTTTGGCTTGCGCGTCACGCTCCTGCCGGGTTGGCAAGGGCCGTGCGCGGTTGTTCAGCGGCCTGGTCGTTTGTACCCAGGGTGTGCTGTTTAGCCAGTTGTAGATCCATGTATTCGTAAGCAATCCGTATCGCCTGGTCGGTGTCGAATGCATCACCCGACAGGGCGCCACGCAGCCACAAGCCGTCGATCAACGCCGCCAGGCCGCGGGCTGCCTTGCGCGCATGGTAGAGCGGCAGGGCGCGGCGGAACTGGCAGCACAGGTTGGAATACAAGCGGTGGTCGTTGATCCGCTGCAACCTGTGCAAATCGGGCTGGTGCATGCTGGAAGCCCAGAAGGCCAACCAGGTTTTCATCGCCGGGCCGTTTACCTGGCTGGCATCGAAGTTGCCCTCGATGATCACTTTCAGGTGGGCGCGCGGGCTGTCGTCTTTCAGTGCCTGGCGACGTGCTCTGACACCTTCGTTGAGCATGTTCATGATGTAACCCATCGTCGCTGCGATCAGGCCGTTCTTGTCCCGAAAGTAGTGACTGATGATGCCGTTCGACACACCGGCCAAACGGGCAATCAGCGCAATGCTGGCGTCACCCAGTCCGACCTGATCGACCGCCTGCAACGTGGCTTCGATCAACTGCTGGCGGCGGATGGGTTGCATACCGACCTTGGGCATCTTGCTATCTCCTCAGGCCTGCGAGCAGACGACGGGCGGCTGACTCGGCGAAGGCCAGTCTATTTTGTTTTGATTGAACGTTCAATCAATAAAGAATAAGCTCTGCGACAATTTGTGCCATTGACAGTTTTTCAGGCGGTCGAGAAGGCATGGATTGACACCCCAGGAAATCGCGTAACCCCCGGAATACAAGGCGTTGACGGGCATGAGCGATGCGAAATGCAGATTCTGCCGTGCGGTCATGGACCCTGCGGCGGGCCCTTGGAGCGGGCGGGGTGATCTGTGACGAATGCGCGCACCTCGGCTGAGGCGTGGCATTTGCAGCAGGCCACCTGTCTGTTTTTTTGCAACGTATCGATTCGGGATCACGGTTTCCAGGGTGCTTTTATAACACCTGATGCAGTGGGGATATTCCACCAATTGCTCGGGAAAGACTGATTAGCCTCCAAAGCCGCACTGCCCGGAGCATTCGTGCAATGAGTTCTGCCTCACTTACCAACCCTCCGGCCGAGAGGGTACGGGTCAACCGCGTGGTGTTCTTCACCTCCGCGCTAATGATCCTCGTTCTGACTGCCTTGCTTATCGCTGTACCCGAAACCGCCGGCCAAGTGCTGGGCGTGGCCCAGAAATGGCTGACGCGCACCTTCGGCTGGTACTACATGCTGGTAATCGGCGGTTACCTGCTGTTCGTCATCTACCTGGCCTTCTCCGACTACGGCAAGCTCAAGCTTGGCGGCAAGGATGACCAGCCCGACTTCAGCTATGGCGCCTGGGCCGGCATGCTGTTCTCCTCCGGTATCGGCATTTCGCTGCTGTATTTTGGCGCTTCCGAGCCGCTGGACCACTACTTCAACCCGCCAGAAGGCACCTCTGCCAGCCTCGACGCCGCGCGTCAGGGCCTGCAGCTGACCTTCCTGCACTGGGGCCTGCACGGCTGGGCGATCTACGCCCTGGTCGGCCTGGCCGTGGGTTACTTCGCCTACCGTCACAACCAGCCGCTGGCCCTGCGCTCGGCACTGTACCCGCTGGTTGGTGAGCGTTGGGTCAAGGGCGCTGCCGGCAATGCCGTGGACATCTTCGGCATGTTCGTCACGCTGTTGGGCCTGGTGACCAACCTGGGCATCGGCTCGATGCAAGTGGCCTCCGGCCTGGAATACCTGTTCGGCATGGACCACAGCAAGACCAACTTGCTGGTGGTGATCCTGGTCATGGCCGGCGTTGCCACCGTGGCGGCGGTCTCGGGTGTGGAAAACGGCATTCGCCGCTTGTCCAACCTGAACATCGTGCTGTTCAGCGGCCTGTTGATCTTCGTCCTGCTGGGCGGCGAAACCCTGCACCTGCTCAACGGCTTCGTGCAGAACATCGGTGACTACCTAAACGGCATCGTGCTGAAAACCTTCGACCTCTACGTGTATGAAGGCGAAGCCGGCAAGTCCGAGCGCTGGCTGGGCCTGTGGACCGTGTTCTACTGGGCCTGGTGGATCTCCTGGGGCCCGTTCGTCGGCATGTTCATTGCCCGTATCTCCAAGGGCCGCACCGTGCGCCAGCTGGTCAGCGGCGTGCTGCTGATCCCGCTGGGCTTCACCCTGGCCTGGCTGTCGATCTTCGGCAACACTGCGCTGGACCTGGTGATCAACCAGGGCGCCGTGGAACTGGGCAAGACCGCCCTGGAGCAGCCGTCGATGTCGATCTACCAGCTGCTGGAATACTTCCCGGCGGCCAAGATCGTGATCGGTGTAGCGGTATTCGTCGGCTTCGTGCTGTTCCTCACCCCGGCCGACTCCGGCGCGGTGATGATGGCCAACCTGTCGTGCAAAGGTGGCAAGGTCGACGAAGACGCCCCGCACTGGATGGTGGTGTTCTGGTCGGTGGTCATCACCCTGGTCACCATCGGCCTGCTGTTCGCCGGCAACTTCGAAGCCATGCAGACCATGGTGGTGCTGGCGGGCCTGCCGTTCTCGGTGGTGCTGGTACTGTTCATTTTCGGCCTGTACAAGGCCATGAAGCAGGATGTGGCGGTGGAAAGCGAGCGCGCCGAGCTGGCCGCCCGTGGCCGTCGTGGCTTCAGTGAGCGCCTGACCCAGCTGGAGCTGCAGCCGACCCAGGCCGTGGTGCAGCGTTTCATGGACAAGCATGTCAGCCCGGCGCTGAAAGAAGCCGCCGCGCAGCTGCAGACCTTGGGCTTCGAGGTGGAAACCCGGGTTGGCCAGTCGCGCAACACGATGGGCCTGCGGGTGATGATGGAAGAGGGCAACCCGTTCGTCTATGAAGTGAGCCTGGACGGTTACCTGGCCGCACCGAGCGAAGCGCCGGTGGAAGGCGAGCCGGAAGTGCGCCAGCGCTTCTATCGTGCCGAGGTGTACCTGCACGATGGCAGCCAGGAGTACGACCTGATGGGCTTTGCGCCAGAGCAGATCGTGCGTGATGTGCTGGACCAGTTCGAAAGCCACCGCCAGTTGCTGGGGCGTGTGTATAGCTGATCGCTGTTGAGGCAAAAGAAAACCCCGCTCACCCGAGCGGGGTTTTTTGTTGGGGCCGCTTTGCGGCCCTTCGCGGGCAAGCCCGCTCCCACAGGGTTGTCACTGGCCTCGAAACCTGCGCGATTCCTGTGGGAGCGGGCGTGCCCGCGAAGGGCTGCAAAGCAGCCCAGGTTTCTCAGCGATTGGTGTAGCGGCCATTCTTGCCATGCCCCGGCATCGCCTGATTGCTGCGCACGGCAATCATCTGCTTGAGCCTGATCAACTCGATGCCCTGGCTCCTGAGCCTTGGCAACTCCCGTTCCAGCACTTCCAGAGTCTGTGGATAAGGATGCCCGATCAGCACCGCCGACCCCTGCCTGCGCGCCAGGGCGATGCCCTGCTGCAACTGCCCGGTAATCGCTTCAGTGGTGCGCACATCATCAAGGAACACATCACGCGAAACGTGGGCCAGGCCGATGCGCTGGGCTTCGGCTGCGGCCACGGTGGCGGCGCTGGTACGGCTGTCGACGAAGAACAGGTGACGTTGCTGCAGCTCACCCATCAACCAGGCCATGGGCTCACGCTGCGCCGTCATGCGGCTGCCCATGTGGTTGTTGATGCCGGCGGCGTACGGCACCTTGGCCAGGGCCGCGTCCAGGCGTTTGGCCAGCTCTTCGATCGGCGTGCCAGGGTGCCAGGCATAGGGCCCGGTGGCCGGGTCCATGGGCATGTGCAGGATTACCGTCCTGCCGGCCTTGTGCGCCTGGCGGGCGAAGTCGGTGGCATGCGGGGTATCGGGCATGATCGCCATGGTCACCGGGCCGGGCAGGGCCAGGGTACGGCTGTCACGCTCGCTGCTCTGGCCCAGGTCGTCGATGATGATGCTCATGTAGGCCTTGCCGGCCGGCGCCGCTTGCGCGACCCCGGCCATCAGGCTGAACAGCAGACACAGCAGATAACGCATGGGGTGGATCAGTCGCCCTTGGTGATGTTCAGGCCTTTGAGCAGGCTCAGGGCCTGGCTCAGCTGGAAGTCGTTATCCTGCGGGCGCTCCTTGCGCTTGCCGCTGCCAGTCGGGCGGTCGGCACCGCCGTTGCCGTTGCCCAGGTGGCCTTGCAGGTCGGCTTCCTTGAAGTTTTCGGTGTCGGCTTCGGCAGTGAGCTTGGCCGGGCGCACTTCGATGTCGGGGACGATGCCCTGGGCCTGGATCGAGCGGCCGTTGGGGGTGAAGTACAGCGCGGTGGTCAGCTTCAGCGCACGGTCGTTGGCCAGTGGCAGCACGGTCTGCACCGAGCCCTTGCCGAAGCTGTCGGTGCCCATCAGCACGGCGCGTTTCTGGTCTTGCAGGGCGCCGGCGACAATTTCCGAGGCCGAGGCGCTGCCGCCGTTGATCAGCACGACCAGTGGCACGCCGTTGCTGGCGTCGGCCGGGTCGGCCGAGAAACGCAGCTCGGAGTTGGCAATGCGGCCCTTGGTGTAGACGATCAGGCCCTTGGTCAGGAAGTGGTCAGCCACTTCCACCGCCGACTGCAGCACGCCGCCCGGGTTGTTGCGCAGGTCCAGCACCACGCCGCGCAGCTTCTTGCCGTTGTCCTTGCGCAGCTTGGCCAGGGCCTTGCCGACTTCGTCGCCGGTCTTGACCTGGAACTGGGTGATGCGGATGTAGCCGTAGTCGTTCTCCAGCAGCTGGCTCTTCACGCTCTTGACCTGGATGACCGCGCGGGCCAGGGTCACGTCGAAGGGGGTGCCGCCGTCGCGCACCAGGGTCAGGGTGATTTTCTCGCCGACCTTGCCGCGCATCTTGTCGACCGCTTCGGTCATGGTCTGGCCACGGGTCGGGGCGCCGTTGATCTTGACGATCAGGTCGCCGGCCTGCACGCCAGCACGCGAGGCCGGGGTGTCGTCGATAGGCGAGACCACCTTGATGAAGCCGTCTTCCTGGCCCACTTCGATGCCCAGCCCGCCGAACTCGCCGCTGGTGCTTTCCTGCAGCTCCTGGAAGTCTTCGGGGCCGAGGTACGCCGAGTGCGGGTCGAGGTTGCTGAGCATGCCCTTGATGGCATTTTCCAGCAGGGTCTTGTCATCCACCGGCTCTACATAGGCCGCCTTGATGCGGTCCATGACCTCGGCGAAGGTGCGTAGCTCTTCAAGCGGCAGTGGCGCCTTGGCGGTCACCTCGGTGGCCGGTACTGCGGCTGGCTTGGCCGGCTCCGCGGCAGTAACCAGGGGCGCGCCGACCGCCAAGGCGATGGACAGGGCCAGCTGGGTGAGGCGAGGCGAGTGCAGCATGTCGAACGAACTCCTGATCCTGGAAGCGCTCCCTGGGGAGCATCGGCGCAGCCCGCAGGCTACGCCGTAGAAATTTGACTAGCCCCGGCACCACTGCGAAGGGTCGGTAGGCCGGCCCTGCTGGCGGATGGCGAAGTACAAGCCGGCAGCATCCTGGCCGCCGCTGTCGCCAACGGTGGAAATGGCCTCGCCGGCCTTGACGATATCACCGGCGCTCTTGAGCAGGCTCTGGTTATGGCCGTACAGGCTCAGGTAACCGTTGCCGTGGTCGAGAATGACCAGAAGCCCGGCACCGCGCAACCAGTCGGCGAACACCACGCGTCCGCCGTGCACGGCACGTACCTGGGTGCCCGGGTTGGCGCTGATCATCACCCCGTCCCACTTGGCGCGGGCATCGCTGCCGCGGGCATCACCGAAGCGTGCCAGCAATCGACCATTGACTGGCCAGGGAAGTTTTCCCCGTGCGGCAGAAAATGCGCCGCCGTAGCTCGCGCCGTCGCTGGAAACCATCGGGCCCAGGGTGGTGCGGGCCTTTTTCGGCGGCTCCACCGGTTCGCGGGCCTGTTCGCGGGCGGCAGCGGCGGCCAGGGCTTCCTGCTGGCGGCGTTTTTCCGCTTCCTGCTGGGCCAGCAAGGCCTTCTTGCGCGCTTCTTCGGCCTCGCGGGCCTGGCGGGCGAGGGTTTCCTCGATGGTCTTGAGTACTTTGGACAGGTCGGCCTGGTCCTGCTCGCGCGACTGCAGCTTCTGGTCGCGGTCCTTCATGTCGCTGTTGAGCTTGGCCAGCACCTGTTGGCGCTTGCCGCGCTCGGTTTCCAGGGCCTGGCGGCGGCTGTCGAGGTCGGCGCGCTGGGCCAGCAGCTGTTGCTGCTGGGTGGCGATTTCCTGTTCGACGTTGGCCAGTTGGCGCAGGGTCTCGTTGAAGGTGCGCAGTTGCTCCAGGCGCGCCTTGCTCAGGTAGTCGTAGTAGGTGAGGGTGCGGGCGAACTTCTCGGGGTTCTGCTGGTTGAGCAGCAGCTTGAGGTATTCCTCGCGGCCATTCTGGTAGGCCGAACGGGCCTGGATGGCGATCAGTCGCTGTTGTTCAACGCGGGCGCTCTGGAGTTTTTTTTTCTCGGTATCAAGGCGCTCCAGCTCGCCCTCGGTCTTTTTTAGTTCTTGCTGCAGGGCCTCCACCTGCTTTTCGAGGTTGCCGATATCGGTCTCGGTGGCTTTGAGGTCCTTTTGCACACCGGCCTTTTCTTCCTGGAGCTTGCCCAGCGTCTTCTTGAGCTCGGCAATGTCCTGGCGAGTGGCGTCCAGTTGCTGCTGGGTCTGCGCACGCTCATCGGCAAAGGCCGGGCTGAGCAGGCAAGACAGGGCTAGGAGGATCAGGGCGCGAAGCATGGGGTTTGGCGTACCAAGGATGGAGACTGGCCTAGTATGCCCGCCCGGGCGGGCAAAAAAAACGCCTCGCTGCAGGTGCAGAGGGGCGTTTGTCTGGAATTCATGAGCAAAGGGGCTGCAAAGCAGCCCCATAATTAGAATCAGGCGTCGACCAGGATGGACGTACCGGTCATTTCCACCGGCTTTTCCAGCCCCAGCAGCTTCAGCATGGTCGGCGCCACATCGGCCAGCACGCCGCCTTCACGCACCTTGACGTTGCGCTTGCCGACATAGATGAACGGCACCGGTTCGGTGGTATGTGCAGTGTGCGCCTGGCCGGTGCACTCGTCTTCCATCTGCTCGACGTTGCCGTGGTCGGCGGTGATCAGCGCTTCGCCGCCGACCTTGTCCAGTGCTTCGACGATGCGCCCGACGCAGCCATCGAGGGCCTCGACGGCCTTCACCGCAGCTTCGAACACGCCGGTATGGCCGACCATGTCGCCGTTGGCGTAGTTGACCACGATCACGTCATAACGCTGCTGCTCGATGGCCTCGACGATGCGGTCGGTCACTTCCGGCGCGCTCATTTCTGGCTGCAGGTCGTAGGTGGCGACCTTCGGCGACGGGATCAGGATGCGCTCTTCGCCTTCGAACGGCTCTTCGCGGCCACCGGAGAAGAAGAAGGTGACGTGGGCGTACTTCTCGGTCTCGGCGATGCGCAGTTGGGTCTTGCCGTTCTTCGCCAGGTACTCGCCCAGCACGTTGTTCAGGCTGGCCGGGGCGAAGGCGGCAGGGGCCGGGATCTTCGCCGAGTACTGGGTCAGGCCGATGTAGGCCGCCAGTTGTGGCAGGCGCGGGCGCGGGAATTCGTTGAAGTCGGCTTCGACGAACACGCGCGACAGTTCGCGGGCACGGTCGGCGCGGAAGTTCATGAAGATCACCGCGTCGCCGTCTTCGACCTTGACTGCATCACCGATACGTGTGGCCTTGACGAACTCGTCGCTCTCGTCGCGGGCGTAGGCCGCTTCCAGGCCAGCCAGGGCGGTGTCGGCGGTGTATTCGGCAGCGCTGTCGACGATCAGGTTGTAGGCGGCGCTGACGCGGTCCCAGCGGTTGTCGCGGTCCATGGCGTAGTAGCGGCCGATCAGGCTGGCGATGCGGCCCTTGCCCAGCCTGGCAAAAGTGGCGTCGAGCAGTTCGATGGACGACTGCGCGCTGCGTGGCGGCGTGTCGCGGCCATCGAGGAAGGCGTGCAGGTAGATCTTCTCTGCGCCGCGCTGCGCGGCCAGTTCAGCCATGGCCACCAGGTGGTCCTGGTGGCTGTGTACGCCGCCATCGGACAGCAGGCCGAGGATGTGCACGGCCTTGCCGGCACTGGCTGCCTTGTCCACGGCGCCGGTCAGTACCGGGTTCTCGAAGAACTCGCCGTCGCGGATGGCCTTGGTCACCCGGGTGAAGTCCTGGTACACCACGCGGCCGGCGCCGAGGTTCATGTGACCGACTTCGGAGTTGCCCATCTGCCCGTCCGGCAGGCCGACATCCATGCCAGAGCCGGAAATGAGGCCATGCGGCTGACTGGCGCGCAGGCGGTCATAGACCGGTGTGTTGGCGGCATAGATGGCATTGTATTCGGGGCTTTCGCTGTGGCCGAAGCCATCCAGGATGATCAGGACCAGGGGTTTGGGCGTACTCGTCATCAATCAAACTCACGGTTGTTCAAAGATGATAAAGACACGCATTTTAGGGCAAATGCGCCACCGGCGGCGAATATTCGTCCCATTCCCCCGACCGGCGCGCACGTGCCAGCAATGTGCAGGTGGCTTTGCCGCCGGCCCGCCGGGCTTTGGTGGCAATAAGGGGCTGTGTATACTGGCCGGCATTTTCAATCGCGTGGAACACCCCAGATGGTTGCTAACCTGATTCAATTTGCGACAAACCACTACATCCTGGTGGCGATCTTCGTTGTCTTGCTGGTCGCGCTGCTGGTCAATGAAATCCGTCGCGGTGGCCAGAGCCTGAGCAACGGCCAGCTGACTGCCCTGGTCAATGCCGATAAAGCCCTGGTCATCGACATCCGCCCGGCCAAGGAATACTCCGCCGGTCACATTGTCGGTGCGCTGAACATCCCGCAGGACAAGCTGGTCAACCGCATGACCGAGCTTGACAAGCACAAAGAGAAGACCCTGATCGTCGTCGACTCGATGGGCCAGCAGTCCGGCACCATCTGCCGCGAGCTGCTCAAGGCTGGTTACAACGCTGCCAAACTGAGCGGTGGCGTTTCCAGCTGGAAAGCCGATAACCTGCCCCTGGTGAAGTGATATGAAGCCCGTCATCGTCTATTCCAGCGACTACTGCCCCTACTGCATGCGCGCCAAGCACCTGCTCGAGAGCAAGGGCGTGGCCTTCGAGGAAATCAAGGTCGACGGCAAGCCGCAGGTTCGTGCCGAAATGAGCCAGAAGGCCGGCCGTACATCGGTGCCGCAGATCTGGATCGGCAGCACCCATGTCGGTGGATGCGATGACCTCTATGCCCTGGAGCGTGCCGGCAAGCTCGACGCGCTGCTGGCGGCCTGATTTGCACTGCATTCAAAAACATTAGGATAAGGATCTGCCATGACTGACCAACAGACCAACGGCGCTGCTGCAGAAGACAACAGCCCTCAGTTCTCCATGCAGCGCATCTATGTGCGCGACCTGTCGTTCGAGGCCCCGAAAAGCCCGCAGATCTTCCGCCAGACCTGGGAGCCGAGCGTAGCCCTGGACCTGAACACCAAGCAGAAAGCCCTGGAAGGTGACTTCCACGAGGTGGTGCTGACCCTGTCGGTTACCGTCAAGAACGGTGACGAAGTGGCCTTCATCGCTGAAGTGCAGCAGGCCGGTATCTTCCTGATCAAGAACCTGGACGCGGCTTCGATGAGCCACACCCTGGGTGCGTTCTGCCCGAACATCCTGTTCCCGTACGCCCGCGAGACCCTGGATAGCCTGGTGACCCGCGGTTCGTTCCCGGCCCTGATGCTGTCGCCGGTCAACTTTGACGCCCTGTACGCGCAAGAAATGCAGCGCATGCAGGAAGCCGGCGAAGCGCCGACCGTGCAGTAATAGCTGCTGGTATCAAGAAAGCGCCTCTCGGGGCGCTTTTTTGTTGCCTGTGCCGCCCCCTTCGCGGGTAAACCCGCTCCCACAGGTACAGCGCTGCCCTTGAGGTTGGCTTGGTTACTGTGGGAGCGGGTTTACCCGCGAAGAGGCCGGCACAGGCTATAGCTCAGCTCCCGGCAAACCCATTCTGCCGCCACGCCTCATACACCGTCACTGCCACGGTATTGGACAGGTTCAGGCTGCGGCACCCCGGCCGCATCGGCAGGCGCAGGCGTTGTTCGGCCGGCAGGCTGTCCAGGACTTCGGTCGGCAAGCCACGGCTCTCGGGGCCGAACAGGAAGGCATCACCCGGCTGGTAGGCCACTTCGTGGAACGGGTGCGAGCCCTTGGTGGTGAAGGCGAACAGCCGCGGGTTGCCCAGGCTTTCCAGGCATCCGGCCAGGCTCTCGTGGCGCTTGAGCGTGGCATACTCGTGGTAATCCAGCCCCGCACGGCGCAGGCGCTTGTCATCCAGTTCGAAGCTGATGGGTTCGATCAGGTGCAGGTCGCAGCCGCTGTTGGCGCACAGGCGAATGATGTTGCCGGTATTCGGCGGAATTTCTGGTTGAAAAAGGATGACGTGAAACATGCACGGCTCCAAGCGTGAAGATGACGGGCATTCTACCCCCGAACCGGACGTGCGTTCGAAGGCGTTCCCGCGGATGATGCTGTCGCTGGCAATCGTCGGCTTGATGGTAGGGCTGATGATCGGCCGGCTGACCACGCCGGACGAGCGCGAGCTGCAACAGGTGGAGGTGGTGCAGGATGGCCTGGAGCTGTGGTTCAACGAAGAGCCTCAGCTGCATGGCGAGAATGTGGACGGTACGGTTGCGCTATTGTTCCAGGCGCAGGGCAAGGCCCGGCAAGGGCAGTTGAGCCTGCAAGGCAAGCCTGTGAGCTGGCGGGTGCAGAAGAGCAAGGAAGGCTTGTTGCTGACGCTGGTGGCCGCGCGCCCCCTGCACGGCGAGTGGGCTGGTGCAGAGGACGCTGGGCGCTGGCGGGTGCAGGTGAAACTGCACGAATAAAAGAGGGGATATCCCGGCCTGCCTGTACCAGGGTCCCCGAAAGGGGTACTGCGTATAAAGGGGGGATGGCCCGGCCTGCCTGTACCGAGGTCCCCAAAACTGGCGATGTTGCGAATAAAAGAGGGGTTCACCCGGCCTGCCTGTACCAGGGCCCCCGAAACTGGAGATGTACTAGGTATTGCAGGGGGCGTGCCAGTTTTGCAAAGCCCGTGAATATTGGGCTTTAAGGGTGAATTAGCCGTTTTTTGAGGGGTTTTGTGCCTTCGTGAGGTGCATCGGGCACAGGAACGGTGCATGGAGCCGATATCTGTTCTGGTTCTATAAACGCATTCGCGGGTAAACCCGCTCCCACAAGTACGGCGCCGACCTTGAGGCTGGCGCTGTACTTGTGGGAGCGGGTTTACCCGCGAATGCGTCGGTGCAGCCAGTCAAGGATTAATGGTCATCACCTTCCTCATCATCCCCACCCGCCACATTCATCCCCAGCTCCTTGATCTTGCGCGTCAGGGTATTGCGCCCCCAACCCAGCAACAGCGCCGCATCGCGCCGACGGCCAGCGGTGTGCTTGAGCGCCGTCTCGATCATGATCCGCTCAAAGCTCGGCACTGCGCTGTCCAGCAGGCTGGTCTGCCCACGCGCCAACGCCTGGTCGGCCCACTGGCGCAGGGCCTGCTCCCAGTTGGTTACCGGCGCGGCGTCCTGTGGCAGGTTCAGCAACTCGGGCGGCAGGTCGCCGATCAGCACTTCGCGGCTGGAGGCCATCACGGTGATCCAGCGGCAGGTGTTCTCCATCTGCCGCACGTTGCCCGGCCACGGCAGATTGCGGATGAACTCTTCGGTTTCCGGCTTGAGGATCTTCGGCTCCACCGCCAGCTCCTGGGCGGCGCGGGCGAGGAAGTGGCGGGCGAGGGCGGGGATATCCTCACGGCGGTCGGCCAGCCGTGGAATGTGGATGCGAATCACGTTCAGGCGGTGGAACAAGTCCTCGCGGAACTTGCCGGCCTGTACCAGCGACTCGAGGTTCTGGTGGGTGGCAGCGATGATGCGCACGTCGACCTTGACCGGCACGTGGCCGCCCACGCGATAGAACTCGCCATCGGCCAGCACCCGCAGCAGGCGGGTCTGGGTATCGGCGGGCATGTCGCCGATCTCGTCGAGGAACAGGGTCCCGCCGTCGGCCTGCTCGAAGCGCCCCCGGCGCAGGTTGGCCGCACCGGTGAAGGCGCCTTTCTCATGGCCGAACAGCTCGGACTCCATCAGGTCCTTGGGGATCGCGGCCATGTTCAGGGCAATGAACGGCGACGCCGCACGTGGGCTGTGGCGGTGCAGGGCGTGGGCCACCAGTTCCTTGCCGGTACCGGACTCGCCGTTGATCAGCACGGTGATGTTGGAGTGGCTGAGGCGGCCGATGGCGCGGAACACCTCCTGCATCGCCGGTGCTTCACCGATGATTTCCGGGGTGCGTGCCAGGTTTTGCGGCACATCAAGCCCTTGCTGCTCCTGGGCGTGCTGGTTGGCACGCTTGACCAGCGAGACCGCCTCGTCCACATCGAATGGCTTGGGCAGGTACTCGAAGGCACCGCCCTGGTACGACGCCACGGCGCTGTCCAGGTCGGAGTGGGCAGTCATGATGATGACTGGCAGGCGCGGGTGCTGCTCGCGGATTTGCGCCAGCAGGTCGAGGCCACTGGTGCCGGGCATGCGGATGTCGGAAATGATCACGTCCGGTTGCTGGCGTGCCAGGCGGCCCATCACGCCATCGGCGCTGTCGAAGCTCTGGGTGGTCATGCCTTCCTGTTGCAGGGCTTTTTCCAGGACCCAGCGGATGGAGCGATCATCGTCGACGATCCATACGGTTTCACTTCGGCTCATGAGGCGGTGGCTCCTTGTTCCAGGGGCAGGTAGATCGAGAAGGCGGTGTGGCCTGCATGGCTTTCACACTCGATCAGGCCCTGGTGCTGGCTGATGATGTTCTGGGTAATGGCCAGGCCCAGCCCGGTACCGTCCGGGCGGCCGCTGACCATGGGATAGAAGAGGGTGTCCTGCAGTTCCGGCGGGATGCCCGGGCCGTTGTCGATGATCTCCACCCGCGCCACCAGGCGATGGCGCACGTGGCCGATGGTGAACTGGCGCAGGGCACGGCTGCGCAGGGTGATGCGGCCCAGGCGCAGCTCGTTCTGCGAGCTGATCGCCTGCATGGCGTTGCGCACGATGTTGAGCACAGCCTGGATCATCTGTTCGCGGTCGATCAACACATCCGGCAGGCTGGGGTCGTAATCGCGCACCAAAGTGATGCAACCCTGGCTTTCGGCCTCTACCAGGCTGCAGACCCGCTCCAGTACTTCGTGGATGTTGGTCATGGCCAGCGACGGTAGCTTGTTCGAGCCGAGCATGCGGTCGACCAGGTTACGCAGGCGGTCGGCTTCCTCGATGATCACGTTGGTGTAGTCGCGCAGGCCTTCGTCAGGCAGCTCGCGGGCCAGCAGCTGGGCTGCGCCGCGGATGCCGCCGAGCGGGTTCTTGATTTCGTGGGCCAGGCCGCGCACCAGCATCTTGGTGGTTTCCTGCTTGCTCAGCTGGGCCTCTTCCTTGGTGATGCGCAGCAGCCGGTCCCGTGGGTGAACCTCCAGCAGCAGCAGGGTCTGGCCCTGGTGCAGGATCGGCGTTACCGCGTAGTCGACGGTGATGGCCTGCCCGGTCAGCGAGGTGAGCTGCGCTTCGCGCTTGGTGAACGGGTGCGCCTGCTCGACCGCCTGGCGCAGCGAGCTGAGCGCTTCGGTCGACTCGGTGAACAGTTCGCTGATGAACTGCCCATGGCTGCGCTGGCCACTGACCGCCAGCAGCATTTCTGCGGCAGGGTTCATGTACTCCAGGCGTAGCTCGGCGTTGAGCAGTAGCGTGGCGGTGGTCAGGTTGTCCAGAAGCAGACGGTGCTGTGCATCGCTGATGGTCATAAGGCGTCGTTGACCTCTTTTGGCGCTTGGCTGGCATGGCGCGGCCATGGCCGGGCGCGCGGTGGATCCGCTGATGCGAGACTCTCTACCTGCAGAAATGCAAGAAACAAACCAAAGCTCCGAAAAGAAGCGGGATTTGCCGAAAAAGGCCTGGATCTGCGCAAAATCGGATCAGAAAGTCTTGGTGAAGCGTTTCATGTGAACCAGATTGGGGAGCAAATGGGGGCACGGCGTTCGATTGTGCACCAAGATAGAGCATAGCGTGACGGGCGGGGTTTCTGTGGGTTCTGTATGGCGCGGAAACGAAAACGGCCTCCCGAGGGAGGCCGTTCTGATCATGTCATCGGCGCCAGGCACCGATCAGATCAGCAGCTGTAGTACAGCTCGTATTCCAGCGGGTGAACGAAGGTACGGACCTTGATTTCTTCTTCGCTCTTCAGCTCGATGAAGGCATCGATGAAGTCGTCGGAGAACACGCCGCCCTTGGTCAGGAACGCACGGCCTTTGTCCAGCTCTTCCAGTGCTTCCTTCAGGCTGCCGCAAACCTGCGGAATGTCCTTGGCCTCTTCAGGCGGCAGGTCGTACAGGTTCTTGTCGGCAGCATCGCCTGGGTGGATCTTGTTCTGGATACCGTCCAGGCCAGCCATCAGCAGGGCCGCGAAGGCCAGGTACGGGTTGGCCGATGGGTCCGGGAAGCGTGCTTCGATACGGCGGGCTTTCGGGCTGCCGACGTAAGGAATACGGATCGATGCGGAACGGTTGCGAGCCGAGTAGGCCAGCATTACCGGGGCTTCGAAGCCTGGGACCAGACGCTTGTAGGAGTTGGTCGACGGGTTGGTGAAGCCGTTCAGGGCCTTACCGTGCTTGATGATACCGCCGATGAAGTACAGGGCGGTGTCGGACAGGCCGGCATAGCCTTCACCCGAGAAGGTGTTCTTGCCGTCTTTCCAGATCGACATGTGCACGTGCATGCCCGAGCCGTTGTCGCCGTACAGTGGCTTCGGCATGAAGGTGGCGGTACGGCCGTAGGCGTCGGCAACGTTGTGCACGACGTATTTCAGCGCCTGTACTTCGTCAGCCTTCTTCACCAGGGTGTTGAACTTGACGCCGATTTCGTTCTGGCCGGCAGTCGCCACTTCGTGGTGGTGAACTTCGACGGTCTGGCCCATCTCTTCCAGTGCGTTGCACATGGCAGTACGGATTTCGTGGTCGTGGTCGAACGGCGGAACCGGGAAGTAGCCGCCTTTCACGCCCGGACGGTGGCCTTTGTTGCCGCCTTCCACGTCAGCGCCAGTCATCCACGAGCCTTGCTCGGAGAAGATCTTGAACATCGAGCCGGAGATGTCCGACTGGAACTTCACTTCGTCGAAGATGAAGAACTCAGGCTCTGGGCCTGCGAATACGGTGTCACCGATGCCGGTGCTCTTCAGGTACTCTTCGGCGCGCTTGGCGATGGCACGTGGGTCGCGATCGTAGCCCTGCATGCTCGACGGGTCGACGATGTCGCAGGTGATGATCAGGGTTGGCTCTTCGGTGAACGGGTCCAGTACGGCAGTTTCGTCGACCGGCATCAGGATCATGTCGGATGCTTCGATGCCTTTCCAGCCAGCGATGGAGGAACCGTCGAACATCTTGCCGACTTCGAAGAAGTCGTCTTCCAGCGCATCACGCGCCGGCATGGTCACGTGGTGCTGAGTGCCTTTGGTGTCCGTGAAACGCAGATCAATCCACTTGACGTCATGATCTTTGATGAGTTGAACCGACTTCGACATGTTGTCCTCCGGATGGTCTAGAGCGCGGTGGGCCGCTGCCCTGGAAAAAGGGTGTTGCCGGGCGCGGATAGTCGGCCAAGCTTTACCTGCCTCACAAGGGAGCAAATTGCATGCCAGTGCCCGAAAATGGCGAGGGCGGGATAAAAGGGGGCGTTTGTGGGCATTTGGCGGTGGGGCGACGGGGGGAAATGCACCCTTAAGATGCGAATTTTGGTAGCAGTGCACCAATAGTGTGCATTGCTTGAGTTGTATGCTTTTCTTGAGGGCCTCTTCGCGGGTGAACCCGCTCCCACAGGGGATAGCACAACCTTGGAATTGTGTGCGGTCCCTGTGGGAGCGGGTTTACCCGCGAAAGGGCCGGAGCTGGCAGCACAAAACCCGCCTCCTGCATTTATCTGAAAGCTTCTGATCAAAAGTTGGTCAAATCCTGAGCAATTTCCGCTATAATTCGCGCCCCTCATTTTCGGCAGGCCCTGCGCGCGCTGTTAACCAATGAAACTTATCGTCAAAGTCTTCCCAGAAATCACCATCAAGAGCCGGCCGGTGCGCAAGCGCTTCATCCGCCAGCTCGGCAAGAACATCCGCAACGTGCTCAAGGACCTCGACCCTGAGCTGGTGGTCGATGGTGTCTGGGATAATCTCGAAGTGGTCACCCGCGTCGAAGACGAAAAAGTCCAGCGCGAGATGATCGAGCGCCTCACCTGTACCCCGGGTATCACCCACTTCCTGCAGGTAGAGGAATACCCGCTCGGCGACTTCGACGACATTGTCGCCAAGTGCAAGCACCACTTCGGCCACCTGCTGGCCGGCAAGCACTTCGCCGTGCGCTGCAAGCGCGGCGGCCACCACGACTTCACCTCGATGGACGTCGACCGTTACGTCGGCAGCCAGCTGCGCCAGCAGTGCGGCGCCGCCGGCATCGAGCTGAAGAACCCGGAAGTGCTGGTGCGCATCGAGATCCGCGACCAGCGCCTGTACGTGATCCACAACCAGCACCAGGGCATCGGCGGTTATCCGCTGGGCGCCCTGGAGCAGACCCTGGTGCTGATGTCCGGTGGCTTCGACTCCACCGTGGCGGCCTACCAGATGATGCGCCGTGGCCTGATGACCCACTTCTGCTTCTTCAACCTCGGTGGCCGTGCCCACGAGCTGGGCGTGATGGAAGTGGCCCACTACCTGTGGAAGAAGTTCGGCAGCAGCCAGCGCGTGCTGTTCATCAGCGTGCCATTCGAGGAAGTGGTCGGCGAGATCCTCAACAAGGTCGACAACAGCTACATGGGCGTGACCCTCAAGCGCATGATGCTGCGCGGTGCCGCACACATGGCCGACCGCCTGGAGATCGACGCGCTGGTCACCGGCGAGGCGATTTCCCAGGTGTCCAGCCAGACCCTGCCGAATCTGTCGATCATCGACTCGGCCACCGACAAGCTGGTGCTGCGCCCGTTGCTGGCCAGCCACAAGCAGGACATCATCGACCAGGCCACCGCAATCGGCACTGCCGATTTTGCCAAGCACATGCCGGAGTACTGTGGCGTGATCTCGGTGAACCCGACTACCCATGCCAAGCGTCATCGCATGGAGCACGAAGAAAAGCAGTTCGACATGGCCGTGCTGGAGCGCGCCCTGGAGCGTGCCAGGTTCATCTCCATCGACCACGTGATCGACGAGCTTGGCAAGGACATCGAAGTCGAGGAAGTGGCCGAGGCGCTGCCGGGCCAGATCGTCATCGACATTCGTCACCCCGATGCCCAGGAAGACGAACCTCTGGCGCTGGAGGGTATCGAAGTCCAGGCCATGCCGTTCTATGCGATCAACAGCAAGTTCAAGCACCTGGACCCTACGCGCCAGTACTTGCTGTATTGCGACAAAGGTGTGATGAGCCGTCTGCACGCACACCACCTGCTCAGTGAGGGACATGCCAATGTGCGTGTTTATCGTCCGACATAAGACGCCAGGGCTGTATGGCGGCAGCATCCGCCATCGCCCTCCCGACCATCGGGCCCGCTGAGCCTCAAACCGTACATATTCGCCGCCTACACTGGCGGCAACCGAATCCTCTGATCGAGATACAGTTGTGATCGAAAATCTGCGTAACATCGCCATCATCGCCCACGTTGACCATGGTAAAACCACCCTGGTCGACAAACTCCTGCGCCAGTCCGGCACCCTGGAGCGTAACGAGCTCAACGACGAGCGCGTGATGGACTCCAACGACCAGGAAAAAGAGCGCGGCATTACCATTCTGGCGAAAAACACCGCCATCAACTGGAACGGCTACCACATCAACATCGTCGACACCCCCGGCCACGCCGACTTCGGTGGCGAGGTTGAGCGTGTAATGTCGATGGTCGACTCCGTGCTGCTGCTGGTCGATGCCCAGGACGGCCCGATGCCGCAAACCCGCTTCGTGACCAAGAAGGCGTTCGAAGCCGGCCTGAAGCCGATCGTCGTGATCAACAAGGTTGACCGCCCGGGCGCGCGTCCTGACTGGGTTCTGGACCAGATCTTCGACCTGTTCGACAACCTCGGTGCCACCGACGACCAGCTGGACTTCCAGGTGGTCTACGCCTCGGCCCTGAACGGCATCGCCGGTCTGGACCACACCGACATGGCCGAAGACATGACCCCGCTGTACCAGTCGATCGTCGACAACGTACCGGCGCCGAACGTTGACGTCGATGGCCCGTTCCAGATGCAGATCTCCGCGCTGGACTACAACAGCTTCCTCGGTGTTATCGGCGTTGGCCGTATCGCCCGTGGTCGCATCAAGCCGAACACCCCGGTTGTTGCCATCGACACCGAAGGCAAGAAGCGTAACGGCCGTATCCTCAAGCTGATGGGCCACCACGGCCTGCACCGCGTCGACGTTGAAGAAGCCCAGGCTGGCGACATCGTCTGCATCAGCGGTTTCGACGAGCTGTTCATCTCCGACACCCTGTGCGACATGAACCACGTCGAAGCGATGAAGCCGCTGACCGTTGACGAGCCGACCGTATCGATGACCTTCCAGGTCAACGACTCGCCGTTCTGCGGCAAGGAAGGCAAGTTCGTCACCAGCCGTAACATCAAGGAACGTCTGGACAAAGAGCTGCTGTACAACGTTGCACTGCGCGTTGAAGAAGGCGACTCGGCTGACAAGTTCAAGGTTTCCGGCCGTGGTGAGCTGCACCTGTCGGTTCTGATCGAAACCATGCGTCGTGAAGGCTTCGAGATGGCTGTAGGCCGCCCTGAAGTGATCATCCGCGAAGTCAACGGCGTGAAGCAGGAGCCGTTCGAGAACGTCACCATCGACATCCCTGAAGAATCCCAGGGCAAGGTCATGGAAGAAATGGGCCTGCGTAAAGGCGACCTGACCAACATGGCGCCGGATGGCAAGGGCCGTGTACGTCTGGAGTACAACGTACCTGCTCGCGGTCTGATCGGTTTCCGTAACCAGTTCCTGACCCTGACCAACGGTGCCGGCATCCTGACCTCGATCTTCGATCGCTACGACACCATGAAAGCTGGCCAGATGTCCGGCCGCCTGAACGGTGTTCTGGTTTCGATCGAGACCGGCAAGGCGCTGACCTACTCGCTGGAAACCCTGCAGGCTCGTGGCAAGCTGTTCATCGAGCACGGCCAGGACATCTACAACGGTCAGATCATCGGTCTGAACAGCCGTGACAACGACCTGGGCGTGAACCCGACCAAAGGCAAGAAGCTCGACAACATGCGTGCTTCGGGCAAAGACGAAGTCATCGCCCTGGTACCGCCGGTTCGCCACACCCTGGAACAGGCTCTGGAATTCATCCAGGACGACGAGCTGTGCGAAGTGACTCCGAAGTCGATCCGCCTGCGCAAGAAGATCCTGGACGAAGGCGAGCGTACCCGCGCTGCCAAGAAAGCCAAGGCTTGATCGTCTAGCTTGAGCTGAAACGAAAACGCCCCCGGTCGAAAGGCCGGGGGCGTTTTTGTTTGCCTGCAGGATTTGTGTCGGCCCTTTCGCGGGCTTGCCCGCTCCCACAGGTACTGCACAGGTTGAATGTTGCGGAGATCCTGTGGGAGCGGGCAAGCCCGCGAAGAGGCCCTTGAAGGCTGGCGATCAGCGCCCGACCACCTTGGGCTTGTACGCACAATACCCCGGCCGCGGCCCGACCTTGGGGTGGTTGCGGCAGGTGTCCGGCCGCTTGTCATAAATGGTGCACAGCCGGCTTTTACGATCCAGGTACAGGCAGTCATCATTGCTCATCCGGGTCAGGGTGAAGATCCCCGACTTCTGGTTGAAGCGTTCGATGATGCCGTCCTTCTGCAGGCGCTTGGCGATGTTCTTCGGCGGTTCGTCTTTCTCGAACTCGTCGACCACGCCGATACGGATCAGATCCTTGATCTTCACCTCCACCGGCAGGGTGCAGCAGGTCGAATGGCAGCCATGGCACATGTTGCTGGTGTAGCGCTGCCAGGTCTCCAGGCGGTCGACTTCGGCCGCGGCGATCAGGGTCGTTTTCATCGTTATAGGGGTGTATCACGGTCTTGGGGCGCGCGATCATACCGGAATTGTTCAATTTATGAACAACCTTTTGCCGGAATCGCAGAGTGGGCATGAAAACTGCGAACGGTAACTGTCACTCCCTGTCGAAGGGGCTAGGCTCAACAGTCTCCCTCCGCTTTCGTCAACTTGCCAGAGGATGCCGCATGTCCCAGGAACCCAAAGCACGTGACGCCGAGGTGGCCGAATTTCGCGCCGCTGTATTGAAGAAGCTGACCTACGCGGTCGGCAAGGACCCGGAGCACGCCTTCGACCACGACTGGTTCGAAGCCATTGCCCTGGCCGCGCGCGATCACATGGTCGATCACTGGATGGACCACACCCGCCAGGCTTATCGCCGAAGCCAGAAGCGGGTCTATTACCTTTCCCTCGAATTCCTCATCGGTCGCCTGCTGTACGACAGCCTGAGCAACCTGGGCCTGCTCGATATTGCCCGCGAAGCGCTGGAAGGGCTGGACGTGGACCTGGAGCGCATCCGCCTGCTCGAACCCGATGCTGCGTTGGGCAACGGTGGCCTGGGCCGCCTGGCGGCGTGCTTCATGGAGAGCATGTCGACCCTGGGCATCGCCGCCCACGGCTATGGCATCCGCTACGAACACGGGCTGTTCCGCCAGGCCATGGTCGATGGCTGGCAGCAGGAGCAGACCGAGAACTGGCTGGATTTCGGCAACCCCTGGGAGTTCGAGCGCGCCGAGGTGATCTACCCGATCAGCTTTGGTGGCAGCGTCGAAACGGTGCACGACACCCATGGCCAGCAGCGCCAGGTGTGGTGGCCGGGCGAGACCGTGCGGGCGGTGGCCTATGACACCCCGGTGGTCGGTTGGCGCGGGGCCAGCGTCAACACCTTGCGCCTGTGGCGTGCGCGGGCGCTGGAGGAGCTGCACCTGGAGCGCTTCAACGCCGGCGACCACCTGGGCGCGGTGGCCGAGGTGGCACGGGCCGAAAGCATTTCGCGGGTGCTGTACCCGGCCGACAGCACCGAGGCTGGCCAGGAGCTGCGCTTGCGCCAGGAATACTTCTTCGTCTCGGCCTCGCTGCAGGACCTGCTGCGCCGCCACCTGAACATGCACGACAACCTGCTCAACCTGCCGGACGCGGCGGCCATCCAGCTCAACGACACCCACCCGTCGATCGCCGTCGCCGAGCTGATGCGCCTGCTGGTCGACCAGCATGAAATCCCCTGGGATACCGCCTGGGAGCTGACCGTCGGCACTTTGGCCTACACCAACCACACCTTGCTGCCCGAAGCCCTTGAAACCTGGCCGGTGGCGTTGATGGAACGCATGCTGCCGCGGCACATGCAGATCATCTACCTGATCAACGCCTACCACATCGACGCGCTGCGGGCGAAAGGCCTGCACGACTTCGACGTGCTGCGGGCGGTATCGCTGATCGAGGAGGACAACGGCCGCCGGGTGCGCATGGGCAACCTGGCGTTCCTCGGCTCGCACAGCGTCAACGGTGTGTCGGCGCTGCACAGCAAACTGATGAAAAGCACGGTGTTCGCCGAGCTGCACAAGCTCTACCCGCAACGGATCAACAACAAGACCAACGGCATTACCTTCCGCCGCTGGCTGTACCAGTCCAACCCGCAGTTGACCGCGATGCTGGTCGAGGCGCTGGGGCCGGAGCTGCTGGACGACCCCGAAGGGCGCCTGGCCGGCCTGGTGCCGTTCGCCGACAAGAGCGGCTTTCGCAAGCAGTTCGCTGCCCAGCGCCTGCACAGCAAGCGTGCCCTGGCCAGCATCATCCAGGACCGCCTGGGTGTCACGGTGAACCCCGAGGCGTTGTTCGATGTGCAGGTCAAGCGCATCCACGAGTACAAGCGCCAGTTACTTAACCTGCTGCATACCGTGGCGCTGTACCAGGCCATGCGCAACGACCCCGGTACCGACTGGGTGCCGCGGGTGAAGATTTTTGCCGGCAAGGCCGCGGCCAGTTACCACCAGGCCAAGCTGATCATCAAGCTGGCCAACGACATCGCCCGGGTGGTGAACAACGACCCGACCGTGCGTGGCCTGTTGAAGGTGGTGTTCCTGCCCAACTACAACGTCAGCCTGGCCGAAAGCATCATCCCGGCGGCGGACCTTTCCGAGCAGATTTCCACCGCCGGTTACGAAGCCTCCGGTACCAGCAACATGAAGTTCGGCCTGAACGGCGCGCTGACCATCGGCACCCTGGATGGCGCCAACGTGGAGATGTGCGAGCAGGTGGGCGCCGACAACATGTTCATCTTCGGCCTTACCGCGCAGCAGGTGGAAGCCCGGCGGCGTGCCGGGGACTTCGGTGCCAGTGCGGCGATTGCCGCGTCCAGCCGCCTGAGCGACGTGCTGCAGGCCATTCGCAGCGGGGTGTTCTCGCCGGACGACCCGTCGCGCTACAGCGCGTTGATCGATGGGCTGGTGGGCCATGACCGCTTCCTGGTGTGTGCCGATTTCGACGCTTACTGGGATGCCCAGCGGCGGGTCGAGGAACTGTGGCACACGCCGCAGGAGTGGTGGCGCATGGCGGTGCTGAACACTGCGCGGATGGGCTGGTTCTCGTCGGACCGGACCATTCGGGAGTATGCCAGCGAGATCTGGAAGGCTTTGGATTGAGATAAGCCTGCCCTGGCCTCTTCGCGGGTAAACCCGCTCCCACAGGAATTGCACAGCCTCGGAAACCTGTGCAGTCCCTGTGGGAGCGGGCGTGCCCGCGAAGAGGCCTACAACCAGACCACCGGCCTGGCGCACGCTGAACTACCGACCTATTGTGCCGTCTGAGAGCCGTGGCGAGTCTCATCACTCGCTAGCCCGCAACTCTCCCTGTAAACTGCGTGGGTTTTTCATCCCCCAATCCTTTCGGAGCCATACATGTCCCGCGTTACCCTGAGTCGCTATCTGATTGAGCAGACCCGCAGCAACAATACCCCTGCCGATCTGCGCTTCCTGATCGAAGTGGTGGCGCGTGCGTGCAAGGAAATCAGCCATCACGTGTCCAAAGGCGCCCTCGGCGGTGTGCTGGGCAGCATGGGCACTGAAAACGTGCAGGGCGAAGTCCAGAAGAAACTGGACGTGATTTCCAACGATATCCTGCTGGAAGCCAACGAATGGGGCGGCCACCTGGCTGGCATGGCCTCCGAAGAAATGGACAACGCCTACCAGATTCCGGGCAAGTACCCGAAAGGCGCCTACCTGCTGGTCTTCGACCCGCTGGACGGCTCGTCCAACATCGACGTCAACGTTTCGGTCGGTACCATCTTCTCGGTACTGCGTTGCCCTAACGAGTATCTGAGCCAGAACGAAACCCTGAACGAAAATGCCTTCCTGCAGCCAGGCACCCAGCAGGTCGCCGCCGGTTACGCCATCTATGGCCCGCAGACCATGCTGATCCTGACCCTGGGCAACGGCGTCAAGGGCTTCACCCTGGACCGCGAACTGGGCAGCTTCGTCCTCACCCACGAAAACATCCGCGTGCCGGAAAGCACCGCCGAGTTCGCCATCAACATGTCCAACCAGCGCCACTGGGAAGCCCCGGTTCAGCGTTACGTGGGCGAGCTGCTGGCAGGCGAGACCGGCCCGCTGAAGAAGAACTACAACATGCGCTGGATCGCCTCGATGGTGGCCGACGTGCACCGCATCCTGACC
Organism: Pseudomonas sp. NPDC096925; assembly: GCF_044762545.1. Lineage (NCBI taxonomy): Bacteria > Pseudomonadati > Pseudomonadota > Gammaproteobacteria > Pseudomonadales > Pseudomonadaceae > Pseudomonas > Pseudomonas sp. NPDC096925. Next base: position 183,521 of record NZ_JBIWEM010000005.1, on the reverse strand, counting down.
CGTGGCGGCCTGTTCATGTACCCACGTGACGCCCGCGAGCCGAGCAAGCCGGGCAAGCTGCGCCTGATGTACGAAGCCAACCCGATGTCGTTCATCATCGAACAGGCTGGCGGCGCCTCCACCAACGGTTACGATCGCATCCTCGACATCAAGCCGGAAAGCCTGCACCAGCGTGTGTCGGTAATCCTCGGCTCGAAGGAAGAGGTCGAGCGCGTCACCGCCTACCACAAGGAGTAAGTCATGCTCGCACCTTGGCAGCCGTTGCTGGAGTGGTGGTTCGGTTGGGGCACCAGTCCCCAGGCCGTGGCTGACGAGAAGAGCACGCTGTGGTTCGGCAAGCATCACGATGCCGAGGCCCATGCGCTGTTTGGCGAGCTGGTCGAGCACGCCCTGGCGGGTGGGCTCGACGAGTGGCAGCAAAGCCCGCAGGGCTGGCTGGGCCTGCTGATCCTGCTGGACCAGCTGCCACGCATGATCTACCGCGACACGCCGCGCGCCTTCGAGGGCGACCGGCGTGCCCAGGTGGTGGCGATGCAGGGTTTGCAGAAGAACTGGGATTACCAGTTGCTGCCGATCCAGCGGGTGTTCGTGCTGCTGGTGCTGGAGCATGCCGAAGTGCTTGACTGGCAGAACCTGTGCGTCGAGCGCTACCAGTTGCTGCTGGACGAGCAGCCCGAAGCCAACCGCCGGCTGTTCGAAGGCTTCCTCGACTATGCCGAGCAGCACCAACGGGTGATTGCCCGGTTTGGGCGCTTTCCGCACCGCAACCTGGTGCTGGAGCGGCCGAGCACCAGTGAAGAAATGGACTTTTTGCTGGAGCCAGGCTCCAGATTCTGAGGTTTTGTGGTCTGCTGCGCAGGCCATCGCGACGCAAGGCCGCCCCTGCACGGGGCGGCCTTTTTGTTTGGTCGGGATACTCCTTTGTGATTAATCGCACAGTAGTGGCCATCCGACCAATGGCGTAGGGGTAGAGGAGGGAGGGCAGGGAACCTGGGAGGGTTTTTATCGTCGAAGGTCACTACAGGCCACTCGCCTGTATCCCCTCTTCAGGAGTGTCCTTCATGTCGTTGCGTTCCCTCGCCCTGTTGTCGCTGTGCGTCGTCCTGACTGCCTGCAGCAAGATCAACCAGGAAAACTATTCCAAGATCAAGGCCGGTATGAACAAGGCCGAGGTCGAGCAGTTGCTCGGCACGCCGACCGAGTGCTCTGGCGCACTGGGCATGAGCAGCTGCACCTGGGGGGACGAGAAGAGCTTCATCAGCGTGCAGTACGCTGCAGACAAGGTACTGATGTATTCAGGGCAGGGTCTCAAATGAGGCGTCTGTATCTGCTGATGGGGGTATGCCTGGCGTTGCTGCTTGGTGGTTGTGCCGGCTCCGTGCACGATCCGCTGGCGCCGAAGACCGCTGGCCACATCGACCTCAAGCGCTACCAGGGCAAATGGTACGAGCTGGCGCGCCTGCCCATGCGCTACCAGACCGGCTGCGAACAGTCCGAGGCGCATTACAACCTCAAACTGGATGGTAGCCTCGGCGTGCTCAACCGCTGCCGTACCATGGGTGACGAATGGCTGCGCGCCGAAGGGCATGCGAGCATCCAGGAGCCGGGGCACACTGACAAGTTGTGGGTCGAGTTCGACAACTGGTTCACCAAGCTGGTGCCAGGTGTGGCCAGGGGCGAGTACTGGATTCTGTATGTGGATGAACGCTACCGCACGGCGGTGGTCGGCAGCCCGGATCGCAAGCACTTGTGGATCCTTTCGCGTACGCCGACGCTACCGGCCTGGGAGCGCGAGAACCTGATGTCCAGAGCACGGCAACAGGGGTATGACACCAGCCGCCTGATCTGGCGCGCGTCGGACCAGCAGATCGTCAAGAGGCACTGAGGTTCAGAGTGGTTGTGGGTGTGGGCCTACCCGCAACCGCGATGTATGGCACCGGCTTCGCCGGTGTTCGCGGGTAAACCCGCTCCCACAGGTACTGCACCGCATCTGAGTTCAGCGCCTCACCTGTGGGAGCGGGTTCACCCGCGAATGCGAGAGAACTGCCGGTAGATCAGCCCAAAAGCTGCCGCAGTACCTCGGCAAACGCCAACCGGCTTTCCTCTTCCTGCGCATGCCGCCCCTGGCGCACCACCCACTGCCCATTCACCATCACATCCCGCACCTGGCGATCGCCCCCGGCAAACAGCCAGCGGTTGAGAATGGCATCTCCGTCCGCCATGGCGATGTAAGGGTCCTGCCCGTCGAGCACCAGCCAGTCGGCGCGCTTGCCCACAGCCAGCTCCCCGACCGCCTGCCCCAGCGCCTGTGCACCGCCCGCCAGCGCAGCGTCATACAGCGTGCGCCCGACCATCGGCTGGTCGCCGCGATACAGGCGGTTACGCCGCTGGTCGCGCAGCCGCTGGCCATATTCCAGCCAGCGCAGCTCCTCCACCACGCTCAGCGACACATGGCTGTCCGAACCAATGCCCATCCGCCCACCCTGTGCCAGGTAGTCCACTGCCGGGAAAATCCCGTCGCCCAGATTGGCCTCGGTGGTCAGGCACAGCCCGGCTACCGCGCCGCTGCGAGCCATGGCCGTAACTTCATCCGGCTCGGCATGGGTGGCATGCACCAGGCACCAGCGTGGGTCCACGTCCACATGTTCGTATAGCCACTGCAACGGGCGCAGGCCGCTCCAGGCCAGGCAGTCGTCGACTTCCTTCTGCTGCTCGGCGATATGGATATGCACCGGGCATTGCTTGTCGCTGGCTGCCAGCACCTCGGCGATCTGCCCGGGCGTCACCGCCCGCAGCGAATGGAAGCACAATCCCAGTTGCTGTGCGGGTTGTGCGGCCAGCAGCGGGGCCAGTTGCGCTTGCAGTTGCAGGTATTGCTCGGTGGAGTTGATGAAGCGCCGTTGCCCGTCATTCGGGGCCTGGCCGCCGAAGCCTGAATGGCTGTACAGCACCGGCAGCAAGGTCAGGCCAATGCCACTGTCGGCTGCGGCTGCGCTGATGCGGCGGGACAGTTCGGCCGGGTCGGCATAGGTCTTGCCGGCCTGGTCGTGGTGCACGTAGTGGAATTCGGCGACCGAGGTATAGCCGGCCTTGAGCATCTCGATGTACAGCTGGCGGGCGATGACCTGCAGCTGCTCCGGGCTGATCTGGCCGACCAGGCGGTACATCAGGTCGCGCCAGGTCCAGAAACTGTCATTGGGGTTGCCGGCGACCTCCGCCAGCCCTGCCATGGCGCGCTGGAAGGCATGCGAGTGCAGGTTGGGCATGCCGGGCAGCAGCGGGCCGGCCAGCCGCTCGGCGCCCTCGGCCGAGGCGCCCGGCTCGATGCGGGCCACGTGGCCATCGCGGGTGACCTCGATACGGACATGGCTGGCCCAGCCCGTGGGCAGCAGGGCGCGTTCGGCAAAGTAGGCGGACATCGGTGAAAATCCTGTTATTGTTAACTTGTATATACATATACAGGCGTTTGCCTGCCGGGTAAACTGCGGCAAGCTACCGCTCATTCCATTTGCACAAGGATCCAACGCCGTGCCGACACCTCCTGTCTCCGCGCTGGTTGCCCAGATGGGCGAGGGCCCGGCGCCGCTGTACGCCCGGGTCAAACAGATGATCATCCAGCAGATCGACAATGGCAGCTGGCCACCGCATCACCGGGTACCCTCGGAGAGCGAACTGGTCAGCGAGCTGGGCTTCAGCCGCATGACCATCAACCGCGCCCTGCGCGAACTCACCGCCGAAGGCCTGCTGGTGCGCATGCAAGGGGTCGGTACCTTCGTGGCCGAGCCCAAGGGGCGTTCGGCGCTGTTCGAGGTCAACAACATCGCCGACGAAATTGCCGCGCGTGGCCACCAGCATAGCTGCCAGGTGATCACCCTCACCGAGGAAGCGGCCGGTTCCGAGCGGGCGCTGGCCCTGGACATGCGTGAAGGCCAGCGGGTGTTCCACTCGCTGATCGTGCATTTCGAGAATGGCGTGCCGGTGCAGATCGAGGACCGCTACGTCAATGCGGCGATTGCCCCCGAGTACCTCAAGCAGGACTTCACCCGGCAGACGCCTTACGCCTATCTGTCGCAGGTGGCGCCGCTGACCGAGGGTGAGCACGTGGTCGAGGCGATCCTGGCCGAGCCGGAAGAATGCCGCCTGTTGCAGATCGAGCGGGGCGAGCCCTGCCTGCTTATCCGCCGTCGCACCTGGTCCGGCCGCCAGCCGGTGACCGCCGCGCGGCTGATCCACCCCGGTTCCCGTCATCGCCTGGAAGGACGTTTCAGTAAATGAGTCAGCTGCAGTTGTTGCGTGCGCAGGACTACCCGCGCATGCCGTGGAAGAACGGTGGCGGTTTCACCGAAGAAATTACCCGCGACAGTGGCGAGGGCCTGGACGGCTTTGGCTGGCGCCTGTCGATTGCCGATATCGAGGAGTCCGGCGGCTTTTCCACCTTCGCCGGCTACCAGCGGATCATCACCGTGCTGCAGGGCGACGGTATGCGCCTGCTGGTCGACGGCCAGGCCAGCCGGCCGTTGCTGCCGTTCGATGCCTTTGCCTTCAGCGGCGAGAGCCAGGTCAGCTGCAAGCTGCTGGGCGGGGCGATCCGCGATTTCAACCTGATCTATGCACCGCAGCGCTACCGGGCGCGGTTGCAGTGGTTCGATGGCACCAGCCGCTTGTACAGCTCGGCGTCGACGGTGTTGCTGTTCGCAGCCAGCAGCCAGGTCGAGGTTGGCATCGCCGGGCGTGAGACGCAGCGGTTGGGGTTGTATGACTGCTTGCGGCTGGAGGGCAATGACCAGTTGCTGGGGCTCGAGGTTCAAGGGCGGTTCTGCCTGATCGAGTTGGTGGGGCGCTGAGGGGTTCGCCTGTAGGTTTTTGTCTCCTGTAAGTTCGCCTGTAGTTTTTTGTCGCCTGTAAGATCGAGCGCCGCCCGCGCGGCGCTTCGCGGGACAAGCCCGCTCCCACATTTGTTGCAACGTGCCGAACCTGTCAGGCCATGGTTGCTTGCCTTGGTGCATGTCTTGAGACGGGTGAGGCGGCCGCAGCGCCAGCCGAGAAATTGAGTCAGACCAACAAGGCTGACAACCATGGCCTGACAGACATGGCCACGTTGCAACAAATGTGGGAGCGGGCTTGTCCCGCGAAGCGCCGCGCGGGCGGCGCTCGATCTCACTGGCGCAGAAAGAATCAACGCATGCACCAAACCATTCAGCGGAAAGGTCCGATTATTTTGGTTGTCCATGCTTGTACATACAAGTAAAGATGTGTTTGTATATCTACCACGACATACCCGCCCGCGGACGACCGTAGAGGACCTTTCCCGTGACCGACAACAACAAATACCGTGACGTTGAGATCCGTGCCCCACGTGGCAACAAGCTGACTGCCAAAAGCTGGCTGACCGAAGCGCCACTGCGCATGCTGATGAACAACCTCGATCCACAGGTCGCGGAAAACCCGAAAGAACTGGTGGTGTACGGCGGTATCGGCCGTGCCGCGCGCAACTGGGCCTGCTACGACAAGATCGTCGAGACCCTGACCCGCCTGGAAGACGACGAAACCCTGCTGGTACAGTCGGGCAAGCCGGTTGGCGTGTTCAAGACCCACAGCAACGCCCCGCGCGTGCTGATCGCCAACTCCAACCTGGTGCCGCACTGGGCCAACTGGGAACACTTCAACGAACTGGACGCCAAGGGCCTGGCCATGTACGGCCAGATGACCGCCGGCAGCTGGATCTACATCGGCAGCCAGGGCATCGTCCAGGGCACCTACGAAACCTTCGTCGAAGCCGGTCGCCAGCATTACGGCGGCAGCCTGAAAGGAAAGTGGGTACTGACCGCCGGCCTGGGTGGCATGGGCGGCGCGCAGCCTCTGGCCGCCACCCTGGCCGGTGCCTGCTCGCTGAACATCGAATGCCAGCAGAGCCGCATCGACTTCCGCCTGGAAACCCGCTACGTCGACGAGCAGGCCACTGACCTCGACGACGCCCTGGCACGCATCGCCAAGTACACCGCCGAAGGCAAGGCCATCTCCATTGCCCTGCACGGCAACGCTGCCGAAATCCTGCCAGAGCTGGTCAAGCGTGGCGTGCGCCCGGACATGGTCACCGACCAGACCAGCGCCCACGACCCACTGAACGGCTACCTGCCGGCCGGCTGGACCTGGGAACAATACCGCGACCGTGCGCAGACCGAACCGGCTGCCGTGGTCAAGGCCGCCAAGCAGTCGATGGCCGTACATGTTCAAGCCATGCTCGACTTCCAGAAGCAGGGTATCCCGACCTTCGACTACGGCAACAACATCCGCCAGATGGCCAAGGAAGAAGGCGTGACCAATGCCTTCGACTTCCCGGGCTTCGTGCCGGCCTACATCCGCCCGCTGTTCTGCCGTGGCATCGGCCCGTTCCGCTGGGCGGCGCTGTCCGGTGATGCCGAAGACATCTACAAGACCGACGCCAAGGTCAAGGAACTGATCCCCGACGACGCCCACCTGCACCGCTGGCTGGACATGGCCCGCGAGCGCATCAGCTTCCAGGGCCTGCCGGCACGTATCTGCTGGGTTGGCCTGGGCCTGCGCGCCAAGCTGGGCCTGGCGTTCAACGAAATGGTACGCAGCGGCGAGCTGTCGGCACCGATCGTGATCGGCCGTGACCACCTGGACTCCGGTTCGGTGTCCAGCCCCAACCGTGAAACCGAAGCCATGCGCGACGGCTCCGATGCCGTCTCCGACTGGCCGCTGCTCAACGCCCTGCTGAACACCGCCGGCGGTGCTACCTGGGTTTCGCTGCACCACGGTGGTGGCGTGGGCATGGGCTTCTCCCAGCACTCGGGCATGGTCATCGTCTGCGACGGTACCGATGAAGCCGCCGCGCGTATCGCGCGCGTGCTGACCAACGACCCAGGGACCGGTGTAATGCGTCATGCCGATGCCGGTTACGACATCGCCATCGACTGTGCCAAGGAGCAGGGCCTGGACCTGCCGATGATCACTGGCTGATCGCCACGCTTTGGATCGCACCCCACAAGGGTGATACTGAACAACAAGAAGGGGCGCGCAGGCACCAGAAAACGGGCCTGCGGCTCCACGCGATTGGAGTAGTGAAGTGACCGAATTGACCCTCAAGCCCGGCACCCTGACCCTGGCCCAGCTGCGCGCCATCCATGCCGCGCCCGTGCGCCTGCAACTGGACGCCAGCGCCGCGCCGGCCATCGACGCCAGCGTTGCCTGCGTCGAGCAGATCATTGCCGAAGACCGTACCGCCTACGGCATCAACACCGGTTTCGGCCTGCTGGCCTCGACCCGCATCGCCAGCCACGACCTGGAAAACCTGCAGCGCTCGCTGGTACTGTCCCACGCCGCCGGTGTCGGCGCGCCGCTGGATGACGACCTGGTGCGGCTGATCATGGTGCTGAAGATCAACAGCCTCAGCCGTGGCTTCTCCGGCATCCGCCGCAAAGTCATCGACGCGCTGATCGCCCTGGTCAACGCCGAAGTGTACCCGCACATCCCGCTGAAGGGTTCGGTGGGCGCTTCCGGTGACCTCGCCCCGCTGGCGCACATGTCGCTGGTGCTGCTGGGTGAAGGCAAGGCCCGCTACAAGGGCCAGTGGCTGCCAGCCACCGAAGCCCTGGCTGTGGCCGGCCTCGAGCCGCTGACCCTGGCCGCCAAGGAGGGCCTGGCCCTGCTCAACGGTACCCAGGCGTCCACCGCCTATGCCCTGCGTGGCCTGTTCCAGGGCGAAGACCTGTACGCCGCCGCCATCGCCTGCGGCGGCCTGAGTGTCGAAGCCGCACTGGGCTCGCGCTCGCCGTTCGATGCGCGCATCCACGAAGTGCGCGGCCAGCGTGGCCAGATCGACACTGCTGCCTGCTTCCGTGACCTGCTGGGCGACTCCAGCGAAGTGTCGCTGTCGCACAAGAACTGCGACAAGGTCCAGGACCCGTACTCGCTGCGTTGCCAGCCGCAGGTCATGGGCGCCTGCCTGACCCAGCTGCGCCAGGCCGCCGAGGTACTGGGCATCGAAGCCAACGCCGTATCGGACAACCCACTGGTGTTCGCTGCCGAGGGTGACGTGATTTCCGGCGGCAACTTCCACGCCGAGCCGGTGGCCATGGCCGCCGACAATATCGCCCTGGCCATCGCCGAAATCGGTTCGCTCAGCGAGCGCCGTATCTCGCTGATGATGGACAAGCACATGTCCCAGCTGCCGCCGTTCCTGGTGGAAAACGGCGGGGTCAACTCCGGCTTCATGATCGCCCAGGTCACCGCTGCTGCCCTGGCCAGCGAGAACAAGGCCCTGTCGCACCCGCACAGCGTCGACAGCCTGCCAACTTCGGCCAACCAGGAAGACCACGTGTCGATGGCCCCGGCTGCCGGCAAGCGCCTGTGGGAAATGGCCGAAAACACCCGTGGCGTGCTGGCCATCGAATGGCTGGGCGCCTGCCAGGGCCTGGACCTGCGCAAGGGCCTGAAGACTTCCGCCAAGCTGGAGCAGGCGCGCCAGGCGCTGCGCAGCGAAGTGCCGCACTACGACCGTGACCGTTTCTTCGCGCCCGACATCGAAAAGGCCGTGGAACTGTTGGCCAAGGGTAGCCTGACCGGCCTGCTGCCGGCGGGTGTGCTGCCAAGCCTGTAATGCCCCTAGGGCCGCGTTGCGGCCCATCGCGAGCAAGCTCGCTCCTACAAAGGCAACGCATTCCCTTGTAGGAGCGAGCTTGCTCGCGATTGGGCAGCATGGCGGCCCCCTCGATCTCACGACCACAAAAACAATTCAAGGACGTGACATGCAACAAGCTCAAGGTCTCAAGCGCGGGCTGAGTGCCCGCCACATCCGTTTCATGGCCCTCGGTTCCGCCATCGGCACGGGCCTGTTCTACGGCTCCGCCTCGGCCATCCAGATGGCCGGCCCAGCCGTGCTGCTGGCCTACCTGATCGGTGGCGCCGCCGTGTACATGGTCATGCGCGCGCTCGGTGAAATGGCCGTGCACAACCCGGTTGCCGGCTCGTTCGGCCACTACGCCAGCACCTACCTCGGCCCCATGGCCGGCTTCATCCTCGGCTGGACCTACGCCTTCGAGATGGTCATCGTCGCCATCGCCGACGTTACCGCCTTCGGTATCTACATGGGCTTCTGGTTCCCGGAAGTGGCCCGCTGGATCTGGGTGCTGGGCATCGTCTTCCTGATCGGCGGCCTCAACCTGTGCAACGTCAAGGTCTTTGGCGAAATGGAATTCTGGCTGTCGCTGCTCAAGGTCGGCGCCATCGTGGCGATGATCCTGGCCGGCCTCGGCATCATGGCATTCGGCTTCAGCCAGGTAGGCACCGGGCAAGCCGTGGGTGTCAGCAACCTGTTCGACCACGGTGGCTTCATGCCCAATGGCGTGGGTGGCCTGATCGCCTCCTTTGCCGTGGTGATGTTCGCCTTCGGCGGCATCGAGATCATCGGCGTCACCGCCGGTGAGGCCAAGGACCCGCAGCGGGTCATCCCCAAGGCGATCAACGCCGTGCCGTTGCGCATCCTGCTGTTCTACGTGCTCACCCTGTTCGTGCTGATGTGCCTGTTCCCATGGCCACAAATCGGCAGCCAGGGCAGCCCGTTCGTGCAGATCTTCAGCAACCTGGGCATCGGTTCCGCCGCCGCCGTGCTGAACGTCGTGGTTATTTCCGCCGCGATCTCGGCCATCAACAGCGACATCTTCGGCGCCGGTCGCATGATGTACGGCCTCGCGCAGCAAGGCCATGCCCCGCGCGGCTTCAGCAAGCTGTCGAAGCACGGCGTGCCATGGATGACCGTGGTGGTGATGGGTGCTGCGCTGCTGATCGGTGTGCTGCTCAACTACCTGATCCCGGAGAACGTGTTCCTGCTGATCGCATCGATCGCCACCTTCGCCACCGTGTGGGTGTGGCTGATGATCCTGGTCACCCAGGTGGCCATGCGCCGCAGCATGAGCCGTGAACAGGTGGCCCAGTTGCAGTTCCCGGTACCGTTCTGGCCTTACGGCCCGGCCATGGCCATTGCGTTCATGGTGTTCATCTTTGGCGTGCTCGGTTACTTCCCGGATACCCAGGCGGCATTGCTTGTCGGCGTGGTCTGGGTGGTGTTCCTGGTGGCGTCCTACCTGCTGTGGTGCAAGCCGCGCGCAGGGCAGGGCCAGCCGGCAGCGCAACCGGCCGAGCTGCACCGCTAGTACAGGAGTAAATGTATGAAAACCGTCTGGCAGCACTGCCATGTGGCAACCATGGCCGAGGGCCGTTACTCGGCCATCGAGGACGCGGCCATTGTCACCAACGCCGGGCTGATCGAGTGGATCGGCCCACGCACCGAGCTGGCGTCGGTGGAGGCCGAGCGTACGGTGGACCTGGGCGGCGCCTGGGTCACCCCGGGGCTGATCGACTGCCACACCCATGCGGTGTTCGGTGGCAACCGCAGCGGTGAGTTCGAGCAGCGCCTGCAGGGCGTGAGCTATGCCGAAATCGCCGCACAGGGCGGTGGCATCGCCAGCACCGTGCGGGCCACCCGCGCGGCCAGCGAGGACGAGTTGTTCGCCAGTGCTCGCCAGCGGGTCCAGGCGCTGATGCGTGACGGCGTGACCACCATCGAGGTTAAGTCCGGCTACGGCCTGGACCTGGCCAACGAGCGCAAGATGCTGCGCGTGGCCCGGCGCCTGGCCGACGAGTTGCCGCTGGCGGTGCGCGCCACCTGCCTGGCCGCCCACGCCTTGCCGCCGGAGTACGCCGGCCGGGCTGACGACTACATCGCGCATATCTGCGACGAAATGTTGCCGGCCCTGGCCGCCGAAGGCCTGGTGGACGCCGTGGATGCCTTCTGCGAACACCTGGCGTTCTCCCCGGCCCAGGTCGAGCGGCTGTTCATCAAGGCGCGCGAGCTGGGCCTGCCGGTCAAGTTGCACGCCGAGCAGTTGTCCTCGCTGCACGGTTCCAGCCTGGCGGCGCGCTACCAGGCGCTGTCAGCCGACCACCTGGAGTTCATGACCGAGGACGACGCCATTGCCATGGCAAACGCTGGCACGGTCGCCGTGCTGCTGCCGGGCGCGTTCTACTTCCTGCGCGAAACCCAGCTGCCGCCGATGGACGCGCTGCGCCGCCACGGCGTGAAGATCGCCCTGGCCAGTGACCTCAACCCCGGCACCTCGCCAGGGCTGTCGCTGCGTCTGATGCTGAACATGGGCTGCACCTGCTTCCGCATGACCCCGGAAGAAGCCTTGGCCGGTGTCACCGTGCACGCGGCCACGGCGCTGGGCCTGGGCGACAGCCATGGCTCGCTGGAAGTGGGCAAGGTCGCCGACTTCGTCGCCTGGCGGATCGAACGCCCAGCCGACCTGGCCTACTGGCTGGGCGGTGACCTGCCCAAGCGCGTGGTGCGCAAGGGCCACGAGATTTCCAACTGAGAGAGGCACGATGGACAAGGTACTGAGTTTTCACCAGGGCCGCCTGCCGCTGCTGATCAGCATGCCCCATGCCGGCCTGAAACTGTCGCCGGCTGTACGAGATGGCCTGGTCGACCAGGCGCGCAGCCTGCCGGATACCGACTGGCATATTCCACGGCTGTATGACTTTGCCCGCGAGATGGGCGCCAGTGTGGTGGCAGCGGAGTATTCGCGCTTCGTCATCGACCTGAACCGCCCGGATGACGACAAGCCGCTGTACGCCGGCGCCACCACTGGCCTGTACCCAGCCACGCTGTTCGATGGCGAGCCATTGTTCAAGGACGGGCTGGAGCCGACTGGCGAGGAACGCAAGCAGTATCTGGAGCAGATCTGGCGCCCCTACCACGACACGATTCGTCGCGAGCTGGCGCGGCTGCGCGAGCAGTTCGGCTACGCCCTGCTGTGGGACGCCCACTCGATCCGTTCGCTGATCCCGCACCTGTTCGACGGCAAGCTGCCAGACTTCAACCTGGGCACCTTCAACGGCGCCAGCTGCGACCCGGTTCTGGCCGAACAGCTGAATGGGGTCTGCGCCCAGGCCCAGGGCTACAGCCATGTGCTCAATGGCCGCTTCAAGGGCGGGCATATCACCCGGCATTATGGCGACCCGGCCAACCACATCCATGCGGTGCAGCTGGAGCTGGCGCAGAGCACCTACATGGAGGAAACCGAGCCGTTCGATTACCGCGAAGACCTGGCCCGGCCGACACAGGAGGTGTTGAAACAGCTTCTGCAGGCGCTGCTGGACTGGGGCGAGGCGCGTTACGCGCGGTGAAGCTCGCCAACGAGAATGGCGACGCGATGCAGGTCATGCGCGTCGCCAGTCACTGCGGGTCAGTTGGTGTTGATCTGCTTGATGGTGAGTTCGCGCAGTAGCTCCTGCTCTTCCTGATCCTTGTCATCCTGCAGGCCTTGCTGCAAGTTCAACTCATCCTGAAGCGAGTGGTCCTTGCTGGCCAGTTCGAGCACGCGCAGGCGGAAACGGGCCTCTATTTCGGCGAAGCGGTCGGCATATTCGGTTCGCAGACGCATGCTCCAATCCGGATTCGCCAGCATGTAGTCGACCAGTGCATCGCTCAGTTCACTTTTACGGACCTTTTCCAGCACGTTGGATAGCTCATCGCGCGCCAGGTTCGCAGCCCCTCGAAAACGCATGCTGTCGGCGATCGGCAGGTCCAGTTCCCTGGCCAGTTCGCGACGGTAGGCCAGGCGCACCGAGACCCGGTCACCCGTGCCAGTCCGTTGGTTGGCCAGTAACTCCAGCCGTTCGATCCGGAAAAGCTGCAACAGGCGATGTCGCAGTGCTTGCAGGGTATCGCCGGCGTCGATCAACAGGCGTTGGCTCATCAGGTACAGTTCAATGTTGTTGAACTCCTGCAGCGCGCCATCATGGCAGGTCTGCGAGCCGGTTTCCGGGTCTGGCAACGCTGCTGCGGCGATGCTCTCCATGATCGGTCGTTCGGATTCGTTGCTTGCAGCCACCACCAGCATCATGCGTACCCGTTCGCAGAAGGTGGTTCGCGTATTCGGGTCAACGTATGGGGCGGCATTGTGCAAACGGCCCACCAGACGCAACAGGTCACTGCCTTCCAGTTGTTCCCAACAGTCCTGCAGCGCCTCGTTCTGCGCCTCGCTGCCCAGCATCCAGTCCTCCAGCCTGGGCGTATCGTCGCCCAGCAGGGGGAAGTGAGGGTGGTCGAGTGACCCTTCGCTCGAAGAATCGACGGCCATCAGGTTGCCCGGAATATCCAGGGCAAAGGAATAGCTGTGCTGGCTGCTGTCCGAGAACGCGCGTACCCGCAGGATGGTTTCAAGCGGCAGCGGGTTGTCGAACAGGGCGATCGACGAGATCGGCATGGGGTTGTTCAGGTTCGAGAGGATGTGCTCGGGCAACTGGGTAATGTTGTTCGAGCTCAGGTCCAGCAGCTCCAGCGGCAGCAAGCTGTCACACCAGCTAGGCCAGGCTTGCAGGTTCATGTTGGTCAGTGCGAGTGACTGCAGGCTGCTGGACAGTGATGCGGGTACCCGCTCGATGCTGCCCACACGGTTGCCTGACAGGTCCAGCGAGGTCAGGTGTTGCAGCCCTGCGAAGATATCCAGCATGGCCTGGTCGACTTCCAGCCCCATGTTGCGAAACTCCAGGTAGGCGAGCTGGGGAAGGCGAGCCAGGGCCGATGCCAGCGCGGGGGTGGCGGCCTGGTGCTCGTCGATGGTCAGTCGGGTGACGTTCGGGAACCGCCTGAGCAGTTCATCGAGCTGCGAGGCGCTGCCCCGTAACCGCGTCAGGCCAAGTGCACGCACGCGCGCACCGAAGAACGCCGGAAGCCGCCTGGGGAAATGCTCGATGGCCACCTCCTCGAGTTGCAAGCGAAGGTATGACTGGCCCTGCTCCTGTTGTTCCCAGAATTGACTGATCGCCGACTCGATGCGCTGCCTGTCTGCCAGTGCGGCCTGGGTCAAGGGGTTGCTCGAGCTGGACGCCTGGGCCCAGCCATCGATCGCTTCGCGCATCTGTTGTCGCTCCTCGCGAATGCGGGCGAGCTGTTCGGAAAGTGCTGCGGGCTGGTCCGTGGTGATACCCGACGTGTCGAAACGCTCATTCAGCAGCAAGCGCTGCAGGTGGGATTCATTGATGCTGTTGCCTTCCAGGGCGATCACCGGTGGAGTGGTCAGCGTGTCTGTTTCGTGAAGCAGGAACGAGGGCAACGACCTGAGGTTGTTGTGGCGCAACGACAGACGGGCAATGCGCGCCAAGGCGTCGCTGCCAATCCCGATTGGCCATTGGGCCAGCTGCATCTGGTCCAGGCCCAGGTAGTCCAGGGTCAGTTCATGGAAACTTGGCCTGTTGCCCTGCGCCAGACGGTTACCACTCAGGTCCAGGTATCTCAACTGGCGAAGCCCTGCCAGCAGGTTCAGGTCACTTTCGGAAAGCGCCATGTTCTGGTTGGTGATCACCAGCCGTTGCAACCCTGGCAAGTGTTCGGTGATGGTGGGAATGCAAAACAGGAAGGACGAGGGCGTTGCCCTGGGGTCGAACGGCCGGCTGATTTCCAGCGACTCGATCTGTGGCATCTGCCTGAGCAGGCGCTGCAGCAGGCGCTCGTTTTGCGCCCAGCCTGCCAGGGTTCCTGAAGGCAGGTCGATCAGGCTCAGGCTGCGCACCCGTGCGTTGAAGAAATCGGGCAAGGTCAGGGGGATGTCGGCCAGGGGCACACGGGCGATACGCAGCTCGGTGCCAGGCCCGGCGCTGTCGTCCAGTGCGGCGTCGTACCAATGTTGCATGATCGAGTCACGCAGGTTGTCGTAGTCGTGTGCTGCCTGGTCGGTTGCCGGCGAAATGGCTTCGCTCCAGTCGTCCAGCCTGCTTTGCAGCTCGTTGCGCTGCTCCAGCAGTGTCTGCAAATGTTCGAATATCTGCAGCGGTGTACGGCCGTGGCCGGCAAGTGCCAGCAGCACCTGGTCCGGGGAGCGGCCGGTACGAGCAGCGAGGCCTGTGGCTTCGACAGCTTCGAGCAGGCGCTGGCGGGTGACGCCTTGCGTGGCCGGGCCGCCGCCACTGAGCGGGTAGCCGAGGCGGCCGTCGGCCAGGCGCATGGGGGAGCGATAGCCAGGGCGTACCGGCTGCATGCCCAGCAGCACCCTCAGGGCCGGGCGAGGCAGCAACGGGCTTTCCTGTACAAGGCGCTGCAGCGCTTGCGGGGCGGCGACATCCATTTGTGCCATGGCCGCTGGCAGTGCCTCGTACAAGGCGGCGTAAAGGCTTGGGTGGGTTGTGACCACCGCACTCGACAGGTTTTCGTTGTGGACGATGTACCCTGCCCGGGCGTGGGTGATGGTCTTGTACGGGTGGTCGTCCAGCGGGCCTATGGCATGGTCCTGGGTCGGCCAGGACACACGCTGGAGCAGCCGGAGCCTGGTTTCTGTGGGCCAGCCTGGCAGGCGTTCGAGGGTGTGCATGATCAACCGGTCGCTGTCCCAGTTTGGCACGCTGGACAGGTACAGCCCTTCACGGGCGCGGGCCAGGCGGATGTGTTGCTGGTAGACGCGGGCCTCCTCGCCAAGGCGCAGTGGTACCTTGCCGTTGTCGAGCATTTGCAGCTCGTCGGTACTGGCGCCGCGCGCCAGCTCGTTGGCGACTGCTACCGGCAGTTTCGGGTACACCCGCTGTATGGCCTCGGCGCCCGGCGCCAGGCTGAGCGGCAGGCTGGCATAGGCCTTGGAAAACTCAGCTGGGCGAGTGCTGGCATCCGGCAGTTGGCGGATCGTTTCGTCCAGCTTGAAGCGTTGCAGGGTGTCTTCCAGCAAGGCCGGCAGCCGTTGGCTGTCGGCCAGGGCCCGGCGCAGCTCGTCTTCGTGTATGCCGCTGACGGCGAAAATCCGTTGCAGTGTCGGCTCGTCGAAGTGCGCGCTCAAGTGGCCGATACGGCGCAATAGCGTCGTGCCCGACCAACTCAGTGGCTTGTCCGTTACCTGCAACCATGCCCCGGCACCGTTGTGCCGCACTGGCGGTTGGTAGCGGCGAGGATTTGCCGGGTGTTGCAGACGATACTCACCGGTCGTTGGCGCTGGTGTGACGATGTACTGATTGCCCTGCAATACCAGCCAGCGTCTCCCTTGGTGATGCCGTAGGCCCAGTTCGTCCGGTACCAGGTCGTCGGGCAGTGTCTCTGTGCTTTGGTAGGGCGTGAGGTCGGGTTTCCACAGGCGCATCTGGCCATCGGGTGTTTCCACGTCTTCCAGTTCTTCGATGAAGGAAGGCGTTTCCACAGGAATACGTGCCAGCTCTGGCGCCTCATCCGCTGGCTCTTCGATCTCCGGCCCTTCCAGCGCGGTGCCGGCTTCGCCGCCCCGTGAACCTCCCAATGCCTTGGCTGCCGCGCCGAGGGCGGCCATGATCGCCACGTTTTCGATCACATCGACCAGGTAGCCATAGGCTGTATCACGCTCGTCGTTTTCCCAGGCGTCGATACCGTCATACACCTCATGGGCCAGCTGGGCCAGGCACACGGCAAGCATCGCTTCGCCCAGCCCCGGCACGAAGAAGCCGGCGATGTTCAAGCCCGTCAGTACGCGGCTGGCAATCAGTTCCCGGTGGGCGAGTGCGGTGCGCCGGTCGACGATTTCGGTCGGCGTGGCGTGGAACAGCACATCCTTCTCATGACGCTGGGCCTTCTGGAAGGCCATCACGCCCTGGAATGCGTGGCTGAAAGGCCTTTTGACCGGGTACAGGGTGGCGTGCGGGTCCGGAACACGTTCCTGCAGGCCGCGGACACTCCAGGCGAGTGGGGTGAGCCGGTCCTTGAGGCGGGTGATTATGGGCGCCTTGTCGCGGTCGGCGAGGTGCCTGTCCAGGTAGCCGATATCGGCCTGGAGCCTGTCGCGCAATTCGTCGTGCAGGGCTTTCTGGCTGGTGAACTCCTTGAGTGGCGTCGTGCTGTCTTCAGGAATATACAGGGCCACGGCCTGATGCCCTGTGGCTTGCAGGGTGATGAGCACAACCCCGGTCAGTTCGGCTTCCCACAAGTCGAGCAAGCTGAAGGTAATCGGTGAGGAGGGCGACGCCGCCTGGTCAAGTGGCGCGGCTAGAGCGGCGGTATATAGCGTTTCGCTGATGTCGCCCTTGAGGCGGGCGAAATGCAGGGATTGCCGGAATGCCGAGACCTCGGCACGCCCCAGGGTTTCATAAACGGCCAGTGCGGTTTCATCGGCGCTGAGCGGCGGCGTGGCCGCCGGATAGTAGATGGCATGTACCCGCTCATGGTACTTGCCGCCGATATCCAGCGTGCGACACAAGTCGGCGAAATCTTCGGCGGCGATGTCCAGTGCATTGATGATCGGCACGGTACCCATGAAGCGCCGATGATCGACGATGACCGACTTCTTCAGCAGGCTAGCGGGCGCGTCCATGCCATGTTCAGTGGTGGCGGGCAGGTCGAAGTTGTGCAAGGCGCAATGCAGCAGCGAGCGCGTAGCCCGGTCGATGGCCTGGCGGCTGTCGATGGCATTGGTCGCCTCGATCAGGCGGGCATCGATGAGGTAGGTGTTGCGCACATCCAGGTCAAGCCCGAATTGCTGCTTGACGGCTTCGGTGAGTGCTTGGGTGGCGTAGGTTTCCAGGGTTGGAAGCTGTTCGAACAGCTTGTGCACCTGCGCCTGGTGTTCGCGGTGGCGTGCATGCTCCTCCTGCCATGCCTTGGCGACCTCCGGTTGTTGCTGGAGTGCCGTTGCCAGCCAGGCAGGGGTTTGAAGCCAGTTGCGCATCGCGCGGTGGGTTTCTGGCGGAGCCTGCTTGAGCCAGGTGGGGACTTTGCGCTCGATGGTGGCGTAGTGAACACTAGGCGCGGCAGTGACTGCAGTTGGCATGGCGAGGCCCTTGCTTGATTTGGGGCAAGGGACTATCGCTGGCCTGTCCGGGCTGTGGGAGGTAGATATATGTGCCCTTCAGGGGCAGTGCTCAAAGCGCAATTCAGGTTTATGATGGCCCACGGCTGAACAATCCTCACACGGAGTGCGCAATGCAGACCCTGTACCCGCAGATCAAACCTTACGCCCGGCACGATCTGGCCGTGGAAGCGCCGCATGTGCTGTATGTCGATGAAAGCGGCTCGCCAGAAGGTCTGCCAGTGGTATTCATCCACGGCGGCCCGGGCGCCGGTTGCGACGCCCAGAGCCGCTGCTACTTCGACCCCACCCTGTACCGCATCATCACCTTCGACCAGCGCGGCTGTGGTCGCTCCACGCCGCACGCGAGCCTGGAGAACAACACCACCTGGCACCTGGTCGAGGACCTGGAGCGCATCCGCGAGCACCTGGGCATTGATAAATGGGTGCTGTTCGGCGGCTCGTGGGGTTCCACCCTGGCCCTGGCCTACGCCCAGACCCACCCCGAGCGGGTACATGGCCTGATCCTGCGCGGTATCTTCCTGTGCCGCCCCCAGGAAATCCAGTGGTTCTACCAGGAAGGCGCCAGCCGCCTGTTCCCCGACTACTGGCAGGACTACATCGCGCCGATCCCGCCGGAAGAGCGCGGTGACCTGGTATCGGCCTTCCACAAGCGCCTGACCGGCAACGACCAGATCGCCCAGATGCACGCGGCCAAGGCCTGGTCCACCTGGGAGGGCCGTACTGCCACCTTGCGCCCCAACCCGCTGGTGGTCGATCGCTTCTCCGAGCCGCAGCGCGCGCTGTCGATCGCCCGTATCGAATGCCACTACTTCATGAACAATGCTTTCCTCGAGCCGGATCAGCTGATTCGCGACCTGCCGAAAATTGCTCATCTGCCGGCGGTGATCGTGCATGGCCGCTATGATGTGATTTGTCCGCTGGACAACGCCTGGGCGCTGCACCAGGCCTGGCCGAACAGCGAACTGAAGGTTATCCGTGACGCTGGCCACGCGGCTTCCGAACCGGGCATCACCGATGCCTTGGTGCGTGCTGCCGACCAGATGGCCCGACGTTTGCTCGATCTGCCCCTGGAAGAAGCATGAGGGGCCTGCTGCAACGTGTGCGCGGCGCACGGGTGGAAGTAGCGGGGGAGGTGGTAGGTGCCATCGACCAAGGTTTGCTGGTGCTGGTGGCCGTCGAGCCTGAAGATACCCGTGAGCAGGCCGACAAGCTGCTGCACAAGCTGTTGAACTACCGGGTGTTCAGTGACGAGCAGGGCAAGATGAACCTGTCGCTCAAGGATGTCGGGGGTGGTTTGTTGCTGGTGTCGCAGTTCACCCTGGCGGCAGACACCCGCAACGGCATGCGCCCGAGCTTCTCGACGGCAGCGCCACCGGCCCTCGGCGCCGAGTTGTTCGACTATCTTTTGCAGCAAGCCAGGGCTCGGCACGCCGACGTGGCAAGCGGGCAATTCGGCGCAGACATGCAGGTGCACCTGGTCAATGATGGCCCCGTAACATTTATGTTACAAATGTGAGGGCAAAAAACCCCTTGTTCACAAGAAAACAAGGGGTTTTGTACGATAAATAGTTGTTCCAGCCTGATGCGTTGTCACGCGACCTGCTGGATAATCGCGCGCTGCATGGACCTGCGTTCGCAGGTTCGTTTCACTCTGACTCGAGCATTGTCTGGATCCGTTTGGGGAATCATTACGCCCTCACGGGGTCCGAACAGTGCTCGCCAACCCGGCATTTGTCGCTGGCCGTTGGTTTCATGATCTGTTTTCGGCGAGGGTTGCTCGTGATTGTTAGTCCCCAAAAAGCATCAAGAATCCCCGGAACCGGGCTACGCAAGGCCCTGATGGCCAGTGTGGCACTGATCGGCCTGATGAGCGCGGGCCAGCTGTGGGCATTCAATCTTGACGATGTTGCAGCCAAGGCAAAGGATCTGGCCGGCCAGAAGTACGACGCACCGAAAAGCAACCTGCCAGCCGTATTCCGCGACATGAAGTTTGCGGACTACCAGAAGATTCATTTCCTGCAGGAAAAGGCCGAGTGGGCCAAGGACAAGACTCCGTTCAAACTGTCGTTCTATCACCAGGGCATGCACTTCGATACCCCGGTGAAGATCAACGAGGTCACCGCCACCAAGGTCGAGGAAATCAAGTACGACCCGAGCCGTTTCGAATTCGGTGACGTGCCCCACGACCCGGAAACCACCAAGAACCTGGGTTACGCCGGTTTCCGCGTGCTGTACCCGATCAACAAGGCCGACAAGCAGGACGAGATCATGACCCTGCTTGGCGCCAGCTATTTCCGCGTGGTCGGCAAGGGTCATGTATATGGCCTGTCGGCCCGTGGCCTGGCCATCGACACCGCACTGCCGTCGGGCGAGGAGTTCCCGCGCTTCACCGAGTTCTGGGTCGAGAAGCCCAAGCCGACCGACAAGCATCTGGTGATCTACGCCCTGCTGGACTCGCCGCGTTCCACCGGCGCCTACAAGCTGACCCTGCGCCCGGGCAACGACACCGTGGTCGACGTGCAGTCCCGCGTGTTCCTGCGTGACCATGTCAGCCGCCTGGGCATCGCCCCGCTGACCAGCATGTACCTGTTCGGCCCCAACCAGCCGTCCAAGGTCCTCAACTACCGCCCGGCCCTGCACGACTCCGAAGGCCTGTCGATCCATGCCGGCAACGGCGAGTGGCTGTGGCGCCCGCTGAACAACCCGAAACACCTGGCCGTGAGCAACTTCAGCGTCGAGAACCCGCGTGGGTTCGGCCTGATGCAGCGCCAGCGCGCCTTCAGCGACTACGAAGACCTCGACGACAACTACCAGAAGCGCCCGAGCGCCTGGATCGAGCCGAAGGGTGACTGGGGCAAGGGTACCGTCGACCTGGTCGAAATCCCGACTGCCGACGAGACCAACGACAACATCGTGGCCTTCTGGAGCCCGGAAAAGCTGCCTGAGCCAGGCAAGCCATTCGAGTACGCCTACCGTCTGCACTGGACTATCGACGAGCCGAAGTTCCAGGCCCCCGAGCTGGGCTGGGTCAAGCAGACCCTGCGTTCCACCGGCGACGTCAAGCAGTCCAACCTGATCCGCCAGCCAGACGGCAGCGTGGCCTTCCTGGTCGACTTCGCCGGCCCGGCACTGGCCGCCCTGCCGGAAGACACCGCCGTGCGCAGCCAGATCAGCGTGGCCGACAACGCCGAGGTGGTCGAGAACAACCTGCGCTATAACCCTGAGACCAAGGGCTGGCGCCTGACCCTGCGTTTGAAGGTCAAGGAAGCCAACAAGTCGACCGAAATGCGTGCCGCGCTGGTGCGTGACGTGCCGGTCGAAGCCGCCAAACCTGCCAAGCAGGACAAGGCTGCAGCCAAGCAAGCCAAGGCCGAGAAAACCGCCAAGGCCGAACAACCTGCCGCCGATGCGGCGCCCACCAACGGGACCCCGGCCACCACCGAGAAGGTGCTGACCGAGACCTGGAGCTATCAGTTGCCTGCCGATGAGTAACTCAAGCGCAAGGCCGGAATCGCTTCGCGAGTACCTGGCCCACCTACCACTGAGCGACGAGCAACGGGCGGAACTCGCCAGCTGCACGTCATTCAGTGAGCTGCACCAACGCCTGGCGGCCAACCCGGCCGCCAGCTCTGCCGAGGCCGTGCAGGCCTCGGTGGGCCCGCGCCTGACCGTAGGCAGCGCCGCCGAGCTGGAAGACGCCGAAATGCTTGGCGTCGACGGCAGCGGCCGCCTGTGCCTGAAGATCGCCCCGCCGATCAAGCGCACCAAGGTCGTGCCCGAGCCATGGCGCACCAACGTGCTGATCCGCATGTGGCGGCGCATGACCGGCCGTACCAACGCGCCGCAGCCGCCCAAGCGCGAGCTGCCGCCGGCCCGCTGGCGCACGGTCGGCTCGATCCGCCGTTACATCCTGCTGGCGCTGATGATCGGCCAGACCATCGTCGCCGGCTGGTACATGAAGGGCATCCTGCCGTATCAGGGCTGGTCGTTCGTGGACTTTGACGAAGTCGTCAACCAGCCGCTTTGGGACACCGTGGTGCAGGTATGGCCGTATGCCTTGCAGACGTCCATCCTGATCCTCTTCGGCATTCTGTTCTGCTGGGTGTCGGCGGGCTTCTGGACCGCGCTGATGGGCTTCCTCGAGCTGCTCACCGGGCGTGACAAGTACAAGATTTCCGGTAGCAGCGCAGGCAACGAGCCGATCGCGCCCGAGGCGCGTACCGCGCTGGTGATGCCGATCTGCAACGAAGACGTGCCACGCGTGTTCGCCGGCCTGCGCGCAACGTTCGAGTCGGTGGCTGCCAGCGGCAACCTTGACCGCTTCGACTTCTTCGTGCTCAGCGACACCAACGACACCGACATCGCCGTGGCCGAGCAACAGGCCTGGCTGGACGTGTGCCGCGAAACCAAAGGCTTTGGCCGCATCTTCTACCGTCGCCGTCGGCGCCGGGTGAAGCGCAAGAGCGGCAACCTCGACGACTTCTGCCGTCGTTGGGGCGGCGAGTACAAGTACATGGTCGTACTCGACGCCGACAGCGTCATGAGCGGCGAGTGCCTGAGCAGCCTGGTGCGCCTGATGGAGGCCAACCCGGACGCCGGCATCATCCAGACCGGGCCTAAAGCCTCGGGCATGGACACCCTGTATGCGCGTCTGCAGCAGTTCGCCACCCGCGTGTACGGCCCGCTGTTCACCGCCGGCCTGCACTTCTGGCAACTGGGCGAGTCGCACTACTGGGGCCACAATGCGATCATCCGCATGAAGCCGTTCATCGAGCACTGCGCCCTGGCGCCGTTGCCGGGCAAGGGCGCGTTCGCCGGTGCAATCCTCTCCCACGACTTCGTCGAAGCCGCGCTGATGCGCCGTGCCGGCTGGGGCGTGTGGATTGCCTACGACCTGCCGGGCAGCTACGAAGAACTGCCGCCGAACCTGCTCGACGAGCTCAAGCGCGACCGCCGCTGGTGCCACGGCAACTTGATGAACTTCCGCCTGTTCCTGGTCAAGGGCATGCACCCGGTGCACCGTGCAGTGTTCCTCACCGGGGTGATGTCGTACCTGTCGGCGCCACTGTGGTTCCTGTTCCTGGTGCTGTCGACCGCGCTGCTGGCGACCAACACGCTGATGGAGCCGCAGTACTTCATCGAGCCGTACCAGCTCTACCCGCTGTGGCCGCAGTGGCACCCGGAGAAGGCCGTAGCGCTGTTCTCCACCACCATCGTGTTGCTGTTCCTGCCCAAGCTGCTCAGCGTCATCCTGATCTGGGCCAAGGGCGCGACCGAGTTTGGCGGGCGCATCAAGGTCACCCTGTCGATGTTGATGGAGATGCTGTTCTCCATGCTGCTGGCACCGGTGCGCATGATCTTCCACACCCGCTTCGTGCTGGCTGCGTTCCTCGGCTGGGCCGCGACCTGGAATTCGCCGCAGCGTGACGATGACTCCACGCCGTGGAGCGAAGCGGTGCGCCGCCATGGCCCGCAGACCCTGCTGGGCATTGCCTGGGCGGCGCTGGTGGCCTGGCTGAACCCGAGCTTCCTGTGGTGGCTGGCGCCAATCGTCGGTTCGCTGGTGCTGTCGATCCCGGTTTCGGTGATCTCCAGCCGCACCCGCCTGGGCCTGGCGGCCAAGGACGAGAAGCTGTTCCTCATCCCCGAGGAATACGCTACCCCGCAAGAGCTGCTGGCGACCGACCGGTACACCCACGAAAACCGCTGGCATGCCCTGCATGACGGCTTCGTGCGGGCCGTGGTCGACCCGCGGCAGAACGCCCTGGCCTGTGCCATGGCCACTGCCCGTCATGGCCAGGCGGCACCGATCGAGGCACTGCGCGTCGAGCGTGTGGCCAAGGCGATGGAAGTCGGGCCGCAAGGCCTTGACCTCAATACCCGCCTGGCCCTGCTCAGCGACCCGGTGGCGCTGACCCGCCTGCACGAGCAGGTCTGGGCCGAGCACAATGCGGCGTGGATCAACGTGTGGCGTGCATCGATCAAGAACGACCCGCATTCGCCGCTGTTGCCGCTGCACCCGGAGAATGAAGGCCAACCGGCACTCGTCGGCGCCTGATCGGGCCTCTTCGCGGGCACGCCCGCTCCTACAGGTACTTCACAGCCTTTGAGGCATGCGCTGTACCTGTGGGAGCGGGCGTGCCCGCGAAGCTTTTAGGGCCCTCCCTCGATTTTGGCCAACAAAGTCCCCCCCGGCTCTAGGTCCCCGAGCCGCCATGCGTTAGCATCCCTCTCCGATATGACGCATCGGCCGCTACGGCCATGCCAACAATAAGATTCGCTACTTTTCTTGCTAGGGGACTTGGTGATGATCAAGAAATACCTTTCGCGACTGCTGGTCGGTGTCACCGCCCTGGTCGCCGTGACGGCGGCCCAGGCGGGTGCTATCGATGACGCGGTCAAGCGCGGCACCCTGCGGGTGGGCATGGACCCGACCTACATGCCATTCCAGATGACCAACAAGCGTGGCGAGATCATCGGCTTCGAAGTCGATATCCTCAAAGCCATGGCCAAGTCCATGGGCGTCAAGTTCGAGCCGGTTTCCACCGCCTATGACGGTATCATCCCGGCCCTGCTGACCGACAAGTTCGACATGATCGGCAGCGGCATGACCCTGACCCAGGAACGCAACCTGCGCCTGAACTTCAGCGAACCTTTCATCGTGGTTGGCCAGACCCTGCTGATCCGCAAGGAGCTGGCGGGCGAGATCAAGTCGTACAAGGACCTGAACAACGAGAAGTACCGCATCACCTCCAAGCTCGGTACCACCGGCGAAATGGTTTCCAAGAAGCTGATCGCCAAGGCCAAGTACCACGGCTACGACAACGAGCAGGAAGCGGTGATGGACGTGGTCAATGGCAAGGCTGATGCCTTCGTCTACGACGCACCGTACAACGTGGTGGCAGTGGACAAGGCCGGTGCCGGCAAGCTGCTGTTCCTCGAAGAACCCTTCACCTACGAGCCGCTGGCCTTCGGCCTGAAGAAAGGCGACTACGACAGCATCAACTTCATCAACAACTTCCTGCACCAGATCAAGCATGACGGGACCTACGATCGTATTCACGACAAGTGGTTCAAGAACAAGGACTGGCTGAAGGAAATGGAATAAGGCCCAGGTCACAAGCCCGGCTTTATGACCCCGACGCGCAGGCAAACCCTGCGCGTTCGCATTTACGGAAGTACCCCACGTGATCAAACACAAGAAAGCCCAGTGGCCCTGGCACGGTTTGACTGCCCTGGTCCTGGTGGGCCTGGCGTTCAGCCTGTATATGGCCACCTCGATGATTTCCTACGAGTGGCGCTGGAACCGCGTACCGCAGTACTTCGCCTACAAGGCCGAGGAAGCACAGCGCGCCGCCGGTTACGGCACCGTGCAGGAGATCGTCATCTCGGGCGACAATGCCCGTGTCACGCTGAAAGATGAGAACGGTGCCGAGCAGGTACTCGACGTGGCCAAGGACAGCCTGCAGCTGGCCCGCGGCGACGATGTGGCCGAAGGCGACCAGATTGGCGTCACCCGCCACTGGGCGGCCGGCCCGCTGGTCTGGGGGCTGTGGACCACCCTGTGGATTTCGGTGGTTTCCGGTGCCCTGGGCCTGCTGATCGGCTTGTTCGCCGGCCTCTGCCGGCTGTCCAGCAACCCCACCCTGCGTGACCTGACGACGGTGTATGTCGAACTGGTGCGCGGTACCCCGCTGCTGGTGCAGATCTTCATCTTCTACTTCTTCATCGGTACCGTGCTCAACCTGTCCCGCGAGTTTGCCGGGGTGGCCGCACTGGCGCTGTTCACCGGCGCCTACGTGGCTGAAATCGTTCGTGCCGGCGTGCAGTCCATCGCCAAGGGCCAGAACGAAGCGGCCCGCTCGCTGGGCCTGAACGCGGGCCAGTCGATGCGCCACGTGATCCTGCCGCAGGCGTTCAAACGTGTGCTGCCGCCTTTGGCCGGCCAGTTCATCAGCCTGGTCAAGGACACCTCGCTGGTCTCGGTGATCGCCATCACCGAACTGACCAAGAGCGGCCGCGAGGCCATCACCACCTCGTTCTCGACCTTCGAGATCTGGTTCTGCGTGGCAGGCCTGTACCTGCTGATCAACCTGCCGCTGTCGCACCTGGCAAGCCGGCTCGAGCGGAGGCTTGCGCAAAGTGATTGAAGTCCGTGACCTGCTGAAAGTCTTCGACACCCGTGGCCACGTGGTACGGGCTGTGGACAACGTCACCACCCAGGTCGCCAAGGGCGAAGTGGTGGTGGTGCTCGGCCCGTCGGGTTCGGGCAAGTCGACCTTCCTGCGCTGCCTCAACGGCCTGGAGCATTTCGACGAAGGCCATGTGGCCATCGACGGCCTGCAACTGGCCGATCCGAAGACCGACATCAACGCCTACCGCCGCGAAGTCGGCATGGTGTTCCAGCACTTCAACCTGTTCCCGCACATGACCGTGCTGGAAAACCTGTGCCTGGCGCAGAAGGTGGTGCGCAAGCGTAACAAGGCCGACCGCGAGGCCAAGGCCAGGGCGCTGCTGGAGAAGGTTGGCATTGCGCAGAAAGCCAACGAATACCCGTCGCGCCTGTCCGGCGGCCAGCAGCAGCGGGTGGCGATCGCCCGCGCGTTGGCCATGGACCCGAAGGTGATGCTGTTCGACGAGCCGACCTCGGCGCTTGACCCGGAAATGGTCGGCGAGGTGCTGGACGTGATGAAGACCCTGGCCCAGGAAGGCATGACCATGGTCTGCGTTACCCACGAGATGGGCTTCGCCCGTGAAGTGGCTGACCGGGTGTTGTTCTTCGACCATGGCAAGCTGCTGGAGGATTCGGCCCCGGCCGCGTTCTTTGCCGCGCCGAAGGACCCGCGCGCGCAGGCGTTCCTGCGTCAGGTGCTTTAACCTGCACCGGCCTCTTCGCGGGTAAACCCGCTCCCACAGGTACTGCACCGACTTTGAGAGCGGCGAGGTACTTGTAGGAGCGGGTTTACCCGCGAAGCAGGCGACTCCTGTCTAGATGTTGAACCGCCCCACCATCCCCCGCAACTGTTGCCCCAACTGCTCCAGTTCGCCACTCGACGCCGCCGTCTGCTCACTGGCCGCACTGGTCTGATCCGACACATCGCGCACATTCAGCACGCTGCGGTTGATCTGCTCGGCCACCACGCTCTGCTCTTCGCTGGCCGTGGCAATCTGCTGGTTCATACCCTGGATGTTCGACACCGTATCGGTGATCTGGCTCAACGCATGCCCTGCCTTGCGGCTCAGCTCCACGCTCTGTTCGGTCAGGCTCTTGCTGCTGTCCAGCAACCGTGTCACTTCATCAGTCCCGTTGTGCAGGCTGTCGATCAGTTGGCCAATTTCCTCGGTCGCCGTCGAGGTGCGCTGCGCCAGCCCACGTACTTCGTCCGCCACCACGGCAAAACCGCGCCCGGCTTCACCGGCCCGTGCCGCTTCGATCGCCGCGTTCAGGGCCAGCAGGTTGGTCTGCTCGGACACCGACTTGATCACATCGAGGATGCCGCTGATACGCTGGCTCTCGCCTGCCAGATGCTGCATGGCCGCCAGGCAATGGTCCATCTGCCTGGCCAGTTGTTCGATACGGCCGATGGCCTCGGCCACTACCTGGTCGCCCATCTGCGCCTGCTGGTCGGCGTTTGTCGCGGCCAGAGAGGCCTGTTCGGCGTTCTGCGCCACTTCCTGTACGGTGGCGCTCATCTGGTTCATGGCAGTTGCCACCTGGTCGGTTTCCTCGCGCTGCTGGTTGATGCGCAGCTTGGTGTCCTCGCTGCTGGTCGCCAGCTCCGAGGCTGCCTGTGACAGTTGCCCGACGCCTTGGTCGATGCCACCGATCAGCTCGCGCAGGCTCAAGGTCATTTCGCGCATGCTGGTCTGTAACTGGCCCATCTCGTCGCACCGCTGCACCGTTTCGACCTGGCTCAGGTCGCCCTTGGCGATGCGTGCGGCCACGGCCAGGGTCTGGCGCAAGGGTTGGGTGATCTGCAGGGTGATCAGCCAGGCGGCCAGCACACCCACCGCCAGCGCCAGTAGCGCCACGCTGGTCAGCAGCGAGCGGGCAGCCAGGGCTTCGCTGTCGCGTTGCTCGACCTTGCGCTTGCCGAGCTCCAGGCTTACCGCGCGCAACTCATTGCCCATCTTTTCCAGGTTGTTCTGCAATTGCTCGACCTGCACCGCGGCGTGGCGGTACTGGTCCAGGCTGGTGCGGTACTTGGCCAGCTCGATTCCGGGCTGCTCGGTGACGGCGCGCGACAGGCGCAGCGGAGCAAGGCTCTTGAGCAGTTGCCCCAGGCTGGTATCGGCAGCGTCCAGGGCGCTGTCGCCGACCTTGGCGAAGTCCTCGACAGGGGTGAAGGTGTAGGCCGGCACCAAGCTCTGCTGGTTGGCACCGTCGATATGCCGGCTGAGGGTATCCATCAGGCTCAGCACACCGCCTTGCTGACTGTCGGCAGGCATCTCCAGCAAGGCCTGGGTCTGCAGTTCGTCGATCGCCTCGTTGAGCTTCTGTTCCTGCGCCTGCATGGCCTCGCGCAGGGCGATACGGTTGGCGACGGTGCGTTGCAGTTCGCTGAAGTCATCGCGCAGGCGCTGCAGCAGTGCCAGTTTGTCGGTCAGCATCTGCCGTGACTCATCGACGTTGCTGCGTTGTTGCAGCGTGGCAAGCATGCTGTTCAGTTGATCGAGGATAGTGATGATGCGTGACTTGCTGGCGTTGTCGTTCAGCACGCGGTAAGTGATGCGCTCTGCGCGCAGGTCCTTGGTCAGATCGTTTATCTGGCCTATTTCGCTGAGTTGCTGTGAACGGACAATAGCGCCATCCAGTGCACGCCAGCCGCTGATGGTGGTGGCCAGGGTAAGTAGCAGAACCACGGCGAAGCCGAGAGCCAGTTTGGCACCGACACTGATGTTGCCGAGCTTGCGGTTGAGGTAGCCGAGCATGGGAGGTCTCCGTGCGATTGAGAGAGGGAGGCGGGCGTATTGCCGGCATCACACCTCTGCCAATCGGCAGCGGAGTTGTAGGACTTGACCTGATAATCAGGTAGGAAATTTCACCGCAGCATGTGGGAGGATTCTGCCTGTGCCGGCCTCTTCGCGGGTAAACCCGCTCCCACAGGTACTGCACAGGTGTTGAGAGCTGTGCAGTACCTGTGGGAGCGGGTTTACCCGCGAAGAGGCCGGCACAGGCGACCCACCCATCAGCCTAGAGCCTGAACCGCCCCACCAACCCCTGCAAATGGGTACCCAACCGCGCCAACTCCATGCTGGAGCTCGCCGTCTCTTCACTGGCTGCCGAGGTCTGGTCAGAAATGTCCCGCACATTCATCACACTGCGGTTGATCTCCTCGGCCACGGCTGTCTGTTCTTCCGCGGCAGTGGCAATCTGCTGGTTCATCGCCTGGATCGACGAGACGGTGCGGGTGATGGTTTCCAGCGAGCTGCCGGCACGGCGGGTCAGTTCGACGCTGCTGTCGGTCAACTGGCGGCTGCTGTCCATCACGCTGGCCACGCGCTGGGTGCCGCTTTGCAGGCCGGCAATCAGCTCTTCGATCTCTTCGGTCGATTGCTGGGTGCGCTGCGCCAGGCTGCGCACTTCATCGGCCACCACGGCAAAGCCACGCCCGGCCTCGCCGGCACGGGCCGCTTCGATCGCCGCGTTGAGGGCCAGCAGGTTGGTCTGCTGAGCCACCGACTTGATCACGTCGAGCACGCTGCCGATCTTGTCGCTCTCGGCCTTGAGCTGGTTCATCGCTTCGCTGGAGTTGACCACTTCACCGGCCAGGCGCTCGATCTGCGCCACCGCTTCGCCCACCACACGGTCGCCTTCGCGGGCTTGCTGGTCGGCCATCAACGCGGCTTCCGAGGCCTGCTCGGCATTGCGCGCCACTTCATGCACGGTAGCGGTCATCTGGTTCATGGCGGTCGCTACCTGATCAGTCTCGACCTTCTGGTTGTTGACCCCGGCGCTGGTCTGCTCGGTCACCGCCGACAGCTCCTCGGCAGCGCTGGCGATCTGCGTGACGCCATCACCGATGCCGCCGATCAGTTCGCGCAGGCCCTGGGTCATGCGCTGCATGCTGGCTTGCAACTGGCCCAGTTCGTCACGGCGTTGTACCTGCAGCGCTTGAGTCAGGTCGCCACTGGCCACGCGCTCGGCGGCGCGCAAGGTCTGGCGCAGCGGGATGATGATCTGCCGGGTGATGGCCCAGGCCGCCAGCAGGCCGAGGGCCAGGGCCAGCACGGTGGCCACGGCGAGCAGGGTCTTGGCCTGGGCTGCGCCGGCGTCACGCACAGCGGTTTGTGAGATGGTCATCGCCTGGCTGGTCTGCAGCAGTACCGTGCCTTGCTCGGCCATGTGCTGCAGGGCCTGTTCACTGGCGACCTGGGCATTGCCGAACTGGGTGACCGCATCGCGGTAGCCGGCCAGGGCGGTGGCGGCATCGTCCAGGCTGGCGGCATGTTCAGCCGGTACTTTGGCCGGCAGCGCGCGCAGTTCGGCCAGAGCCTGGTCGATGGCTTTGAGCGCCGTTTGCTGGAAATCGGCATTGCCGCTGTAGGTGTAGCCACGCACCTGGAAGCGTGCCTGCTGGAGCAGGGCGCTGACTTCCACTGCGTACTGGTACTGGTTGATATCGCCACCTTGCAGCAGGCCCCGCTGTACCCGGCCGATCAGCTCCGCGGCCTTGTCGGCACTGTCGCCCAGCACGCCACGGCTGGCTTCGCGGCGTTGGCCGGCTTGCTTCAGTTCGTTGAACGCCTGCTGGTAGGTACGCACGGCCTCGCGTTGTTGCTCCAGGCGCTGGCGGTCAGTGGGTTGCTCGATCTGTCCGAGCATCAGCTGCACCTGGCGGTCGAGGTTGCCCAGGGCTTTTTCAAGCTCAGCCACCGAGGCTTCGTCACGTTGGCGCTGGTAATGCTGGCGGGCGATGCGCAGTTCCTGGGTGTACTGCTGGATGACCGAGATGTTTCCCAGCTTGTCGCCACGTTCGATGATGCTGTCCATACCGTGCCAGCCGACCAGAGTAATGGCCAGGGTCAACAGCAGCACCAGGCCGAAGCCCAGCCCCAGTTTGCGGTTGACGCTCACATTGCCCAACGATTGGGCGAACCATTGATACATATACGACTCCCTGGCGGCGTGGCAGCACAAATAGTTGTTGTGTTGCCAAGGCCATCGGCCAGGGAGAAGGAAACTTGATGGGCGAAAATGCGGCGTTTACGTCAGAAAATGCGCGAAAGCAGCGCCGTTACAGCAGTCTCGACCCGCAGGATACGCTCGCCCAGTTGCACCGGTGCCAGGCCTGCCTTGCCCAGCAGGTCGACCTCATAGGGGATCCAGCCACCCTCGGGACCTATGGCCAGGGTCACGGCTTGCTCCACTGCGCGCGGGCAGGCGGGGTAGGGGCCGGGGTGGCCGACCAGGCCCAGGGTGCCTGCGGCGATGGCGGGCAGGCGGTCTTCGACGAAGGGCTTGAAGCGCTTCTCGATGATCACCTCGGGCAGCACGGTGTCGCGCGCCTGTTCCAGGCCGAGGATGAGATTTTCACGAATGCTGTCCGGGTGCAGGAAGGGGGTTTGCCAGAAGCTTTTCTCGACCTTGTAGCTGTTCACCAGGATCAGCCGCGACACGCCGAGGGTGGCCACGGTCTGGAACAGCCGGCGCAGCATCTTCGGCCGGGGTACGGCGAGCACGAGGGTCAGCGGCAGCTTGGCCGGTGGCTGCTGGTCAAAGGCGACTTCCAGTTCGGCTTCGTGCTTTTCCAGGCGCAGCACCGTGGCCTTGCCCATCAGGCCGTTGATACGGCCCACGCGCAGGTTGTCGCCCACCGCCACGCGGTGGATGTCCTGCATGTGGGTGAAGCGCCGGTCAGCGAGAACGACGCGGTCGGCCGAGACGAAGTCGGCCTCTTCAAGGAGCAACAGGTTCACGGTTGGGTCGCTGGTGGCTGGTCGTTGTGGTCGTTGGCGGTTTCATCGTGGGCGCTGCGCTTGCGAATCAGGCTGCCGCACAGCACGCCGATCTCGAACAGCAGCCACATGGGTACGGCCAGCAGGGTCTGGGAGAAGATGTCCGGTGGGGTAAGGACCATGCCGACCACGAAGCAGCCGATGATCACGTAGGGGCGAATCTTCTTCAGGTACTTCACGTCGACCACGCCGATCCATACCAGCAGCACCACCGCCACCGGGATTTCGAAGGCCACGCCAAAGGCGAAGAACAGCGTCATCACGAAGTCGAGGTAGCTGGCGATGTCGGTCATCATCGACACGCCTTCCGGCGTGGCGCTGGCGAAGAAGCCGAAGATCAGCGGGAACACCAGGAAATAGGCGAAGGCCATGCCGGCGTAGAACAGGAATATGCTCGACACCAGCAGTGGAATGGCGATGCGCTTTTCATGGCGGTACAGCCCGGGCGCGATGAAGCCCCAGATCTGCTGGAGGATGAACGGAATCGCCAGGAACAGCGAGACGATCATGGTCAGCTTGAACGGCGTGAGGAACGGCGAGGCCACGTCGGTGGCGATCATCGTCGCATTGGCCGGCAGGTGCTCGCGCAGCGGCGCGGAGACCAGGGTGTAGATCTGCTGGGCAAAGGAGAACAGCCCGGCAAAGATCAGGAAAATGACGGCAACGCAGCGCAACAGGCGAGTGCGCAGTTCGGTGAGGTGCGAAACCAGCGGCATTGGCTGGTCGTGTTCCGGATTCTCGCTCATGGGGCTCGCGGCGGTTGAGGCGGTTCAGAAGGCGTGGCCGGGGTGGCAGCTGTTTCGGCTGGCCTGGCTTCGAGCCCGGCGGGGGGCTGCACGGTGGCGGTGGTGACGGGCGGCTGCGCCGGTGGCGTCATCGGGTTGAGGATGCGCTTGGCTTCCTCTTCCATCTGCAGGATGTGCTCGTTGTGCAGCTGGCGGCGGATTTCGTCGGCGCCGATTTCGCGCTCCACTTCCATCTTGATGCTGTTGAAGCTGCGCTTGAGCCGGCCGATCCACAGGCCTGCCGTGCGCGCGGCACCGGGCAGGCGCTCGGGGCCGAGCACCAGCAGGGCGACCAGGCCGACGAGCAGCAGCTCGCTGAAACTGATGCCGAACATGGGTCAGTCTTTCCGCTGCGGCTCTTGGACCGGCTGGGCCTGGCCTTCGATGGTGTGGCCCTGGTTCTGCTGGGCAGTGTTCTGCACCGGTGGAACGGGTTGGGCTGGCGGCGGGGTCTGCTCGGCCGGCTTGTTCTCTTCATCGCTCATGGCCTTGCGAAAGCCCTTGATCGACTCGCCCAGGTCGCTGCCGAAGTTCTTCAGCTTCTTGGTGCCGAACACCAGGACCACGACTACCAGCAGGACGATCCAGTGTTTCCAGTCAAAGATACCCATTTCGTACTCCTGAAAAATGTGTGTACAGCAAATCGATCCGGCAACACGGCCCCTGTGGGAGCGGGCATGCCCGCGAACATCGGCGTAGCCGGTGCCATGCACCGCGTCGCATTCTTCGCGGGCACGCCCGCTCCCACAGGCGCCCGAAAATACGTCAGGCCGAAGGCTGGCGTGCGGCCTTCTCGTCATGCCCGGAAAGCCCGAAACGGCGTTCCAGCTCGTCAAGCACGGCCTGCGGATGCTGGCCCAGCGCGCTGAGCATTACCAGGCTATGAAACCACAGGTCGGCGGTTTCGTAGATGACATCGCTGTAATCCTTGCTGACTGCAGCATCCTTGGCGGCAATGATCGTCTCGACCGACTCTTCGCCGAGCTTTTCGAGGATCTTGTTCAGGCCCTTGTGGTACAGGCTGGCCACGTAGGAGCTGTCGGGCGCCGCTTGCTTGCGTTCTTCAAGCACTGCGGCCAGGCGGTTGAGGGTGTCGCTCATGTCAGTGTCCTGCGCTGTAGATGGCATCCGGGTCTTTCAGGACCGGGTCGACGGTTTTCCACTGGCCGTCCTCGAAGACGCGGTAGAAGCAGCTTTCACGGCCGGTATGGCAGGCGATATGGCCCAGTTGTTCGACCATCAGGATGATCACGTCGGCATCGCAGTCCAGGCGCATTTCATGCAGCTTCTGCACATGCCCGGATTCCTCGCCCTTGCGCCACAGCTTGCCACGCGAACGCGACCAGTAGATGGCGCGCTGCTCGGCGGCGGTCAGGGCCAGCGATTCGCGGTTCATCCAGGCCATCATCAGCACGCGTCCGGTCTTGTGGTCCTGGGCGATCGCCGGTACCAGGCCTTCGCTGTTCCACTTGATCTCGTCCAGCCAGTCTTTCATCGTCGACTCCAAAGCGGGCCCGCTCCTGTGCCGGGCCCTTTGCGCTAGTGTGCCAGCCATGGGCGCGGCTGGCTATTGGCGCACGATCAGGTAAAGGCCAGCAGCCAGCATCAGCCAGGCCGGCCAGGCGGCAGGGGCGGCCAGGCTGGCGGCTGCGGCGGCGCCAGCGGCCAGGACCGCGCCTCCGCCGAGCAGGCCGGCGCCGAGCAGGCGCAGCGCCCAGCGGTCGCCCTGGCGGCGCCGCTCCGGCAGTTGCGGATCGTGCAGGTGCGGTTGCGACAGGCGTTCGAGCAGGTCGCGGGCCATGTCGGCCAGGTGCGGCAGTTGCTCGACCTGGCTGTGGATGTTGCCGAGCACGGCCTTGGGGCTCATGCGGTCGCGCATCCAGCGCTCGAGGAATGGCTTGGCGGTGCTCCACAGGTCCAGGTCGGGGTACAGCTGGCGGCCCAGGCCTTCGATGTTGAGCAGGGTCTTCTGCAGCAGGACCAGTTGCGGCTGCACTTCCATGTTGAAGCGCCGGGCGGTCTGGAACAGGCGCATCAGCACCTGGCCGAAGGAAATATCCTTTAACGGTTTTTCGAAGATCGGCTCGCACACGGTGCGGATTGCCGCTTCGAACTCGTTGACCTTGGTGTGTGCCGGCACCCAGCCCGAGTCGATGTGCAACTGGGCGACGCGGCGGTAGTCACGCTTGAAGAAAGCGATCAGGTTGCGCGCCAGGTAGTCCTGGTCCTCGGCGGTCAGGCTGCCGACGATGCCGCAGTCGATGGCGATGTACTGCGGGCTCCACGGTTTGACCGTGCTGACGAAGATGTTGCCGGGGTGCATGTCGGCATGGAAGAAACTGTCGCGGAACACCTGGGTGAAGAATACCTCCACGCCCCGTTCGGCCAGCAGCTTCATGTCGGTGCGCTGGTCGGCCAAGGTGGCCATGTCGGTCACCGGCACGCCGTAGATACGCTCCATCACCAGCACCTTGGGGCGGCACAGGTCCCAGTACACCTGGGGCACATACATCAGCTCGGAGCCTTCGAAGTTGCGCCGCAGCTGGCTGGCGTTGGCCGCTTCGCGCAGCAGGTCGAGCTCGTCGTAGATGGTTTTTTCGTAGTCGCCGACGATTTCCACCGGGTGCAGGCGGCGGGCGTCGGCCGAAGCGCGTTCGGCGGCCTTGGCAATCAGGAACAGCCAGGCCAGGTCCTGGGCGATCACCGGCTTCAGGCCCGGGCGTACCACCTTGACCACCACTTCCTCGCCACTTTTCAGGCGCGCAGCGTGCACCTGGGCCACCGAGGCCGAGGCCAGCGGCTCGACGTCGAAGCGGCTGAACAGTTGCGTCACCGGGGCGCCCAGCTGTGCCTCGATCAGCGCCACGGCCTGCCTGGGGTCGAACGGCGGTACGCGGTCCTGCAGCAACATCAGCTCATCGGCAATGTCGTTGGGCAGCAGGTCACGGCGGGTGGACAACAACTGGCCGAACTTGATGAAGATCGGCCCCAGGTCCTGCAGGGCCAGGCGCAGGCGCGCGCCACGGCTGAGCTCGTTCGGCTTGCGCGGCAGCCAGCGCCATGGCATCAGCAGGCGCAGGCTCATCAGCCACCAGGGCAGCGGCAGGTCGAACAGCAGGTCATCGAGACGGTAGCGGATCACCACACGCTGGATGCGAAAAAGACGGCGGACGGCGAGCAGCTTCATGCGTTATCGCTGGTATCAAGGGATCGGGAGAGGCGCTTGAGGCGCGCCTCGAGGCGTTCTGTATCGAGCTTCAGGGCATCGAGCTCGCTGAAGGCGGCTTCGGCTTCGCGCTTGCCAACCAAGGTACGGGACTCTTCGGCCAGGTACTCGGAAAGGTTCTGGCTGAAGCGCGCCAGGCCCTGGCGGGTCCAGCGTGCGCGCAGGCGGATGTGGCCGGCCAGCAGCGCCGTGGCGACCGGGCCGAGCCAGCGTTGCAGCTCGTGTTCCCAGTCAAGCTCCAGGTCCTGCAGCACACCGAACAGGTCGAGCAGCACGGCGCTGTCGCCATGCAGCTCGACCTGCGGGCTGTGCAGCACGGCGGTCTTGTCCTTGGCCAGGGCCAGTTGCGCCAGGCTGCCGGCCGGGGCGCGCAGGCTGCAATCGACCTCGCCTTGCCAATGGCCGGCGAGCATCAAGCCTTGTTCATCGGGCAGGATGAACACCTGCAGGGCCGGCTGGCGGCAGTCGATCTCGATGACCTTGCCGTCCAGCGCGGCCAGCCGCGGCAGGGCCGTGCTGTCCATGCGCAGGACCCGGTTCAGGCCATGTTCGACGCTGGCGAGCAGCCCGGCCAGCAGCATCAGGGCTTGATCCCCCGGTGCACGGCGACGATGCCGCTGGTCATGTTGTGGTAGGTGACACGGTCGAAACCGGCCTCGACCATCATGGCTTTCAGGGTTTCCTGATCGGGGTGCATGCGGATTGATTCGGCGAGGTAACGGTAGCTTTCCGAATCGTTGGTGATCAGCTTGCCGGCCAGTGGCATGAAGGCGAACGAGTAGGCGTCGTAGGCCTTGGACATCAGCTTGTTGGTCGGCTTGGAGAACTCCAGTACCAGCAGGCGACCGCCCGGCTTGAGCACGCGCAGCATCGAGCGGATGGCTTCGTCCTTGTGGGTGACGTTGCGCAGGCCGAAGGCAATGGTCACGCAGTCGAAGTGGTTGTCCGGGAATGGCAGCTTCTCGGCGTCGGCCTGGACGAACTCGATGTTGCCGGCCACGCCACGGTCGAGCAGGCGGTCACGGCCGACCTTGAGCATCGACTCGTTGATGTCGGCCAGCACGACCTGACCGGTCGGGCCGACCAGCCGCGAGAACTTGGCGGCCAGGTCGCCGGTACCGCCGGCAATGTCCAGTACCCGGTTGCCGGCGCGTACGCCCGACAGCTCGATGGTGAAGCGCTTCCACAGGCGGTGCATGCCGCCGGAAAGCACGTCGTTCATCAGGTCGTACTTGGCCGCCACCGAGTGGAACACCTCGGCGACTTTCTTCGCCTTCTGGCTTTCAGGGACGTCCTGGTAACCGAAATGGGTGGTGGGTTCGGCGTGGTCGCCTTTGCGCTGGTCGTTCATATCGCTTCACCGGAAAAAATTACCGCCATTCTAGGGCGAACGGGCGGATTTGTCTTGGCGGGGTGTGCCAGTGGGCAGGGGCGGGCATAATGCCCATTATGTCTTCATCTTCAGGAACACCCGCATGACCCAGATCAGCGTCGAACGCAAACATTCCCTCGGCCGTGATGCCGCCCGTGCCAAGGCCGAAGCGCTGGTCGACAAACTGACCCGCGAATACGACCTCAAGGCCACCTGGAACGGTGACCGGGTCGACGTGGCGCGCAGCGGTGCCAACGGCAGCGTGCACATCTTCGATGACCGCATCCGCGTCGAATTGAAGCTGGGCATGATGCTGTCGATGATGAGCGGCACCATCAAGGGCGAGATCGAGCGGGCGCTGGACAAAGCCCTGGCCTGATCCCTCCCCGGGGCCATGCTCGTTCACCTTAGGGTGAAGATTCTAATTTCCCTCTCTACCTTGTGCTCAAGCCCAACCTCCATGGGCGGTTCCTCCTCCACTCATGAGCATGAGGTACAGAGCATGGCCAAAGTGACAGTGAAGAAAAAGGACGACGCCCCGGGCACGCTGGGCGAGGTGCGCGGCTACGCGCGCAAGATCTGGCTGGCGGGCATCGGCGCCTATGCGCGCGTGGGCCAGGAAGGCTCCGACTACTTCAATGAGCTGGTCAAGGCCGGCGAAGGCGTCGAGAAGCGTGGCAAGAAGCGCATCGACAAAGAGCTCGATGCTGCCAACAACCAGATCGACGAAGCGACCCAGGAGGTCAGCCGCGTACGTGGCAAGGTCGAAGTTCAACTGGACAAGATCGAAAAAGCTTTCGACGCGCGGGTCGGTCGCGCCTTGAATCGCCTGGGCATTCCGTCTAAACATGACGTTGAGGCGTTGTCCATCAAGCTTGAACAGCTGCACGAGCTGCTCGAGCGCGTCGCGCACAAACCATAAGGAGAGCAGGATGGCTGGCAAGAAGAATTCCGAGAAAGAAGGCAGCTCCTGGGTCGGCGGGATCGAGAAGTACTCCCGCAAGATCTGGCTGGCAGGGCTGGGTATCTATTCGAAGATCGACCAGGACGGCCCGAAGCTGTTCGACTCGCTGGTGAAGGATGGCGAGAAGGCCGAGAAGCAGGCGAAGAAGACCGCTGAAGACGTGGCGGAAACCGCCAAGTCGTCGACCACTTCGCGTGTGTCGGGCGTGAAGGACCGTGCGCTGGGCAAGTGGAGCGAACTCGAAGAGGCCTTCGACAAACGCCTGAACAGCGCCATCTCGCGCCTTGGCGTGCCGAGCCGCAACGAGATCAAGGCCCTGCACCAGCAGGTGGACAGCCTGACCAAGCAGATCGAGAAATTGACCGGTGCTTCGGTTACGCCGATTTCGTCGCGCACTGCTGCGGCCAAACCGGCTGCGAGCAAGGCGGCGGCCAAGCCACTGGCCAAGACGGCAGCGGCCAAGCCTGCGGCGAAAACCGCGGCGGCCAAGCCGGCAGCCAAAACTGCTGCGGCAAAACCTGCCACCAAGGCGGCTGCCAAACCTGTAGCAGCCAAACCAGCGGCGAAACCGGCAGCGGCCAAGCCTGCGGCAGCCAAGAAACCTGCGGTGAAGAAAGCACCGGCGAAACCGGCAGCCGCCAAGCCGGCAGCCCCAGCGGCCAGCGCCGCTCCGGTCGCTAGCGCAGCTCCTGCACCAACCGCGGCTCCGGCCAGCAACCCGCCGTCGGCACCGACAGGCACCGGTACCCTGATCTGATACCGCGTCGCCTTCTTCGCGGGTAAACCCGCTCCCACAGGTAGTGCGCCGCTTGTAAGCTCTGCACCGTACCTGTAGGAGCGGGTTCACCCGCGAATGCGTCGGCTGCTGCAATACATTCCTGTCAGGCTTAACCCTCCAGGTAGCGCACCGCCAACTGCTCCGCCGCCCCCCGCGCCTGAGCCTGCAGATGCGGCGCCACCAGCATCATCACCTGGTACACCACAATCCCCACATCCCCATCGCGCCCCAGTACCCGCTGGTAATCCAGTGAGAACATCAGCGTCAGGGTGATCTGCTCCACCAGTTGCCCCAGCGCCTGGGTATCGCTCTCAACCAGCCCCTGGCCCTTGAGGCTGGCCAGCAATGCCGCCAGCGTGCGCTTGAGCGCGTTGATCAGGCTGCGCATGCCGCGGGCCAGTTTGGGCAGGCGCCCGGTCAGGTTCGACAGGTCCTGGAACAGGAAACGGTACTGCGCCATGCGCTCGACGATCAGGTGCAGGAACAGCCAGTAGTCCTCGGCGTCCAGGCGTACCTCCAGCGGCGGGTCGAGCAAGGGCATCAGCGCTTCTTCAAAGCGCTCGAACAGCCCCAGCACCAACGGCTCCTTGCCGTGGAAGTGGTAGTAAAGGTTGCCGGGGCTGATGCCCAGTTCGTTGGCAATCTCCAGGGTGGATACGTTCGGTTCGCCCTGCTGGTTGAACAGTTGCAGGGCGCATTCGAGGATACGGTCGCGAGTCTTCATCCAGTCGGCATGCTCATCGGGTCAGCACGTAAGTGCCCGGCGCTGGGCCCAGCGGTGGGTAGGTGGTATTGCCCAGCTCGCTGCGCGGTGCCTTGAGCGGGCCGGAGCGCGCGGTGATCCACTCCAGCCACAACGGCCACCAGCTGCCTTCGCTGCGCTTGGCGTCGTGGAACCAGGCGCGCGGGTCGCTGGACAGTTTGGGGTTGGCCAGGTAGTAGGCCTTGGGGTTGCCGGGCGGGTTGATGATGCTCTGGATGTGCCCGCTATTGGCCAGCACGAAGCGCCGGTCGCCCCCCAGCAGCAAGGCCGAGCGGTACACCGCGTCCCACGGGGTGATGTGATCGTTGCTGCCGGCCACGGTGAAGCTGTCCAGCTCGACCTTCTGCAGGTCGATGGGGGTGCCGCATACCTCCAGGCCGGCGGGGTGGGTCAGCGGGTTGTGCTTGAAGAAGTCCAGCAGGTCGCCATGCAGCGCGGCGGGCAGGCGCGTGCTGTCGGCGTTCCAGTACAGGATGTCGAAGGCCGGTGGTGTCTTGCCGAGCAGGTAGTTGTTGACCCAGTAGTTCCAGATCAGGTCGTTGGGCCGCATCCAGGCAAAGATCCGCGCCACCTCGGCGCCATCCAGCACGCCGCGCTGGTAGGAGCGGCGCTTGGCGGCCTCGATGGTTTGCTCGTCGGCGAACAGGCTGGCTGGGCTTTCGAACTTGCTGTCCAGCAGGCTGACCAGGTAGGTGGCGCTGCGCACCCGGCGCAGTTGGTGCTTGGCCTGCAGGTGGCCCTGCAACGCGGCCATGGTCAGGCCGCCGGCGCAGGCGCCCATCAGGTTGGGGTCGCGGTTGCCGCTGATGCTGCGGCAGGCGTTGAGCGCTTCTTCCAGGGCCTGCACATAGCTGGACAGGCCCCACTCGCGGTGGCGCGGGTCGGGGTTGCGCCAGCTGACCATGAATACCTGCAGGCCGCTCTTGAGCATGTACTGGACGAAGCTGTTGGTCGAGCTGAGGTCGAAGATGTAGAACTTGTTGATCTGCGGCGGCACCACCAGCAGTGGCCTGGCGTGCTGCTTTTCGCTCATCGGCTTGTACTGGATCAGTTCCAGCAGCTCGTTGCGGAACACCACGGCGCCGGCGGTCGCGGCCAGGTTGCCGCCTACTTCGAAAGCGCGTTCGTCGACCTGGCGTGGCAGGCCGTCATTGTGGCGCAGATCATCGAGCAGGTGAGCCACGCCGCGTACCAGGCTCAGGCCTCCGCTGTTGAACATCTCCTTGACCGCCAGCGGGTTGAGGAGCGAGTTGCTCGGCGCCAACGCATCGTTGATCAGGTTGAACAGGAAGTGCGCACGGGCGCGGTCATCGTCGTCCAGGTGGCTTTCCTCGATCCACAGGCGGGTCTGCTTCTGCCAGGCCAGGTAGGCCTGCAGGCCACGGCGGTAGAATGGGTTCTGGCTCCATGTAGGGTCGTTGAAGCGTGGATCGCGCGGGTTCGGCTGATACGGTGTGTCACCCAGCATCACCCGGCCCAGCTGGCCGCCCAGAGCCAACAGGTGATGCGCGGTGTGCAGCGGGTGGCGCAAGCTCTGGCGGCTGACATTGCGCAGCGTGGAAATCAGGTCCCGGCCGCGCAGGCCGAGGATGGCGTTCTGCACGTTCATGCTGGTGGCGGGAAGCGTTGGCGTTCCTTTGGCCGGTTTGTCTTTCATGGCAACACTCCCTCGTCCTGACCTGGTGCCTCATGACTAAACATACTTATTGATTTGGCAGGGGCTCTGTGGGAGCGGGTTCACCCGCGAACACCGGCGAAGCCGGTGCCATGCACCGAGCTGGATTCTTCGCGGGTGAACCCGCTCCCACAGGGCCCCAAATCGCCCTCACACTCCCGAAGCCGGGCGAGGGTGCATGACGGCGCGCTGTCGTTCTTGTTGAAGGAACTTCATGATGATCGGGGCGACGGCCTCGGCCCGGGTGATCAGGAACAGATGGCCGTCGTCGATAATGTGTAGCTGGGCATTGGGAATTCGCCAGGCCAGCAGGCGCATGTTGATCAGTGGGATCAGCGGGTCGTCGTCGCCGGCCAGCACCAGGGTTGGCTGCTGGATCTTGTGCAGCCAGTGGATGCTGGTCCAGCCAAGCCCGGCGAACAGCTGCCAGTAGTAGCCCATCTTGCCGCCGGAGCGCACCTTGGCGGCATGCTGCATGGCCAGCTCCGGGTCACGCCGGAAGCCGCCGCCATAGATCGTCGGCGCAATGCGGATGACATGCGACGGCTGTACGTAGCGCCGTGGGCTGGCCATCATCCACAGCACCTTGGGCTTGCCCGGCACCATCACCGCACCGGCGGCAGTGGCGGCCAGCACCAGCTTCTTGCAGCGCTCGGGGTAATCGTGGGCGAACTGCTGGGCCAGGGCGCCGCCCCAGGACACGCCGATGACATTGACCTGGCCATAGTCGAGGTAATCGAGCATGCGTGCTGTCAGCTTGGCCAGCCCGGGGAAGCGGTACGGGTGGCGCGGCGTGGACGAGCCGCCGACCCCGGGCACGTCGAAGGCAATGACTTCCAGGTCCGGGTCCAGTGCTTCGATGAACGGAAACACCAGCTCCAGGTTCGCGCCGATGCCGTTGAAGATCAGCAGCGGCGTCAGGTGCGGTTTGCCCGGGCGGACGGCGGTGCGAATGGACTGGTTGTCCAGCTCGACGGTCCTGAAGATATAGGGTTGCGGCATGCACGTGACTCTTGGGTGAAAGGAACACCGTGGCACCCCGCAGGGGCCACGGCGCTGCAGCTCAACGCTCGTGAACGTAGGTGCCCGGGGCGGCTTCGCCGGCGGCATAGGCTCGGTTGCCCAGGCGGGTCGGCGCCTTTTTCAGCTCGCCGGCACGCTCGCCCAGCCAGCTTTGCCAGTGCAGCCACCAGGAGTCTGCATGCTTGGTGGCGTTTTCCTGCCAGGCCACCGGGTCACCCGGGCGATCGGCACCGGTCATGAAGCGTGCCTTGGGGTTGCCCGGTGGGTTGAGGATGCTCTGGATATGGCCGCTGTTGGACAGCACGAACTCGATCTTGCCGCCGAACAGGTGTGCCGAGCGATAGCACGACTGCCACGGGGTGATGTGGTCGGCGGTGCCCGCTACGCTGAAGATGTCGCACTGCACTTTTTTCAGGTCGATCGGCGTACCGCACACTTCCAGGGCGTCCGGGCGGGTCAGCGGGTTGCTCTTGAACATTTCGATGAGGTCGCCGTGGAAGGCGGCCGGCAGACGCGTGGTGTCGTTGTTCCAGAACAGGATGTCGAATACCGGCGGCTCGTTGCCGAGCAGGTAGTTGTTGACCCAGTAATTCCAGATCAGGTCGTTGGGGCGCATCCAGGCGAACACCTTGGCCATCTCGCTGCCTTCGAGCACGCCAGCCTGGTACGAGTGACGCTTGGCGGCCTCCAGGGTCTGCTCGTCGACGAACAGCGCGACCTGGTTGTCCATGGTGGTGTCCAGCACGCTGACCAGCAGGGTCAGGGCATGGACCTTGTTCTCGCCAAGGGCGGCATAGTGGCCCACCAACGCCGTGCAGGTGATGCCGCCGGAGCAGGCACCGAGCATGTTCAGGTCTTTGCTGCCGGTAATCGCCAGCACCGCGTCGACTGCTTCCTTGAGTGCATCGATGTAGGTGGACAGGCCCCATTCGCGCTGGGCCTTGGTCGGGTTGCGCCAGCTGATGATGAAGGTCTGCTGCTGCGAGCGCAGGCAGTAGCGCGCCAGGCTCTTTTCCGGGCTCAGGTCGAATACGTAGAACTTGTTGATCTGCGGTGGCACCACCAGCAGCGGGCGGGCATGCACCTGCTCGGTGATGGGGCTGTACTGGATCAGCTCCAGCACATCGTTGCGGTACACCACGGCACCTTCGCTGGTGCCCAGGTTCTT
Organism: Pseudomonas sp. NPDC096925; assembly: GCF_044762545.1. NCBI lineage: Bacteria > Pseudomonadati > Pseudomonadota > Gammaproteobacteria > Pseudomonadales > Pseudomonadaceae > Pseudomonas > Pseudomonas sp. NPDC096925. Next base: position 139,968 of record NZ_JBIWEM010000005.1, on the reverse strand, counting down.
GCCCACCTCGAAGGCGTCCATGTTCACCTGGCTCGGCATGCCGCCGTTGTTGACCAGGTCCTTGGCCAGGTTGGACAGGCCATCGAGCAGGCTCTTGCCGCCGGTTTCGAAGAAGCGTTTGACCGCTGCCGGGTTGGACAGGGTGTTGGTCGGTGCCATGGCCTCGGTCATCAGGTTGATGACGAACTGGCCGCGGCTGATGTCCTGGGGTGACAGGTCGCTGCTGCCGATCCAGTCCTGCAGCTCCTTGCGCCAGGCCAGGTAGGTTTGCAGGTAGCGGCGGTAAAGCGGGTTGTTGCTCCAGGCCGGGTCATTGAAGCGACGGTCGTCGCTTTCCGGGGCAAGGCTGGACTTGCCCAGCAGTACGTTCTTCAGTTCCAGGCCAAAGTGGGCCACATGCTTGGCGCTGTGCAGCGGTTGGCGCACGGCCTGGCGCAGCACGGTGCGTGCCGAGCTCAACAGGTCCTTGCGACGGATACCGATGACCGGGTTCAGCCCCAGGGTGTTTTCCGAGGCCTGCCGCTGCAGCTCATCGTTGTTCTTGTTACTCATCTACGACGCTCCGTTGTCCTGAGACGAGTACCGGTTGCTGTGGCGGGTGCACAGTGCTGAGCCCGGTACTGCTACTCGGGTTACCAGTGATAAGGAACAGCGGTGCTGCGAGGGTTCTGACTACCTGCCATTTGATGCAGGGAACTTGCCACCCCCCATTGGTTACCCGACTTTCATGTAATGCGCAAGACAGCCCGTCACTGGGCTGTCTGTAAGTCATTCAAACAGATGATTTTAGAAAATGCGCTCTAAACCCGGCAGGCCTTGCGCTAGAGCATGAGTTTGACCACCGACTCGGCGGGGTCGCGGGACTTTCCGGCCTTGTGCAGTTCGTCGAGGTACTCGGCCCACAGCTGTTCCTGGCGCAGGCACAGCTGTTCGAGGTATTCCCAGGTGAACAGACCGCTGTCATGGCCGTCGTCGAAGGTCAGTTTCAGTGCATATTGGCCGGCAGGTTCCAGGCCGATGAGGCCGACGTTGATCTTGCCGAACTGCAGGATGGGGTTGCCGTGGCCCTGGACCTCGGCGGAGGGGGAATGCACGCGCAGGAATTCGGCGGGCAGGTGGTAGACCTCGCCGGGGGCGTAGGTGAGGCTGAGGGTTTTCGAGGCTTTGTGCAGGTTGATGGCGGTGGGCAGGCGGGCCATGGGCGGAATCTCTCGGGAGCTGATGAAGCAAGCTTCCAGCTTATGATGGAGGGATTCAAGGGCCTCTTCGCGGGCACGCCCGCTCCCACAGGATCACCACATGCTTTGGGTCTGTGGTGATCCTGTGGGAGCGGGCGTGCCCGCGAAGCAGTCGACGCCGTTTTTACAGGATGTAACGCGACAGGTCTTCGTTCTGCGCCAGCTCACCCAGGTGGCTGTTCACATACGCCGCGTCGATCTGGATCGGCGCTTCGTCATGGGTGCTGGCCAGGTCGCCAGCGCTGAACGACACCTCTTCGAGCAACCGCTCGAGCAGGGTGTGCAGGCGGCGGGCACCGATGTTCTCGGTCTTCTCGTTGACCTGGTAGGCAATTTCGGCCAGGCGCTTGATGCCGTCGGCGAGGAACTCGATGTTCAGGCCTTCGGTTTTCAGCAGGGCCTGGTACTGCTCGGTCAGCGACGCGTGTGGCTCCTGCAGGATGCGCTCGAAGTCTTCCGGGGTCAGGGCCTTGAGCTCCACGCGGATCGGCAGGCGGCCTTGCAGCTCGGGCACCAGGTCGCTCGGCTTGCTCAGGTGGAACGCACCCGAGGCAATGAACAGGATGTGGTCGGTCTTGACCATGCCCAGCTTGGTGTTGACGGTGCAGCCTTCGATCAGCGGCAGCAGGTCGCGCTGCACGCCTTCACGGGATACGTCGGCGCCACCAACATTGCCACGCTTGGCAACCTTGTCGATTTCGTCGATGAACACGATGCCGTGCTGCTCGACCGCTTCCAGGGCCTTGGCCTTGAGTTCTTCCTCGTTGACCAGGCGGCTCGCTTCTTCATCGCGAACCATCTTCAGCGCTTCTTTCACCTTCAGCTTGCGCGCCTTGCGCTTGCCTTTGCCCATGTTGGCGAACAGGCTCTGCAGCTGGTTGGTCATTTCTTCCATGCCGGGCGGCGCGGCAATTTCCACGCCCACGGCATCGGCCACTTCGATCTCGATTTCCTTGTCGTCCAGCTGGCCTTCGCGCAGGCGCTTGCGGAACAGCTGGCGGGTGTTGGAGTCGGTGCTGGTCTGCGCGGCTTCCTCGGCGAAGCTGCTTACCCGCGCCTGCGGCAGCAGGGCGTCGAGGATGCGGTCTTCGGCGGCATCTTCGGCGCGGTGGCGCACGCGGATGATTTCCTGCTCACGCAGCATCTTCAGCGCGGCATCGGCCAGGTCGCGGATGATCGACTCGACGTCGCGGCCCACGTAGCCCACTTCGGTGAACTTGGTGGCTTCGACCTTGAGGAACGGCGCATTGGCCAGCTTGGCCAGGCGGCGGGCGATTTCGGTCTTGCCGACGCCGGTAGGGCCGATCATCAGGATGTTCTTCGGTGTCACTTCGGCACGCAGCTCGGCAGGGAGCTGCATGCGCCGCCAGCGGTTGCGCAGGGCAATGGCCACGGCGCGCTTGGCGTCGTCCTGGCCGATGATGTGGCGGTTGAGTTCGTGGACGATCTCGCGGGGGGTCATGGACATGATGAAAATGGTCCTCGGGCGGAATGAATCAGCGTGGAAAAGTCCCATCACCGGGATGGGACGCCAGAACCACTGATCAGTCGGCCAGGTCCTGCTCCTCGATGGTCAGGTTGTGGTTGGTGAACACGCAGATGTCGCCGGCGATGTTCAGGGCGGTCTCGGCGATTTCACGGGCCGAGAGGTCGGTCTTGTCCAGCAGGGCGCGGGCTGCAGCCTGGGCGTAGGCGCCGCCGGAGCCCATGGCGATCAGGCCGTCTTCGGGTTCGACCACGTCGCCGTTGCCGGTGATGATCAGGGAGGCGTCCTTGTTGGCTACGGCCAGCATGGCTTCCAGGCGGCTCAGGGAACGGTCGGTACGCCATTCCTTGGCCAGCTCGACGGCGGCACGGACCAGGTGGCCCTGGTGTTTTTCAAGCTGGCCTTCAAAGCGCTCGAACAGGGTGAACGCATCGGCGGTGGCGCCGGCGAAGCCCGCGATGACCTGGCCGTGGTACAGGCGGCGCACCTTCTTGGCGTTGCCTTTCATCACGGTGTTGCCGAGGGATACCTGGCCGTCGCCGCCCATGACGACTTTGCCGTTACGGCGGACAGAAACGATGGTGGTCAAGGGGAGAGTCTCCACGCAGCGGGGCGAAAGTGCCTGATGCAGACTCATATGGGGGTGGGGGGAAGGATTTCAACCGTGGGGGATGAATGGTCGCGCTTGGCAGGGGACACCGTGCAAGGGCATTCGCGGGCACGCCCGCTCCCACAGGATTACCACATGCCTTGGAATAGTGGTGATCCTGTGGGAGCGGGCGTGCCCGCGAAGAACTTTACTCAGGCCTCGTGGCAGACGTGCCCATCGACCAAGGTATAACGCACCGCACCCGGCAGGCAGTGGCCGATGAACGGGCAGTTCTCGCCGCGCGAGAACCATTGCTCGCCGGCCACGGTCGAGGCTTGCGGGTCGAACAGCACCAGGTCGGCCGCGCCCCCCACTTTCAGCTCACCGGCCGGCAGGCGCAGGGCCGCCGCCGGGCCGCTGCTCAGGCGGGCCAGCAGGGTTGGCAGGTCGAGCAGGCCGTCCTGCACCAGGGTCATGGCCAGCGGCAGCAGCAGTTCGACGCTGCTGATGCCCGGCTCGGTGGCGCCGAACGGGGCCAGCTTGGCGTCGCGCTCGTGCGGCTGGTGGTGGCTGGAAATCGCCTGGATCACCCCCGACTTCACTGCCGCACGCAGGCCGTCACGGTCGGCGGTGGTACGCAGCGGTGGTTGCACGTGGTACAGGCTGGAGAATTCACGCAGCGATTCGTCGGTGAGAATCAGCTGGTACAGCGCCACGTCGGCGGTCACCGGCAGGCCAAGCTGCTGGGCCTGCTCGATCAGCCGCGCGCCACGGGCACTGGTGATCTGGGTGAAGTGCGCGCGCACGCCGGTCTGTTCCACCAGCAGCAGGTTGCGCGCCAGGGCCACGGTCTCGGCGGTTTCCGGGATGCCCGGCAGGCCGAGGAAGCTGGCCATGGCACCTTCGTGGGCCAGGCCGCCGTGGGCCAGGTCGCGGTCCTGGGAGTGGAACACCACGGTCAGGTCGAAGGTGGCGGCGTATTCCAGGGCGCGGGCCAGGGTACGGTTGTTGGGGATTTCCTTCAGGCCATTGCCGAAGGCCACGCAGCCGGTGTCGCGCAGGGCCACCAGCTCGGCCAGCTGCTCGCCTTCCAGGCCCTTGGTCAGGGCGCCGATCGGGTAGACCTTGCTGTTGGCGGCCTCGCGGGCGCGGTCAAGGATCAGCTCGGCCACGGCCGAGGTGTCCAGCACCGGCTTGGTCTGTGGTGGGCAGCACAGGCTGGTGACACCGCCGGCGACGGCGGCGCGGGTTTCACTGGCGATATTGCCTTTGCGGCTGTAGCCCGGCTCGCGCAGGGACACACCGAGGTCGACCAGGCCGGGCGCGGCGACCAGGCCATCAGCCTGGATCGTGCGGCTGGCGCTGAACCCCGCCGGGGCTGCGCCGATGGCGGCAATGCGGCCGCCGTCCAGGTGCAGGTCGGTGACCTGGTCCAGGCCGCTGTTGGGGTCGATGACCCGGGCGCCGAGAATACTGATGGTCACTGGGCGTTCTCCTGGTCGAATTGACGTTGCGCGTTCTGCCCGCTCATGGCCATGGACAGCACGGCCATGCGCACGGCGATGCCGTAGGTGACCTGGTTGAGGATCACCGAGTGCTTGCCGTCGGCCACCGCCGACTCGATTTCCACGCCACGGTTGATCGGGCCCGGATGCATGACGATGGCGTCGGGCTTGGCCCCGGCCAGGCGCGCGGTGGTCAGGCCGAACAGGCGGTAGAACTCGCCTTCACTGGGCAGCAGGCCGCCGGCCATGCGCTCACGCTGCAGGCGCAACATGATCACCACGTCGACGTCCTTAAGGCCTTCGGCGAGGTCGGTGTACACCTTCACACCGTATTGCTCGATGCCGATCGGGATCAGGGTTTTCGGGCCGACCACACGAATGTCCGGGCAGCCCAGCGCTTTGAGTGCCAGCATGTCGGAGCGGGCCACGCGCGAGTGCAGGATGTCGCCGACGATGGCCACCGACAGGTTCTCGAAGCTGCCCTTGTGGCGGCGGATGGTGAGCATGTCGAGCATGCCCTGGGTCGGGTGCGCGTGGCGGCCGTCACCGCCGTTGATCACGGCCACTTCCGGGCACACGTGCTCGGCGATGAAGTGCGCGGCCCCGGAGTCGGAGTGGCGCACCACGAACATGTCGGCGGCCATGGCTTCGAGGTTGCGCAAGGTGTCGAACAGGGTCTCGCCCTTGCTGGTCGAGGAGGTCGACACGTTCAGGCTGATCACGTCGGCCGACAGGCGCTGGGCGGCAAGTTCGAAGGTGGTACGGGTACGGGTGGAGTTCTCGAAGAACACGTTGCACACGGTCTTGCCGCGCAGCAACGGGACTTTTTTCACGGCCCGGGCACCGACTTCGAGGAAGGAGTCGGCGGTGTCGAGGATCTCGGTGAGCAGTTCGCGGGGCAAACCGTCGAGCGAGAGGAAGTGGCGCAGCTGGCCCTGATCATTGAGCTGCAGCGGGCGCTTGGCGTCGATTGGCGTCATCGCGGGGGACTCTTAAAGGGCGGAAGCGGAGGCGAGGTCCTGGCGCTCGAGGGCGAGCGGTGCGGGTCCGGTCAATTTTACCCGTTCATGGGCAGCCAGCGACAGGGTGGCGCCGAGCACATTCGGGCGGATCGGCAGTTCGCCGGCATCCAGGTCCAACAGGCAGACCAGGGTGACGCTGGCCGGGCGGCCATAATCGAACAGTTCGTTGAGCGCGGCGCGCACCGTGCGACCACTCATCAGCACGTCATCCACCAGCACCAGGTGCTGGCCCTCGACCTCGAACGGCAGCTCGGACGGACGCACTTGCGGGTGCAGGCCGTTCTGGCTGAAGTCGTCGCGATAGAACGAGACGTCCAGAGTGCCCATGGGGCTGGTGTCGCCCATGGCTTCCTGCAGGGCCTGGGCAACCCAGACACCACCGGTGCGGATGCCGATGTAACGCGGCTCGGTAATCGCCCGGCGGGCCAGGTGGGCGCGAAGGTCGTCAGCCATCTGCCGGATCAGCTCGGCGGGATTGGGTAGGCTCATTGCGGGCTCCTCGGAAGGGTGCGCCGGGCGGGCCCGGCGGCAAAGATGATCAGGTATTGGCCTCCAGCCAGCCTTGCAACAACAGGGCGGCGGCGATGGCATCGACCGGGTTGTCGCGGTAGCTGCCGCGCTGGCCGCCACGGGCCATGCGCTCGCCCTTGGCCTCGAAGGTGGTCAGGCGTTCGTCGTGGGTGTGCACGGGCAGGTTGAAGCGGCCGTTCAGGCGGCGGGCGAACTTTTCCGCGCGGGCGCTCATTTCGCTGGGGGTGCCGTCCATGTTCAGCGGCAGGCCGACGACGATGGCATCGGGCTTCCATTCGGCAATCAGCTTTTCCACCTGGGCCCAGTCCGGCACGCCGTTCTGCGCCTTCAGGGTGCACAGCTCGCGGGCCTGGCCGGTGACCACCTGGCCGACGGCCACGCCGATCTGTTTGCTGCCGTAGTCGAAGCCCAGCAGTAGACGTAGTTCAGGGTGCAGTTCAGCCATCAGGCGTGGCCCGCCTGGCTGGTCAGCAGGTTCAGGTTGATCCCCAGGCTGGCGGCGGCGGCTTCCAGGCGCAGGTCGCTGGCCTTGCCGAAGATGATTTCCGGATCGAACGGGCAGTTGAGCCAGGCGTTGTCGGCCAGTTCCTCTTCCAGTTGGCCCGCTTCCCAGCCGGCATAGCCCAGGGTGATCAGGCTCTGTTTCGGGCCGACTCCGGCGGCGATGGCCAACAGGATATCCTGCGACGTGGTCAGCGACAGCCCTTCCAGTGCGACGGTGGCCTGGAAGCTGCACTCGCTGCTGTGCAGCACGAAGCCTCGGTCGGTCTGTACCGGGCCACCCAGGTAGATCGGCACCTGCAAGGTGCTGGCCGGCGGCATTTCGTCCGGGCGCAGCTGCTCGAGGATGTCGGCCAGGTTCAGCTCCTGCGGCCGGTTGACCACCAGGCCCATGGCGCCATGGGCGTTGTGCTCGACGATGTACGTGAGGGTCTGGGCGAAGTTCGGATCGGCCATGTGCGGCATGGCGATCAGGAACTGATGCTTGAGGTAGCTCGGCGTGTGGGTTTTCATGGGGGATAGTGTGGCGCCAGGTGGCGAGGCTGACAAGGTGCTCAACGAGGCTTGCGCGATCGCTGTGGGAGCGGGTTTACCCGCGAATGCGTCCGACCAGGCGGCATCATTGCCTGATCTGGCGCATTCGCGGGTAAACCCGCTCCCACAGCGATCGCGCAAGGCCGCAAATCAGTTACTGGACAGACGGTCCCCACGGGCAAAGCGCCAGGTGCGAATGATCTCCAACCGGTCAAACTCGGCCAGGTCCCCGGTAAACGGTGCAAACGGCGCCGCCAGCCGCACGATGCGCTGCGCCGCCTGGTCCAGCACCGGTTGCCCGGACGACTCCAGTACCAGCACCTCGTACAGCGAGCCATCGCGGTTGATCGACACCATCATGCGCAAGTTGCCGTAGATCTGTTGCCGGCGCGCTTCGTCGGGGTAGTTCAGGTTACCCACCCGCTCGACCTTCTTGCGCCATTCTTCCTTGTACCAGGCGCCCTTGTCGCGCATGGTCGAGGCGGCATTGAGCCGGTGGATACGCGGGCGCTTGGCATACATCTGCTGCTCGTTGGACAGCTCCGCCTCCAGGCTGGCGATCTGGCTGGACAGCTGCGAGCTGTCGAAGTCCGGTGCCGGCGCTTCCGGCTTGGGCCGCGGCTTGCTTTCCTTGGGCTTGGGCTCGACCTTCTGCGGTTTGGGCGCCGTGGTCACGACCGCCGACTTCTGCGGGGCAGGGGGCGGCACAACCTCGGGCCTGGCTGCAGGTGGCGGGGTGATCTTGTTGATCTTGCTGTCCTGGAACGGCGCCAGTTCGGTGGTCTTGGGCACCGCTTTCTTGTCCAGGGTGCCGCTGCCCTGCTGGTTGTCCTGGGCCTGGAAATCGGCCTTCTGCGGCGGTTTCTCGCTTTTGAAGGTGGCCAGGGTGATGTCCATGGTGTGGCGGATTTCGGCAGGCTTGACCACGCTGAAACCGACGCCGAGGATCAGCGCCAGGTGCACCAGGGCAGCCAGGAACAGGGTAAAGCCGAGCCGGTCCACCGGGCGAACTCGGGGGGGCAGCAGGTCGGCGGGGATGTCAGCGGGCAGCGTCATCAGGTATCCAGCAACCGCAGGGCGGGGCAACAGGCCAGGCAAAAAGGACCCGCATCATACCCCACTCTGGGTTGTTGCCGTGCGTCGGCGGTCAGCGCGCCTTCAGCTGGCGATCAATGGCATCCATCAGCTTGCCGCCGATATCGGTGTTGTAGGCGGCATCGATCTCGCGGATGCAGGTGGGGCTGGTGACGTTGATTTCGGTGAGGTAGTCGCCGATCACGTCCAGGCCCACGAACAGCAGCCCCTTCTCGCGCAGGGTCGGGCCGACCTGGGCGGCGATCCAGCGGTCGCGGTCGGTCAGCGGGCGTGCTTCGCCACGGCCGCCGGCGGCCAGGTTGCCACGTGTCTCGCCGCTGGCCGGGATGCGCGCCAGGCAGTAGTCCACCGGCTCGCCGTCGATCATCAGGATGCGCTTGTCGCCGTCCTTGATCTCGGGCAGGTAGGCCTGTGCCATGATCTGCTGGCCGCCGTGCTGGGTCAGGGTTTCGAGGATCACCGACAGGTTGGGGTCACCCGGGCGGTGGCGGAACACCGAGGTACCGCCCATGCCGTCCAGCGGCTTGAGGATCACGTCGCCGTGGGTGGTGGCGAACTCTCGCAGGATATCGGCACGGCGGCTGACCAGGGTCGGCGCCATGCACTGCGGGAACTGGGTGGCAAACAGTTTTTCGTTGCAATCGCGCAGGCTCTGCGGGCGGTTGACCACCAGCACGCCTTCGCGCTCGGCCTGCTCCAGCAGGTAGGTGCTGTAGACGAACTCCATGTCGAAGGGCGGGTCCTTGCGCATCAGGACCACGTCCAGGTCGGCCAGCGCACTGTCCTGCTCGTCGCCCAGCTCGAACCAGCGGGCCGGGTCGGCAAACACTTTCAGCGGGCGCATCTGCGCACGGGCCTGGCCGGCGCCCAGGTACAAGTCACGCTGCTCCATGTAGAACAGGCTCCAGCCGCGAGCCTGGGCGGCCAGCAGCATGGCCAGCGAGCTGTCCTTCTTGTAGGAGATGGACGCGATGGGGTCCATGACAATGCCGAGGCGAACGCTCATGGGGTGGTTCCTCTTGGCGGCGCGTGGCCGCGATGGATCGAAAGAAAAGTGGCTCAGGGTGGCGCTGTGAACGCTGCCGGTCAAGGGGCGCGGCAGATGGAATGGCCACCCGGAGTGTGCTAAAAATGCCAGTCATAGTGCTGAATGACAGGCCCATGGGGCTGCTGCGCAGCCCTTTCGCGACGCAAGGCCGCTCCCGCAACGGCCCCGGAATTTCGGCAAACGGTAGCCCAACAGATGGAACAACCCCTGAAGGTGATGGTGATCGACGATTCGCGCACGATCCGCCGCACCGCGCAGATGTTGCTCGGTGAAGCGGGCTGCGAGGTGATCACCGCCAGCGATGGCTTCGATGCCCTGGCCAAGATCGTCGACCACCAGCCCAGCATCATTTTCGTCGATGTGCTGATGCCGCGCCTGGACGGTTACCAGACCTGCGCGGTGATCAAGCACAACAGTGCCTTCAAGGACACCCCGGTCATTCTGCTGTCGTCACGCGACGGCCTGTTCGACAAGGCCCGTGGCCGGGTGGTCGGCTCCGACCAGTTCCTGACCAAACCGTTCAGCAAGGAAGAGCTGCTCGATGCGATCCGCGCCCATGTGCCCGGTTTTGCCGCAGCCCAACAACACGCACCCTGACCGCGCCCCGCCATGGCACGGTCTTTCTTTCCTGATGGGGAACCAGCATGGCCCGAGTTCTGATTGTCGACGACTCGCCGACAGAGATGTACCGATTGACCGAGTGGCTGGAAAAGCACGGCTACCAGGTGCTCAAGGCCAACAATGGTGCCGATGGCGTGGCCCTGGCCCGGCAGGACAAGCCCGATGCGGTGCTGATGGATATCGTCATGCCTGGCATGAACGGCTTCCAGGCCACTCGCCAGCTCAGCAAGGACCCGGAAACCAGCGCCATCCCGGTGATCGTGGTCACCACCAAGGACCAGGAAACCGACCGCATCTGGGCCACGCGCCAGGGCGCCCGTGACTTCCTGACCAAGCCGGTGGAAGAGGACGCGCTGATCGCCAAGCTCAAAGAAGTGCTGGGGGCTTGACCACCCGCCCGCAGGGCGCGTCGCTGACCGCCTTCGAGTTGTTGCTGGACATCGACCGGCGCTGCCGCCTGCTGGTCGCTGACCAGCCGCCGCAAGACAACCGCCTGCAACAGTGGAGCGGCATCGGTTTTCGCATTGCCGGGCAATGGTTCGTCGCGCCCATGGGCGAGGTGGCCGAGGTGCTGCGCGAACCGCGCAGCAGCCGCGTCCCTGGCGTGCAGCCGTGGGTGTGCGGGGTGGCCAACCTGCGTGGCCGGCTGCTGCCGGTGATGGACCTGAGCAGTTTCTTCGGCCTGGGCCACGCCGCCCCGGGCAAGCAGCGGCGGGTGCTGGTGCTGGACCACGAGGACCTGTTCGTCGGCTTGCTGGTGGACGAGGTGCTGGGCCTGCAGCACTTTGCCCTGGACAGCCTGCAGCTGTCGCCACCACAGCCCCTGATCCGTGCCGCTGCACCTTTCGTGCAGGGGCACTTCCCGCGTGAACGCAACTGGGCGATCTTCAGCCCCTTCGCCCTGGCCCAGGCGCCGGGCTTTCTCGATGTGGCGTTATAGGACCTGCGAACGTGAACAAGCCTGCCACCCCCGTCACTACCGTGACCCCACGTACCCGCAGCATCGCGCAGATCACCGTGCTGTTCCTGATCCTGATCCTGTCGATCATCCTGCTGTTCGCCAACTTCGCCTACCTGAACACCCAGTCCAACTACGACAAGCAGTACATCGGCCACGCCGGCGAACTGCGGGTGCTGTCGCAGCGCATCGCCAAGAATGCCACCGAAGCCGCCACCGGCAAGGCCCTGGCCTTCAAGCTGCTGTCGGACGCGCGCAACGATTTCGAACGGCGCTGGGGCTACCTGCGCGAGGGTGACAAGTCCACCGGCCTGCCGCCTGCGCCGCCCACGGTGCGTGACGAGATGGAAGCGGTACGCCGCGACTGGGAAAGCCTGCGCAAGAACACCGACACCATCCTCGCCAGCGAGCAGACCGTGCTGTCACTGCACCAGGTGGCGGCAACCCTGGCCGAGACCGTGCCGCAGTTGCAGGTGGAATACGAGAAAGTGGTCGAGATCCTGCTGCAGAGCGGCGCCCCGGCCAACCAGGTGGCAGTGGCCCAGCGCCAACTGCTGTTGGCCGAACGCATCCTCGGCTCGGTCAACACCGTGCTGGCCGGTGACGACACCGCGGCCCAGGCGGCCGACGCCTTTGGCCGCGATGCCGGGCGCTTCGGCCAGGTGCTTGAGGGCATGCTCAGTGGCAACGGGGCGATCCAGGTGACCCGTGTCGAGGATGCCGACGCCCGCGCGCGCCTGGCCGAAATTGCCGAGCTGTTCCAGTTCGTTGCCGGCTCGGTGGATGAAATCCTCGAAACCTCGCCGGAACTGTTCCGCGTGCGCGAGGCCGCGGGCAATATCTTCAGCCTGTCGCAAACCCTGCTCGACGAGGCCTCGTACCTGGCCAACGGCTTCGAGAACCTGGCTGGCGGGCGCACCCTCGACACCGTCGGCGGCTATGCCCTGGGGCTGCTGGCGCTGGCTTCGATCATCCTCATCGGCCTGGTCATGGTGCGCACCACCAACCGCCAACTGCGCGAGACAGCGGAAAAGAACGAACGCAACCAGCAGGCGATCATGCGCCTGCTCGACGAAATCGAAGAGCTGGCTGACGGCGACCTGACCGTGACCGTATCGGTGACCGAAGACTTTACCGGCGCCATTGCCGACTCGATCAACTATTCCGTGGACCAATTGCGCGACCTGGTCGCCACCATCAACCACAGCGCGATGCAGGTCGCTGCCGCCGTGCAGGACACGCAGAACACCGCACGCCAGCTGGCCAAGGCCTCCGAGCACCAGGCCGAGCAGATCAGCGAGGCGTCCGAGGCGGTCGGCGACATGGTCGAGTCGATCGACCGGGTTTCGGCGCACGCCTACGAGTCGGCCAAGGTGGCCGAGCGCTCGGTGGCGATCGCCAACAAGGGCAACGAGGTGGTGCACAACACCATCAACGGCATGGACAACATTCGCGAGCAGATCCAGGACACCGCCAAACGGATCAAGCGCCTCGGTGAGTCCTCCCAGGAAATCGGCGACATCGTCAGCCTGATCGACGACATTGCCGACCAGACCAACATCCTCGCCCTCAATGCGGCGATCCAGGCCTCGCTGGCCGGCGAGGCCGGCCGTGGTTTTGCCGTGGTCGCCGACGAGGTACAGCGCTTGGCCGAACGCTCGTCGTCGGCCACCCGGCAGATCGAGGCGCTGGTGCGCACCATCCAGGCCGACACCAACGAGGCGGTGATCTCCATGGAGCAGACCACCGCCGAAGTGGTGCGCGGTGCCCGCCTGGCCCAGGACGCCGGGGTGGCGCTGGCCGAGATCGAGGGTGTTTCGCAGAACCTCGCCGACCTTATCCACAGCATCTCCGATGCCGCCCAGTTGCAGACTTCGTCGGCCGGGCAGATCTCCCACACCATGGCGGTCATCCAGCAGATTACCGCGCAGACCTCCGCCGGCTCCGGCGCCACCGCCGACAGCATCCGCCACCTGGCGCGCATGGCCAGCGAGATGCGCCGTTCGGTGTCCGGGTTTACCCTGCCGCCACCCAAAGAGCCCAACTGAAGAGCAGCGCCGAGGAGTGCCCATGGCTGTAGTTGCTGTAAGCCCCGAGCGCCACGACACGGTGGCGCTGGCCTGGACCAGGGCTGCCATCCTCGACTGCCTGGGCCAGGCGCGCCAGGCGCTGGAGCGCTTTGCCGGCGAGCCGGGCGACCTGTCGATGCTGGCGTTCGTGGTCGATAACCTGCACCAGGTGCACGGCTGCCTGCGCATGCTCGAACTGCGCGGCGCCACGCGCCTGGCCGAAGAACTGGAGCTGTTCGCCAAGGCCCTGGCCGATGGCCAGGTCAGCCCCCGCGGTGATTGCCTGGGGGCGTTGTTCCGCGGCCTGGAGCAATTGCCCTCGTATCTGGAGCGCTTGCGCGGCGCCCGCCACGACCTGCCACTGGTGATGCTGCCGCTGCTCAACCAGCTGCGTGCCTGCCGTGGCGAGGAGCCATTGGCCCAGGCCAGCCTGATCAGCGGTGCCACCCAACGCTTTGCCGGTGCCGACGACCTGGCCAACCTCGACCTGTCGCTGGGCAACTGGCGCGAGCAGTTGCAGGCCGGGCCGGGCCGCGATGCCCTGCGCTCGGTGGTGACCGCGCTGTGCGATGACCTGATGCGCATCAAGGAGCGCCTGGACCAGTTCGTGCGCAGCGATCGCCAGCACAGCGAGCAGCTCGATGCCCTGCTGGCACCGCTGCGCCACGTGGCCGACACCCTGGCGGTGCTGGGCTTCCAGCAGCCACGCCGGGTGATCATCGACCAGGTGCTGGCGCTGCAGGCCCTGGCCCAGGGCGAGCGGGTGGTGGATGACGCGGTGTTGATGGATGTAGCGGGGGCCCTGCTGTATGTGGAGGCCACGCTCAATGGCATGGTCGGCCCGCTGGAGGAAAACGGCCAGGGTGGCCTGCCGGGCTCGGACCTGGCCGAGATCCGCCAACTGGTGTTGAACGAGTCGCTGAACGTGCTGCAGCAGGCCAAGGACCTGATCGGCGATTGCCTGGAGTCCGACTGGCCGCGGCAACGCCTGCAACCCTTGCCAGGGTTGTTGCAGCAGATTCGCGGGGCGCTGGCGATGTTGATGCTACCGGCTGTGGCCGAGCTGTTTGCCGGTTGCGCCAGCTATGTGCAGCGCTGGCTGCAGCACCTGGAGGTAGAGCCGCCGGCCGACGAGCTGAGGCACCTGGCCGAGGCCCTGAGCGCCGCCGAATGCTACCTGCAATGGCGGGTGGCGGACCCATTGGCGGATGGCCAGCCGTTCATCGACATGGCGCGCGCCAGCCTGGCGACGCTGGGCGTGCACTGCGCGCTGGTCGAGGCCACTGCAGGCCAAGATGGCAGCGCTGATGGCATCGATGACGAGTTGCGCGAAGTGTTTCTCGACGAGGCCGGTGAACTGCTGCCGGAAATCGAGCGCCACTGGCTGCGCTGGCGTGCCGACAACCAGCAGCGCGAGGCACTGGGAGAAGTGCGCCGCGCCTTGCATACGCTCAAGGGCAGTGGCCGCATGGTACATGCCGAGGCGGTGGCCGAGCTGGCCTGGGGCGCCGAGCACCTGTTGAACCGGGTACTCGAGGGCCGCAGCGTGCTCAGCCCGGAAGGCGTAGTGGCCCTGCAGCAGGTGTTCGTCCACCTGCCCGACCTGCTGGCCGACTTTGCCGCCGGCCAGTTGCCGCAACTGACGGCAATCGAGCGACTGGCCGGGCACCTGCATGCCCTGGCCGAAAACGATGCCCCCGTAGTGGCCGATATCGATGGCCTCGACCCGCAGCTGCTCGACATTTTCCGCAGCGAGGCGCAGGGTCACCTGGCCAGCCTGGAGGCTTTCCTGCAGGGTGCCGACGGCCACGACACGTCGGTCAGCGATAGCCTGCAGCGCGCCCTGCACACGCTCAAGGGCAGTGCCGCCATGGCCGGAGTGATGCCGGTCGCTGAACTGGCCACCGCCTTCGATCGCCTGGCTCGTGAATACAAGGGCCACCAACTGCCCCTGCAAATGGCCGAGATCCAATGGCTGGAAGCGGCGCATTCGCTGTTCCATCTAGGCCTGGCGCAACTCGACAGCACGCCGCTGGCGGCCATCCCGGGCGCCGCGGAGCTGATCGAGCAGGTCGGCCAGGCGGTGGATGGGCGCCTGGCCAGCTTGCATGACGACCCGCAGCATGCGCGGCGCAACAAGCGTGACCCGCAGTTGATCGCCAGTTTCCTGGCCCAGGCCATGGATATCCTGCTGGATGCCGAGTCGTTGCTGTCGCGCTGGCAGGAACAGCCCGGCCAGCGCGATGCGTTGGATTCCCTGCTCGACGAACTGACCACCCTGGGGCACGCCGCGCACCTGGCCGACCTGTGGCAGATGGATGACGTGTGCGAGGCCTTGCTCGACCTGTACGGTGCCGTGGAGGAGGGCAGCCTGCCCGCCGATGCGCGCTTCTTCGCCCAGGCGCAGCGGGCCCATGAAGCCCTGCTGGACATGCTCGACGAAGTGGCGGCCGGGCAGGATATCCCGCCACGGCCGGAGCTGGTCGACAGCCTGCGCAACCTGCTGGGCCAGGCCCTGGCACCGGAGGCCACCGGCCTGGTGGGCATCGACACGGTCACGCCGCTGCACCCGGACATGGACCTGGCAGATACCCTTGGCCTGGGGCTGGCGCACAACCCTTCGCTGCCCGCAGTGGCTGAGCCGCTGGTCGAAGAGCCGGAAAGCCCTGGCGAAGAGCTGCTGGAAGTTTTCCTCGAAGAAAGCTCGGACATCGTCGAGAGCGCCGCCGCAGCCCTGGCACGCTGGCAGGCCGACCCGCGCAGCAGCGTCGAGGTGGACAACCTGATGCGCGACCTGCACACCCTCAAGGGTGTGGCGCGCATGGTCGAAATTGCGCCGATCGGCGACCTGGCCCACGAGCTGGAGTTCCTCTACGAGCTGCTGGCCGCTGGCCGCATGCCGCCGAGTGCGCCCCTGTTCGCCTTGCTGCAGAACTGCCATGACCGCCTGGCGCACATGCTCGATGCCGTGCGCCTGGGGCAGCCGTTGCATGCCGCCACGGCGCTGATCGACTACATTCGCAACTTCAGCTTCTCGGCCCTTGCCGACAGCGCCGCCGGCCAGGGGCCGATCGAGGCTGCGACCATTGAGGCGCCGGCGGTGGCACCGGAGCGGGTACCGGGCGACATGGTCAAGGTCGATGCCGAGTTGCTCGACGACCTGGGCAACCTGGCCGGTGAGCACTCGGTCATCCGTGGGCGCATCGAGCAGCAGGTCAACGATGCGCAGTTCACCCTCAACGAGATGGAAACCACCCTCGAGCGCATGCGCGACCAGTTGCTGCGCCTGGACATCGAAACCCAAGGGCGGATCTCCAGCCGCCAGCAGTTCGAAGGCGATGCCTATGACGACTTCGACCCGCTGGAAATGGACCGCCACTCGCAGCTGCAGCAGCTGTCGCGGGCCCTGTTCGAGTCCGCCTCGGACTTGCTCGACCTCAAGGAAACCCTGGCACATCGTGCCCAGGAAGCCTACAGCCTGCTGCAGCAGCAGGCGCGAGTGAACAGCCAGTTGCAGGAAGGCCTGACCGCCACCCTGATGGTGCCCTTCGAGCGCCTGGTGCCACGCTTGCAGCGTGTGGTGCGGCAGGTGGCCAGCGAGCTGGGCAAGCAGGTGGAACTGGTGGTCGGCAATGCCGAGGGCGAACTGGACCGCAGCGTGCTCGAACGCATGGTGGCGCCGCTGGAGCACATGCTGCGCAACGCCGTCGACCATGGCCTGGAAAGCCGCGAAATGCGCCTGGCCGCCGGCAAGCCGGAGCAGGGCACCATTCACCTGAATTTACTGCACGAAGGCGCAGACATCGTTATCGAAATGACCGACGACGGTGCCGGCGTGCCACTGGAAGCGGTGCGCCGCAAGGCCATCAAGCGTGGCCTGCTGGACCCACAGGCGCATTTGAGCGATCACGAGATCCTCCAGTTCATCCTGCGCCCGGGCTTTTCCACTGCCGAGAAAATCACCCAGATTTCCGGGCGTGGTCTGGGCATGGACGTGGTACACGAAGAGGTCAAGCAGCTGGGCGGCTCGATGAGTATCGAGTCGGCCCAGGGCAAGGGCGCGCGCTTCCTGATCCGCCTGCCATTCACCGTGTCGGTCAACCGTGCGCTGATGGTGCACCTGGGCGAAGAGCAGTACGCCATTCCGCTGAACACCATCGAGGGCATCGTCCGGGTGCCGGCGGCTGAACTGGCAGCGTGCTACCAGCTGGACGTCCCGCGTTATGTGTACGCCGGCCACGAATACGAGCTGCGCTACCTGGGTGAACTGCTGCAGGGCATGCCGCGCCCGGCATTGCTCGGACAGAGCGTGCCGCTACCGGTACTGCTGGTGCATTCCCAGGAGCAGTCATTCGCCATCCAGGCCGACAGCTTGTCGCCCAGCCGCGAGATCGTGGTGAAGAGCCTGGGGCCGCAGTTTGCTGCCGTTGCCGGGTTGTCGGGGGCGACGCTGCTGGGCGATGGCCGGGTGGTGTTGATTCTCGACCTGCTGGGCCAGTTGCGTGGCCAGCAGCGGCGCCTGGCGCGCCTGCCGGGCGGCGGCGGGGCCCAGCGCCAGGTGTTCGGCCCGGCGCCGCGGCGGGCCTTGCTGGTCATGGTGGTGGACGACTCGGTGACCGTGCGCAAGGTCACCAGCCGCCTGCTGGAGCGCCATGGCATGAGCGTGCTGACGGCCAAGGACGGGGTCGATGCCATGGCCCTGCTGGAAGAACACCGCCCTGATGTATTGCTGCTGGACATCGAGATGCCGCGCATGGACGGCTTCGAGGTGGCCACACGCATTCGCCGTGACGAGCGGCTGAAAGACTTGCCGATCATCATGATCACGTCGCGCACCGGGCAGAAGCACCGCGACCGTGCCATGGCCATCGGCGTCAACGAATACCTGGGCAAGCCGTACCAGGAGTCGGTCCTGTTGCAGAGCATTGCCCACTGGAGCCAGACCCATGCTTGAACTGATCGCCGGCCAGCGCAGCAGCCTGACCGGGCTTTTGCTGCCATTGGGCGACCGTACCCTGGTGTTGCCCAACGTGGCGGTGGCCGAACTGAGTGGCCAGCGCAATCTGGTGTGCCAGCGCGGCGAGCCGGCCTGGCACCTGGGCTGGATCGACTGGCGCCAGCAGCGCCTGCCGCTGATCGGCTTCGAGGCCGCGTGCGGTGGCGAGACACCCTGCGGCGAGCGGGCGCGCGTAGTGGTGCTCAATGCTTTGGGTGATACCGGGCTGCGTTACCTGGCAGTGTTGCTGCAGGACATTCCGCGCTCGTGCAAGCTCGACAGCCAGCTTAATTACGTGGACGTGGCGCTGGGGCGCCTGGAGCTGGCGGCGGTGCAGGTGGGCGAACAGGTGGCGCGGGTGCCGGACCTGGTCGGGCTGGAACGGCTGGTGCGTGACGCGGAACTGCAACCTGACTTTGGTTAGGATGTAAGGCACAGGGCCTCTTCGCGGGTGAACCCGCTCCCACAGGGATCCCAAAAAGCCTGAGGGCGGTGCCGTACCTGTGGGAGCGGGTTTACCCGCGAAGAGGCCGTAGCAGAAGGACGCAGGAACCCAGCCCACCTCAGGAGGTCTGTGTTTGCATGTATCACGGTGAACGCTTCAACGCCTGGACCCACCTGGTCGGTGCCGTCCTGGCCTGTATCGGTGCCATCTGGCTGATCGTGGTCGCGGGCCTGCAGGGCGACCCGTGGAAGATCGTCAGTTTCTCCATCTACGGCGGCACCTTGCTGTTGCTGTACAGCATTTCCACCCTGTACCACAGCACTCGTGGGCGGGCGAAAGTGATCATGCGCAAGCTCGATCACCTGTCGATCTACCTGCTGATTGCCGGCAGCTATACGCCGTTCTGCCTGGTCAGCCTGCGCGGCCCCTGGGGCTGGAGCCTGTTCGGGGTGGTCTGGGGGCTGGCGGTGATCGGCATGCTGCAGGAGATCAAGCCGCGCTCCGAGGCGCGCATCCTGTCGATCATCATCTATGCGGTGATGGGCTGGATCGTGCTGGTGGCGGTCAAGCCGTTGCTGCACTCGCTCGGCAGCGCCGGCTTTGCCTGGCTTGCCGCCGGCGGGGTGTTCTACACCGTCGGCATCATCTTCTTCGCCTTCGACAGCCGCTTCCGCCACTGGCATGGCATCTGGCACCTGTTCGTGATCGCCGGCAGCCTCATGCACTTCGTGGCGGTGTCGCTCTACGTGCGTTAGTTAAAAGTCGCCCCACAGTTGCTGCGCCACCGACAGTGCCACCACCGGTGCGGTTTCGGTGCGCAGTACCCGCGGGCCAAGGCGTGCGGCGTGGAAACCGGCAGCCTTGGCCTGCTCGACCTCCGCTTCGCTCAGGCCGCCTTCGGGGCCGATCAGGAAGGCCAGGGTGGCAGGCTTGGCGTGGCTGGTGAGCGGTTCGGCCACCGGGTGCAGGACCAGTTTCAGGTCGGCCTTGGCACTATTGAGCCATTCGGCCAGTGTCACTGGCGGGTGGATGACCGGCAAGGTCGAGCGGCCGCATTGTTCGCAGGCGCTGATCGCCACCTGGCGCCAGTGGGCCAGGCGCTTGTCGGCGCGTTCGTCCTTCAGCCGCACTTCGCAGCGTTCACTGACGATCGGGGTTATTTCGTTCGCGCCCAGCTCGGTGGCCTTCTGGATCGCCCAGTCCATGCGCTCGCCACGGGACAGGCCTTGGCCGAGGTGGACGTGCAGGGGTGAATCGGCCTGGCCGGCCAGGGCCTGGTCGAGGCTGACGCGGACGGTTTTCTTGCCCACTTCGAGCAACTGGCCGCGGTATTCCTGGCCGCTGCCGTCGAACAGCTGCACGGCGTCGCCGGGGGCCATGCGCAGCACGCGACCGATGTAGTGGGCCTGGGCTTCGGGCAGGTCGTGCTCGCCAAGGCTCAGGGGGGCGTCGATGAAAAAGCGGGACAGTCTCATGGTTCAGCTCGGACGAAAAGGGAACATGTGACCCTGTGGGAGCGGGTTTACCCGCGAATGCGGCGGTGAGTCCACTATCGCATTCGCGGGTGAACCCGCTCCCACAGGGTTAGGCGGCAGGCTGTAGGACCTAGCCCGGGTCGCGGAAGTCGGGGTGGAAGTTGGCCGGTACGGCCACGCTGACGCTATCGCGGGTGGCAATGTCGATGCCTTCGCTGGCCACTTCTGCCAGGAAGTCGATTTGCTCCGGCGTAATCACATAGGGCGGCAGGAAGTACACCACGCTTCCCAGCGGGCGCAGCAGGGCGCCACGCGTCAGGGCATGCTCGAACACCTTCAGGCCACGCCGTTCCTGCCACGGGTAGGCGATCTTGCCGGCCTTGTCCTGGACCATCTCGATCGCCAGGGCCATGCCGGTCTGGCGAATCTCGGCCACATGCGCGTGGTCGGCCAGGTGCGCGGTGGCGCTGGCCATGCGTGTGGCCAGGGCCTTGTTGGCCTCGATCACGTTGTCTTGCTCGAAGATGTCCAGGGTCGCCAGCGCCGCGGCGCAGGCCAGCGGGTTGCCGGTGTAGCTGTGCGAGTGGAGGAACGCGCGCAGGGTCGGGTAGTCGTCGTAGAACGCCTGGTACACCTTGTCGGTGGTCAGGCAGGCGGCCAGCGGCAGATAGCCGCCGGTCAGGGCCTTGGACAGGCACAGGAAGTCCGGGCGGATGCCGGCCTGTTCGCAGGCGAACATCGTGCCGGTGCGGCCAAAGCCCACGGCGATCTCGTCGTGGATCAGGTGCACGTCGTAGCGGTCACAGGCCTCGCGCAGCAGCTTGAGGTACACCGGGTGGTACATGCGCATGCCGCCGGCACCCTGGATCAGCGGCTCGACGATCACCGCGCTGATCGAGGCGTGGTGCTCGGCCAGGGTCTGTTCCATGGCCTGGAACATGTTGCGCGAGTGCTCTTCCCAGCTCATGCCCTCGGGGCGCAGGTAGCAGTCGGGGCTGGGCACCTTCAGGGTGTCGAGCAGCAGCGCCTTGTAGGTTTCGGTGAACAGCGGTACATCGCCGACCGACATGGCGGCGATGGTTTCGCCGTGGTAGCTGTTGGTCAGGGTGACGAAGCGCTTCTTGCCCGGTTTGCCGACGTTCTGCCAGTAGTGGAAGCTCATCTTCAGCGCCACTTCGATGCAGGACGAACCGTTGTCGGCATAGAACACCCGGTCGAGGCCGGCCGGGGTCATGGCCACCAGGCGTTCGGACAGCTCGATCACCGGCTGGTGGCTGAAGCCGGCCAGGATAACGTGCTCCAGCTGGTCGACCTGGTCCTTGATGCGCTGGTTGATACGCGGGTTGGCGTGGCCAAACACGTTGACCCACCAGCTGCTCACCGCATCCAGGTAACGCTTGCCTTCGAAGTCTTCCAGCCACACGCCTTCGCCGCGCCTGATCGGGATCAGCGGCAGCTGCTCGTGGTCTTTCATCTGGGTGCAGGGGTGCCACAGGACCTTGAGGTCGCGTTGCATCCACTGATCATTGAGGCCCATGGGCACTTCTCCTGGCTTCGCGGCTTGGTTCGACCGCGTAAGCCTAAGCAATGCCGCAGGGCAGGACAACCGCTGCTGTTCATCGGCTTGCCAGCTTCGCTTGCCACCGTGTGGCAGGGCCGCAGGCAAAAATGTCAGTTGCCAAAAGGACTTGATGTCACTGCGCTGGCAGGGCCGGCGGACCTGACGTATTCTTAACGCATCTCTCCCGGGGCATTCCTGCCTCTCCCCGTTTCTGTAACCCCTGACTCGGAGTTCGCCGACATGGCTGCTGCTTGGGTGCGCCTGTGCGCGTTGGTATTGATTGGTGTGTCCAGCGGCGCTGCGCTGGCAAAGGACAAGACGCCCTCGGCGATCGTCGTGGGTGGCGGCCTGGCGGGCCTGACGGCCGCCTACGAGCTGCAGAACAAAGGCTGGCAGGTGACGCTGCTGGAAGCCAAACCGGGCATGGGCGGGCGCTCGGGCCTGGCCACCAGCGAGTGGATCGGCAACGCCAAGGCGCAGCCGGTGCTCAACCAGTACCTCGACCGTTTCAAGCTTGAAACACTGCCGGCACCGGAGTTCGTGCGTACCCCCGGTTACCTGATCGACGGCGAGTATTTCAGCGCCACCGACCTGGCCACCAAGCAGCCAGCCACCGCCGAGGCGCTCAAGCGTTACGAAAAAACCCTCGACGACCTGGCCCGTTCGATCGACGATCCGCTGAACCCGCAGGCCAACAGCACGCTGTTCGCCCTCGACCAGATCAACGTCTCCACCTGGCTGGACAAGCTGCAACTGCCGACCACTGCCCGTCAGCTGGTCAACCAGCAGATCCGTACCCGCTACGATGAGCCATCACGCCTGTCGCTGCTGTACTTCGCCCAGCAGAACCGCGTGTATCGCGGTGTCAGCGACCGTGACCTGCGTGCCGCACGCCTGCCCGGCGGCAGCCCGGTGCTGGCCCAGGCCTTCGTCAAGCAACTGAAGACCATCAAGACCAGTTCGCCGGTGACCTCCATCGTCCAGGACAAGGACGGTGTCACGGTCAAGGTCGGCAGCGTCGGTTACCAGGCGGATTACCTGGTCATGGCCGTGCCCCTGCGCGCCCTGGCCAAGATCCAGATGACCCCGGGCCTGGACAGCCAGCACCTGGCGGCGTTGAAGGGCACCAACTATGGCTGGCGCGACCAGCTGATGCTCAAGTTCAAGAAGCCGGTGTGGGAAAGCCGCGCGCGCATGTCGGGCGAAATCTTCAGTAACGCTGGTTTGGGCATGCTGTGGATCGAGCCTGCGCTCAAGGGTGGCGCCAACGTGGTGATCAACCTGTCCGGTGACAACGCCCGTCTGCTGCAGGCCTTTGGCGACAAGCAGATGGTCGACCAGGTGCTGATCCGCCTGCATGCGTTCTACCCACAGGCCCGTGGTTCGTTTACCGGCTACGAGGTCAAGCGCTACAGCACCGACGCCGGTACCGGCGGCGCCTACCTGGCCTATGGCCCGGGGCAGATCAGCAAGTACTGGCGCCTGTGGGAGCGCCCGGTGCAGCGCATCACCTTTGCCGGTGAGCATACCGACGCCCTCTACCCAGGTACCCTGGAAGGCGCCCTGCGCAGTGGCCAGCGCGCGGCCAGCCAGGTGCAGGACCTGCTGGCCGGCAAGTCGTTCGACTCGGCCAAGGCGGCACCGGTGGCGGCGGCGGCAGCGGCAGGCGCCGTAGCGGCCAAGGAGAGCAAGGGCGGGTTCTTCTCCAACCTGTTCGGTGGCTCGTCCGACAAGCGCGACAAGGCAGACAAGGCCCCGGCCAACGCTGAGCCGAAGGCGGTCGATGAGGCCAAGCAGGACAAACCAGGCTTCTTCAAGCGCCTGTTTGGCGGGGCGGACAAGCCTGAGGTGAAGGCCGAGCCGATTGCCAAGGCCGAGGAAGTGGTGCCGGCACCTGTGCCAGCGCCACAAGCCGCGCCGGCCCCGGTTACGCCAGCGCCTGTGGCCAAGGAAGCGGCGGCCAAGCCTGCTGCGACCAAGGCTGCACCTGCCAGGCATGCACCGGCGCACAAACCGGCCCACAAGCCTGCCGAGGCCAAGAAAGCGACTGCCAAGTCCGAACCGGCCAAGAAAGCTGTAGCCAATACCCAAGCCAAGGCCGGTTGATTTATTGCCAGTGCCGGCCCTTTCGCGGGTAAACCCGCTCCCACAGGGTCGGCGCAGTTTCTGATACCTGTGCCGGACCTGTGGGAGCGGGTTTACCCGCGAAAGGGCCGGCACTGGCAACCGCGAACGCTCCGTCTATCGTTAATGTTTTCTTAATGGGAAGCTTACAGAATAAATATCGGATTTCTCGATAATCCAAAGCAATTTTTTCCGCTTTTATTCGATACGTTACGCGTTAGTCTGTGCACAGCTTTCACGGGGAAACACGTCAACATGCAACTGCGCAATTCACCTTCTCGCTACGGCGTGGTCAGCATCGTCCTGCACTGGGGCGTGGCTCTGGCAGTGTTCGGCCTGTTCGGCCTGGGCCTGTGGATGGTCGGTCTCGACTACTACAGCCCTTGGCGCAAGGCCGGCCCGGACCTGCACAAGAGCATCGGCCTGGTGCTGTTGGCAGTGATGCTGCTGCGGGTGGTCTGGCGCTTCATCAGCCCGCCACCACCGGCACCGGCCAACCACGGTGCACTCACCCGCCTGGCGGCCAAGCTGGGCCACCTGGCCCTGTATCTGGGGCTGTTCGCGGTAATGATCGCCGGTTACCTGATTTCCACTGCCGACGGTGTCGGCATTCCGGTGTTCGGCCTGTTCGAAGTGCCGGCACTGGTCAGCGACCTGCCCGACCAGGCAGACCTGGCTGGCGTGATTCATCTCTGGCTGGCCTGGGGCTTGGTGATTTTTGCCGTGCTGCATGCCTTGGCAGCGCTCAAGCACCATTTCATCGACCGTGACGCGACCCTGACCCGCATGCTGGGCCGCAAAGCTTGACTCTCAACCTCAATTGCATAGGAAGGAAGTAAGGATGTTGAAAAAGACTTTTGCCGCTCTGGCGCTCGGTACCGCTCTGCTCTCTGCCGGCCAGGCCATGGCTGCCGAGTACAAGATCGACAAGGAAGGCCAGCACGCGTTCGTTGACTGGAAGATCAGCCACCTGGGCTACAGCTTCATCCACGGTACCTTCAAGGACTTCGACGGCAGCTTCACCTGGGACAGCGCCAAGCCTGAAGCCAGCAAGATCAGCGTCGACCTGAAAACCGCCAGCCTGTGGTCGAACCACGCCGAGCGTGACAAGCACATTGCCAGCGCCGACTTCCTCGATGTGAAGAAGTACCCGCAAGCCAAGTTCGTCTCCACCAGCGTCAAGCCGACTGGCGACAAGACCGCTGACGTGACTGGCGACCTGACCATGCATGGTGTGACCAAGCCGGTTACCTTCAAGGCCACCTTCAACGGTGAAGGCAAGGACCCATGGGGTGGCGAGCGCGCTGGCTTCAACGCCACCACTACCCTGAACCTGAACGACTTCGGCATCAAAGGCCCGGGCGCTACTTCGCAGACCCTGGACCTGGATATCAGTGTTGAAGGTGTGAAACAGAAGTAATTCGGCTTAGCTGAAAGACCGAGGGGGCTGCTTCGCAGCCCTTTCGCGACACAAGGCCGCTCCTACAGGTTTTGCGCAGTTTTCACTTGCAGCGCAATACCTATGGGAGCGGCCTTGTGTCGCGAAAGGGCCGCAAAGCGGCCCCCTCATGCTTTTTGTCAGCCCTTGCGGGTCAGCAGCGCCGGGCGCTCACCGCGTGGGCGGCTTGGCAGGTCATCCAGCTGCTCCGGCGTCGGGTAACGGTCGAGCTTGGATTCCTTGCGGATGATCACCGGCTGTTTTTCCGGCTGGCGCGGGTTGCGCACGGCCGGCTCTTGCCGGGCAGCATCGTCACGGGCCGGGCGACCACGGCCGCCGCCATCACGGCGGGCACCGCCACCGTTGTTGGCACGGGCCGGGCGTTTCTCGCCACCGCCACTGCGCTGCTGGCCAGCATTGCGACCCTGGCCACCCGCGTTGTTGCGTTGGCCACTACCTTGAGCCTGACCTTGGCCGGCATTGCCACCCGGGCGGCGATTGCGGCCCTGGTTTTTGCCTTGGTACGGGCTGACATAGTCGGCACGGTTACCGAAGTTGTCGATATCGTCGTCGAGGAATTCTTCCGGATCACGGTCGGCAGGCACTTTCGGCACGCTGTTGGTGCTGGCCTGCTGTTGCTGCTGGCGCGGCTTCTTGTCACGCGGCTTGCGTTGCTGCTGTTGCCTGTCGCCGCTCTTTTCCTTGTCGGCCGGCTTGTCCGCAGCCTGTTGCTTGGCCTTGCCTTTATCCTTGCCCTTGTCCTTGCGGCCACCGTTGGCGTCTTTGCCGCCTTCGCCACGGGCCTGCTGGTTGCGGCCGCCACGGCCGTTGTTCTGCGGGCGCTCGCGTACTTCAGGCTTTTCGGCTTCTACCTGGCTGGCGTCGAAGCCCATCAGGTCGCCGTCCGGAATCTTCTGCCTGGTGACCCGCTCGATGCTCTTGAGCAGTTTTTCTTCATCCGGCGCGACCATGGAAATGGCCTCGCCCGAACGCCCGGCACGGCCGGTACGGCCGATACGGTGGACGTAGTCTTCCTCGACGTTCGGCAGCTCGAAGTTGACCACGTGCGGCAACTGGTCGATGTCCAGGCCACGGGCGGCGATGTCGGTGGCGACCAGTACGCGCACGCTGTTGGCCTTGAAGTCGGCCAGGGCCTTGGTGCGGGCATTCTGGCTCTTGTTACCGTGGATCGCGGCGGCGGTCAGGCCGTGCTTTTCCAGGTACTCGGCCAGGCGGTTGGCGCCATGCTTGGTACGGGTGAACACCAGCACCTGTTCCCAGGCACCCAGGGTGATCAGGTGTGCCAGCAGCGCGCGCTTGTGGCTGGCAGGCAGGCGGTAGACGCGCTGCTCGATACGCTCGACGGTGGTGTTCGGCGGGGTGACCTCGATACGCTCCGGGTTGTGCAGGAGCTTGTCGGCGAGGTCGGTGATGTCCTTGGAGAAGGTGGCCGAGAACAACAGGTTCTGGCGCTTGGCCGGCAGGCGGGCGAGGACCTTCTTGACGTCGTGGATGAAGCCCATGTCGAGCATGCGGTCGGCTTCGTCCAGCACCAGGATTTCAACGTGGGCCAGGTCAACCTTGCCTTGGCCGGCCAGGTCGAGCAGGCGGCCCGGGCAGGCGACCAGCACGTCCACACCCTTGGCAATGGCCTGGATCTGCGGGTTCATGCCGACGCCGCCGAAAATGCAGGCGCTGACCAGTGGCAGGTCACGGGCATAGACCTTGAAGCTGTCATGCACCTGGGCTGCCAGTTCGCGGGTCGGGGTCAGGACCAGTACGCGAGGTTGGCGCGGGCCATGACGCTGCGACTTGTCGGGGTGGCCGGCCGGGAACAGGCGCTCGAGGATCGGCAGGGCGAAACCGCCGGTTTTACCAGTACCTGTCTGTGCGGCGACCATCAGGTCGCGGCCTTGCAACACGGCGGGAATCGCCCGCTGTTGCACGGGGGTCGGCTGGGTATAGCCCGCAGCCTCGATAGCGCGGACAAGAGCCTCGGAGAGACCGAGGGAAGCAAAGGACATGGGCAATCCTGTTCTCGTGTGGGCTGGGCCCGTTTGGGATGTTCTGCCTGGCGCGACGGGCATCGGTGGGATGCGATCGCGTCCGGTCCAGCTGGGCTTTCACTGCACATCCGGGTAACGGAGGGTGGACGCGAAGGCGCGTCGATGCCGATCGGGATGCCTGTTGCGAGGCCGAGCGTCCGGGCGTGAGCCGGGCGGGAAGGCCCGAGTATAACAGAGCTAACGCGCTGTGCTGCTTTCCTGCTGCTCAACGGCGTTGAGAGTGTTTCCGATGTTGCCTATGTAGCGGTTGCTGATCGCCGCGTAGGCGGGTTCCTGCTTGAAGCGCCGCAGTTCCACGGCGAAGGCCTGGGCCAGTGCCTCCCGCCCCGGCTTGCGTGCCAGCCCCAGGTATTGCGCCTGGCGGCTGATCACCAGCGGCAGCTCCTCGACTTGCTGTTGCAGGCCCAGATGCCGCAGCAGGTAATGGCCGACCCTGCGGTCGGTGATTGCCAGGTCGATGCGGCCCAGCATCAGCTTGCCGAAGTTGGCTTCATGGGTAGGCGCGGCTTCGCGCCTGAAATGTGCGGCCTCGTTGAACGTTGCACCATAGGCGTAGCCGGGTGAGGTGCCGACGGTGAGGCCGGCAAGGTCATCCAGGGCCGTGACGGCATGGCGACGTGCGCGGGCCTGGAACAGGACGAACTCGACCTCCGACATGGGCTCGGGGGCATACACCAGGTAGGGCTGGCGCGACTCGGCCTGGAAGATATCCATGATGCCATCGGCCAGGCCCTGCTCGATCATTGCCAGGCAGCGCTTCCAGGGCAGGAACTGCCATTCCACCTCGACGCCAAGGCGTTGGAACACCTGGGTGGTGACTTCGTAGTCGATGCCGCGCGGCTGGCCGTCCTGCTGGTACACATAGGGTGCCCAGTCGTCGGTCACCAGGCGCAGGCGCTCGCCCAGAGCCAGCGGGCTCAGGCAGGCGAGCAACAGGATCCAGAACAGACGGGCGACGTGTGGCATGGCCGGAGATTACGCGCTCGGCCTGTTCAAGGCCAGTGGGGATGGTGTTCTCCTGTACCGGCCTCTTCGCGGGTAAACCCGCTCCCACAAGTACTGCGCAAGTCTGCAAGCCAGCAGAGATCCTGTGGGAGCGGGTTTACCCGCGAAGAGGCCGGTACAGGTCACTCAAGTGTGGGAAGACTTCAGCAGATGTGCCTCGATATCTTTGCGCCGCTCGCCCAGTGACAGGCGCAACCCCGGGTGGCGCAGGCACTGGCGCAGTTGCTCGGGATCCATGTGGCCATGGCGGGCGTTGAGGTTTTCCAGGGCCTTGTCCCACCAGGCCGGCGCGCAGGCGCGGTCGAACTCGTTGGGGTAGGGGTAGCAGCCATACAGCAACTCGCGGGCGAACTGGCGTTCGTGGCTGGGCAGGGTCATGCTCAGTGCCTTGTAACCCAGCCGTTGCAGGGCCGGCGGCCGTGGCAGCTGGTCATTGACCAGGGGCACGTCGGCCAGCGCCGCCTGGCTCAGCGGGTCATGGCCGTGCTTGCGCAGCCAGGCCTGGATCTTGGCGCGGAACTGCGCCTTGCGGCTCCAGTAGTGGTGGATGACATCGGTGCATTCGGCCAGCTCCAGCCTGCGGTAGGCCGCCACCGCCAGGCAGAACTCCTCAAGGGTATAGGCTTCGCGAGCCAGGGGGTGGAACTCGTCCATCATGGCGATGGAGCGGTCCAGCGTGCCGGCGTCTTCGGCGGTAAGGCCGATCACCCCGGAGTTGACCAGTGGCATCTGGCAATCGGCCAGGCCCCGGGATTCGAGGATGGCCAGCAGGTTCTTGTACAGCAGGCACTTCTGGTTGCTGCCGTAGCGCGCGCCGATGGCATTGCACAGCAGGCGGCCTGGGGCTACCCGGGCGAACAGCTCCAGCGGCGACTTGCGGAAGAAGGTGTCGGTGTCGATCAGCACTGCCAGCGGGTGTTGCTGCAGCACCTGGCGCAACAGCACGTGCTTGCTGCGAAAGTGATAACCGTGGGGGGCGTTCCAGGCCTGGCGCGTGGCCTCGTCCAGCAGGTGTACGGTGACCGGCAGGCCGGCATAGGGCTGCGGGTTGTCGGTGTAGACCTGTATGTCCATGGCTTCGCCTGCTGCCGTGCCCAGGTGGGCGAGGGCGCTGACGATGCTGAAGCAGGCTTCCTGATGGTAGGTTGCCGGGCCAAATGCCAGGTAGACGAGCTGTGGACGCGATGGCGGGTGGGACTGCATGGCAGGCAAGACCTGTGTAACCGGAAAATGAATAAGGCTTTAGTCTATGACCAAAGCCTTAATCAGATCTTAAACAGATTTTGCAAAAAATTTCAGCGTGGCAGCTTCAGATTGTTCCAGATCGCCAGACTCGGCTCGGCCTGGTTCAAGGTGTAGAAGTGCAGGCCCGGTGCGCCGCCTTGCAGCAGCTGTTCGCACATGCGGGTGATCACTTCTTCGCCGAATGCCTGGATGCTGGCGGTGTCGTCGGCATAGGCTTCCAGCTGCTTGCGGATCCAGCGCGGGATCTCGGCGCCACAGGCATCGGAGAAGCGCGCCAGCTTGCTGTAGTTGGTGATCGGCATGATGCCAGGCACCACCGGGATGTCCACGCCCAGCTTCTGCGCGCGCTCGACAAAGTAGAAGTAGCTGTCGGCGTTGAAGAAGTACTGGGTGATGGCGCTGTCGGCACCGGCCTTGACCTTGTGCACGAAGTTGGCCAGGTCAGCCTCGAAGTTGCGGGCCTGTGGATGCATCTCCGGGTAGGCGGCAACTTCCAGGTGGAAGTGATCAGCGGTTTCCTGGCGGATGAATTCGACCAGGTCGCTGGCGTAGCGCAGTTCGCCACTGGCCATGCCCATGCCCGATGGCAGGTCGCCACGCAGGGCAACGATGCGCTTGATGCCGGCAGCCTTGTATTCGGCCAGCAGGGTGCGCAGTTCGGCCTTGGTGTCGCCGACGCACGACAGGTGCGGTGCGGCAGGTACCTTCACTTCGCTTTCCAGCTGCAGCACGGTATTCAGCGTGCGGTCGCGGGTCGAGCCACCGGCACCGTAGGTGCAGGAGAAGAAGTCCGGGTTGTAGGCGGCCAGCTGGCGGGCGACGCCCATCAGCTTTTCGTGACCGGCATCGGTCTTGGTCGGGAAGAACTCGAAACTGTAACGGCGTTCCTGGGACATCAGGCGTTCCTCTGGCAGCCAGCTGCAAGCGGCAGGCTGCAAGTAAAAGCCAGATCGGTTATGGCCGGCCTGGCTTGGGCATCGTTCAAGATCCTTTATGCTTGAGCTTCAAGCGGCAAACTTGCCGCTTGAAGCGTCAAGTTTGCCGCTTAGTAGCGGTAGGCGTGCGGTTTGAACGGGCCTTCGACGGTGACGCCGATGTACTCGGCCTGCTGCTTGGTCAGCTGGGTGACCACGCCGCCGAAGCCGCGGACCATTTCCAGGGCCACTTCTTCGTCGAGCTTCTTCGGCAGTACTTCAACGGTCAGGCGTTCGGCTTTCTTCTCGGCCGACAGGTCGGCGAACTTCTGCTCGAACAGGAAGATCTGCGCCAGTACCTGGTTGGCGAACGAACCGTCCATGATGCGGCTTGGGTGGCCAGTGGCGTTACCCAGGTTGACCAGGCGGCCTTCGGCCAGCAGGATCAGGTAGTCGTCGTTCTGCGGGTCGAAGCTGCCAGCGCCGGTGCGGTGGATCTTGTGCACCTGCGGTTTGACCTCTTCCCAGGCCCAGTTCTTGCGCATGAAGGCGGTGTCGATCTCGTTGTCGAAGTGGCCGATGTTGCACACTACGGCACGCTTCTTCAGCGCCTTGAGCATGTTGGCGTCGCACACGTTGACGTTGCCGGTGGTGGTCACGATCAGGTCGATCTTGCCCAGCAGGGCCTTGTCGATGCTGGCTTCGGTGCCGTTGTTGATACCGTCGATGAACGGCGAAACCACTTCGAAACCGTCCATGCAAGCCTGCATGGCGCAGATCGGGTCGACTTCGGTGACCTTGACGATCATGCCTTCCTGGCGCAGGGACTGGGCCGAGCCCTTGCCCACGTCACCGTAGCCGATCACCAGGGCCTGCTTGCCCGACAGCAGGTGGTCGGTACCACGTTTGATGGCGTCGTTCAGGCTGTGACGGCAGCCGTACTTGTTGTCGTTCTTGCTCTTGGTGACCGAGTCGTTGACGTTGATCGCCGGGACTTTCAGCTCGCCCTTGGCCAGCATGTCCAGCAGGCGGTGCACGCCGGTAGTGGTCTCTTCGGTGATGCCGTGCACGCGCTCCAGTACTTGCGGGTACTTCTTGTGCAGCAGTTCGGTCAGGTCGCCACCGTCGTCGAGGACCATGTTGGCGTCCCATGGCTGGCCATCCTTGAGGATGGTCTGTTCCAGGCACCACTCGTACTCTTGCTCGGTTTCACCTTTCCAGGCGAACACCGGGATACCGGCGGCGGCGATGGAGGCGGCGGCCTGGTCCTGGGTGGAGAAGATGTTGCAGGACGACCAGCGCACTTCGGCACCCAGGGCAACCAGGGTTTCGATCAGCACGGCGGTCTGGATGGTCATATGGATGCAGCCCAGGATCTTCGCACCCTTGAGCGGTTGCTCGGCCAGGTACTTGCGACGCAGGCCCATCAGTGCAGGCATTTCCGATTCGGCGATGATGGTTTCGCGACGGCCCCAGGCGGCCAGGGAGATGTCGGCGACTTTGTAATCGGTAAAACCAGCAGGCATGTTTGCAGCGCTCATGAGAGCCTCCATTCGTAGTGTGCGAATGGGCGCCGTTGTGCGTTAAGCGCCCGCGAGAGCGAGCAACGCCCCATCCGAGCCTGACAGGCCTAGCCTGCTGCAGCGCCCCTCGGACGGGTGGCGGGCATGGCGCCGCTGTGGGCGGCCATGTAAAGCGGCAGAGATTATAGCCGCGCCCGTCGGCTTGCCCAAGGTTTTCTGTCGATTAATCGCGACGATAGTCGATGTTCAATGGAGCGACAGCGGCCGCTCTGCCATCATTGCTACACGTTAGTCAGGCAGGTCAGGAGTACAGATGAACTTTCATACCCGCAAGTGGGTTAAACCCGAAGACCTCAACCCCAATGGCACCCTGTTCGGTGGCAGCCTGTTGCGCTGGATCGACGAAGAGGCGGCGATCTACGCCATCGTCCAGCTGGGCAACCAGCGTGTGGTGACCAAGTACATATCGGAAATCAACTTCGTCAGTGCCTCGCGCCAGGGCGACATCATCGAGCTGGGCATCACCGCCACCGAGTTCGGCCGCACCTCGATCACCCTCAAGTGCGAAGTGCGCAACAAGATCACCCGCAAGGCCATCCTCACGGTCGACAAGATGGTCTTCGTCAACCTTGGCGAGGACGGGCTGCCGGCGGCGCATGGGCGGACCGAGATCAAGTACATCCAGGACCAGTTCCCGGATTCCGCGGTGGAATAAGTTCAGCATTTGGCGCTTCGCGGGCAAGCCCGCGAAGAGGCCGGAAACTATCTCAAGGCTGAGCGCTGACCTTGCGCACCACCCGGCCGATACTCAACCCCTGCACCAGGATCGACGACAGCACCACGATGTAGGTGATCGACAGCAGCAGGTCACGTTCCTCGCCCTGTGGCAGTGACAGTGCCAGGGCTACCGACACCCCACCGCGCAGGCCACCCCAGGTCAGCACCCGCACCGTGCCCTTGGGCACCGGGCGCCAGCGCCGCAGCAGCACGATCGCCGGGGCCACGGTCAGCAGCCGCGACAGCAGCACCGCCAGCGCCAGCACGCCACCGGCTGCCAGGTGCATCCAGTTGAATGGCAGCAGCAACAGTTCCAGGCCGATCAACGCGAACAGCAGGGCGTTGAGCATGTCGTCGATCAGCTCCCAGAAACCGTCCATGTAGCGACGGGTCATGTCGTTCATCGCCAGGTTGCGCCCCAGGTTGCCGATGATCAGCCCGGCCACCACCATGGCGATCGGCGCCGAAACGTGCAGCTCGTAGCACATCGCCGAGCCGCCGATGACCAGCGCCAGGGTCAGCATCACTTCCACCTGATATTGCTCGACGCTCTTGATCATGCGGTAGGTGGCGTAGCCGATCAGGCCGCCGAACACCACGCCGCCGATGGCCTCGCGGGCGAACAGGATCGCGGTGTCGGTCATGCTCGGCGTCTCGCCCAGCTGGATGATGCCCAGCAGCACGGTGAACACCACTACCGCAGTGCCATCGTTGAACAGCGACTCGCCGACGATGGTTGTTTTAAGCGGTTTCGAGGCATTGGCGGTACGTAGTGCACCAAGCACGGCAATCGGGTCGGTGGGCGAGATCAGCGCACCGAACAACAGGCAGTAGATCAGCGGCACCTGCCAGCCGAACAGGGCGAACACCCAATGCGACAGGTAGCCGATGACCACGGTGGCAATCAATACGCCGACGGTGGCCAGCAGGCCGATGGGCCAGCGGTAGCTGCGCAGGTCGGAGAGGTTGACGTGCAAGGCCCCGGCGAACAGCAGGAACGCCAGCATCCAGTGCATCAGCAGGTCGTTGAAGTCGATCTGGTTCATCAGCCCTTCGACGCGTGCTTCCAGGCCAGGGAAGCCGATCAGGCTCAGGCCTTGCAGCATCAGGGAGAACAGCAGGGCCGTGACCATTACGCCGATGGCGGGGGGCAGGCCGATGAAACGGTAATTTACATAGGTGAGGAGGGTAGTGAGGCAGATAAACGCAGCAACGAGTTCAAGCATCCCGAATCCTGTAACAGTGGCTTCCAAGTCGTAACCCGAACGGCTCGGGCAGTTCTTTGATGACCTGGCGCGGGGTTCGGGACACAAGGTTTGACCAGATTCGTTCCAATCGTTCCCGTACAAGGGGCCGCACAGCGGCCCCCGAACGCTATATATTCACAGCCATGAAAAGCCACAAGGATAAGAAGGCGTGCTGGCAACTTCCCTGGTACTGATCGCCGCCCTGCTGCACGCGACCTGGAATACCCTGATCAAATTCAGCGGCGAGCGCCTGCTGGTGATCGCCAGCATGGATACGGTGGCGTTGGCCTTCGCGGTGCTGGCGGTGCCCTTCGTCGAGGTGCCGCCGGCCAACATCTGGCCCTGGCTGCTGGCTTCGGCGCTGGCCGAGCAGCTGTACCGCTTCCTGCTTATCCAGGCCTACCGCGTGGGCGACCTGGGGCTGGTCTATCCTCTGATGCGCGGGCTGTCGCCGCTGGTGGTGCTGGGACTGACCCTGGCCTTTGCCGGCGAGTCGCTGAGCCAGCAGCAGATCATCGGCATCCTGCTGATCCCTTGTGGCATGGCTTGCCTGTTGTGGCAGGGCGGTGGCGGTGACCGGCTGCCTTGGTCGATGCTGCCGGTGGTGGCCCTGATAGGCCTGTGCATTGGTTGCTACACCTGGTTCGACGGCCAGGCCGTGCGCTTGTGGGGCAAGCCCTGGGATTACCTGGTGTGGCTGACCTTGCTCAGTGCCTGGCCCTTCCCGCTGCTGGCCAGCGTGGCACGACGTGCGCCGTTCGTGCTGTTCTGGCGCCTGCAGTGGCGTCTGGGGCTGGCGGTGGGGTTGTGCGTATTGCTCAGCTACGCGCTGGTGCTGTGGGCCATGCACCTGGGGTCGGTGGCCGAGGCGGCGGCACTGCGCGAGTTGAGCGTGATCCTGGTGGTGCTGTTGGGCATGCGCTACCTGAAAGAACCTTTTGGCGGGCCGAGACTCCTAGCTTGCGGGCTGGTGTTGGCCGGCATGCTGGTAATGAAGCTTTGACCCGAAAAGACTGAACAAGGAGTCCTGTCCATGACCGTTGCCCTGTGGTGCATCCTGATTGCGCTGGTCTTGCCGCCACTGTGTGGTTTGATCGCCAAAGTCAGCAGTGGCCGCTTCCGCCTGCGCGACAACCACGACCCGCGTGCGTTCCTGGATACCCTGTCCGGGCTACCGCGGCGCGCGCATGCTGCCCAGCAGAACGGTTTCGAGGCCTTTCCGGCATTTGCCGCGGCGGTGCTGGTGGCGGATATCGTCGGCAATGCCGAGCAGGTGACCCAGGATGTGCTGGGGGTGATGTACATCACCAGTCGGCTGCTTTACATCATCTGTTACCTGGCCGACTGGGCTGCCTTGCGATCGCTGGTGTGGTTTGCCGGGATGGCGATGATCGTGGCGTTCTTCGTGGTTTCGATCTGAGACCGCGTCGCCTTCTTCGCGGGTTTACCCGCGAAGAATCCAGCACCGATCAAGGCACTTTAGGTACTTCAGGCAGTGGCTTGCCCTTGGGCCACAGCATCCAGATCTGCCCTTGCTGCTTCATGTTCCCGGCCAGCTCTCCGGCTTCCGGCCCGGTGCCCCAGAACAGGTCCGCGCGCACCTCGCCCGTAATTGCCCCACCGGTATCCTGAGCCCCCACCGGGCGTACCACCGGGGTTCCGTCCGGGCGAGTGGTGGAAAGCCACAGCAGGCTGCCCAGCGGAATCACCTTGCGGTCGATGGCCACGCTGTAGCCAGCGGTCAGCGGCACGTTCAGCGAACCACGAGGCCCTTCGTTGCTGTCCGGGCGGGTGCTGAAGAATACGTAGCTGGGGTTGCTGGCGAGCAGTTCCGGCACCCGCTGCGGGTTGGCCTGGGCCCAGGCGTGAATGGCGCCCATGCTCACTTCTTCCTTCTTCAACTGGCCCTGTTCCACCAGCCAGCGCCCGATTGGGCGGTAGGGGTGGCCGTTCTGGTCGGCGTAACCCAGGCGCAGCTGGCGGCCGTCTTCCAGTTGTACCCGGCCGGAGCCCTGGATCTGCAGGAACTGCAGGTCCATCGGGTCGGTCAGCCAGGCCAGCACCGGTGCCTTGACGCCGTCACGGTTGATCACCTCGGCGGTGTCGTAAGGCTTGAGCACCCGGCCATCAAGGCGACCGCGCAGGCGCTTGCCTTTGAGTTCGGGGTACACGCTGGCCAGGTCGACCACGA
The DNA here is from genome assembly GCF_044762545.1 of Pseudomonas sp. NPDC096925. Classification (NCBI taxonomy): domain Bacteria; kingdom Pseudomonadati; phylum Pseudomonadota; class Gammaproteobacteria; order Pseudomonadales; family Pseudomonadaceae; genus Pseudomonas; species Pseudomonas sp. NPDC096925. Next base: position 103,764 of record NZ_JBIWEM010000005.1, on the reverse strand, counting down.
TCATGTCTTCGGGGATGCCGTAAACTGCCACATGGTTGGTCGCCGACTGGCTCAGGCTGCCAGGGTAGACCGGTTCGTAGTAACCGGTGATCAGGCCGTTGGCATTGTTTTCGGCCGAACGCAGGCCGTATACCTGCAGGTTCTGTTGCAGGAAGGCGCGTACCTGCAGGGCATTGTCGGGTACGCTGGCGGCTGTTTCGCAGGTGCTGGCCCAGACGGTGTCGCGCTTAAGCTTTTCACAGCCGTTGCGCCAGGCCTGGAAGCCGGCTATCAGATCGCTGTCGCTGACGGTGGGCAGGTCCTGCCAGGTGGCATTGGCGTAGGTGGCGATGGCGTGCGGCTCGGGTTTGGCACTTTCGCCACCGTTGCAGCCGGCCAGCAGGGCCAGCGCCGGCAGTGTCCAGGCCAGATGGCGCAGGGCAGATTTCATGAGTACGTTCCTGTCATGGGTGAACATGAATATTCGCCCCTGTTTTTTATGTGGCTATTGGTCTTTGGCCCTTGGGCAGCGATACTGGCCGCCCATTTGCGTAGGCCGAAGTGACCGTGATGTTGAAGCGATTGACCGTTGTTCTGCTGGCAGCACTGGCCCTGGGGGGTTGCGATCGGGTTGACCCGAACTCCCCGCTGGGCAAGCGCAAGGTGATCTTCAAGGACATGCTCAAGACCAGCGAAGACCTGGGTGGCATGCTGCGTGGCCGGTTGCCGTTCGACGGGGTGAAGTTCGCCGACGGTGCACTGAAACTGGACAACCTTTCGCACCAACCCTGGCAGCACTTTCCACAGGCCCGCGATGGTGGCGACAGCAGCGCGCGTGCCGAGGTATGGGAGCGCCAGGCGCGCTTTCATGACCTGGCCCGGCAGCTGGAAGGCGTCACTGGCGAACTGGTCGATGTCACCCGCGGCCAGCCGCTGGACGCTGCGCAGTTGAAGGCGCCGATGGACAAGGTCGAAGCGGCTTGCAAGGCTTGTCATACCGAATTCCGCAATCACTGACTTGACTGCCCGTGCGGGGAGCAGCTGTCTTGCTCGATTTCTGCAAACTGGCGAAATTCCTGTGGGAGCGGGCGCGCCCGCGAACACGGGCGAAGCCCGTGCCATCCACCGCGGCGCTTGCTTCGCGGCGGTTCGACGCCTCGACACGCCCGCTCCCACAGGAATGGCGCATACCAGGGAAAGTCAGCGATCCAGATCCTCCACCGCTTCCTGCAGTTCCTTGCGCGACTCGGCCAGCTTGTCCTTGCGCTTGTTGATCTTCTCCGAATCGCCTTTCTTCTCGGCTTTCTTCAAGTCCTTTTCCCGCTGCGCCACTTCGTGACGGGCTTCGAGCACCTTTTGCTCACGTTCCTTGCGCAGGCTGGCATCGGTGCAGTTATCGACCCCACGCAGCGCCTCCTCCAGCCCTGCGACCTGGTCGTTGTTGCCGTGGTCACGGGCAATCTTCAACTGGTTCTCGATGGCGCTGCGCTTGGCGGCGCAACCGGTCAGGCCGGCATCCGGCTGGGCAGCTTGTACAGCGCCAGCGGCCAGGCCTAGTGTCGCGAGCAGGAAAAGGGTCGAAATACGTTTCATGAAAAGCCTCCTTGACGGGGCGGGGCAGCAAAAGTTGGGGGAAATCCTGCCTTGGTTTTGCCCATTTAGAAACCCTTGTTGGGGCTTTCCGGCTGAATCTCGGGTTTTTCCTGCAGGCAAATTGGTAAAAATTCATTGCTCGATGCTGTGCCTGTCGATCCTGAATCCGTCGAGCCCGGCCTTGCCGCTGAGCCGGCAAACACAAAAAAGCCCCTGCCGATTGCTCGGCAGGGGCTTTCGTCCGGCGCTGCAGGAAACTTACAGACCGGCAGCGTCACGCAGCGACTGGGCGCGGTCGGTGCGCTCCCAGGTGAAGGTGGTGAAGGTGTCGTCGCCGACCGTCTTCTGCTGCGGGGTACGGCCGAAGTGGCCGTAGGCAGCGGTTTCCTGGTACATCGGGTGCAGCAGGTCGAGCATGGTGGTGATGGCGTACGGGCGCAGGTCGAAGCACTCGCGCACCAACTGGACGATCTTGTCGTCGGAGACCTTGCCGGTACCGAAGGTGTTGATCGAGATGGAGGTCGGCTGGGCCACGCCGATGGCGTACGACACCTGGATCTCGCAACGCTCGGCCAGGCCGGCGGCGACGATGTTCTTGGCCACGTAGCGGCCGGCGTAGGCGGCGGAGCGGTCGACCTTGGACGGGTCCTTGCCGGAGAACGCGCCACCACCATGGCGGGCCATGCCACCGTAGGAGTCGACGATGATCTTGCGCCCGGTCAGGCCGCAGTCACCCACCGGGCCACCGATGATGAAGTTGCCGGTCGGGTTGATGTGGTACTGGGTGCCCTTGTGCAGCAGTTCGGCAGGCAGGGTGTGCTTGACGATCAACTCCATCACGGCTTCCTGCAGGTCTTTCTGCGAAACCTCTGGGTTGTGCTGGGTCGACAGCACCACGGCGTCGATGCCGACCACCTTGCCATTTTCGTAACGGCAGGTGACCTGCGACTTGGCGTCCGGGCGCAGCCATGGCAGCAGTTTCGATTTGCGCGCTTCGGCCTGGCGCTCGACCAGGCGGTGCGAGAAGCAGATCGGTGCCGGCATCAACACGTCGGTTTCGTTGCTGGCGTAGCCGAACATCAGGCCCTGGTCACCGGCACCCTGGTCTTCCGGGCGGGAGCGGTCGACGCCCTGGGCGATGTCCACCGACTGCTTGCCGATGATGTTCATCACGGCGCAGGTGGCGCCGTCGAAGCCGACGTCGGAGCTGTTGTAGCCGATGTCGATGATGACCTTGCGCACCAACTCTTCCAGGTCGACCCAGGCGGAGGTGGTGACTTCGCCGGCGATGATGGCGACACCGGTCTTGACCAGGGTTTCGCAGGCTACGCGGGCGTATTTGTCCTGGGCGATGATGGCATCAAGGACAGCGTCCGAAATCTGGTCGGCGATCTTGTCCGGATGCCCTTCGGACACGGACTCGGAGGTGAAAAGGGAGTATTCGCTCATCTCGAAGGTTCCTGAAATTTACCGATGGTGTATGTCGCCAGCCGTCCGCTGGAAATGGCGGACCTGGATCTGGAAACCGTTACGCAAGCCCACGTACAGGCTGTCCCCGGGGACCAGCCCGGCAGCGTTGGCCCAACGGGCCAGGTCGTCCTGTTCAAAGCCCAGCCAGAGGTCGCCGCAGGCTTCCCGCGCCCACCCCTGGTCATGGCTGCACAGTTCGGTGACCAGCAGGCTGCCGCCTGCCTTCACCCGTTTGGCCAGCTGGCGCAAGGCCAGGGCCGGGTCGCTGAAATGGTGCAGCACCATGTTCAGCACAACGCAGTCGGCGGCCACATCCGTTGCACCCAGTGCATCGGCCAACTGCAGGTTCACGTTGTCGAGCCCCTCGCGCTGGCACACCTGACGCGCCAGTTCGAGCATGGTCGGGCTGTTGTCCAGGGCGGTGACCTGGGCGAAGCGCCGGGCCAGGTCGGGGAGGAAACCGCCGTCGCCGGGGCCGACCTCCAGGGCGCTGGCGGCCGGGTCGAAATTCAGTTTGTCGAGCAACGCCAGCAGGCTTTCGCGGTACTGCGGCAGGCCGGCGATCAGGTCTTGCTGGGCACGGAACTTCTCTTCCACGCGCAGGAAGAAGTCCTGGCTGGTGGCCGCGCGGCGTTGCTGCACCTGGGCGATGCGCGCCTGCACGTCAGGCGGCAGGGTCAGGTCATCCACCTCTTCGAGCAGCGCCGCATGCAGCCGGCCGCCCAGGCGCAGGCTGTCGGGCAGGGCGCGGCGGTAGAAGATGGCATTGCCCTCGCGGCGGGTCGCCACCAGCTCGGCCTGGGCCAGCACCTTCAAGTGGTGGCTCATGCCCGACTGGCCCACGTCGAAGATCTGCGCCAGCTCCAGCACGCCGAACGAGTCGTTGGCCAGGGCGCGCAACACGTTCAGGCGCAACTCGTCGCCACTGGCTTTGCACAGGGCAGCCAATGCTTCGCGTTGCTCGGGGATCGATTGCGCACGGAGGTTCATGGTGCGGCAGTCTAGGCAGGTATCATTGCCCTAGCAAGGTCAATATCAAAAAGTTTTGATATTGACTGATGGGCGGAGTGCGGGGTTGCCCTTTCTGGCCTCTTCGCGGGTGAACCCGCTCCCACAGGTTCAGCACTGCCCTCAGGCTTGGTGCGACCCTGTGGGAGCGGGTTCACCCGCGAAGAAGCCGGCACCGATTTCCAGATTTTGCCCCGAAATGAGTGCCAATCAGAGGAAAATCCCCCGACTGCGACCATACGTCATTGCCCCAAGCCCCCCCAGTGGGCGAAAATGGCCGCCTTTTTTCGTGACACCACCTATTCAAGCCCCCCAGGAGATCAGCGATGCCCAGCCGTCGTGAACGTGCCAACGCCATTCGTGCCCTCAGCATGGATGCCGTGCAAAAGGCCAACAGCGGCCACCCAGGTGCCCCCATGGGCATGGCGGATATCGCCGAAGTGCTTTGGCGCGACTATCTGAAGCACAACCCGAGCAACCCGGATTTCGCCGACCGTGACCGCTTCGTGCTGTCCAACGGCCACGGTTCGATGCTGATCTACTCGCTGCTGCACCTGACCGGCTACGACGTTACCATCGATGACCTCAAAGGCTTCCGCCAGCTGCACAGCCGCACCCCGGGCCACCCGGAATACGGCTACACCCCAGGCGTCGAGACCACTACCGGCCCGCTCGGCCAGGGTATCGCCAACGCCGTGGGCTTCGCCCTGGCCGAAAAAGTGCTGGCGGCCCAGTTCAACCGTGACGGCCACACCATCGTCGACCACAACACCTACGTGTTCCTCGGCGATGGCTGCATGATGGAAGGTATCTCCCACGAAGTTGCCTCGCTGGCTGGCACCCTGGGCCTGAACAAGCTGATCGCCTTCTACGACGACAACGGCATTTCCATCGACGGCGAAGTGCACGGCTGGTTCACCGACAACACCCCGGCGCGCTTCGAGGCGTACAACTGGCAGGTGATCCGCAACGTCGACGGCCATGACGCCGACGAGATCAAGACCGCCATCGAGACCGCCCGCAAGAGCGATCGTCCGACCCTGATCTGCTGCAAGACCATCATCGGTTTCGGCTCGCCGAACAAGCAGGGCAAGGAAGACTGCCACGGCGCACCGCTGGGCAACGACGAAATCGCCCTGGCCCGCAAGGAACTGAACTGGAACCACGGCCCGTTCGAGATCCCGGCCGAGATCTACGCCGAGTGGGACGCCAAGGCTGCCGGCGCCAAGGCCGAAGCCGAGTGGAACCAGCGTTTCGACGCCTACGCCAAGGCCTACCCGGAGCTGGCTGCCGAGTTCAAGCGCCGTGCCAGCGGCGAGCTGCCGGCCGACTTCAGCGCCAAGGCCCAGGCCTACATCAACGAAGTGGCCGCCAAGGGCGAAACCATTGCCAGCCGCAAGGCCAGCCAGAACGCCCTGAACGCCTTCGGCCCGCTGCTGCCGGAGTTTCTCGGCGGTTCGGCTGACCTGGCCGGTTCCAACCTGACCCTGTGGAAGGGCTGCAAGGGGGTCGAAGCCAACGACGCCAGCGGCAACTACGTGTTCTACGGCGTGCGCGAGTTCGGCATGACCGCCATCATGAACGGCGTTGCCCTGCACGGTGGCCTGGTACCTTACGGCGCAACCTTCCTGATGTTCATGGAATACGCCCGCAACGCCGTGCGCATGTCGGCGCTGATGAAGCAGCGCGTGATCCACGTCTACACCCACGACTCCATCGGCCTGGGCGAAGACGGCCCGACTCACCAGCCGATCGAGCAGCTGACCAGCCTGCGCAGCACGCCGAACCTGGACACCTGGCGCCCGGCCGACGCGGTGGAATCCGCCGTGTCCTGGAAAAACGCCCTGGAGCGCAAGGACGGCCCTTCGGCGCTGATCTTCTCGCGCCAGAACCTGCAGCACCAGGACCGCGACGCCCAGCAGATCGCTGATATCAGCCGCGGCGGCTACGTGCTCAAGGACTGCGCCGGCGAGCCTGAGCTGATCCTGATCGCTACCGGTTCCGAAGTGGGCCTGGCTGTGCAGGCGCACGCCAAGCTGACCGAGCAAGGCCGCAAGGTGCGCGTGGTTTCCATGCCATGCACCAGCGTGTTCGATGCCCAGGACGCGGCCTACAAGCAGTCGGTTCTGCCGCTGGAAGTGGGGGCGCGCATCGCCATCGAAGCCGCCCACGCCGACTTCTGGTACAAGTACGTTGGTCTGGAAGGCCGCGTCATCGGCATGACCACCTATGGTGAGTCGGCGCCGGCTTCGGCCCTGTTCGAAGAGTTCGGCTTCACCGTGGAGAACATCCTCGGTACTGCCGAAGAGCTGCTGGAAGACTGATGTAAATATGGAGGGCAGTGACGCCCTCCAGGTCGTGCAAGGGGGAGGGCTTCGCCCTCCATCGCGACACAAGGCCGCTCCTACAGGGTATTGCGCATGCAGCCCGTTGTAGGAGCGGCCTTGTGCCGCGATGGGCCGCAACGCGGCCCCAACAGCCATCATGCGTTAGCGAGCCAACGAATGTCCCACCTGCGTCCCTACAAAGTTGCACTCAACGGTTATGGCCGTATCGGCCGCTGTGTCCTGCGCGCGCTGTTCGAGCGGGGGGCAAAGGCCGGTTTCGAGATCGTTGCGCTGAACGACCTGGCCGACCAGGCCAGCCTGGAATACCTGACACGCTTCGACTCCACCCACGGGCGCTTCCCCGGTGAGGTGAAGGTCGACGGCGACTGTCTGCATATCAATGGCGACTGCGTGAAGGTGATGCGCAGTGCCACCCCCGAAGGCATCGACTGGGCCGCCCTGGACATCGACCTGGTGCTGGAGTGCTCCGGCGCCTACCACACCCGCGCCGATGGCCAGCGCTTCCTCGATGCCGGCGCGCCGCGGGTGCTGTTCTCGCAGCCGATGGCCAGCGAGGCCGACGTCGATGCCACGGTGGTCTACGGTGTCAACCAGGCCTGCCTGACGGGCAGCGAGCGCCTGGTGTCCAATGCCTCGTGCACCACCAACTGCGGCGTGCCGCTGCTGCGTGTGCTGGACCAGGCGTTCGGCATCGAATACGTGCAGATCACCACCATCCACTCGGCGATGAACGACCAGCCGGTGATCGACGCCTACCACCACGAAGACCTGCGCCGCACGCGTTCGGCCTTCCAGTCGGTGATCCCGGTGTCCACGGGGCTGGCGCGTGGCATCGAGCGCCTGCTTCCGGAACTTGCCGGGCGAATCCAGGCCAAAGCGGTACGCGTACCGACCGTCAACGTCTCGTGCCTGGACATCACCCTGCAGACCGCCCGCGATACCAGCGCGGCCGAAGTCAACCGGGTGCTGCGCGAGGCGGCGCTGGAAGGCCCGCTGAAAGGCTTGCTGGCCTACACCGAGTTGCCGCATGCCAGCTGTGATTTCAACCATGACCCGCATTCGGCGATCGTCGATGCCAGCCAGACCCGTGTTTCCGGCCCCCGCCTGGTGAACCTGCTGGCCTGGTTCGACAACGAATGGGGGTTTGCCAACCGTATGCTCGACGTTGCCGAACACTATCTGCACGTCGTTCACCCAACCCGCAACAAACAGCCCTGAAGGACTGCATTCATGACCGTGTTGAAGATGACCGACCTCGACCTGCAAGGTAAGCGCGTACTGATCCGCGAAGACCTCAACGTGCCTGTGAAGGACGGTGTGGTAGCCAGCGACGCGCGTATCCTGGCAGCGCTGCCGACCATCAAGCTGGCCCTGGAGAAGGGCGCGGCGGTAATGGTCTGCTCGCACCTGGGTCGCCCGACCGAGGGTGAGTTCTCTGCCGAGAACAGCCTCAAGCCGGTCGCTGACTACCTGAGCAAGGCCCTGGGCCGCGACGTGCCGCTGGTGGCCGACTACCTCGACGGTGTCGAGGTCAAGGCTGGTGACCTGGTGCTGTTCGAGAACGTGCGCTTCAACAAGGGCGAGAAGAAGAACGCCGACGAACTGGCGCAGAAATACGCCGCCCTGTGCGACGTGTTCGTCATGGACGCTTTCGGTACTGCACACCGTGCCGAAGGTTCGACCCATGGCGTTGCCAAGTTTGCCAAGGTCGCCGCTGCCGGCCCGCTGCTGGCAGCCGAGCTGGATGCCCTGGGCAAGGCCCTGAAGGCCCCGGCCAAGCCGATGGCGGCCATCGTTGCCGGCTCCAAGGTCTCCACCAAGCTGGACGTGCTGAACAGCCTGAGCTCGGTCTGCGACCAGCTGATCGTCGGTGGCGGCATCGCCAACACCTTCCTGGCTGCAGCCGGCCACCCGGTGGGCAAGTCGCTGTATGAGCCTGACCTGGTCGACACCGCCAAGGCCATCGCCGCCAAGGTCAGCGTACCTCTGCCGGTCGACGTGGTGGTTGCCAAGGAGTTCGCCGAGAGCGCCGAAGCTACCGTCAAGGCCATTGCCGACGTTGCCGCTGACGACATGATCCTGGACATCGGCCCGCAAACCGCAGCCAACTTCGCCGAGCTGCTGAAGTCGTCGAAGACCATCCTGTGGAACGGCCCGGTTGGCGTGTTCGAGTTCGACCAGTTCGGCAACGGCACCAAGGTGCTGGCCAAGGCCATCGCCGACAGTGCTGCGTTCTCCATCGCCGGCGGCGGTGACACCCTGGCAGCCATCGACAAATATGGCGTTGGCGCCGATATCTCCTACATTTCTACCGGTGGTGGCGCTTTCCTCGAGTTTGTCGAGGGCAAGGTCCTGCCAGCCGTGGCAATCCTGGAAGAGCGGGCCAAGGCCTGATGACGTCGGCGCTTGGCAAAGGGAGTGGCCTGATGGTCAAGCAATTGCCTGTGATGATGCTGGCTGGTCTGCTGAGCGCCTGCGCCGGCAGCCCGGCTTCGGATGCCGATCCGGCGCAGCCGCCCAAGGGCGGTTGCTACCAGTCCGAGTGGCAGGCCGAGACCGTGCCGGTCATCAGCAAGCGCGTGGGCCCGGAGGGCCTGGAAAAGTACGACGAAGACCACCAGCGCAAGGCGCCGGGTTGCCCTTGATCCCGACATTTCGTCGGGCCAGGCAACCAAGCGGACGCTGCGTGGTCATCTAGAGGATATGTAATGAAAGCGCTTTTGGCCGTGACGGCCCTGGCGACACTGGCAGGATGCTCACTGCTGCAGCCGGCGCAACCCGCCCCGGCAGACGACTGGACCCGTTGGGTCTGCGACACCCAGGCTGAAGTGCTATGGCGTTTCGCCGATGCGCAGCGCGACCAGGTCGATGTGCGCCTTGGTGGCGGCGACCAGGTCTACCGGCTCAAGGCCGAGCCGGGGGCATCGGGTGCGCTGTACAGCGATGGCATGCTGGCCTTTCACACCAAAGGCGAAGAAGGCCTGGTGTACTGGGTGGCAACCAACGATCTGATTGGGCGGGGCTGCAAGGCACCGTGACTGGCCGGGCCGCGAGTGTGGCCCACACTACTTGAACAGCAACCGCCCCTGCGGCAGGCTTGCACGAAACAAACGACGCTTGTCGGGAGAGAGATACACAATGGCACTCATTAGCATGCGCCAGATGCTGGACCACGCCGCCGAGTTCGGTTACGGCGTACCAGCTTTCAACGTCAACAACCTCGAGCAGATGCGCGCCATCATGGAAGCGGCCGACAAGACCGACTCCCCGGTGATCGTCCAGGCTTCGGCCGGTGCCCGCAAATACGCCGGTGCTCCGTTCCTGCGCCACCTGATCCTGGCTGCCATCGAAGAGTTCCCGCATATCCCGGTGTGCATGCACCAGGACCACGGCACCAGCCCTGACGTTTGCCAGCGCTCGATTCAGCTGGGCTTCAGCTCGGTCATGATGGACGGCTCGCTGGGTGAAGACGGCAAGACCCCGACCGACTACGAGTACAACGTCCGCGTTACCCAGCAGACCGTTGCCATGGCACATGCCTGTGGCGTTTCGGTAGAAGGCGAACTGGGTTGCCTGGGTTCGCTGGAAACCGGCATGGCCGGTGAAGAAGACGGTATCGGCGCCGAAGGCGTGCTGGACCACAGCCAGATGCTGACCGACCCGGAAGAAGCCGCCGACTTCGTCAAGAAGACCCAGGTCGATGCCTTGGCGATCGCCATCGGTACCAGCCACGGTGCCTACAAGTTCACCAAGCCACCAACCGGTGACGTGCTGGCCATCGACCGCATCAAGGAAATCCACAAGCGCATCCCCAACACCCACCTGGTGATGCACGGTTCGTCCTCGGTACCGCAAGAGTGGCTGGCGATCATCAACCAGTACGGCGGCGACATCAAGGAAACCTATGGTGTACCGGTCGAGGAAATCGTCGAAGGTATCAAGTACGGCGTGCGCAAGGTCAACATCGACACCGACCTGCGCCTGGCTTCCACCGGTGCCATGCGCCGCCTGATGGCGCAGAACCCGAGCGAGTTCGACCCGCGCAAGTTCTTCGGTGAAACCGTCAAGGCCATGCGTGACGTGTGCATCGCCCGTTACGAAGCCTTCGGCACTGCTGGCAATGCCTCGAAGATCAAGCCGATCTCCCTGGAAGGCATGTACCAGCGCTACCTGAAAGGTGAGCTGGCCGCCAAGGTCAACTGATCTTCCGGTATTAATGAAAAAGCCCGCAGCGATGCGGGCTTTTTCATTTTCGGGTGATGGAACCTTCCGCCTGTGCCGGCCTCTTCGCGGGTAAACCCGCTCCCACAGGGTACTCACTGGCCTGGAAAACAGTGATGAACCTGTGGGAACGGGTTTACCCGCGAAGAGGGCGGCACATATTCCCGGCAAACCGACCGTTAGTCGGCTACCGTACAGTTGAGGCATTGATAGCGTTCTGATTGCATTGCGTGTTACCCGCTCAGGTCTAGAGTACAAGTGGATCCAAGCGTATCTTGAAGTCGGTCACAAAATAGAGAAGCAGCATGGATGGCGCTCACCCTCACCCTCAGCCACTGGATGGCAACTCGGTTCTTCTGGTGGTAGACGATTACCCCGAAAACCTCATCAGCATGCGGGCATTGCTGGCCCGTCAGGATTGGCAAGTATTGACGGCAAACTCAGGAATGGAAGCCCTGAGCGCGTTGCTCGAACACGATGTCGACCTGGTTTTGCTGGATGTACAGATGCCGGAGATGGACGGCTTCGAAGTCGCCCGGCTGATGCGCGGCAGCCAGCGCACCCGGCTGACCCCGATCATTTTCCTCACCGCCAACGAACAGTCCGAAGCGGCCGTGCTCAAAGGCTACGCCAGCGGCGCGGTGGACTACATGTTCAAACCGTTCGACCCGCAAATCCTCAAGCCCAAGGTCCAGGCCCTGCTCGACCAGCAGCGCAACCGCCGCATGCTGCAGCGCCTGACCCGCGAGCTGGAAGCGGCCAGGGCGTTCAATGCCTCAATCCTGGAGAACGCCGCCGAGGGCATTCTGGTGGTGGATGCCCAAGGCGTCATCAGCTTTGCCAACCCGGCCATTTCCCGTTTGTTGTCAGCGTCGGTGCAGCAGTTGCAGGGCGCCCATCTGCTTGACCTGGTGCAACTGACCAGTGCCAGCCTGTGGAATGAGTCGGACTTCTACCAGGCCTATCTGGGGCGGCGCATCTTCCGTGTGCACGATGCCCAGCTGCGCACCCAGGGCGGTGAGCTGGTGCCGGTGGCGTTGTCCTGCGCGCCGCTGCCGGCCGACCAGCAGGCCATGGTGGTCACCGTACTGGACATGTCGGCGGTGCGCAGCCTGCACCAGCAGCTGGAATACCAGGCCGTCACCGACCCGCTCACCGGCCTGCTCAACCGCCGCGGCTTCTACCAGGCCGCCGAAGGTGCGTTGCTGCGCAACGAGCGCTCGGACAAGGCACAGGCACTGATGTACATGGACCTGGATGGCTTCAAGCGCATCAACGACTCGCTCGGCCACGACGCGGGTGACCGGGTGCTGCACTGGGTGGCCGAACAGCTCAAGGATTGCCTGGGCAGTGAAGCGCTGCTGGCGCGCATGGGCGGCGATGAGTTCACCGCGCTGTTCGACGGCCTGCCTTATCCGGAGCAGGCCGGGCGCTATGCCGAGCGGTTGCTGGAACGCATTTCCATCAGCCACCAGGTGGAAGGGCTGGATGTGAGCCTTGGGGTGAGCATCGGCATCGCCACCTATCCGGACTGCGGGGCCAATGTCGAAGGCCTGCTGCGTGCGGCCGATGCGGCGATGTACGCGGCCAAGCAGGCCGGGCGCCAACAGTATCGCTTCTACGATCAGGAGCTCAACGGCCGGGCACGTTCGCGGCTGATGCTTGAAGACAGCGTACGCACGGCTGTCGAGCAGCAAGACTTCACGTTGGTTTACCAGCCGCAGGTCGGCTTCAACGATGGCCGCCTGCGTGGCTTCGAGGCTTTGTTGCGCTGGCAGCATCCCAGTGTCGGCGACGTACCGCCGGGGCTGTTCATCCCGTTGCTGGAAGAGGCGCGCCTGATCAACCGCCTGGCCAGCTGGATCTACCGCCAGGGCGCGGCCCAGCGCCAGGCCTGGTGCCAGCGTTTTCCGGCGGAACTGGTGCTGGGTATCAGCCTGAGCCGCGCGCAGTTCGTCATGCCCAACCTGGTCGACGAACTGCATCGGGTCATCCAGCTTTACCAGCTGGACCCGGCGCAGCTGGAAGTGGAAGTGGCGGAAACCTCGCTGATGTACAACATCGATGCGGCCGTAAAACAGATTCACCGTTTGCGCGAGCTGGGCGTGCGGGTGGCGCTGGATGATTTTGGTGCCGGTGACTGTTCGCTGCGCATGTTGCGCGACCTGCCGATCGATACCCTCAAGCTCGACCGCCACCTGGTGGCGCGCTTGCCCGACTCGGCGGTGGATGCGGCGTTGGTGCGCAGCGTTATCAGCCTGTGCGCCGACTACCGTATCACGGTGATCGCCGAGGGCGTGGAAACCTCGGCCCAGGCGGCCTGGCTCAAGGCCAATGGCTGTGAGTACGTGCAGGGCTTCCTGGTGGCTCACCCGATGACCGCTACGGATGCCAGTGCCTTCCCGGCGATTTTCTCCTGGCCAGGGCCATGATTGGCTAGAATCGGCGTTCGTTACACCGAATGCAGCGCCATGAACGTATTACGTTACTTGCAAGCCTACCCCCCGCACCTTCAGCAGCAAGTGCGGCAGATGATCGACAGCGGCCGCCTGGGCGAGTACCTGCAGCGCCGCTACCCTGACCGCCATGACGTGCAGAGCGACAAGGCGTTGTACGGCTATGCCCAGGATTTGCGCCAGCAATACCTGCGCAGCGCGCCAAACCTGGACAAGGTACTGTTCGACAATCGTCTCGACCTGACCCATCGGGCCCTGGGCCTGAACACGGCGGTATCAAGGGTGCAGGGCGGCAAGCTCAAGGCAAAAAAGGAAATCCGCATTGCCTCGCTGTTCAAGGAGGCCGCGCCGCAGTTCTTGCGCATGATCGTGGTGCACGAACTGGCACACCTGCGCGAGCGCGAGCACAACAAGGCGTTCTACCAGCTCTGCCAGCACATGGAGCCGGACTATCACCAACTGGAATTCGACCTGCGCGTCTACCTGACCTATCGGGAGCTGCCGGGCAACTGTTAAGGACCACGCAGCATGGAAGTGAGCAAGACCAAGAGCAGCTTCTACCGCCGCCTGTACGTAGCCTGGCTGATCGACAGCCAGACCGCGACCAGCGTGCCCGCCCTGATGGAGGCCACCGGTATGCCCCGGCGTACCGCCCAGGACACCATTGCGGCGCTGGCCGACCTGGATATCGTCTGCGAGTTCGAACAGCAGGAAGGCGCGCGTAACCACGCCGGGCATTACCGCATTCATGACTGGGGGGCGATCGACAAGCAGTGGATCATCCAGCACCTGCGGCAGATTCGCGAAGTGCTGGGGTATCCGTGAGCAATCTACGATCGCGGCCAAAATAGAGGCAAAATGACACTATTGGCAGCTGCCCTCGGCAATGGCTTTGTGTAATCTCATCGGCAGTGTGTGCCCCTCCATTGCGAAAGGACGTGAGCATGCGGCCACTGCTTTGTGTTCTGGGATTTCTGGCATTGATGCTGGCAACACCTGTTCTGGCTCAGGACAAGTTGCGTTTGGTGGCGGACAGCTGGCCGCCGTTTACCGATGCCAGCATGCCGGGCGGCGGCCTGGCGACCAGCATCGTCACCACGGCGCTGGCCAGGGCCGGCTACACCAGTGGGTTCGAAGAAGTGCCTTGGGCGCGGGCGTTGCTGGGGGTGAGTGAAGGGCGCTATGACGTGCTGATCAACGCCTGGTACAACGACTCGCGCGCCCGCATCGGGCAGTTTTCCACGGCCTACCTGACTAACCGCATTCGCTTGCTGCAGCGCAAGGGCGAGGCGTTCCGCTACAAGAGCCTGTCGGACTTGTATCCCTATAGCATCGCCGTGGTGCGGGATTACGCCTATTCCCCCGAGTTCGACCGCGACACCCGCCTGCACAAGGTGCCGGTGCGCAACTTTTCCTCTGCGGTACGCATGCTGGCGGCAGGGCGGGTGAACCTGGCAGTGGAGGACGAGTATGTGGCCCGTTACAACTTGCAACGCGAGCTGCCGGAGGTGCGCGACGGGGTGATGCTGGTTGAGCCGCCACTGGGAGAGAACACCTTGCATATCCTGGTCAGCCTGAAGCACCCGGAGCATGAGCGGATCGTCGAGCGGTTCGAGCAGGCGATTGCAGCAATGAAGGCGGATGGCAGTTTTGCGCGGTTGCTGCGCCAGTATGGCTTCTGATTTCTACAGCCTGTGCCGGCCTCTTCGCGGGTGAACCCGCTCCCACAGGAACACCACAAGCCTCAAGTCCTGTGAGATACCTGTGGGAGCGGGTTTACCCGCGAAGAGGCCGGCACAGGCGATAGTACAACTCAGGCCGGCGCACCTTCCTTGATCAGGTGTGCAGCCAAGGTCCGCAACGGCCCCAACTGTCGGCAGATCAACGCCAACTGCGTCTGCACCAACCGCTGATGCTCGTCCAGCTCCTCCGGCATCTGCTCCAGGGCATTGGCCAGTGCCTCTTCGGCATCACTGTGAATCGCCACCGGCAGCCGCGCCGCCAGGCCATTGGCAATCTCGTCCAGGCTGCGGGCCAGGCTTTGCCCGGCGCCTTCGATCAACTGCTCCTGCACCTCCGCCGGCAAAGCCGTGTCGCGGTGTGCGCCCAACCCCGAGAGGTAGCTGAGCAAGGTGTGCGACAGCACCAGGAAGCGGAAGCCGACGTCGGCCTCCTTCCGGAAATGCCCCGGCTCCATCAGCATGTTGGCCAGGGTGGTGGACAGCGCCGCGTCGGCGTTGTGGGCATTGCGCCGGGCCAGGCGGTAGGCCAGGTCGTCGCGCTTGCCATGGGCATACTGCTGCATGATCTGGCGCAGGTATACGCTGGCGCAGGCCAGGGTATTGGCCAGCGCCTTGTTCAGCCGCCGCCCCTGCCAGTCGGGGAGGAACAGGAACACCGCGAGGATGGCGATCAGGCTGCCGACCAGGGTATCGAACAGGCGCGGCAGGAACAGCCCATAGCCATCGCCGATCTGGTTGAAGCAGAACAGCACCATCAGGGTGATCGCAGCCGTGGCCAAGGTGTAGCGGGTGGTGCGGTTGACGAAGAACACCACCCCGGCGACCACGGCGAACAACGACTGGATGAGCGGGCTGGGGAACAGGTCGAACAACGCCCAGCCCACCGTCAGGCCGACGGCGGTGCCGACTACCCGCTGCACCAGCTTGCGCCGGGTCGCACCGTAGTTGGGCTGGCACACGAACAGTGTGGTGAGGATGATCCAGTAACCCTGGGTCGGGTGGATCAGGTGCACCATGCCATAGCCGATCGACAGCGCCAGCGGCAGGCGCAGGGCATGGCGGAACAGCAGCGAGGTCGGTGTCAGCTGAGTGCGCAGGCGGGTCCACACGTCCTTCAGTGAGCGTGGTGAGCGGTCGAGCAGGCTACTGTCGCTGGCGTCGGCCAGGCTGTCCGGGTTGCTGGCGGCGCTGAGCAGGCGGTCCAGCGTCGCCAGGTTGGCGGCCAGCGCTCGCAGCGAACGCAACAGGCCGCGCCAGGCCGGGTTGCTCTGGATGCGCAGGTGCTCCAGCGAGGCGTTGAGGTCTTCGAGGGCTTCGGGATAGCCGCTGGCCAGCACGAACGGCTGACGCAGGCGGATCGAGCGGGCCAGCTCCTGGCAGGACGAGCCTTGTTTTCGCAGCAGACGCTGGCAGCGGAACATCACGTCGCTGTGGAAAAAAGCCTCGGTCAGGGCGTTGTAGGGATAGTGCGAAGCACTGACCCGTTCATGGATGTCCTGGGCCAGGAAGTACAGCTTGAGGTAGCGGCTGACCTTGGAGTTGGGCTGGCTGTTGCCCACCCGGTGCAGGATGATTTCCTTGGCCGCGTTCAGCGCTGCCACCACCTTGCCGTTCTGCTGGGCCAGCTCCAGACGCCGGGCTTCTACGTCAAGGGTGCGGATGGGTTCGAACAGGCTGGCCTTGAGCTTGAGGTAGCTGCCCAGCTCGAAGAACAGCTTGGCCAGGCTCTGCTGCACCGGCTGGTTGGAAAACAGCGCCTGCCACAGTACCGACAGCAGCCCGTACCAGGCCGCACCCGCCACCAGCAGCAGCGGTTCGTGCCAGAAGTCGGTGACCTGGCCGCCGCGCTGGTCCACGCCGATCATGGTGTACACCGCAGTGATCAAGGTCGCCGAAGCGATGGCGCCATAGCGCTCGCCCAGGGCGCCGAGCATGGTCAGGCCGAAGGCAGCCAAGGCCAGGGCGATGACGAAGATCCAGGGGTAGGGGAACAGCAACTCGACCGCCAGCGCGGCGATGGCAAAACACACCAGGGTAACGGCCAGGGCGCTGAGGCGGCCCTGCCAGCTGTCATCGGTTTCGGCCAGGGCGCTGGCGATGATGCCGAGGAACAGTGGAATCAGCAGGGCCATCTCGTTCTGGTACCAGCACAGGGCCAGGCTGCCGGTGAGGGCGATGGTCACCCGGATGCTGTAGCTGAACTTGTCTTGGCCCCACAGGCGACGCAGTGACTGACGGAACGAGCTCGATGACATGATGGCCTGCTAGGCAGTGAGCGAATGAATGCATTGCAGCACGGCCAGCAAGAAGCGTTCCGTGCTGCTGAATGGATTCTACTCTACACGAACTGCGCTGCGGCGTTGGCCGATGCCCAGGCCCACTGGAAATTGAAACCACCCAGGTGGCCGGTCACATCCAGCACTTCACCGATGAAGTACAAGCCGGGGCTCTTCAGCGATTCCATGGTCTTGGACGACACCTCGCGTGTGTCCACGCCGCCCAGGGTCACTTCGGCGGTACGGTAGCCCTCGGTGCCGGCCGGCACCACTTGCCAGTTCGCCAGCTTCTCGGCGATCTGTGCCAGTTCCGCCGGGGTGTACTGCTTCATGGGCCGGGACTCGAACCACTGCTCGGCCAGCAGGTTGGCCAGCTTGCGGGTAAACACCTCGCCCAGCACGGTCTTCAGCTCGGCGTTGGCGCGTTCGGCCTGCATCTGTTGCAGCCAGGTCAGTGCATCGCGGTCGGGCAGCAGGTTGATCTCGACCGTGTCACCGGCTTCCCAGAACGACGAAATCTGCAAGATCGCCGGGCCGCTCAGGCCGCGGTGGGTGAACAGCAGGTTTTCGCGGAAGCTGGTGCCGTTGCAGCTGGCGGTGCAATCCAGCGAGGTGCCGGACAACTCGGTGCACAGTGCCTTGAGCTGGGGCTCGGTGATGGTGAAGGGTACCAGCCCGGCGCGGGTCGGCAGCAAGGTGTGGCCGAACTGGCGGGCCACCTGGTAGCCGAAGCCGGTGGCGCCCAGGGTCGGGATCGACAGGCCGCCGGTGGCGATCACCAGCGACTGGCAGGCGAACTGGCCGCCGCTGGTCTGCAGCAGGTAGCCGCTTTCGGTCTTTTCGATCTGTTCGATGCTGGTGTGCATGCGGATCTCGGCACCGGCCTCGTCGCATTCGGCCAGCAGCATGTCGAGGATGTCGCTGGCCTTGTTGTCGCAGAACAGCTGGCCGAGCTTCTTCTCGTGGTAGGCCACGCCGTGCTTGCACACCAGCTCGATGAAGTCCCACTGGGTGTAGCGGGCCAGGGCCGACTTGCAGAAGTGTGCGTTCTGCGAGAGGAAGTTGGCTGGCTCGGTATACATGTTGGTGAAGTTGCAGCGGCCGCCGCCGGACATGAGGATCTTCTTGCCCGGTTTGTTGGCGTGGTCGAGCACCAGTACCCGGCGGCCACGGCGGGCGCTGAGCTGGGCGCACATCAGGCCGGCGGCGCCGGCGCCGAGGATGATCACGTCGGTGGAGTGCACGGTGTAAACCTTATGAGAAAGAAACACAGAACCCTGTGGGAGCGGGGTCACCCGCGAAGGCGGCAGTGACCCCACCATCGCATTCGCGGGTAAACCCGCTCCCCCAGGGACCTTGGCTGGCTTTAGATAATGCGGACTTTCAGGGAACGCCCCTTGATCTTGCCGCTGTTCAAGCGCTGCATGGCCTGTTTGGCCAGCGGCCGCTCCACGGCCACGAAGGCCTGGAAATCGAAGATCGCGATCTTGCCCACCTGCTTGCCCGGGATCCCGGCATCACCGGTCAGCGCCCCGAGGATATCGCCCGGGCGCAGCTTGTCCTTGCGCCCGGCAGCGATGCACAGGGTGCTCATCAGCGGCAGCAGCGGCTCGCCGCCCTTGTGCTTCAGGCTGTCCAGCTGGTCCCAACGCAGCGGGCTCTTCTGCAGGTCTTCGATGGCCTGGGCGCGGTGGCCCTCGGCTGGAGCCACCAGGCTGACCGCAATACCTTTCTCGCCGGCACGGCCAGTACGGCCCACACGGTGCACATGGATTTCCGCATCACGCGCCAGTTCGACGTTGATGACCATGTCCAGGCCATCGATGTCCAGACCGCGCGCGGCCACGTCGGTAGCTACCAGCACCGAGCTGCTGCGGTTGGCGAACATGGTCAGCACCTGGTCACGGTCGCGTTGTTCCAGGTCGCCGTGCAGGGCCTGGGCTACGATGCCCTTGGCGGTCAGGTGGGCGACCACATCCTCGCACTGCTGCTTGGTGAAGCAGAACGCCACGCAGGACTGCGGGCGGTAATGGCCGAGCACGCGGGTGACGGCCTCGAGGCGTTGTTGCGGGTCGATCTCGATGAAACGCTGCTCGATCTGGTTGTCGGCGTGCAGGCTCTCGACCTTGACCTGCTGCGGGTTGCGCATGAAATCAGCGGCCAGTTGCTTGATGCCGGCCGGGTAGGTGGCCGAGAACAGCAGGGTCTGGCGCCGCGACGGGGTCTTGCCGATGATGCTGGCGATGGCATCGAAGAAGCCCATGTCGAGCATGCGGTCGGCTTCGTCCAGCACCAGGGTGTTCAGCCCGTCGAGCACCAGGGTGCCCTTGTCCAGGTGCTGCTGGATGCGCCCCGGGGTGCCGACGATGATGTGTGCGCCGTGCTCCAGCGAAGCGATCTGCGGGCCAAGCGAAACGCCGCCGCACAGGGTCAGGATCTTGATGTTGTCCTCGGCGCGGGCCAGGCGGCGCAGCTCCTTGGCCACCTGGTCGGCGAGCTCGCGGGTGGGGCACAGCACCAGCGCCTGGCAGCCGAAGTAGCGCGGGTTGATCGGGTTGAGCAGGCCGATGCCGAAGGCGGCGGTCTTGCCGCTGCCGGTCTTGGCCTGGGCGATCAGGTCCTGGCCCTTGAGGATGACCGGCAGGCTCTGGGCCTGGATCGGCGTCATCGAGGCATAGCCGAGGGCGTCCAGGTTGGCCAGCATGGCGGTGGACAGCGGCAAGGTGGCAAAGGCGGTGGATTCGGTGGTCACGAGGCGGGCCTGCGGTGCGAAGCGAAAAATGCCGCACAGTCTACCAGCCTCGTGGCCATTCGCCCTACGACTCCATGTGTTGTTCCGGACGACGGGCACGCCTTCCGTCCGTCGGCGCCAGTTGCAGGAAGATCGCCGCCGCCAGCATGGCCATCACGCCGATGGTGACGAAGGTCAGCTGGAACGCGCCCAAGGTGGTTTCCACACCCTCGGCGCTGCCCGCCGCGGTGAAGCCGCCGAGCAAGGCACCCGCACATGCCACACCGAGGCTCAGGGCCAACTGCGCGACCACCGACAGCAGGCTGTTGCCGCTGCTGGCACTGGCGTCGTCGAGGTCGATGAGCGTAACGGTGTTCATCGCGGTGAACTGCATGGAGTTCACTGCGCCCAGAAGTCCGAGTTGCACCAGCAACAGCCAATAGGGTGTCTGCTCGTCCACCAGCCCCAGGCTGGCCAGCAGTATGCCCAGCAGCAAGGTATTGCCGGTGAGGATGATGCGGTAGCCGAACCGTTCGATCAGCGGCCGGGCAATGGACTTGGCCAGCATCGCCGCCGCCGCCAGCGGGATCATGCTCATGCCGGCCTGGGCCGGCGAGTAGCCCAGCGCCACCTGCAGCAGCAACGGCACCAGGAACGGCAGGGCGCCGCTGCCCAGGCGGGCGAACAGGTTGCCGAGGATACCGATGGCAAAGGTGCGCACGCGGAACAGGCTGGGCGAGAACAGTGGCTCCGGGTCGCGCCCGGCACGCAGCCAGTAGGCCGCCAGGCAGGCCATGCCGGCGAACAGCAGCAACATCACCCGCAGGTGCGGCAGGTGCAGTTCGCCAAGGCCTTCCATGGCGATGGTGATCAATACCATCGCGGCGCCAAACAGCAGGAACCCGGGGCCGTCGAACGTGGTGCGCTCGGCGCCGCGCAGGTCGGGGATGAACTTCCATACGGCGTAGCAGCCGATCAGGCCAACCGGCAGGTTGAGCAGGAAGATCCAGTGCCAACTCAGAATTTCCACCAGCCAGCCGCCAACCGTTGGGCCCAGCAGTGGCCCAAGCAGGCCGGGGATGGTGATGAAGCTCATGATGCGCACCAGTTCGGTGCGCGGGTAGGCACGCAGTACCACCAGCCGCCCGACCGGCAGCATCAGCGCACCGCCCAGCCCCTGCACGACGCGGGCGAAGATCAGGAAGCCGAGGCTGTTGGCGGCGGCGCACAGCAGCGAGCCGAAGCTGAACAGCAGGATGGCGCTGAAGAAGATGCGCTTGGTGCCGAAGCGGTCGGCGATCCAGCCCGAGGCGGGGATCAAAAGGGCCACGGTGAGCATGTAGGCGATGATCACGCCCTGCATGCGCAACGGGTCTTCGGCCAGCGAGCGGGCCATGGCCGGCAGTGCGGTGTTGAGTATGGTGCCGTCCAGAGACTGCATGAAGAAGGCGATGGCCACCACCCAAGGGATCCAGCGGGCGGTGACAGGGTCCAGCGGAGCGCGTTCGGGCATGACTTCCTCGTTTGTCAGTGCCGGCCTCTTCGCGGGTGAACCCGCTCCCACAGGGATATCACTACATTCACGGGCAGTGGAGTTCCTGTGGGAGCGGCTTTAGCCGCGAAAGGGCCGGCAAGTCCAGTCACAATGTCAGAGTCAGGCCTTTGACCAGTGCACCTGGCAAATGACTCGACCCGGTACTGCGCTGTCCATAAGTACTGGTCGACAGAATCATCTCGCGCTCCTGGGTCAGGTCTTCCAGCTGGCTACCCAACAAGCTGTAAAGGCTGTCATCGAAGCGCATCGTCCTCACCGGCCCCTGGATCTGCCCGTTCTCCACCCAGAATGTGGCGAAGCGGGTCAGCCCGGTCATGCGTGCAGCCGGCAGGTCGGAATAGTTCAGGTACCACAGGTTGCTGATGTACAGCCCGGTGCCGAGCCGCTCCAGGACCTGGTCACTGGGCAGGCTGCCTGCTGCCAGGCTGAGCGCACACGGCGATTCGTAGCTGTCGGCACCATTGGCCAGCAACTCGAACTCGGCCGCACTGCGCGCACTGATCAGACGCTGCAGGGCCGTGCCATGCTGGATCAACGGCACATCCAGGCGCGGCGAGCCTTCATCGGAAAACGCCGGGCTCAGCGAGCCGCTGACCTGCTCGGTGAAACTTACCAGCGGGCTCAGTCGCGCATCGCCGTTGTACAGGCGCTGCAGGGCGCTGTTGCCGGTGGCCAGGGCCTGTGCGGAAAAGCCGCCCCAGCACAGCATGGCGGCTATTTCGTCCATGGCCGCCGGGGCCAGGTAGGCGCGGTAGCTCCCAGGTTTTAGCGTGACTGCCGGGCGGCCAAGGAAGCCCAGTTGCTCCCGCGCCTGGCGCAGGCGTGCGGTGAAGTCGTCGGCGCTCCACACCTGTCCGGCGTAGTTGGCCTTCACCGCCTCGCCGTTTTCGTGGAACAGGCTCCAGTCGAAGTTGAAGCTGTTGGCCTGGTGCCAGCCGAAGGCCCCGAACGAGCTGGCGAAGCCCCGGCAGATGGGGCCGGCGGCATAGATGCCGACCAAGTCGAGGTCGCCGGCCTCGCGGTCGAGCAGGGCCAGTACTTCGCTCAGTTCGGGCAGCGGCTGCGCCTGCTGGCTTTGGCTGTGCCAGGCACTTTCGTCCAGGCGCAGGTAGGGGTCGACAGCCAGCAGTGGCAAGGTCTGGCGCAGTTGCTCCAGGGCCGCGATCAGGCGCCGGCTATCCAGTTGCGTGTCACCACTCAAGGTCAGCTGTTGCTCTGCCTGACGGCCATCGCGGATCAGCCGTAGCTGCGCACTGGCCTGGCTCACTTCGCCAGCCTGGCGCACCTTGACGTGGTTGAAACGCACGAATTGCGACTGTTCGGCGCTGTAGCCAAGGGTGAACTGTTCGCTCGCTTGCAGGGCTTTGTGCACATCCCCGACCAAGGCTTCGAAAGTGTGTTTCATCAGGCATCTCCTCCGAATACGTCGATCTGGCGGAACACGCAGGCCGGCGAGGCATGCCCCACCCGCACCACCTGGTTGGGTTCGCCCTTGCCGCAGTTGGGCGTGCCCAGCACCTGGAAGGTACTGCGGTCGCCGACTGCCGCCAGGTTGCGCCAGAACTGCGCGGAGATACCGCGGTAGTTGGGGTTCTTGACGATGCCCTTGAGCTCGCCGTTTTCAATCAGCTGACCCCACTCGCAGCCGAACTGGAACTTGTTGCGTGCATCGTCGATGGACCAGGAGCGGTTGGTGCGCATCAGGATGCCGTGTTCGATGCCCTTCACCAGTTGATCCAGGCTCTGGTCGCCCGGCTCGATGTTGAGGTTGGCCATGCGGTCGATCGGCGCACGGTTCCAGCCGCAGGCGCGGCTGTTGGCCACGCCATCCAGGCCGGAGCGGAACTGCGACAGCGCGCCACCCAGCGGGCGTAGCAGCAGGCCGTTTCGGATCAGGAACTGCTTGCTGGCCGGGGTGCCGTCGTCGTCATGGCTGTAGCTGGCCAGCTCTTCGCCGATGGTCGGGTCGAAGGTCACGTTCAGCAGGCTGGAGCCGTATTGCAGGTGGCCGAAGTCGCTGGCTTTGACGAAGCTGGTGCCAGCGTAGTTGCGCTCGTCGCCGAGGATGCGGTCCATCTCCAACGGGTGGCCGATGGATTCGTGGATCTGCAGCATCATCTGGTCCGGCATCAACAGCAGGTCGCGCGGGCCGCTGGGGGTGTTCGGTGCCAGCAGCAGCTGTAGCGCTTCGTCGGCCACCCGGCGGGCCGCGCCGACCAGGCCGCAGCGCTCGATGATCTCGAAGCCGCCCTGCTGGCCGAAGTTGTCGCGGCCCAGGCTGCGGCTCTGGCTGTCCTGGCCGTCGCTGGCGGTCACGCCCAGGCCCGGGAACAGGAAGCGCTGGGCGTGGCGCAACTCGGCGCCGGCCGAGTTCAGGTAGGTCTGCTCGACCAGGCTCAGGCCCAGGCTGGCCTGCCAGTCCACCAGGCGGCTGTCCTTGGGCACGCTGGCCGATTCGGCCGCGAGCAGGCCGAGGCAATCGGCGAGGGTAGGTACGGGCTGGTCGAAGTTGGGCGAGATGTGGTCATGGCGGGCGCTGGTGACGGGCTGTTCGCGCAGGTCCAGCAGGCTGTGCCGGGCGACCTGCCGGGCCAGCGCCTCGGCTTGCTCCAGGGCGCGCTGCAGGCCGGCCTGGGACAGGTCGGCGGTGGCCGCGTAGGCCTCCACGCCATTGACCCGCACGGTGAGCATGGCGCCTTCGTCCTGGCTGAACAGCGGCGGTTCGGCGACATTGCGGCGCACCGACAGCGCCTGGTGCGACTGTTTCACATGGCGCAGGGAAAACAACTCGGCCGTACTGCGCAGCGCAGCGAAGCGCTGGCGCAGCAGGGCGCTGGAATCGAACATTCGGAAGCCTCCGTGTACACGGTGGCTCCCCCTAGAACCACCCGTCTTGCATGGCGAGGCAGGTATCGTCGCGCGCCTCGAGCAATGCCAGCTCATTATGGCAGCCCGGTACTTCCCAGGTCAGGAAATAACGCGCGGCCTGTAGCTTGCCGAGGTAGAAGTCGCGGTCGGCAGGGTTGCCCTTGAGCAGTCCAAGCTCGGCATGAATCGCCTGCTCCAGCCAGCGCCAGCCGATCACGCAGTGGCCGAAGGCCTTGAGGTACAGGGCGGAGTTGGCCAGGGTACCGGCGACTTTGCCCTGGGCCAGGTCACCCAGCAAGGCCAGGGTCACACCTTGCAGGCGGTTGACCAGTTGCTCCAGCGGCTGGCGCAGTGAGTCGAGGTTCGGGTGGTGGCTGGCGCGCTCGCCGGTGGCGGCGATCAGGCGGATCAGCTGTTTGAGGCCGGCACCATTGTTCTGCGCCAGTTTGCGGCCGAGCAGGTCGAGCGACTGGATGCCCTCGGTACCCTCGTGGATCGGGTTCAGGCGGTTGTCGCGGTAGTACTGCTCCACCGGGTATTCGCGGGTGTAGCCGTGGCCGCCGAGGATCTGGATCGCCAGTTCGTTGGCCTTGAGGCAGAAGGCAGAGGGCCAGGACTTGACGATCGGGGTCAGCAGGTCGAGCAGCTCCTGCGCCTGCTTGCGGGCGCTGTCGTCGCTGGCAGTCTGGGTGTCGTCGAACAGGCGCGCGGCATACAGGCCCAGGTCGAAGGCGCCTTCCACGTAGGCCTTCTGTGCCAGCAGCATGCGTTTCACATCGGTGTGTTCGATGATCGGCACTGCCGGGCTGTGCGGGTCCTTGTTGTCCGGCAGCCGGCCCTGCGGGCGCTGGCGGGCGTATTCCAGCGAATACAGGTAGCCGGCGTAGCCGAGCATCACCGCGCCCATGCCGACACCGATGCGTGCTTCGTTCATCATCTGGAACATGCAGGCCAGGCCCTGGTGCGGCTGGCCGACCAGGTAGCCGACGCACTGGCCGTTGTCGCCGAAGTTCAGCGCGGTGGAGGTGGTGCCGCGCCAGCCCATCTTGTGGAACAAGCCGGCCAGCAGCACATCGTTGCGCGGGCCACGGCTGCCGTCCGGGTTGACCAGGTACTTCGGCACGATGAACAGCGAAATGCCCTTCACCCCGGGCGGTGCGTCCGGCAGCTTGGCCAGGACCATGTGCACGATGTTTTCCGACAGCTCGTGGTCGCCGCCGGAGATGAAGATCTTGTTGCCCTTGAGCCGGTAGCTGCCGTCACTGGCGGGTTCGGCGCGGGTGCGGATATCGGCCAGTGACGAGCCGGCGTGGGGTTCGGTCAGGGCCATGGTGCCGAAGTAGCGGCCTTCGATCATCGGCTGGAGGAACAGGCGCTTCTGTTCTTCGCTGCCAAAACTCTCGATCAGGTTGGCCGCGCCCATGGTCAGGAACGGGTAGGCCGTGGTGCCGGCGTTGGCGGCCTGGAAGTGGGCGAAGCAGGCCTGTGAGACCAGGCTCGGCAGCTGCATGCCACCGACCTCGAAGTCACGGTTGGCGTTGAGGAAGCCGGCTTCGAGAAAGGCGTCGACGGCGGGTTTTACTTCGGGGATCAGCTCTGCACGGCCGTCGACGTAACGCGGCTCGTTTTCGTCGGCCTTGCGGTTGTGCGGGGCGAAGAACTTCTCGGCAATGGTGCGGGCAGTTGATAGCGCCGCATCGAAGGTTTCGCGGTTGTGCTCGGCGAAGCGTGGGCGCTGGGTCAGGGCTTCGGCGTCGAGGACTTCGTAGAGTTCGAAGGCGAGGTTGCGGGGGCTGAGCAGGGTCTCGGGCATGGTCGCAGTCCTGAGGCGGGATGCTGCGAGTGTAGGAGGGTGGTGGGGTGGGCGACAGGTTAATAGGTTTGGGTGATATGGGTTGAGAAAGTGTAATGAGACCTGCGGTCTGGCATCCGTACAGGTGTTGCTTTCCATGAAAGATAGAGAAATTTCCCACAGCGTTATCAGAAGTGGTCCTACAGATTTTTTGATCTAGCGAATGTAAACGTCGGTGTTCTGAATGGAGGATTGGCAATGGAAAAGCTCACTCGCTGGACGAACGGTCGAACGGATGACCAGTGTAGGGTCGAAGACCCATTCTTTTCGGCCGGGATAATTAGAGATTATTTGCAAAGTAGGGGCTACGTACAAGAAATATTCGGCGTAACAGAACTCTTGAAGGAGTGCGGTTTGTATGGCTCGGTTAGACTGGCGAGTGAAATCGCAAATGAAGAAAATGAGTTAAAAGATAAATGAGCTGGAGCATCGGCTTGATAAGGTCAACGCGTTTGGTCGGTTTGTTCTGGGGTGGTATGGATGCTTTTTACATTTCTTTCGTTGTGGTCAGTAGCCTGAATAGAGGTTTGACCCCCTTTGTGAGTGATTTCAATTCCGCCCTTGCAAACATGGAACAGTGGGGGGGAGGGCTTGAGTTCATGGTGTGGATGGGACTGATTGTCCAGGTATCCCTTGTTGCCAGTAGCATATTGCTTTGTATGGGGAGAAGATCAGGGCGTTATCTGGCTTTCGTTCAATTTCCATTTCGTGTCTTGTTTATAGTTCCGTCGTTTTCTTTGTTTCTATTATTGCCAGATACCAGTACGTGGGTTTGGTTGAGCCTTTTCGCAGCTTCTGAAGGGGCTAAAATCCTAAGCCTTTGGTGGTTCTGGCGAAGGCTCGGATGAGCGAGGGCATTAAAGGGGCTTGCTTCGGTTCTTTCTGTATCTGTGCGACCGAGCGGCGCTCGGTCGCACAGGCGCGCTGCAAAGGGCGAGGTGAGACCTGCCAGCCCTACCGCATTTCAGTCAGCACCCCGGCAGTTTTTTAGGTTTTTGCCTATTCCATGTAGTCCATTTCCCAAACATACTCCCAGCCTCCTTTTAGTCATTGCGATGCTCTGGGTAGGGCCCTAGTCTCGGGTGGTCGCTGGCGAATCAGTGACCGGCTTTGACAGGCCGTCCAGAAAATTCTCATGGCTCTCGCCTTTATGGCGGCTGTGTATGGGGCACCTCGCGTGCGCCGGGCTTTTTGGATTTTTCTACCGGTCTGTCAACCCATGCACAGCTGCCACCCTCCTGTTTGACAGCAGATGGTGGTGGCCCTTACCGAGAAAAATACCAATGCTGAAGAATGTCCCCGATCCACCTCGCTATCCCCCTTTCCATGAAGGCAGCCCGATGCCTGCTGTACGGCTTCGTTGATACGTCGCCTGGGCTGGCCCTTTCGCGGGTAAACCCGCTCCCACAGGATCTCCACAGGCTTCAAGAGTTACACCGTACCTGTGGGAGCGGGCGTGCCCGCGAAAGGGCCGGCCCAGGCAGTCGAGAATTATCAGGGGATTGAACAATGACAACAGAAGACACCCAATTCACCGTCGGCAAGACTACCTTCTACCAGGGCGAGAATGGCACACACCCGCTTTTCCGCATCGAGCCTGGCATCCCGTGCAGGGACGCCCGCGAGCAGTCTTCGGAGTTGATGGGTTATGTCCGTGAATTGACCATTACCGGGCTGATGGATGAGAAGCCGATGATGATCTGGGCTGCCCATTACCTGAGTGCGATGGCCAAGGCACTGATGGATGATGCTGAGTTGGGGATGAAGCAGTGAGGGTTTGGCTTCAGGTTGAATGAAGGCCGCCATGTGTTCGCCACAACAATTCCTGCGCCTATGAGATCGAGCGCCGCCCACGCGGCGCTTCGCGGGGCAAGCCCGCTCCCACATTTGTTGCAACGTGGCCATGCCTGTGAGGCCATGGTCGTCAGCCTTGGCGCATGACTAAAGACATGTGGGGCGGCAGCCGCGCCAGCGGGGAGATATCGTCAGGCCAACAAAGCAGGCAACCATGGCCTGACAGGTTTGGCACGTTGCAACAAATGTGGGAGCGGGCTTGCCCCGCGAAGCGCCGCGCGGGCGGCGCTCGATATCACAGGCGCAGAAAATTTTGTGGCGAACACGTGTCAGCCCAACCCCAGCCCCCATAAAAAAAGGAGAGCCGAAGCTCTCCCTTTTCTTCAACAACCCTCAGCCTCAGCTTCAGCCAATGGTCATCAAGCTGGCATTACCACCGGCAGCAGCAGTGTTCACACTCACTGCCCGCTCGATCACCAGACGCTCCAGCGCAATCTGATGATCCCCGCTGGACAGCCCGTGCACGCCCACGATCGCACCGGCACGCTTGGCCACCTGCAGGCACACGCCGCGCAGCTGGTCCGAGTCGCCATGATGGATCACGGCGTCGAACGCCACTTCATCCTTGTTCCAGTCCGCCACCAGCTTGACCTTGGCCTGCAGCTCACGCGGCAGGCGGGCACGCAGGGCCTTGCCCGGCTCGCCGTCAGCCCATACCGCCGAGCTGCCAACCGCCAGCACTGCGGCGAACTGCGCCAGCAGGTCGGCCTCGTTGTCGGCCAGGCACAGCACGTGCTCACGTGGCAGGATGGTGTAGCTGTTGCGCTCGCCGGTCGGGCCTGGCAGCAGGCGGGCGATGCCGCTTTGCGACTGACTGGCGAACTGGCTGCACAGCGCGGCCAGGTCGGCCAACTGGTTGCTCTCGGCCCAGGCCTTCAAACCGTGCAGCGGCTTGATCAACTGCTCGTGCAGGGCGCGGTCAGGCTTGCCTTCGCCGTCCTGCTGCTGGAAGTGGCGGCCAATCGCGTCGGCCGGGCGAGTCGACAGCAGGCGGTACAGGTACAGCGGGCCGCCGGCTTTCGGGCCAGTGCCGGACAGGCCTTCACCACCGAACGGCTGCACGCCCACCACCGCACCGACGATGTTGCGGTTGACGTACATGTTGCCGGCGTTGGCGGTTTCCACCACCTTGGCGATGGTCTCGTCGATGCGGGTGTGCACGCCGAGGGTCAGGCCATAGCCGGAGTTGTTGATCTGCTCGATCAGCTGGTCCAGGTTGCGGCGGTTGTAGCGCACCACGTGC
This sequence comes from Pseudomonas sp. NPDC096925, assembly GCF_044762545.1. Lineage (NCBI taxonomy): Bacteria > Pseudomonadati > Pseudomonadota > Gammaproteobacteria > Pseudomonadales > Pseudomonadaceae > Pseudomonas > Pseudomonas sp. NPDC096925. The sequence goes on along the minus strand of NZ_JBIWEM010000005.1, from coordinate 74,568 downwards.
AGCACCGGGCCGAAGATTTCACGCTTCAGCTCGTCGAAGCTTTCCAGCTCGATCAGGGTCGGCATGACGAAGGTGCCACGCTTGATCTCGGCAGCATCGGCAATGGCCACCTGGTAGACCGAGCGGCCTTTCTCACGCATGCCCTGGATGTGCTTCTCGATACCGGCCTTGGCTTCGGCGTCGATTACCGGGCCAATGTCCACGGCCAGGCGGTCCGGGCTACCCAGGCGGCTTTCGGCCATGGCGCCCTTGAGCATTTCGATCACGCGGTCGGCGGAGTCTTCCTGCAGGCACAGCACGCGCAGGGCCGAGCAACGCTGGCCGGCACTGTCGAAGGCCGAGGACACCACGTCGATCACTACCTGCTCGGTCAGTGCCGAGGAGTCGACGATCATCGCGTTCTGGCCGCCGGTTTCGGCGATCAGCGGGATCGGGCGGCCCTGGTTGTCCAGGCGGCCGGCGACGTTGCGCTGCAGCAGGCGGGCCACTTCGGTGGAACCGGTGAACATCACGCCTTTGACGCGCTCGTCACCGACCAGGCCGGCACCGACGGTTTCACCGCGGCCTGGCAGCAGCTGCAGCACGCCTTCCGGAATACCGGCTTCCAGCAGCAGGCGCACGGCCTGGGCGGCGATCAGCGGGGTTTGCTCGGCCGGCTTGGCCAGTACCGGGTTGCCGGCGGCGAGCGCTGCGGCCACCTGGCCGGTGAAGATCGCCAGCGGGAAGTTCCACGGGCTGATGCACACCACCGGGCCCAGCGGGCGGTGGGCGTCGTTGCTGAAGTCGTTGCGTGCCTGCACCGCGTAGTAGCGCAGGAAGTCCACGGCTTCACGCACTTCGGCGATGGCGTTGGCGAAGGTCTTGCCGGCTTCGCGGATCAGCAGGCCCATCAGCGGCTGGATTTCGGCCTCCATCAGGTCGGCGGTGCGCTCCAGGATGGCAGCGCGTTCGGCCGGCGGGGTGGCCTGCCAGATCGGTGCGGCATTCAGTGCGCACTGGATGGCATTGTCGACGTCGGCGACAGTGGCTTCCTGAACATGGCCGACCACGTCGCGGTGGTCCGCCGGGTTCAGCACCGGCGCAGCAGCGCCTTCGCTGGCGGCGCAGGCCAGCAGCGGGGCGGCTTTCCAGTCGTTGTGGGCGGTGGCCAGCATGGCGCAGGACAGCGACGCCAGGCGGTGTTCGTTGGCCATGTCGATGCCGGCCGAGTTGGCCCGCTCGCTGCCATACAGTTCACGCGGCAGCGGGATACGTGGGTGCGGCAGGCCGATGCTGCCTTCCTGGGTGCCCATGCGCTCGATGCTGGCGACCGGGTCGGCGACCAGTTCCTGGATGGAGATCGAGTGGTCGGCGATGCGGTTGACGAACGAGGTGTTGGCGCCGTTTTCCAGCAGGCGACGCACCAGGTAGGCCAGCAGCGTTTCGTGGGTGCCGACCGGTGCATAGACGCGGCACGGGCGGTTCAGCTTGCCTTCGGAAATTTTCCCGACCACCTGCTCGTACAGCGGCTCGCCCATGCCGTGCAGGCACTGGAACTCGTACTGCCCCGGGTAATAGTTCTGCCCGGCAATGTGGTAGATGGCCGACAGGGTGTGGGCGTTGTGGGTGGCGAACTGCGGGTAGATGGCTTCTGGCACGGCCAGCAGCTTGCGGGCGCAGGCGACGTAGGACACGTCGGTGTACACCTTGCGGGTGTAGACCGGGTAGCCTTCCAGGCCTTCGACCTGGGCGCGCTTGATCTCGCTGTCCCAGTAGGCGCCTTTCACCAGGCGGATCATCAGGCGGTGGCGGCTGCGCTTGGCCAGGTCGATGACGTAGTCGATCACGTACGGGCAGCGCTTCTGGTAGGCCTGGATAACGAAGCCGATACCGTTCCAGCCGGCCAGCGAAGGCTCGAAGCACAGGCGCTCGAGCAGGTCGAGCGACAGCTCCAGGCGATCGGCTTCTTCGGCGTCGATGTTCAGGCCGATGTCGTACTGCTTGGCCAGCAGGGTCAGCGACAGCAGGCGCGGGTACAGCTCTTCCATCACGCGCTCGTACTGGGCGCGGCTGTAGCGCGGGTGCAGCGCAGACAGCTTGATCGAGATGCCCGGGCCTTCATAGATGCCACGGCCATGGGAGGCCTTGCCGATCGAATGGATGGCCTGCTCGTAGGACGCCAGGTACTTCTGTGCGTCGTGCTCGGTCAGTGCGGCTTCGCCGAGCATGTCGTAGGAATAGCGGAAGCCCTTGGACTCGAAGCGGCTGGCGTTGGCCAGCGCTTCGGCGATGGTTTCGCCGGTGACGAACTGCTCACCCATCAGGCGCATGGCCATGTCGACGCCCTTGCGGATCATCGGCTCGCCGCTCTTGCCGATGATGCGGGTGAGCGAGGAGGTGAGGCCGGATTCGTTGTGGGTGGACACCAGCTTGCCGGTCAACAGCAGGCCCCAGGTGGCGGCGTTGACGAACAGCGACGGGCTGTTGCCCAGGTGTGGCTGCCAGTTGCCGGTACTGATCTTGTCGCGAATCAGTGCGTCACGGGTGCCCTTGTCGGGGATGCGCAGCAGGGCTTCGGCCAGGCACATCAGTGCCACGCCTTCCTGGGACGACAGCGAGAACTCCTGCAGCAGGCCCTGGACGATGCCGGCACGGCCACCAGCGCTCTTCTGGTTGCGCAGTTTTTCGGCGAGGCCGGCGGCCATCTTGTTGGTCGCTTCGGCCAGCGGGGCGCTCAGGCGCGCCTGCTCCAGCAGCATCGGTACCACTTCCTGCTCGGGGCGGCGGTAGGCGGCGGTGATCGCCGAGCGCAGTACCGACTGCGGCAGGATGCTCTCGGCGAACTCGAGGAAGCACTGGTGGCTGTGGTCGGCTTGGACTTCACCGGCGTCATCGGCCAGGCTGCTGGCATGGCCGTTGAGTTCGGTCAGGGTGGCACCACCCTCGAGCTTCTCCAGATAGTTGAAGATCGCTTGCTTGATCAACCAGTGCGGCGTGCGGTCAATCGACTGCGCAGCTGCCTTGAGTCGCTCACGGGTCGGGTCATCGAGTTTGACCCCAAGGGTGGTCGTCGCCATTTCTTATCCTCGTTATTGCCACGGTTGTGGCCTAAGCTGGCGCCAAGAGTAGCTGTAGGACAATTCGGGTGCAACCAGGTGCAACCCGAATTTTTCGTGGAAAAGGTGCAACTCGTCCGACAGATATTTCCACACCTTGGAAAGGGTCGTTTTTGGTGCGTTTTCTTCTGAAAAACGACCTTGTTGCTCCAAAAGTGGAGCAAAAAAGCGGCTTTGACTGAAAATGCACGAGCAGGTGCAACTTGCAAATGAAAAATGGTTGCACCCGCTTTGCGTTGTTGCATAGGATTCGCCGCCTGGGTGCAACCGCAATGGCTGCGGTTGTGCATGACATAAAAACAAACGCCAGGGCACACGCATGGGCAATCCACTAACGATCACTTTCGTGATCTATATCGCGGCAATGGTGCTGATCGGCTTCGCCGCCTATCGCTCCACCAAGAACCTTTCCGACTACATCCTCGGCGGTCGCAGCCTGGGTAGCGTGGTTACCGCGCTTTCCGCCGGCGCTTCCGACATGAGCGGCTGGCTGCTGATGGGCCTGCCGGGCGCGATCTACTTCTCCGGCCTGTCCGAAGCCTGGATTGCCATCGGCCTGACCGTCGGCGCCTACCTGAACTGGCTGTTCGTCGCTGGCCGTCTGCGCGTGCAGACCGAGCACAACGGCGATGCACTGACCCTGCCGGACTACTTCTCCAGCCGCTTCGAAGACAACAGCGGCGTGTTGCGGATCATCTCGGCCATCGTGATCCTGGTGTTCTTCACCATCTACTGCGCTTCCGGCATAGTTGCCGGTGCCCGCCTGTTCGAGAGCACCTTCGGCATGCCGTACGAAACCGCCCTGTGGGCCGGTGCCGCAGCGACCATCGCCTACACCTTCGTCGGTGGTTTCCTGGCAGTGAGCTGGACCGACACCGTGCAGGCTTCACTGATGATCTTTGCGCTGATCCTCACCCCGGTGATCGTGCTGATCTCCACTGGCGGCTTCGACACCACCTTCGCTGCCATCGATGCGGCGAACCCGGCCAACTTCGACATGCTCAAGGGCGCCACCTTCATCGGCATCATCTCGCTGATGGGCTGGGGCCTGGGCTACTTCGGCCAGCCGCACATCCTGGCGCGCTTCATGGCTGCCGACTCGGTGAAATCGATCGCCAATGCCCGCCGCATCTCCATGACCTGGATGATCCTGTGTCTGGCCGGTACCTGCGCCGTGGGCTTCTTCGGCATCGCCTACTTCTCGGCACACCCTGAGCTGGCGGGCCCGGTCACCGAGAACCACGAGCGCGTGTTCATCGAGCTGGCCAAGATCCTGTTCAACCCGTGGATTGCCGGTGTGCTGCTGTCGGCCATCCTGGCGGCGGTGATGAGCACCCTGAGCTGCCAGCTGCTGGTGTGCTCCAGCGCCCTGACCGAAGACTTCTACAAGTCCTTCCTGCGCAAGAACGCTTCGCAGGTCGAGCTGGTGTGGGTCGGCCGCCTGATGGTGCTGGCCGTCGCCCTGATCGCCATTGCGATGGCCGCCAACCCGGAAAACCGCGTGCTGGGCCTGGTGGCTTACGCCTGGGCCGGCTTTGGTGCTGCCTTCGGTCCGGTGGTGCTGATTTCGGTACTGTGGAAAGGCATGACACGTAACGGCGCGCTGGCCGGTATCGTGGTGGGTGCGCTGACCGTGATCCTGTGGAAGAACTTCGACACCCTCGGGCTGTACGAAATCATCCCGGGCTTCCTGTTCGCCAGCATCGCCATCATCGTGGTGAGCAAGCTGGGCAGTCCGTCGCAGGCAATGGTCAAGCGCTTCGAGACTGCTGATGCGGCGTATCACGCTGACAAGTAATACCCGTTGAGTCGGCGGCGCCTGCTTCGCGGGTGAACCCGCTCCCACAGGAATTGCACAGAACTCAAATTCTGTGAGGTGCCTGTGGGAGCGGGTTTAGCCGCGAAGAAGCCGCCGCCGATCAGCAGCCAGGCCTGACTCCGCCTGCAAGGCAAGGTAAACTTGCCACCCCCGCAGGAGTTGCCATGAACTATCGTCACGCCTTCCACGCCGGCAACCACGCCGACGTCCTCAAACACATCGTGCTGACCCGCCTCATCGCCCTGATGTCGCGCAAGGAACAGCCGTTCGCCTACATCGATACCCACGCAGGGCTTGGCCTGTACGACCTGCAAGGCGACCAGGCAACCCGCACCGGCGAGTACCTGGAAGGTGTCGCCCGCCTGTGGAATCGCGATGACCTGCCGGCCATGGCTGACGACTATCTGCGTATCATCAAACGCCTGAATGCCGATGGCGAGCTGCGCTATTACCCAGGCTCGCCCGAGCTGGCCCGCCGCCTGATGCGTCAGCAGGACCGCGCCCTGCTCAACGAGAAGCACCCTGAAGACGGGCCGCTGCTCAAAGAGAACATGAAGAAAGACCCGCGCGTGGTCGTGCACCTGGGTGAAGGCTGGCATGTGCCGCGGGCCTTGCTGCCCGTGCAGGAAAAGCGCGCGATCATGCTGATCGACCCGCCGTTCGAGCAAGCTGATGAGCTGAAGCGCTGCACCACGGCGATGAAAGAGGCGATCGGCCGCATGCGCCAGACCGTCGCGGCCATCTGGTATCCGATCAAGGACCAGCGTTCGCTGACCCGCTTCTACCAGGACCTGACCAGCACCGGCGCGCCGAAGCTGCTGCGGGTCGAGTTGTATGTGCATCACCAGGACAGCCCGCAGGGGCTCAATGGCTCCGGCCTGGCCATCGCCAACCCGCCGTGGGGGCTGGAGGACGAGCTCAAGGAGCTGCTGCCATGGCTGGCCAAGGAGCTGGCGCAGACCGCCGGCAGCTTCCGTATGGACTGGCTGATCGCCGAATAAGCAGTTGCCTTGGGGCATCTGTGGGAGCAGGCGCTGCGGTGCATGGCACCGGCTTTGCCGGTGTTCGCGGGCACGCCCGCTCCCACAGGTTAATGCAGTGCCTATCCTGATGTTTGCGTTATAATCCCGCCCTTTAGCCGCCACCCGCCCAAGAGGCCGCTGGCGCATTTCTACCGAATGAAGAGGCTAATCCCTTGGCATTGACGATTCTTGGCCTGTCCGGCGCCCTTAGCCATGACCCTTCCGCGGCCTTGTACATTGACGGCAAGCTGATTGCCGCCGCCGAAGAAGAGCGCTTCGTGCGTGACAAGCATGCGAAGAACCGCATGCCCTACGAGTCGGCGAAGTTCTGCCTGGAACAGGCAGGCATCAAGCCATCCGACGTCGACGTGGTAGCCATCCCGTTCGCCCCGATCAGCCTGTTCGGCAAGGCGCGCTGGCACTATGCCAAGCGCTACTGGTACGCCCCGGACCGCGCCTTCGACGCCATCCTGATGGGCAACCGTCGCTACAAGCGCTACCGCAAGAAGATTGTCTGGTGCCTGGAGCAACTGGGCTTCGACCCGAAAAAGGTCAAGATCGAGCCGGTCGAGCACCACCTGGCCCACGCCTCCAGCGCCTACCACTGCTCGGGCTTCAAGGAAAAAACCGCAATCCTCGGCATCGACGGCAAGGGCGAATACGCCACCACCTTCTTTGGCTATGGCGAAAACGGCAAGATCCACAAGATCAAGGAATTCTTCGACCCGGACTCGCTGGGCGGCCTGTACGGCGCAATCACCGAGTTCCTCGGCTTCGAGATGCTCGACGGCGAGTTCAAGGTCATGGGCATGGCGCCGTATGGCGACGCCAGCAAGTACGACTTCTCGCGCCTGGCCAGCTTCGAAAATGGCGAACTGGTGATCAACACCGAATACGCCAACGTCATCGGCCTGCGCCGCTATAAAGAGAAGGGCAAGGGCTTCTACTTCTCGCCGAAGCTGATCGAATGGCTGGGCCCCAAGCGCGAAGGCGATATCGCCGACGAGCCGTACATCCATTACGCGGCCAGCATGCAGGCGCTGTTCGAGAAAATCGCCCTGCAGATGATCGACTACTATCTGGGCGACACCCTGCGTGAAACCGGCAAGCTGGCCTTTGCCGGCGGTTGCGCGCTGAACGTCAAGCTCAACCAGAAGATCATCGCCCGCCCAGACCTGAAAGAGCTGTTCGTGCAGCCGGCTTCTGGTGACGCGGGTACCGCCGTGGGTGCTGCCGCCTACGTTTCCCACGCCCGTGGCGTGCCGGTCGAGAAGATGGAACACGTCTACCTCGGCCCGTCGTACTCCAACGAAGACGTGATCGCTGCCTGCGCCCGTCACCCGAACGCGCCAAAGTGGCGCAAGCTCGACGATATGCCGCAGCGCATCGCCAAAATCATGGTCGATGGCAACCCGGTGGCCTGGTTCCAGGGCCGCATGGAATTTGGTCCGCGCGCCCTGGGCGGCCGTTCGATCATCGGCTGCCCGAGCGTGCCGGGCGTGGCCGACCGCATCAACGAGCAGATCAAGTTCCGCGAACGCTGGAGACCTTTCTGCCCGTCGATGCTCGACACCGTCGCCCCGCAGATGATCAAGGTCGACCACCCGGCGCCGTTCATGACCTTCACCTTCGAAGTGGCTGAAGAGTGGAAGACCCGCGTGCCGGAAGTGGTCCACGAGGACGGCACTTCGCGTGCCCAGGTGCTCAAGCGCGAGTACAACCCGCGCTACTACGACATGATGAAGGCGCTGGAAGACCTGACCGGCAACGGCGTGTCGCTGAACACCTCGCTGAACCGCCGTGGTGAACCGATGATCTGCTCGCCGACCGACGCCCTGAACATGTTCTTCGGCTCGGACCTGCAGTACCTGATCATGGAAGACATCCTGGTTGTGAAGGACGGCGCGGCCCCGTATGACCAGCCGCTCTGAACCGCGCATCCTGCAGTTCTGCCATGGCTATGACGGGCCGTTCCTGGACTGCGCCCGTCAGTACGCCAGCCTGTTCCAGGGGCGTGGCTACCAGGTCACCACGGTGTTCCTCACCGGCGCAGCCGACCCGCAGGTAGCGGCCGGCTGCGCGTCGGACGAGGTGCTGTTCCTGGAGTTCAGCTCCAAGGCCGTACGCGGCCTGAAGCTCGGCGCCATCCGTGCATTGCGGCGGATCGCGGCCGAGCGCAATTTCGCCTTCTGCATTGCCCATCGCTTCAAGCCGATCTACGTGGCGTTGCTGGGCACCGGCTTGCCGGTGATCGGTGTGCACCATGCCTTCGGTGACTACGAGCGCAAGGGGCGACGCATCTTCGCCAACCTGTTCAGCAAACGCCTGAGCCTGCTGGGCGTGTCGGACGCCGTGCGTGACGACATGCGCCGCTGCCTGCCGCAGTGGCCGGCAGAGCGTATCCAGACCCTGTACAACCGCATCGACATTGACGCCCTGCAAGCGGCCCTGGTGCCGCGCGCCGAGGCGCGTCAGGCCTTGGGCCTGGATGCGCAGGCGTGGATTGTCGGTAACGTCGGGCGCCTGCACCCGGACAAGGACCAGGCTACCCTGCTGCGTGGTTTTGCCGAAGCACTACCGGGGCTGCCGGCCGGTGCCCGCCTGGCGATCCTCGGCAAGGGCCGCCTGGAAGCCAGGCTCAAGGACCTGGCCGCCGAGCTGGGCATTGCCGGGCAAGTGGACTTCCTTGGCCAGGTGCCGGATGCGCGTCGTTACTTCCAGGCGTTCGACGTGTTCGCCCTGAGCTCCGACCATGAGCCGTTCGGCATGGTCCTGCTTGAAGCCATGGTTGCCGGTGTACCCGTGCTGGCCACGGCTTGTGGCGGTGCCCGTGAAGTGGTCGAGGGTGTTGGCGTGCTGTTCCCGCTGGGCGATGCCGGGCAACTGGCCCAAGGCCTGAAGCACATGGCCGTGCTCGATGGGCAGCAGCGCCAGGCCTGTGCCGGGCACATGCTGCAGCGCCTGCATGAACGCTTCTCCGACCAGGCGGTGCGCGAGGCCTTCTGGCAGCTGCCGCAGGTCCGTGCGCTGGTGGGGAAGGCCTGATGCTCAACCGTATCCAGGCCTTCCGCGAGCGCGGTTGGCAAGTGATCGATGCCAAGGCCTACGCCGAGGCATGGGCCCGCTTTGGCGGCAGTGTCGCCACCCATCCTCTGGTGGTCGAGCAGCTTGCGGATCTGGCGCAGATCCCGGTGCGTTACCTGGGCTGGCACCAGGCCGGTGAGCTGAAGGCCGCCATCCCCACCTGGGGGCGCCACCTTGCGCTGTCCAAGGACGTGCTCAAGCGTGCCGGCAAAAAGGCGCTGTTCGACCTGGGTAACGCCGAGATCATCCTGCCGGCGGCGGCCGATGCCGCCGCGCCGTTGCGCCATGCCGCGCGCTACCTGTCCGAACTGAACCAGGGCCGCTTCAGTGGCCTCAAGGTGCAGAAGGAACAGCTGGCCATGGCTCGCGCCCACGAAGACCTGTCGAAGAAGTTCCGCTACAACCAGCGCCGCGAGCTTCGCCTGCTGGAAGAGGCGGGCGGTGTGGTGCGCCCGATCAGCGACTTCAGCGCGCAGGAAATCGCCAGCATGTACTGCGACTTGTTCCAGCGCCGCTGGGGCTTCCCGGCCACCGGTGCCGAGCGCATGGCCGAGGTGCTCGAGCGCCTGCGCGCGCTGCTGATCGGTTCGGTCCTGCTGCTGGACGGCAAGCCGATCGCCATCCAGCTGGTATACCGTGTCGAAGCGCCGGAATGGGTCAGCGTCGAGTACATCAATGGCGGTGTCGACCCTGAAACCAAGGCCTTCAGCCCCGGCAGCGTGCTGAGCTTCCTCAATACCCAGGCCGCCTGGGAAGACGCCCGTGCGCGCAACAAGCCGCTGCGGTTCTCGTTCGGCCGTGCCGACCGCGAGTACAAGGACCGCTGGTGCAACCCCGTGCCGGTGTATCAGGCGTGAGCCGCAAGCAGCAGTTGCTCAAGCGCCACCGGCGCAACAAGCGCCTGGGCCTGCTGGCGGGCCTGGTCGCGCTGGTGGCCTTGGGTGTGCTCAGCTGGTGGTGGTTGCCACTGTTGCTGTTGCCGCTGCTGTGGGTGGCCCATGAAGCCTGGTTTGCCGACCACCTGTTCTATGCGCCAGGCGAGGACTACGCCTACGACTTCGGCGAGCAGACCCGGCAAGCCCCTGCCAGCCTGAACGGCGGCCTGCTCAAGGCTGACTGCGCGCTGCAGGGCAACGAGACCCTGATCCTCGAGCTGCGGGTAGAAAGCCGCTGGCTTGGGCGCTTCCTCGACCCGCAGGTCGAGCTGGTGGCTGGTGAACAGACCGACCGGCAAACCTTCGAGCGCGGCGTCGATGGCGTGCGCTTCCTCAACTTGACCGGCCTTGCCGCACCGCTGCAGGCTGGCGCGTTGCGCCTGCGTGGCCGGCATTGTCGGCTGACGGGCCAGCCGCGCTTGTGGATAACTCCGGCGGTCGAGCTGCAAAAGCGCCGGGTGATGGTGATCGCGCCGCATGCCGATGATGCCGAGCTGGCCGCGTATGGCCTCTACAGCCAGGCCGATGAAACCTGGGTAGTGACCCTGACCGCTGGTGAAATCGAGGCCGAGCACTATCAGCAGATGGGCCTGGCAAAGGCCGAGGCCGCGCGCCTGAAGGGGCGCCTGCGGGCCTGGGACAGTATCGCGGTGCCACGCTGGGCCGGTGTGGCGGAGTCGCGCTGCGTGCAGCTGGGCTACTTCTGCCTGCAACTGCCTGCCATGCAGGCCGCGCCAGACCAGCCGGCCGCTTCTCGCGAGGCCGACCTCGCCGACATTCGCGTATTCCGCCGGTTCAACCCGTTCCCGCTGCCGGCCGACGGCGATGGCGCGCCGACCTGGCACAACCTGCTGGCGGACCTGCGTGCCTTGCTGGAAATGGCCAGGCCAGAGGTGCTGGTGATGCCGCACCCGCAACTCGACCCGCACCCCGACCACATCTGTGCCCAGGCAGCGGTGCTGGAAGCCTTGCAAGGCCTGGCCTGGCAGCCGCAAACCCTGCTGTGCTACGCCAACCATCTGCATGACAACGATCGCTGGCCGATGGGCGACAGTGGTGATGGCGTGGCCTTGCCGCCGCAGCTGAGCGCTGCCCAGGCCTGGGCACCCTGCAGCCTTGTGCTGGATCTGGCGACCCAGCGCGACAAGGCCATGGCCCTGGGCATGATGCACGACCTGCAGCCGCCGGCGCCGTTCAAGCGCCGCCTGCGCCGCTTGTTGCAGCGCTGGCTGGCCGGGCGGCGGCCGTCGCCTTACGGCGAGAACGAATTCTTCCGCAAGGCCGTGCGCCGACATGAACTGTTCTGGCGGCGTGAGCTGTAGCCGCGCCCCCATGGTTGACCGCGATGGCGCAGAGCGCCCAAGGAATGCAATGAAAGTCCTATTTTTGGTGCAGAAGGAACAGCGGGCGATTCTCGACCGCCTGTACGATGGCGTCGCGGCCAACTGCGAGTGCGACCTGCGCTGGCTGACCAGCGAAGACCAGCGCAATCTGCGCCGTTATTTCAAGCGTGAAGTGCAGGTCGAGCGTTATGACCGCATTGTGTTCTTCCTGCGTTTCAAGCAGGAAATCCGCCAGGCGGCGTTCATCCGCACCGTGCCGAACCTGGTCATCCTCGAGCATGATGCCTATCAGAACTACATCCCGTGCAAGTACACCGGCAAGTTCAGCGCCCATTACCGCAAGCTGCCCTGGGCGCGGGTGATCAGCTCCGGCTACATGGTCAGCGAGCGCCTGCGTCAGGAAGGTTTCGATGCCGTGTTCGTGCCCAAGGGCTACGACGAGCAGTTGCTGGCCGACCAGGGGCGTGAGCGCGACATCGAACTGGCCTTCGTCGGCAGCACCAACAGCGTGGCCTACAGTGGCCGCAAGGCGTTGCTGGACGAGCTGGGTCGGGTCGAGAACCTGGTGGTGACCCGTACCAAATCGGGTGAGGACTACTGCAACACGCTCAACCGGATCCGCTTCTTCGTCAGTGCCGACGTCGGCATGGGCGAATACATGATCAAGAACTTCGAAGCCATGGCCTGTGGCTGTGTGTTGCTGGCGTATGACCAGGGCGAGCAAGAGAACCGCGCGCTGGGCCTGCAGGACATGCACAACGTGGTGTTCTATGACAGTATCCCCACCCTTCAGGAAAAGCTCCGCCGTTTGCGTTCGGACCCTGAGCTGGCGCGGCAGATTGCAGAAAATGGCCGCCACCTGGCGGTTTCCCGTTTCAGTTTCGCGGCAGTTGGACGTAGCATCGTCGACCACATGCGCCCGGCGCTCAGGCCCCACCCACCGTTGTCTGCATGGCAGCGGCTGCGCCTGAAGCTGGGCATCTAACATAAGAACTTTCGCGCCTACGGAAAGGGTGCCGGAAGTCGATAGTCGCAATGCGGAGGGAGTCCGGTGCGCTTTTCAGGTGAGAGTGACATCACGCTTGTCGTGACCAGTTGTGGGCGGTTCGATCTGCTCAAAGATACCCTTGAGAGTTTCGATCGCTACAATACCGCGCCCATTCGCGAAGTGTTCATCACCGAAGATTCCGGTGACGATGCCGTGCATGCCGCTGTGCCTGAGCACTGGAAGCCGCATTGCAAGGTGTTCGTCAACCGGCCCAAGCTGGGCCAACTGCCGTCTATCGACCTGGCCTACAGCCATGTAAAGACGCCCTACATCTTTCACTGCGAGGACGACTGGCACTTCTATCGCCAGAGCTTCGTCGAAGACTCCCGGGCCATCCTGGAGGTCAGCCCCAACCTGTTGCAGGTCTGGCTGCGCAGCCATGCCCATGACCTGGCCATCCACAGCCCGTACATCCACCTGGGCGATCGCCAGGTGATCGCTGGCGTCCCTTGCTACCCGCTGCTGTCCGACAAGGCCGAGTGGCAGGCTTTTTCGCTCAACCCCGGGCTGCGTCGCTTGAGCGATTACCAGCGTTGCGCGCCATTTGCCGCCTATGCTGGAGAGAAGGCACTTTCCCGACGCTACGCTGAGTTGAACCTGACAGCGGTCACCTTGGAGGGTGATGCAGTATTACATACTGGATTCGGTAATCACGTGACCTTGCCCATCGAAGTGGAGCGCAAGGCCAAACGTCGTAAACGTGATCGGATCAAGTTGGCATTGACGCTCGTGGCGGGTGCCGTGATTGGCATGGGAATCACCATTTTTGTTCAATGAAGTCGCTGCCCCACCTGGCATGAGCGGGAGAGGGCCCATGAACATCGTCAATATGATGTGGGCGGGTGGAACGCCGTACATGTCCATCCACAAGGTGCATCGGCAGGTGCTGTCGCACGCGGGGGCCGATGCCCGGATTACCAACTGGCTGCTGCTGGGTAGTGGGCTCTGCTGTGGGCTTGGTGCGACCCGGGAGTGGCACATGCCGTCACGGGCGCTGAAAGGGCGGCACTTCTGGCGCCTGTTGCGCCCATGGTTGCGCATGCGCTTGCGCAAGGCGCTGAACGAGGCCCAGGCTGAAGTCGTGCTGCTCGACGGTGTCGGTGTGGCGCGGCTGGTGTTGCCGTTGTTGGAGCAGGTTCCGCAGGTGCGTGCCAAGGTGCTGTTTCACGGCAAGACGCGCCTGAGTGACAGTGATGTTCGCCTGCTGCGCATGTTCCCGGCCGAGCGGCTGAGCATTGCCGCCGTTTCGCAGACACTTGCCGCGTCCATCGAACACGACCTGGGCAGGCCGGTGCAGACCTTGCGCATGGCCCTTGACCCGCGGGCATTCGCCGAGCCGTTGTTGAGTCGAGGAGCGGCCAGGCAGGCCCTGCAGTTGCCACAGGTAAATGGGGTGATGCTGGGCGCGGTCGGGCGGTTGGTGGAGAGCAAGGGCTTCGAAATGCTGATCGAGGCATTCGCCAAGGCCAGTGCGCGCCAGCCGGACATGCAATTGGCCATCATCGGCGAAGGCCCCCTGCGTGCGGTGCTGCAGGCCCGTATCGACGCGCTGGGCCTGGCCGGGCGTGTTCACCTGAGCGGTCACCGCGATGACCTGCAGCAGCTGTACCGGGCATTCGACTGGCTATTGGTGCCCTCGCGCTCCGAAGGCCTGGGGCTGGTGGTACAGGAGGCGGTCATGGCCGACGTACCGGTGCTGTGCAGCGACCTGCAGGTGTTTCGCGAGCAGTTGCAGGACACCGGTGGCTACCTGCCCGTTGCCAATGAAAATGCCTGGGCCGAGGCGATCGAGCGTTGCACGGCGCTCAGTGCCCCGGCGGTAGCCGCCCGGCAGCGCCAGGCGCTGGCCCCGGAGCAGGCCTGGCAGGCGTTCTGCAACGGCTCGCAGAGCCTGCTGCGCAGCTGACGCTCAGCGCGCCAGCAGGGCCGCCTCGAAGTCGGCAAGGGGGAACCGGTCGCCCAGGTTCTCCCGTTCGATATAACGCACCATGTGCTGCACATTGCGCCGAATCATGCGCGCCGACAGCGGCGGGCGCAGGAAACGCATGTCGGCCACGTCGATCAGGCCCAGTTGCTGGTCGGGGGTGACCACCACATTTCCCAGGTGCAACGAGCGGAAGTACACGCCGCTGCGGTGCAACTGGCGGATCAGCTCGATGAGGCGCGGCAGATAAATACCCCAGTTGAAACCTTCATCGCGCGACATTTGCAACAAGGTGCGCCCTGGCAGCGGGCGGTACAGCACGGCAGTGCGCCCTGGCAGGTCGAGCTTGTGCTGGCTGATCACTTCCAGAGTGGGGATGCCCAGTTGTGCCAAGCGCGCGGCGTTGTCGACGAAGCGCTGCGAGTACGGGCGCAGCAGTGCAGATGAAATCAGCCGCTTCCTACGGAAAACCTTGAGGAAATTACCATCCGCAAGCAGGTAGACTTTGGCGCCATGGCTATCTGCCTCAAGCACCTGTGCGCCTTGTGTCAGCTGATCGAAGTCGACCTGGGTGAGCCGGGAGCATTGCATGAATAGAGCCTTGTCGTCTGGCGAGCAAAATGACCGGCAATAATGCCGAAAATAATGCAGTTGCACCATGGATGGTGTCTTTGATTCATCGGGGGAAAGGATGTTGTATCAAAAAAACTGGGCGCGAGCCTGGTTGGGTTTGGGGTTGGTCTGGTTCCTGGCAGCGATTGCCTTGGCACCGAGCAACAAGATTTATCAGCAAGGCCTGGTGTTGTTCCTGTGGTTGCCAACGCTGGTAATGGCGTGGTCCGCACGGCAAGTAATCGTGCAGGCCTGGCGGCGTCAGCCGGCCTTGTGGGGGAGTGTGTTGTTGCTGCTGGCTTGGAGCGGGCTCAGCCTGACCTGGTCTGCCGCGCAAGACCCGGGGCGCGAGGCCAAGCGCCTGCTCTACATCCTGCTGTTCCTGCTGGCGTTCCCGCTGCTGGCCCAGCTTGGCCTGGCCCGCATTCGTCAGCTGCTGCTGGCCGGTAGCGCCTTGCTGGCCGTGGCCGCGCTGGTTTCGGTCATCCATTTCTACGGCGTGCTGGGCATGCCGCTGGTGGCCCGCCTGGAGGGCATCGGCGAAATATCGCACCCGATCCTGGGCGCCTACGTCATCGGTTCGGCCGTGCTCTTCCTGCTTTACGAGCCGCCGCGGCAACGTGGCCTGCAGCTGTTGTGGCTGGCAGCACTGGCGTGCCTGGGGTTGTTTGCCATGCTCAGCCAGAGCCGTGGGGCGGTCCTGGCCCTGGTGCTCACCGTGATCATGGCGCCGCTGTGGTTCCGTGACCGCCACAGCCAGGTGTTCGCCATGCTGGCGGCCATTGCCACCGGCCTGGCCTTCTATCTCGTGTACGACCTGATCGCCCAGCGCGGCTCGTCCTACCGGCCGGAAATCTTCCATGCCGTGGTCGACATGATCGCCGCGCATCCCTGGACCGGCCTTGGCCTGGGGGCTGCCTACGACGTGAGTGCAGTGGGCAAGCACTTCGACCACACCCACAACATGTTCACCCACATCGCAGTGGAGATGGGCCTGCCTGGCATGCTGCTGTGGGTCATGGTGTGGCTGTACACCCTGGGCGAAATCATCCGCGCACGCGGCACGCTGTTCGGCAAGATCCTGCTTGGCTTCTGGGTCTACTCGACCCTGGCCATGCAGTTCGATGCCGCCAGCCTCACCGGCACGCCACGTGCCGAATGGTTCATCAGCTGGCTGCCCGTGGGCCTGGCGATGTTGCTGCCATGGGGGCGTGCCGAAAATGACGCCTGTGGTAAAATTTCCGGTTCAACCTGAACAGCGAGCTTGATAATGGCCGAAACACCGCGACCGGCGGAACACACCTCCAGCCTGAAGATCTACTTCCGGCTGCTGAGCTATGTGAAACCCTATGTCGGCATTTTCCTGCTGAGCATCATCGGTTTCGTGATCTTTGCCTCGACCCAGCCGATGCTGGCGGGGATCCTGAAGTATTTCGTCGATGGGCTGAGCAACCCCGAAGCGGTGTTGTTCCCCAACGTCCCCTACCTGCGCGACCTGCAACTGCTGCAGGCGGTGCCGCTGCTGATCATCCTGATTGCCGCGTGGCAGGGCCTGGGCTCGTTCCTCGGCAACTACTTCCTGGCCAAGGTTTCCCTGTGCCTGGTGCACGACCTGCGTGTGGAACTGTTCAACAAGCTGCTGGTGCTGCCTAACCGCTACTTCGACAACCACAACTCCGGGCACCTGATTTCGCGCATCACCTTCAACGTGACCATGGTCACCGGTGCCGCCACCGATGCGATCAAGGTGGTGATCCGCGAAGGCCTGACCGTGGTGTTCCTGTTCGGCTACCTGCTGTGGATGAACTGGCACCTGACCTTGGTGATGGTCGCCATCCTGCCGGTGATCGCGGTGATGGTCAGCGTCGCCAGCAAGAAATTCCGCAAGCAGAGCAAGAAGATCCAGGTGGCCATGGGCGACGTCACCCACGTCGCTTCGGAAACCATCCAGGGCTACCGCGTGGTGCGCAGCTTCGGCGGCGAGGCCTACGAGCAGGAGCGTTTCGGCAAGGCCAGCCAGAGCAACACCGACAAGCAGCTGCACATGACCAAGACCGGCTCGCTGTACACGCCGATGCTGCAGCTGGTGATCTACACCGCCATGGCCGCGCTGATGTTCCTGGTGCTGTTCCTGCGTGGTGACTCCACTGCCGGTGATCTGGTGGCCTATATCACCGCCGCCGGCCTGTTGCCCAAGCCGATTCGTCAGCTTTCGGAGGTCAGCTCGACCATCCAGAAAGGTCTGGCCGGTGCCGAGAGCATCTTCGAGCAACTGGACGAAGCACCTGAAGTGGACAGCGGCACCGTCGAGAAGGAACGGGTGGAAGGGCGCCTGGAAGTGCGCAACCTGAGCTTCACCTACCCGGGTACCGAGCGTGAGGTGCTGAGCGATATCAGCTTCGTTGCCGAGCCGGGGCAGATGATTGCCCTGGTCGGTCGCTCCGGCAGCGGCAAGTCGACCCTGGCGGCGCTGATCCCGCGCTTCTATCACCACGACCAGGGGCAGATCCTGCTCGATGGCGTGGAGATCGAGAACTATCGCCTGCGCAACCTGCGTCGCCACGTTTCGCAGGTGACCCAGCACGTCACCCTGTTCAACGACACCGTGGCCAACAACATCGCCTATGGCGACCTGGCCGGCGCCCCGCGCGCCGACATCGAAGCCGCTGCGGCCGATGCCTACGCCAAGGAATTCGTCGATCGCCTGCCGAAAGGCTTCGATACCGAAGTGGGCGAAAACGGCGTGCTGCTCTCCGGCGGCCAGCGCCAGCGCCTGGCGATCGCCCGGGCACTGCTGAAGAACGCACCGCTGCTGATCCTCGACGAAGCCACCTCGGCGCTTGATACCGAGTCCGAGCGGCATATCCAGGCTGCCCTGGACCATGTGATGCAAGGCCGTACCACGCTGGTGATCGCCCACCGCCTGTCGACCATCGAGAAGGCCGACCAGATCCTGGTCATGGACCAGGGCCGTCTGGTCGAGCGCGGCACCCATGCCGAGCTGCTCGCGGCCAATGGCCATTATGCCCGCCTGCATGCCATGGGCCTGGATGAACCGGCCAAGGCCGATATCACCTGAACCCTCGTTGATCGGGGCCGTCGCGGCCCCGATTGTCACGGGAATTTTCCTGGGGTGATCTGGCCATAAAGCCGTCGTCTACCCTGTGCTAATATCCTGCCCCTGTTCATTATTTCCATATGGGTTGCCCATGAAGTTGTCCATGCCGCGTTTCGATCAAGCCCCGGTACTGGTGGTCGGCGATGTCATGCTCGACCGCTACTGGCATGGCGGTACTTCGCGTATCTCGCCTGAAGCGCCAGTCCCGGTGGTCAAGGTCGATCAGATCGAGGATCGCCCCGGCGGCGCGGCCAACGTTGCCTTGAACATCGCCGCCCTGGGCGCACCGGCTTCGCTGATTGGCGTCACCGGCCAGGACGAGGCCGCCGACAGCCTGGCCAACAGCCTGCAGGCTGCAGGCGTGCGCTCGGTGTTCCAGCGCATCGCGCACCAGCCGACCATCGTCAAGCTGCGGGTCATGAGCCGTCACCAGCAGTTGCTGCGCATCGATTTCGAAGAACCGTTCGCCACCGACCCGCTGTCGCTGGGTGCCGAGGTCGACAGCCTGCTCGAAGGCGTCAAGGTGCTGGTCCTGTCCGACTACGGCAAGGGCGCACTGAAAAACCACCAGAGCCTGATCCAGGCGGCGCGGGCCAAGGGCATTCCGGTGCTGGCCGACCCCAAGGGCAAGGACTTTTCCATCTACCGTGGCGCCAGCCTGATCACCCCCAACCTCAGCGAGTTCGAGACCATTGTCGGCCGCTGCGCCGATGAGGCCGAGCTGGTCGCCAAGGGCCTGCAGCTGCTGCAGGACCTGGACCTGGGCGCCTTGCTGGTGACCCGTGGCGAGCATGGCATGACCTTGCTGCGCAGCGGCCAGCCGGCGCTGCACCTGCCGGCGCGGGCGCGTGAAGTGTTCGACGTGACCGGTGCCGGTGATACCGTCATCTCCACCCTCGCGGCGGCCATTGCTGCCGGCGAGGACCTGCCCCACGCAGTGGCCCTGGCCAACCTGGCGGCGGGCATCGTGGTCGGCAAGCTGGGTACGGCTGCGATCAGCGCCCCCGAGCTGCGCCGGGCGATCCAGCGTGAGGAAGGCTCCGAGCGCGGCGTGCTGGGCCTGGAGCAGCTGCTGCTGGCCATCGATGACGCGCGGGCGCACAAAGAGAAGATCGTCTTCACCAACGGCTGCTTCGACATCCTGCATGCCGGGCATGTCACCTACCTGGAGCAGGCGCGGGCCCAGGGCGATCGCCTGATCGTCGCGGTCAACGATGATGCCTCGGTCAGCCGCCTGAAAGGGCCGGGCCGGCCGATCAACAGCGTCGACCGGCGTATGGCCGTGCTGGCCGGGCTGGGGGCGGTGGACTGGGTGATCAGCTTCCCCGAGGGCACGCCGGAGAACCTGCTGAGCCAGGTCAAGCCGGATGTGCTGGTCAAGGGTGGTGACTATGGCATCGACCAGGTGGTGGGGGCCGATATCGTCAAGTCCTATGGCGGTACCGTGAAGGTGCTGGGGCTGGTCGAGAACAGCTCGACCACGGCGATCGTCGAGAAGATTCGCAAGAACTGATGCTTTGGGGGCTGCTGTGCAGCCCTTCGCGGGCATGCCCGCTCCCACAAGTACGGCGCAGGCTTGAGCATTACACCGCTCCTGTGTGGGAGCGGGCGTGCCCGCGAAGGGCCGCATAGCGGCCCCAATCATCATTTATGCAGTGAAGTACGCGCCCGCTCCAGCAGTTCCCGCGCCTTGTCGCCAAACCGCTGCAGGTGCGATGCCCGCACCGGCTTGCTCTCCACCAGCCCCTGCTGCTTCACCCAATCCCTCCAGCGCACCCGCTCGTCCGTGACCACCCAGCCCTCCTGCCGTGCAAAACTTTCGGCCAGGTACAGCCCGCGCGTGCTCGCCGGCACCAGTTCGTCTTTCTTCACGGTATACAGCTCAGCCAGTGGCTGGCCGTCCTTCAACGGCATCAGGTACAGGTCCGGCCGTTTGCGGTTGAGCCGCGCCACCAGTTGGTCGCCCTCCAGCCGCTCATCCACGTGGAACAGGCTGAGTTTCTTGGCGTCCCGGGGTACCTGCAGGCGCATGTCATAGATCAGTTGCAGCGAGGCGGTGGGCAAGTGCACATACGCCCGTGGCCGTTCCAGCAGCATCAGCTTGCCGCAGTGCACCGGGCGCGCCGCACCGGACTCCGGGGCCAGCACGAAGTGTGGCGTTTCGCGGTAGTGCAGGGCGGCAGCGTAGGGCACCGGCAGCCAGGTGTCGTTGAAGCGCCCGCCCAGCCAGCCCTCCGGGGTTTCCAGCAGGCATTCCTCGGCCACTTCCTGCACGGCGGTGTGCAACGGCAGGTTCAGCTCCTGCGCCGGTACATAGCCGGAAATCAGTTTCAGCACCACATCGCCACGGTCTTGCCGGCGCTGACGTACCAGCACCCAGTAATCGCGGTTCTGCCAATGCAGGGTCAGCCGCACCGACACGCCCAGGTTGGCCAGTTCGACCACGAAGCGCTGCACGTCGGGCAGCTGGATGGCCTTGCGCCGCTGTTGGGTCTGGGCAAAGTTCAGCGGCATGCCGATGCTCTGGTAGATCAGCCCTTCGGGCGTGGCCTCGACATGCAGCGGCAGTGTCTTGAAGTTGCTCGGGTTCTTGCGGATCAGCGTTCGCGCCACGAGGCTCCTCCTTGCGTCGGGTCAGTCTCCAGGCCCTTGGGCCTGGGGCAACTCAATGCTGGCCCAGGATACGGGCGACGGTGGCCACGTTGTGGGCCAGGTGCAACGGATTGATGGTGCCGACGATAGCACTGCTGACGCCCGGGTGGGCGAACAGCAGTTCGAAGCTGGCTTGCACCGGGTCGATGCCCGGGGCCAGGCAGATATGCCCGCTGGCCAGGGCCTTCTTCACCAGGATGGCCTTGCCGTGTTCGGCAGCGTAGTCCAGCACCGGGCGTTCTGCCTGTTCGTTGAGGTTGTAGGTAACCATGGCGCAGTCACCTTGCTCCAGCGCCTTCAGGCCGCCGGCGACGGTCTTGCCGGACAGGCCGAAGCCGAGGATCTTGCCCTCCTGCTTGAGCTCGGCCAGGGTCTGGTAGACCTCCTGCTGTTCAAGGATCGCCAGGTCGTTGCCGTCGGAGTGCACCAGCACCAGCTCGATACGGTCGGTTTCCAGTCGCCGCAGGCTGCGCTCCACAGAGCGGCGGGTGTGGGCGGCGCTGAAATCGAAGTGCGACTGGCCGTTGTCGAATTCTTCGCCAACCTTGCTGACGATTACCCATTCATCGCGCTCGCCGCGCAACAGCGGGCCCAGGCGTTCTTCGCTGCGGCCATAGGCCGGGGCGGTGTCGATCAGGTTGATGCCCAGCTCGCGGGCCTGGGCCAACAGCAGGCGGGCTTCGTCATCGCCGGGGATGGTGAAGCCGGTGGGGTACTTCACGCCCTGGTCGCGGCCCAGCTTGACCGTGCCCAGGCCTAGCGGCGAAACCTTGAAACCGGTGCTGCCCAATGGGCGATGGAAGTCGTGCAGGGTGGGCAGGCTCATGGCAGCAGTCGCTCCCAGGCCGGTACGCCCAGCGGTGGGCGTGGCAGGTCGGCCAGGTCGGCCTGCGCCTGTGGGCGGATGCCGTCGCGCTCCAGGTGGCTGATGACCCGGTCGCTGAAGTCCGGTGCCAGGGCCAGCTTGGTCGGCCAGCCGACCAGCAGGCGTTGCTGGTCGGCGAGGAAGGCGTTGTCCGGGCGTACCAGGCCTGATTGTGCAGGTTCCGCGCGGTCGACCCGCAGGGTGGCCCAGCGCACCTGGCTCTGGTCGACCCATGGCAGCAGGCTGGCGATTTCTTTCTGTGCCGCGGCGATTTGCGCAGCCGGTTCGCGGGCAACGCCATCGGCTTCGGCCAGGTCGCCGCCCAGGTACCAGACCCACTGGCCATCGGCGGCCGGGTGGGTGGTAACCGTCACCCGTGGCTTCGGCCCGCCGCCCAGGCAATGGGCGTAAAGTGGTTTCAGGTTGGCACCCTTGGCCATGACCATGTGCAGTGGGCGTGTCTGCATGGCCGGCTGGCTCAGCCCCAGGCCATGCAGCAGGTCTTCGGTGCCGGCGCCGGCGCTGAGCACGATGCGCTGGGCGCGGATGTCGCGCTCGTCCACGCGCAGGCCGATCAGGTCGTCGCCCTCGCGCAGTGGCTCGATGCGTTCACCGGCCAGCAGGCTGTCGCCTGCCAGTTCGGCCAGGTTGGCCAGCAGGCTGGGCACGTCGATGACCAGCTCGGCCAGGCGATAGACCTTGCCCTTGAAGGCGCGGTCCTGCAGCGCGGGTGGCAGTTGCTCGCCCTTCACCTGGTCGACCCTGCCGCGCACGGCCTTGCTGGCGAAGAAGCTGGTGAGGTTGCCGGCCAGGGTGCCTGGCGACCACAGGTAGTGGGCGTCGGACAGCAGGCGGGTGCTGGTCAGGTCCAGCTCGCCGCTGCCGCTCAGCGCTTCGCGCCAGCGGCGCGGCATGTCGGCGATGGCTTCCGAGGCGCCGGTGAGGGCGCCGTGCAGGGCGTACTTGGTGCCGCCATGGATGATGCCCTGGGACTTGATGGTCTGCTCGCCGCCAAGGCTGGCGCGTTCCACCAATACTGTCGAATAGCCCAGACGGCGCAGGCGGGCATTGAGCCAGAGGCCTGCGACCCCGGCGCCGACGATCAGCACGTCAGTGGAAATGGCGGATGGCATGGCGGTACCTCGAAGACTGGGACAGCTGGCAAGTATACAGGGTCGCGCCTGCGGGGGCTTTGCGATCCTTGGGGCTGCTGTGCAGCCCATCGCGACACAAGGCCGCTCCCACAGGTAGAGCACATGCTTTTGTGGGAGCGGCCTTGTGTCGCGAAAGGGCCGCAAAGCGGCCCCGACAATATTCAGGCGAACATCAATGCCCAGCCGTCTTCGAAAACAGCTGAATCACCACCACCCCTCCCACAATCATCGCCATCCCCAGCATCGCCGGTACATCCAGCTTCTGCCCATAGATCACCAGTGCCGCCACACTGATCAGCACAATCCCCAGCCCAGACCAGACGGCATAGGCGATCCCCACCGGAATGCTGCGCACCACCAGGGTGAGCATCCAGAACGCGATGCCATAGCCAACCACCATCAGCAGCAACGGCAAGGGCGTGCTCAAGCCTTTCACCGCTTTCATGGACGCGGTGGCGATGACTTCGGCGCAGATGGCGATGGCGAGGTAGGTGTAGGCATTCATGGCGAGATCCTCCGGTAACTGGGTGGGCATTCTAGGCGTTACCTGGATGGGGTAAAGTCATTACCTATCAGTATGGGAGATAGGTCGATGGCCGAGCAGTGGAACCTTGAACAGCTACGTACCTTCCTGCGCGTTGCAGAACTGCGCTCCTTCTCTGCCGTGGCCCGCGAGCAGCGCAAGGCCCAGTCGGCGATCAGCAGCGCGATCGCCCTGCTCGAAACCGACCTGGGGGTCACCTTGTTCGAGCGCAGCAGTGGCCGGCAACCCAAACTGACCGAGAACGGCAGCGCCCTGCTGGAGGATGCCCGTGAACTGTTGCGCCAGTGTGAGCGCCTGGATGGCCGTGCGTTGGCGCTGATGCGCGGGCAGGAGGCCCTGCTGCGGGTCGCCCAGGACGAAGCCATGCCCTATCAGCCGGTCATCGACAGCCTCGACGAGCTGGCCAGCCGCTACCCGTTCCTGGAGGTGCAGCTGGCCAGCGGCGCCCAGGGCGACGTGGCGCGCAAGCTGGTTGAGCGGCGCGCCGACCTTGGCCTGTTCTTCCACCACGAGAGCATCCCGGCTTCGCTGGAGCGGCGGGCTCTGGGCAGTGTGGAAATGGTCACGGTGTGCGCGGTCGGCCACCCGCTCGCCGGCGAAGGCCGGGTCACTCGCCAGCAACTGGCGCGCCATCGACAATTGCTGATCGCCCCGCAGCAAAGCGGCTACCCCGGCGGCGAGGCGATCAGCCCGCAGGTGTGGCGCGCCGACAGCTTCTACGCCATGGCCGAACTGCTGATGCGCGGCCTGGGCTGGGCCTGGCTGCCGCGGCACGTGGTGCAGTACCCGACCTACCAGGCGCACATGGTCGAACTGGACAGCGAGTGGCGGCCACCGGCCTTGGTGGTGGAACTGGCCTGGCGCCGTGACGCGCCACTGGGGCCGGCCGCGCAGTGGCTGGCCGAGCGCTTTGCGGTGCACCTGCGCGCGATCGGGTAAACTCCGCGGCCATGAACAGAACTCTCTATACCTTGTTGTTTCACCTGGGCCTGCCGCTGGTTGCGCTGCGCCTGTACCTGCGCGCGCGCAAGGCGCCGGCCTATGGCCAACGCATCGGCGAGCGCTTTGCCTTCAAGCTGCCGGTCATGCGCCAGGGCGGCATCTGGGTGCACGCGGTATCGGTGGGCGAGAGCATTGCAGCGGCACCGATGGTGCGTGCCTTGCTCAAGGCCTACCCGGGATTGCCGATCACACTGACCTGCATGACTCCGACCGGATCCGAGCGTATTCGCGCCATGTTCGCCGACGAACCGCGCGTGCAGCATTGCTACCTGCCCTACGACCTGCCTTGGGCGGCAGGGCGTTTTCTTGATCATGTGCAGCCGAAGCTGGGCATCATCATGGAGACCGAGCTGTGGCCCAACCACATTCACCAGTGTGCGAAGCGCGGCATTCCGGTAGCGCTGGCCAACGCACGCTTGTCTGAGCGCTCGGCCCGTGGCTATGGGCGTTTTGCCAGGCTGACCCGGCCCATGCTGGCCGAGATGAGCCTGATTGCCGTGCAGACCGAAACCGAGGCCCGGCGCTTCCGTGACCTGGGCGCGCGTCCGGAGTGCGTGCAGGTCACCGGTTCGATCAAGTTCGACCTGAAGATCGATGAGCAACTGTTGCCGCGTGCCAGGGCATTGCGTGAACAGTGGGGGGCTGCACAGCGCCCGGTGTGGATCGCCGCCAGCACCCATGAAGGTGAAGACGCATTGATCCTGCAGGCACATCGGCAGTTGTTGCAGGTGCATGGCGATGCCCTGCTGATCCTGGTGCCGCGCCACCCCGAGCGCTTCGCTGCGGTGCATGCGCTGTGCAGCGAACAGTTCACCACCGTGCGCCGCTCTGCCGGCACGCCGGTCGATGCGCAGACGCCGGTACTGCTCGGCGACACCATGGGCGAGTTGCTATTCCTCTATGCCTTGGCCGACATCGCCTTCGTCGGTGGCAGCCTGGTGGCGACTGGCGGGCACAACCCGCTGGAGCCGGCGGCGCTGGCCTTGCCGGTGCTGATGGGGCCGCATGTGTTCAACTTCCTCGAAATCAGCGCGATGCTGCGCGAGGCGGGGGCGTTGCAGCAGGTGGATGATGCCGACGGGCTGGCCGAGGCGGTGCGGCGGCTGGTCGAGTTGCCGCAGGACGCGCAGCGCATGGGCGAGGCGGGCAGGGCGGTGATGCGGGCCAACCAGGGGGCCTTGCAACGGTTGCTCGATGGGCTGGGTGCGTTTATCCGCTGATTTTTGCATTGGCTTCTTCGCGGGCTCGCCCGCTCCCACAGGATTGATGCATGCTTCGAGGGCTGCGCAATCCCTGTGGGAGCGGGCGAGCCCGCGAAGAAGCCAACACCTATCTCAAGGCCTGCGCTCGAAGTTCTTGGCGGCGGCGGCAGCCAGGTCCGGTGGCAGGAAGTCCTTGTCCGGGTTGTAGTCCGGCTTCAGGTACTGCTTGAGGTCCTGCAGGTCCTGCGGGCTCAAGGTGCCGGCTGCCTGCTTCAGGCTCAGGTTGTCGAGGATGTAGTCATAGCGGCTGTTGTTGTAGTCGCGTACCGAGGTGTACAGCTGGCGCTGGGCATCGAGCACGTCGACGATATTGCGGGTACCCACCTGGTAGCCGATCTCGGTGGCTTCCAGCGCGCTCTGGTTGGAGATGATCGACTGCTTGCGCGCCTGCACCTGTTCCACGTCGGTGTTCACCGCGCGGTGCAGGTTGCGGGTGTTTTCCACCACCTGGCGGCGCAGGCTTTCGCGCTGCTGCTCGCTCTGGCTCAGGCGCTGGTAGGCCTCGCGCACCTGCGAACTGGTCAGGCCGCCGCTGTAGATCGGGATGTTCAACTGCAGGCCGATGCTGGTCTGCTCGACGTCGCCACTGTAGTGCACGTTTGGCTGGGCAGCCGAGTTGGTGAAGCCAAGATTGTCGTTGTCGCCTTTCTGGTACTTGGCAACCGCATCCAGCGTCGGCGCATGGCCGGCCTTGCGCTGGCGCAGGGTTTCCTCGGCAGCGGTGACCGCGTGGTTGGTAGCCAGCAGGTTGAGGTTCTGGCGCCCGGCGGTTTCAACCCAGGCCTTGGCGTCGTTGGGCGTTGGCACCTGTACCGGTAGGGTATGCACCACGCCCTGGATCGAGGTGTACTCGCGGTTGGTCAGGGTAACCAGTGCCTCGAAGGCATCCTGTACCTGGCGCTCGGCAATGATCCGGTTGGCCCGTGCCGTGTCATAGCTAGCTTGGGATTGCAGTACGTCGGTCTTGTCGGAAAGGCCGACGTCGAACCGTTCGTTGGACTGGTCCAGCTGGCGCTTGAAGGCAGCTTCCTCAGCCTTGGTCGCGGCCAGGTTGTCCTGGGCGCGGAGCACGGCGAAGTAGTTTTGCGCGGTTTGCAGGATCAGGTTCTGCTCGGTCGCCGACAGCTCCAGTGCCGCCTGCTCGTTGACCGCCTCGGCCGCCTGCAACTGGAACCAGCGGTCAGCGCGAAAGATCGGTTGCGCCAGGGTCGCGCTCCAGGTATTGCCGCTGCGGTTGCTGGTGGCCGACGGCTCGTCGAACTTGGTGCGGGTGTTCTGCATCTCGGCACCGGCCGAAAGATTGGGCAGCAACCCGGCACGGGCCTGCGGCACCACTTCGCGGCGGGCGCCGTAATCGGCGCGGGCTGCAGCCAGGTCAGCATTATTGTCGACCGCTTCCTGGTAGACGCTGACCAGGTCGGTCTTCACTGTTTGGGGCACGTCCGCTGCCCAGACCACTCCGTTGGACGCACAAGACACGGCTATTGCCAGTGAGAGTTTGCGCAGCATAGAGGCAATCCTTGTACGAAATTGAATTACTGAACTGTTGAGTATCGAGCGACGGGCCAGTTTAGTGCCATGCGCACCCGGCAACAATCGCTCGGGGTGCCTTTCATCATCCGCGCATTTACCTGCTTGGCTTTGCCGACCACTCCAGTCTAGACTGCGCATGTTCTTGTCGGGGTGCCTTGAAGCAAAGGCTGAGATCGCAAAGTTGCGGATCCCGTTGAACCTGATCAGGTTAGCGCCTGCGTAGGGAACAAGATTGCTCGCCTTCCCGGGGAGCCTCTTGTGCCAGGTCCGGGATTGTCACAGTTGCATGCAGCTTCAGGCACCCCCATATCCGGCACTGCACCCATGAAGGGTGCGTCCGCGCCTTTCAGGTTCACCCCGACATTCCACTGCTAGGAAGCCGTCTGGAGAGCCTGTGATGACCAAACAAGAAAAAGCGATCAACCTCAGCGAATCGGCACAAGTCGATCAGCAGTCCGTGCAACCGTTCCCGCGTTCGCGCAAGGTGTATGTCGAAGGCTCGCGCCCGGACATCCGCGTGCCCATGCGTGAAATCAGCCTGGACGACACCCCGACCGATTTCGGTGGCGAGTCCAATGCCCCGGTACTGGTCTACGATACTTCCGGCCCGTACACCGACCCCAACGTGGTCATCGACGTGCGCAAGGGCCTGGCCGACGTGCGTTCGGCATGGATCGACGCACGTGGTGACACCGAGCGCCTTGCCGGCCTGAGCTCCGATTTCGGCCAGCAGCGCCTGAACGATGCCGAACTGGCCAAGCTGCGTTTCGCCCACGTGCGCAACCCGCGTCGCGCCAAGGCGGGCGCCAACGTCTCGCAGATGCACTATGCCCGCCAGGGCATCATCACTGCCGAGATGGAATACGTGGCCATCCGCGAAAACATGAAGCTGCAAGAGGCACGCGCCGCCGGCCTGCTCGACGAGCAGCACGCCGGCCACAGCTTCGGGGCCAACATTCCGAAAGAAATCACCCCCGAGTTCGTTCGCCAGGAAATCGCCCGTGGCCGCGCGATCATCCCGGCCAACATCAACCACCCGGAACTGGAGCCGATGATCATCGGCCGCAACTTCCTGGTGAAGATCAACGGCAACATCGGCAACAGTGCCTTGGGTTCCTCGATCGAGGAAGAAGTGGCCAAACTGACCTGGGGCATCCGCTGGGGTTCGGACACGGTCATGGACCTGTCCACCGGCAAGCACATTCACGAAACCCGTGAGTGGATCATCCGCAACTCGCCGGTGCCGATTGGTACCGTGCCGATCTACCAGGCCCTGGAAAAGGTCAACGGCGTGGCCGAAGACCTGACCTGGGAGCTGTTCCGCGACACCCTGATCGAGCAGGCCGAGCAGGGCGTTGACTACTTCACCATCCACGCCGGTGTGCTGCTGCGCTATGTGCCGCTGACCGCCAAGCGCGTCACCGGTATCGTCAGCCGCGGTGGCTCGATCATGGCCAAGTGGTGCCTGGCGCACCACAAGGAAAACTTCCTGTACACCCACTTCGAAGAAATCTGCGAAATCATGAAGGCCTACGACGTCAGCTTCTCGCTGGGCGACGGCCTGCGCCCCGGCTCGATTGCCGACGCCAACGATGCTGCACAGTTCGGTGAACTGGAAACCCTCGGCGAGCTGACCAAGATTGCCTGGAAGCACGACGTGCAGTGCATGATCGAAGGCCCTGGCCACGTGCCGATGCAGCTGATCAAGGAGAACATGGACAAGCAGCTGGAGTGCTGCGACGAGGCGCCGTTCTACACCCTCGGCCCGCTGACCACCGACATCGCGCCTGGCTACGACCACATCACCTCGGGCATTGGTGCGGCGATGATCGGCTGGTTCGGTTGCGCCATGCTCTGCTACGTCACGCCCAAGGAGCACCTGGGCCTGCCGAACAAGGATGACGTGAAGACCGGCATCATCACCTACAAGATCGCCGCTCATGCCGCCGACCTTGCCAAGGGCCACCCGGGCGCGCAGATTCGTGACAACGCCTTGTCCAAGGCGCGCTTCGAATTCCGTTGGGAAGACCAGTTCAACCTCGGCCTGGACCCGGACACTGCCCGTGCCTACCACGACGAGACCCTGCCGAAGGAATCGGCCAAGGTCGCGCACTTCTGCTCGATGTGCGGGCCGAAGTTCTGCTCGATGAAGATCACCCAGGAAGTACGCGAGTACGCCGCCAAGATCGAAACCGTGGATGTGACGGTCGAGCAAGGCATGCGCGAGCAGGCCGAGCGGTTCCGCCAGGAAGGCAGCCAGCTGTATCACAAAGTCTAAGACCGCTGGGGCCGCTTTGCGGCCCTTTCGCGACGCAAGGCCGCTCCCACAGGGACCGCGCAAGGCTTGAGGCCAACGCGGTTTTTGTGGGAGCGGCCTTGTGTCGCGATACGAGGACGCAGTCCTCGCCAGGAACACCAACAACATTGCCGGCGAGCGCCAACCATGACATCACCCAGCCAATTCTCCCCCGACCACCCGGTCCCCATCGCCCAGCGCATCTTCGGCGCCCGCGACCTGTTCTCGCTATGGTTCTCCCTGGGCATCGGCCTGATGGTGCTGCAGGTCGGCGCCATGCTGGCCCCAGGCCTGGGCCTGGCCGGTGCGGTGCTGGCCATCGCCCTGGGCACCGGCGTGGGTGTGCTGTTGCTGGGGGCTGCCGGTGTCATCGGCAGCGACACTGGCCTGTCGGCCATGGGCACCCTGAAACTCAGCCTGGGCGGCCATGGCGCGCGCTTGCCGGCGCTACTCAACCTGCTGCAACTGGTGGGCTGGGGCGCGTTCGAGATCATTGTCATGCGCGATGCCGCCAGCCTGCTGGGCGCGCGGGCGTTCGGTGAAGCCAGTGCCTGGAACAGCCCGATGCTCTGGACCCTGTGCTTCGGCGCCCTGGCCACCTTGCTCGCGGTCGGTGGGCCGCTGGCGTTCGTGCGCAAGGTACTGCGCACCTGGGGCATCTGGCTGCTGCTGGGCGCGTGCCTGTGGCTGACCTGGAACCTGTTCGCCAAGGCTGACCTGGCAGCACTGTGGAACCGCGCCGGTGACGGTTCGATGTCGCTGGCCGTGGGCTTCGACATTGCCATCGCCATGCCGCTTTCCTGGTTGCCGCTGATCGCCGACTACTCGCGTTTTGCCCGCAACGGCAAACAGGTATTCGGCGGTACGGTGCTGGGCTACTTCATCGGCAACACCTGGCTGATGAGCCTGGGCGTGGGCTACACCTTGGCCTTTGCCGGCAGCGGCGAAGCCAACGCCCTGCTGCTTGCCCTGGCGGGCGCCGGCATGGGCATTCCATTGCTGCTGATTCTGCTGGACGAGTCGGAAAAGGCGTTTGCCGACATACACTCGGCGGCCGTTTCCACCGGTGTGCTGGTACGCCTGAAGGTCGAGCACCTGGCGCTGGCCATTGGTGTGTTGTGCACGCTGATCGCCCTGCTGGCGCCACTGGCACAGTACGAAAACTTCCTGCTGCTGATCGGTTCGGTGTTCGCACCGCTGTTCGGTGTGGTACTGATGGACCACTACGTGATCCGTCGCCGCCGCCTGCCGGCACAGGTGAATGGCTTGCACTGGCAGGCACTGCTGGCCTGGGTGGTGGGTGTGGCGGCGTACCATGTGATCGCCGCACAAGCGCCGGACCTGGGGGCGACCCTGCCGGCATTGCTGCTGGCAGGGCTACTGCACGGGCTGCTCAGCTTCAGCCGCGGCCGGGAAACAGTTCAGGCTTGAGCACGCCATTCAGGCGCGGGTAGGGGATCTTCAATTCCACGTGGCCCATGGAGTAGGGCGCGATGCTATAGACCTCGTACTTGACCACCACCGCGCCGTACGTCAGGGCGATGTGCGGCGACTGCTTGAACGGCCAGGTCTTGATGAACTCGGCGTCCTTGTCCATGCCCACGCTGATCAGCCAGGCGCGGTGCGATTCCTCGACGGTTTTCCAGAAGGTGTCTTCCTGGCCGGGCACCAGCATGTCCTGCAGGGTCAGCACCTTGTCCAGCTTGCGCGAATAGTTGATGAAACCACGCCCGGGCATGCCGTGGGCGCCGCCGCTGTCCAGGTAGCTGGACAGTTCGATGATCACCAGTCCGTCATGCTGCTCGCGTACCTTGGCCTGCAGGTAGCTGCTGTTGCGCTTGTCGGCGCTGGCCAGGTACTGCTGCTCGTAGGCTTGCAGGGTGGCCGGTGCGTTGCCGCGCTGGTTGTCTTCGGTCAGTTGCAGCAGGCGTTTCTCGACGATGCCATCGAGCTTGGGCAAGGCCGGGAAATGGATCATGTCGATGTTCACCAGCGGGCAGTCGCTTTCGCTGCAGCCGGGTTTGACATGCTCCCAGGCATCGCGCTTGACCTCGAGCGGCGCCCGGTAGTTGGGCGTGAACAGGCTTTGGCAGGCACCCAGGGCCAGGGCCAGCACAGCCACGGAAGTCAGTTTGACAAGTGTCATGGGGATCCTTGCAGAACAGGGAAAAGTCGGCCTTTGACCGTCTGCGCGGCCTTCAGTTCGCCACTAAGCTAACAGAGAGAAGGCGCGCTGTCCCGAGTGCGCGAACGGTTGCCGGAAAGGGATGAAACCGGCAGGCGTGCAGAGTAGGATGGCGCGATGCGGTATTCGAGGTAATGAGGATTTCCATGTCAGACGCGTTGAACTCAGTGCCCAAGGGCTTCGAAATCATCGAGCGGGCCAATTGCTTCCAGGGCTTTTACAAGCTCGACAAGCTACGCCTGCGCCACGAGTTGTTTGCCGGGGGCATGGGCCGCGAGATCAGCCGCGAACTGTTTGTGCGCCATGATGCGGTGTGCGTGCTGCCCTACGACCCGCAACGCGACGAGGTGGTGCTGATCGAGCAGTTCCGTGTGGGGGCGCTGGACAAGGTGGGCAACCCCTGGCTGATCGAGATGGTGGCCGGGCTGATCGACAAGGACGAGCAACCCGAGGAAGTCGCCCACCGCGAAGCCGAAGAAGAAGCCGGCCTGACCTTCAGCGCCCTGTGGCCGATGACCCGTTACTTCCCGTCGCCCGGCGGCAGTGACGAATACGTTCACCTGTTCCTCGGCCGTTGCAGCAGCGAAGGGGCAGGCGGCCTGCACGGCCTGGAAGAAGAGGGCGAGGACATTCGCGTGCGCGTGTGGTCGTTCGAGGATGCCTTGCAGGCAGTGCGCGACGGGCGCATCTGCAACGCGGCGACCATCATCGGCCTGCAGTGGCTGGCGCTGAACCGTGACGAAGTACGAGGTATGTGGAAGTGAACCTGCTGCGCGAGCGTTATCGGGTCGACCTGGTCGGGCTGCAGGCAGCCTGCGAGGCCAACTACGCCCGGCTGATGCGCCTGTTGCCCGACATGCGTACCACCCAGAGCTCGCGCCGCATCGGCATGACCCAGGGCGACCAGATGCTTGGCGTGCTGGTGCTCGACGTGGTGCTGGCCTGCCCGTACACCACCACCCTGCACGTGCGCCAGGAGCACAGCCTGCCGTGGTTGCCGGTGCCGCACCTGGAAGTGCAGGTGTATCACGATGCGCGCATGGCCGAAGTGGTCAGTGCCGAACACACCCGGCGCTTGCGCAGCATCTACCCCTATCCCAACGAGGCCATGCACCAGCCGGACGAAAAGGCCCAGCTCAACCTGTTCCTCGGTGAATGGCTGAGCCACTGCCTGGCCTGTGGCCACGAGCTGGCAAGCGTTCGCTGAATTGTGACGTGGTTTGGGTGCGGGTGTTTGCTCGCAACCGTTGTACAGCCATAATTCGCGCTGAATCCGTTCGAGGAGACGGCCGTTGCCGCAGCCAGACCAAACGCGCCCCGTGCATGTGGTGCAACTGACCGATGCCCATCTGTTCGCCGACCCGGCCGGCAGCATGCTGGGTCTCAATACCCGTGACAGCCTGCGCCATGTGGTTGCCCAGGTGCGGCGGGAGCAACCGCTTGTCGACCTGCTGCTGTGCACTGGCGACCTTTCGCAGGACGCCAGCGTGGCGTCCTATGAGGCGTTCCGCGAGCTGACCGCACCGTTTGCCGTGCCTGCTCGCTGGTTGCCGGGCAACCATGACGAGGCGCGGGTCATGGCGCAGGTGGCGCCGGAACTGCTGCAGGCGGTAACCGATGTTGGTGCTTGGCGCATCGTCATGCTCAACACCGCAGTGTACGGCGCGACTCACGGTTTTTTGGAGAATGACCAGCTGGCAGTGCTGGAGGCCGCCTTGAAAGGGGCGGGCGAGCGGCATTGCCTGGTGTGTTTCCACCATCAGCCGGTGGACATCGGCTGTGCCTGGATCGCGCCGATCGGCTTGCGCAATGCCCAGGCGCTGTTCGATATCGTCGAGGGTTATCCACAGGTGCGAGCCTTGCTCTGGGGGCATGTGCACCAGGAATGGGATGAAGTGCGCGGCGGCCTGCGCCTGCTGGCTACGCCGTCGACCTGTATCCAGTTCGCGGCGCGTAGCGAGGATTTCCAGGTGAGCGAGGAGCAGCCGGGCTACCGCTGGTTGCGCCTGCATGCCGACGGGCGGTTGGAGACCGGGGTGAAGCGGGCGCTGGACTTCGAAGTGAAGCTCGACTTCGATAGCCCGGGGTATTGAGGATTTTGGGGCTGCTGCGCAGCCCTATCGCGACACAAGGCCGCTTCCCCAGGAGACCGCGTACCCCTGTTGAAGAATTTGTTGCTAAAACCCCTGTGCGGCGCCAAAAGCCGGCGAACGCGCTACACTGCGCGTCCCTGCGCCCGCATTATCAGGCGCGAAGCCACAGATTCCGGGGGCAGCATGTCGGGTTCCATCCTCTATATCCATGGCTTCAACAGCTCGCCGCTTTCCACCAAGGCGCGCCAACTCGAGGCCGTGATGCAGCAACTGGGCCTGTCGGCCCAATTGCGGGTGCCCGCCTTGCACCACCACCCACGGCAGGCCATCGCCCAGCTCGAAGCGGCCATCGCCGAGCTGGGTGCGCCATTACTGGTAGGCAGTTCGCTTGGCGGCTACTATGCCACCCATCTGGCCGAGCGCTATGGCCTCAAGGCCCTGCTGGTAAACCCGGCGGTAACGCCGCACAAGCATTTCGACGGCTACCTGGGCACCCAGCACAATCACTACACCGGTGAAGCCTGGGAGCTGACCCACGATCACGTGCAGGCCCTGGCCGAGCTGGAAGTACCAGCCCCGGGGGATGCCAGCCGCTATCAAGTGTGGCTGCAGACCGCCGATGAAACCCTGGACTATCGCCACGCCGAGCGCTATTACCGTGCTTGTGCCCTGCGCATCCAGGCCGGTGGCGACCACAGCTTCCAGGGCTTCGCCGAGCGCCTGCCGGCACTGCTGGCCTTCGCCGGCATTGCCCGTGGGCAGTATGCAGCGCTCGATTTTTCTGTATTTTGACCTATTGCATTCACCAGACTGACGACGAGACCCTATGGCCACTCCCAGCGCTAGCGCCTATAACGCAGACGCCATCGAAGTCCTCTCGGGCCTTGACCCGGTCCGCAAGCGGCCGGGCATGTACACCGATACCAGCCGCCCCAACCACCTGGCCCAGGAAGTCATCGACAACAGCGTCGACGAAGCCCTGGCCGGTCACGCCCGTTCGGTGCAGGTCATCCTCCATGCCGACCACTCGCTGGAAGTCAGCGACGATGGTCGTGGCATGCCGGTGGACATCCACCCGGAAGAGGGCGTGTCCGGGGTCGAGCTGATCCTTACCAAACTGCACGCCGGCGGCAAGTTCTCCAACAAGAACTACCAGTTCTCCGGCGGCCTGCACGGCGTCGGCATCTCGGTGGTCAACGCCCTGTCGACCCAGGTGCGCGTGCGCGTCAAACGTGACGGCAACGAATACCAGATGACCTTCGCCGATGGTTTCAAGGCCAGCGAGCTGGAAGTGGTCGGCTCGGTCGGCAAGCGCAACACCGGCACCAGCGTGTACTTCAGCCCCGACCCCAAGTATTTCGATTCGCCGAAGTTCTCCATCAGCCGCCTCAAGCACGTGCTCAAGGCCAAGGCCGTGCTGTGCCCGGGCCTGCTGGTCAGTTTCGAGGACAAGGCCAGCGGCGAGAAGGTCGAATGGCACTACGAGGATGGCCTGCGCTCCTACCTGGTCGATTCGGTCAACGAGTTCCAGCGCCTGCCTGACGAGCCGTTCTGCGGCAGCCTGGCCGGTAACAAGGAGGCGGTGGACTGGGCCTTGCTGTGGCTGCCCGAAG
Organism: Pseudomonas sp. NPDC096925; assembly: GCF_044762545.1. Lineage (NCBI taxonomy): Bacteria > Pseudomonadati > Pseudomonadota > Gammaproteobacteria > Pseudomonadales > Pseudomonadaceae > Pseudomonas > Pseudomonas sp. NPDC096925. Next base: position 39,369 of record NZ_JBIWEM010000005.1, on the reverse strand, counting down.
GTGGCGACAGCATCCAGGAAAGCTACGTCAACCTGATCCCTACCGCCCAGGGCGGCACCCACGTCAACGGCCTGCGCCAGGGCCTGCTGGATGCCATGCGTGAATTCTGCGAATTCCGCAACCTGCTGCCACGCGGCGTGAAGCTGGCGCCGGAAGACGTCTGGGAACGCATCACCTTCGTGCTGTCGATGAAGATGCAGGACCCGCAGTTCTCCGGGCAGACCAAGGAGCGCCTGTCGTCGCGCGAGGCGGCTGCCTTCGTTTCCGGCGTGGTCAAGGACGCCTTCAGCCTGTGGCTCAACGCCCACCCCGAGCTGGGCATGCAACTGGCGGAACTGGCCATCAGCAACGCCGGGCGCCGCCTCAAGGCCAGCAAGAAGGTCGAGCGCAAGCGCATCACCCAGGGCCCGGCACTGCCCGGCAAACTGGCCGATTGCGCCGGCCAGGACCCGATGCGTGCCGAGCTGTTCCTGGTCGAGGGTGACTCGGCCGGTGGCTCGGCCAAGCAGGCACGCGACAAGGAGTTCCAGGCGATCCTGCCGCTGCGCGGCAAGATCCTCAACACCTGGGAGGTTGACGGTGGCGAAGTCCTGGCGAGCCAGGAAGTGCACAACATCGCCGTGGCCATTGGCGTCGACCCGGGGGCCACCGACCTTGCGCAGCTGCGCTACGGCAAGATCTGCATCCTTGCCGACGCCGACTCCGACGGCCTGCACATTGCCACGCTGCTGTGCGCGCTGTTCGTCCAGCACTTCCGCGCGCTGGTCGAGGCCGGGCATGTGTACGTGGCCATGCCGCCGCTGTACCGCATCGACCTGGGCAAGGAAATCTACTACGCCCTCGACGAGGCTGAACGCGACGGTATCCTCGACCGCCTGGTGGCCGAGAAGAAGCGCGGCAAGCCACAGGTCACCCGCTTCAAGGGCCTGGGCGAGATGAACCCGCCACAGCTGCGCGAAACCACCATGGACCCGAACACCCGGCGCCTGGTGCAGCTGACCCTGGACGACGTGCAGGCCACCTGCGAGCTGATGGACAAGCTGCTGGCCAAGAAACGCGCGGGCGACCGCAAGAGCTGGCTGGAAACCAAGGGCAACCTGGCCGAGGTCATGGTTTGATTCGGCAGCTTCTGGCTGCCTGCCTGGCGCTGGTTGCCCTGCCGAGCCTGGCGGGCAACTGGCCAGAGCTGAAGCTGAGCGCCGAGCACCCGATCGACGGCATGCGCGGAGGCAACCTGTCTGGCCTGGTGGAATGCCGGGGCGGGCTGTGGGGCGTGTCCGACCGCGACGACGACCGTATTTACCGTTTCGACCGGCAAAACCCGACCTGGCGCGCGCAACCGCTCACCTTCACCCCGCCAGCGGTACCGGAAAGTGGCCTGCCGTGGGGCCTGAAGTCGCGCAACTGGGCGGCGTCGTATATCCGTGGTGGCGAGCTGGATTTCGAAGGCATCAGCTGTGACCAGGCGGGTAACCTGTACCTGGTCAGCGAGGCTCATGCCGCGGTGCTGCAACTGCCGCTGGAAGGCGAGGCGGACTGGTTGAAGATTGACCCGGCCATGGTTCGTCAGGCCCGGGCCAGCGGCATGCTGCTGAACTTCAACGCCTTGTTCGAAGGCCTGGCGATCAACCCGGCGGGCGACCGCCTGTGGCTGGCCGCCGAGCGCGAACGCCGTGGCCTGGTGGCCATCGAACGCCAGCAATCGGTGTGGACCTGCGGACGCAGCTGTGTGCTGCTGAGCGAGGCTGGCGTCGAAATGCAGCCGGCGCAGATGCCCAATGCCCAGGCACTGTCGCGCGACTTCGCCGACCTGGCCTGGTTCGAGGGCAAGTTGTTCACCCTGGAACGCAACGCCTACCGGGTCTGCCGGCGGGATACCGACAGCGGCAAGGTCGAGCGCTGCTGGTCGTTCGCTGCCGATGCCCTGGTCGAGTCGCGCCGCTATCAACAGCCGTTTGGCCTGGCCGAGGCCCTGGTGATCGACGCCAAGGGCGCCTGGATCGGTGTGGACAACAACAACGGCGCCCGCGCCGATGGCGAGACACGCCCGATCGTCTGGCGCTTCGACGCGCCGGAAGGCGGATGGAGCGCCAAGCCATGAGCCAGGCACCGGGCAAGCGGGCTGGCAAGGTATTGATGATCGTCGCCTGGGCGGCGGCGCTGTTTCTTGCCACGCGCTTCTTCGGCCAATGGGAAGACAGCCAGCGCAACCCCAATGCCCAGGTGCAGTCGTCGCATGGTGAAGGCTTTATCGAGGTGCGCCTGCTGGGCAACGGCCAGGGCCACTTCGTGGTGGATGGCGCGATCAACGGCCAGATGGTGCATTTCATGCTCGACACCGGGGCTACCGACGTGGCCATCCCCGAGGCGTTGGGCCGCGAGCTGGGCCTGGAGCGCGGCAGCCCGGTGCAGCTCAGTACCGCCAACGGCCGTACCGAAGGCTACCGCACGCGCCTGGCCAGCCTGCAGCTGGGGGATATCCGCCTGCAGGACGTGCGCGCCATCGTGGTGCCGGGCCTGGACGGGCAGACTGTATTGCTGGGCATGAGTGCCCTGAAACAACTTGAATTTACCCAGCGCGGCGGCACCATGCTGCTGCGCCAGAACCTGAAATGACGAGGCCCGCATGAGCGACTCACTGGAACTCAGCCTGGACGGCGTAGAACGCCGCTCGCTGGCTGACTTCACCGAACAGGCCTACCTCAACTACTCCATGTACGTGATCATGGACCGCGCCCTGCCGCACATCGGCGACGGCCTGAAGCCGGTGCAGCGACGCATCGTCTACGCCATGAGCGAGTTGGGGCTCGATGCCGATGCCAAGCACAAGAAGTCGGCGCGTACCGTCGGTGACGTGCTCGGCAAGTTCCACCCCCACGGCGACTCGGCCTGCTACGAGGCCATGGTGCTGATGGCGCAGCCGTTCAGCTACCGCTACACCCTGGTCGACGGCCAGGGCAACTGGGGTGCGCCGGACGATCCGAAATCGTTCGCCGCCATGCGTTATACCGAAGCGCGTCTGTCGCGCTACGCCGAAGTGCTGCTCAGCGAAGTCGGCCAGGGCACCGTGGACTGGGTGCCGAACTTCGACGGCACCTTGCAGGAGCCGGCCGTGCTGCCGGCGCGCCTGCCCAATATCCTGCTCAACGGCACCACGGGTATTGCCGTGGGCATGGCCACCGACGTGCCGCCGCACAACCTGCGTGAAGTGGCCGCGGCCTGTGTGCGCCTGCTCGACGAGCCCAAGGCCAGCATCGAGCAGCTGTGCGAGCACATCCAGGGGCCGGACTACCCGACCGAGGCCGAGATCGTCACGCCGCGGGCAGAAATCCTCAAGATGTACGAAAGCGGCCGTGGCTCTATCCGCATGCGCGCCGTGTACCGCGTCGAGGATGGCGACATCGTCGTCACCGCGCTGCCGCACCAGGTCTCCGGGGCCAAGGTGCTGGAGCAGATTGCCGCGCAGATGCAGGCCAAGAAGCTGCCGATGGTCGCCGACCTGCGTGACGAGTCGGACCACGAGAACCCGTGCCGCATCGTCATCATCCCGCGCTCCAACCGCGTGGACGCCGATGAACTGATGCAGCACCTGTTCGCCACCACCGACCTTGAGAGCAGCTACCGGGTCAACGTCAACATCATCGGCCTGGACGGCCGGCCACAGCTGAAGAACCTGCGTGCGCTGCTGCTGGAGTGGCTGGAGTTCCGTACCACTACCGTTCGTCGCCGTCTGCAGCACCGCCTGGACAAGGTGGAGAAGCGCCTGCACCTGCTGGAAGGTTTGCTGACCGCGTTCCTCAACCTGGATGAGGTTATCCACATCATCCGTACCGAGGACCAGCCCAAGCAGGCCCTGATTGCCCGTTTCGACCTGACCGAGATCCAGGCCGACTACATCCTCGAGACCCGCCTGCGGCAGCTGGCGCGCCTGGAAGAGATGAAGATCCGCGGCGAGCAGGATGAACTGCTGAAAGAGCAGGCCAAACTGCTTGCCCTGCTGGGCAGCGATGCCAAGCTGCGCAAACTGGTACGCAGCGAGCTGATCAAGGATGCCGAAACCTATGGCGACGACCGCCGCTCGCCGATCGTCGAGCGTGCCGAAGCCAAGGCCCTGTCGGAAAACGAGCTGATGCCGACCGAGCCGGTCACCGTGGTGCTGTCGGAGAAAGGCTGGGTGCGCTGCGCCAAGGGCCACGATATCGATGCCACCGGCCTGTCATACAAGGCCGGCGATGGCTTCAAGGCTGCTGCCGCCGGGCGCTCCAACCAGTTTGCCGTGCTCATCGACTCCACCGGTCGCAGCTACTCGCTGGCCGCCCATAGCCTGCCTTCGGCGCGTGGCCAGGGCGAACCGCTGACCGGGCGCCTGACGCCTCCACCGGGGGCCACCTTCGAGTGCGTGCTGTTGCCGGACGACGACGCGCTGTACGTGGTGGCCTCGGACGCCGGCTACGGCTTCGTGGTCAAGGGTGAAGACCTGCAGGCCAAGAACAAGGCCGGCAAGGGCTTGCTCAGCCTGCCCAACGGCGCCAAGGTCATGACCCCGCGCCCGGTGGCCAACCGCGAGCAGGACTGGCTGGCGGCGGTGACCACCGAAGGCCGTCTGCTGGTGTTCAAGGTCAGCGACTTGCCCCAGTTGGGCAAAGGCAAGGGCAACAAGATCATCGGTGTGCCGGGCGACCGGGTGGCCAGCCGTGAAGAATTTGTTACCGATCTGGCCGTGATTGCCGAAGGCGCGACTCTTGTATTGCAAGCCGGCAAGCGTACCCTATCTCTGAAAGCTGACGACCTGGAGCATTACAAGGGCGAGCGAGGACGGCGCGGCAGCAAGCTGCCACGTGGGTTCCAGCGGGTCGATGGGTTGCAGGTGGAAGTGCCGGCGTAACCGGTAGAAATGTCTGGAACGGCAATTTCAGCGTCGTTCCGGGCAGAAATGCTGGAGTCGGACGGTTATTTCGCGGATGATATGGCCCTTGCGGTGCCGGCGTGGCCGTGTGCCCGTTTGAATCTACATGTATCACTGCGGTTGGCCTGATGGCGACCGCCTGGATGGGATGATGAAATTTCTGCGCCTTCCATTTGCGCTGTTGATGACTGGCCTGCTGGGCCTTGGCGGGTGCACCATGCACCAGCCGGTTGCCCTGTACCAGCTCGACAGTGGTGATCCTGGCCAGCCTTCGCAGAGTGCAGGCATGGCCGTGGTACTCGGCCCGGTATCGGTGGCCGATTACCTGCAACGCGAGACGTTCCTGCAGCGTCAGGCCGACGGCAGCCTGACTTCGGCGACCGACGGTCGTTGGGCTGGCAGCCTTTCGTCGGATATCGACCAGCTGCTGGTGCGCCAGCTCGCCTGGCGCCTGGACAGCCAGCGCGTGGTGCTGGCCCCGGCGGCTGCCGGTTTCAACCCGGATGTACAAGTGCTGCTGTCGATCACTCGCCTGGACTCGGGCAAGGACCAGCCGGCCATTCTGGATGCCCAGTGGCGCCTTCTGGACCGCCGTGGCCATGTGCGTGACAACCGCATCGTTCACCTTGAGCAGCCGCACGCGGGCAGCGAGGCGTCGCAGGTGCAGGCCCAGGGCCAATTGCTGCAGAAGCTGGCCGAACAGCTGAGCACGGCGGTCAAGCCGCTGGCCAACCAGCCAGCGATTGCCGAAGAGTCGCCTAAGAAGCCAGCTGCGCCGGTACAGGTGAAGAAGACGCCAGAGAAATCCAAGATCCCGATGGCTGCACCAATTCGTACCGATATGGAAGTCTATCGGTTCTGATTGGACTGCCAGATACGAAAAAGCCCGCATTGCTGCGGGCTTTTTCGTATCTGCTGTTTTTGTACTGCCTGTAGCGGCCTCTTCGCGGGTAAACCCGCTCCCACAGGTTCGGCGCAGGTCCTGTGGGAGCGGGTTTACCCGCGAAGAGGCCAGCCCGGTATCAGGCCCGGCGTTCGTGCATCCGCGCCAACTGCCGCTCCAGCATCGACGGGTAGGGCTCCATCAGGCGCTCCACGCAGCAGGCGCCTTCCGGGCTGGCAATCGGGCGAATGCGGGCGCGCTGGCGAATCAGCGTGTCATCGCTGATCTGCCGCTCCACCAGCAACAGGTTGCGGCTGTGCTGCGACAGCGCCAGGGCGTCCTGGGCCTTCTCGGCCATCAGCAGGTCCACCAGCTCCAGCCCTTGCAGGTCGTTGCCCAGGGCCAGGCCCAGTTGCAACTGCAGGGTAATGCCGCTGTCCGCCACCTCGATCTGCAGGGCATGGCCCAGGGCGCGCAACAGTTCGCCGCAGCAGATGGCGTTGGTCAGGTAGTCCTCGCCACAGTCGCGGCTGTGGAACAGCACCAGGGTGCTGCCGTCGTTGAGCGTGTGGGTTTCACCGTCGTAGAGCGAGGCCGCGTGCTCCAGGCAATCGCGGTAGCGCTCGGTCAGTTCGGTCAGGCGCGTGCGTGGCAGGCGGCGCAGCTGCTCCTGCGACCCCAGTTGCACGGCGAGCACGGCGCTGTACTGCGGTTCGTCGGATTCGACCACGGTGGCCTTGGGCGCGCTGTCGTCGTCCAGCAGGCCGGCGAAGGCTTGTTCGTCATCCTCGTCTGCCTGGGCGGCAAACTTGGCGCGCGGTGCGGTCTTGGCTGCCGGAGTGGCATCGTGCAGGTCGTCGTACTGCTCGTCGTCCTCTTCCTCAGGCTCTGGCTCAGGTGGCGGCGGAGGGGCCAGGCGCGCATGCAGCTGGCGAGCGATGTCGCCGATCTCGTCCTGGCGGTCGGTGGCCGGGGTATAGGGTTGCGGGTCGCGCAGCCACACCCGCAGCTGCAGCAGCGGCAGGGTGATGAAGCGGCCTTGGCGCAGGCTCAGGGTCAGCGCCAGTACCAGCAGGATGGCGGCAAGGATGCCCATGCTCTGCAGGCTGATCAGCATCGGCTGCTGGAACTGGCTCATGTCCAGGCTGATGCGCAGTTGCCCGGCAGTCACGTCCTGGAAGGTGATCTTGGTCTGGTACAGGCCTTCGGCCTCGCCCAGCAGGCTGTTGCGCGGGCGCTGGCCGGCCTCGGCGAGGATGCGGTTGTCCACGCTGTAGATCGCCGCATGGGCCACCAGCGGGTTCTTCACCAGATTGCCGAGCAGCACGTTGAGGCTGAGGATGTCGTTGGCCACCAGCAGCTCGGTCGCCGAGGTGGCGGTCTGGGTGGTCAGGCTCTGGCCCAGGGCATCGGCCTGCTCGTGCATGGCCTGCTTGAACTGCAGGCCCATTACACAGGCGTAGATCACCAACGCCAGCGCCACCAGGAATATGTTGGTGCAGGCGATGCGCAGTGCCAGTGGCACGCGACGTTGACTCAGGGCGCGATAGATCATCAGGAAGAAGTTGTCTGCTTTGACGGGCGTGGGCCGGTTCACTGAGCTCGGCTCTTAATGGCATGAAAGTGTGGGGCAGTATAGCGAGCCGGGTTTTGTCGGCAAAGTATCGTTGGCGCCCGATGGTCACGGAAAATCGGTAGAATGCGCATTTTTCATCGAAGTCGGAGCCAGGTTGTGCGCGAAATCGTCCTGATCAACATCACCGGTGAGGACCGTCCCGGTCTCACTGCGGCTATCACCGGCGTCCTGCTGCAGGGCGGTGTGAGCATCCTCGACATTGGCCTGGCAGTCATGCACGGTACCTTGTCGTTCGGCATTCTGGTCGATATCCCGGACAACGAAGTGGCTACCGCCCTGCTGCAAAGCGTGCAGGCCAAGGCCCACGAACTGAACCTGCAGGCCCGCTACACGCCGATTTCCGAGGCGGACTACCAGCACTGGGCCGATGGCCAGGGCGAGGCGCGCCACATCGTCACCCTGCTCAGCCGCAAGATTACCCCCGAGCAGCTGCAGCGGGTGAGTGCAGTGATCAGCCATTATGGCCTGACCATCGAGCGTATCGAGCGCCTGTCGGCCCGTGTGGCGCTGGATGCCGAGACCGACAAGGGCAAGGCGGCCATCGAGATCTCCGTGCGTGGCGTGCCAAGTGACTCCCAGGCTCTGCGTGCCGATTTCTTCGCCTTGGCTGAAGAGCTGAGCGTCGACATTGCCTTCCAGAAAGATGACCTGTTCCGCCGAAACCGCCGCTTGGCGGTGTTCGACATGGACTCGACGCTGATCGAAGCCGAAGTCATCGACGAGCTGGCCAAGGCCGCTGGCGTGGGCGAGCAGGTGGCTGCGATTACCGAGCGCGCCATGCGCGGCGAACTGGACTTCCGCGCCAGCTTCAAGGAGCGCATGGCGCTGCTCAAGGGCCTGGATGTGGGCGTGCTGGACGAGATCGGTGCATCGCTGCGCCTGACCGAGGGGGCCGAGAACCTGTTTGCCGAGCTCAAGCGCCTGGGTTACAAGACTGCGATCCTGTCTGGTGGCTTTACCTACTTTGCTCGCCAGGTGCAGGCGCGGCTGGGTATCGACTATGTGTTCGCCAACGAGCTGGAAGTGGTTGATGGCAAGGTGACCGGCGTGGCCGTGGAGCCGATCGTCGATGCCCAGCGCAAGGCCGAGCTGCTACAGAAGCTGGCCAGCGAAGAAGGCTTGCAGCTGGAGCAGACCATTGCCGTGGGTGACGGTGCCAACGACCTGCCGATGCTGTCTCTGGCCGGCCTGGGCGTGGCGTTCCGTGCCAAGCCGCTGGTGCGCCAGTCGGCCAAGCAGGCTATTTCCACCCTGGGGCTTGATGGCGTGCTGTACCTGCTGGGCTTGCGCGACCGCGACGCGCGCGGCTGATCGGGACTTTGGGGCTGCTGTGCAGCCCTTCGCGGGCACGCACAGCGGACCCAATAAAAAGGCCCTGCAATGCAGGGCCTCTTTCATACTGCTCGAATCAAGCCTGCGCAGGCGCCGCCAACTGCTGCCCCATGCGCACCGCAGAACCAGCACCCAGGTTCTCAGCCCACTTCACCTGCTCCGGCCCGAACAGCACGATAGCGGTCGAACCCAGCTTGAAACGGCCCAGTTCGGCACCTTTCTCCAGATGGATCGGCGCGCGGCTGGCCTCGTCGTAACGGAAGGTCTTCAGCTCACGCTTGGGCGGCGTCACCAGCCCTGCCCACACGGTTTCGATCGAAGCGACGATCATCGCGCCAACCAGCACCACGGCCATCGGCCCGCGTTCGGTATCGAACAGGCAGACCACGCGCTCGTTGCGGGCGAACAGCTCGGGGACGTTCTCCGCGGTGGTCTGGTTGACCGAGAACAGGCGGCCCGGCACGTAGACCATTTCACGCAGGGTACCGGCCAGCGGCATGTGCACGCGGTGGTAGTCCTTGGGCGACAGGTAGATGGTGGCGAACTCGCCGCCCATGAACGGCGCGGCCATGGCCGGGTCACCGCCCAGCAGTTCCTGCGCGCTGAAGCCGTGGCCCTTGGCCTGGAAGATGCGGCCGTGCTCGATCGGGCCAAGCTGGCTGACGGCACCGTCGGCCGGGCACAGGATCGCGCCCGGGGTCTCGTCCAGCGGGCGGGCACCTGGCTTCAGGGCACGGGTGAAGAATGCATTGAAGTGCTCGTAGGCGCTCAGGTCTTCGACCATGGCTTCGGCCATGTTCACCTGGTAGCGCTTGGCGAACCAGGCGGTGAAGGCGTTCTTGAACCAGCGCACGCGGCACTCGGCAATGCAGCCGGCCAGCCGTGACAGCAGGTGGTGCGGCAGCAGGTACTGGCTGATGATGAACAAACGGGATTTCATGCAGGTTCCTTAGACTTCTACAGGCGTGTCCGGGTGGTTGCCCCATTCGCTCCACGAGCCGGCGTAAGCCTTGACGCGTGGGTAGCCGAGGGCCTTGGCCACCAGGTAAGTGAAACCGGAGCGGCGGTGGGTCTGGCAGTGGGTGATCACTTCCTTGTCGGGGGTGATGCCCAGGTTCTGCAGGACTTCGGCGATGTCCTGGCGGATGCGCAGGTGGTCGTTGAGGTCCATGCCGGCGGTCCACTCGAAGTTGATCGCGCCGGGGATGTGGCCGCCTTTGGCTGCCAGCACTTTCTCGCCGCTGAATTCCTGCGGGCCACGGGCGTCCCAGATGACCAGGTCGTCGGCGCCCAGGCGGCTTTGCAGGTACTCGCGAGTAGCGGTGGGCTCACTGTCGATGCGCAGGTGTACAGGCGTGTTGCCGCTGGCGGGTACTTCGGTGGAGAGCTTGTCGGCCGGCCAGGCCTGGATGCCGCCATTGAGGTAGTGGTAACGCTTGTGGCCGATCACGTCGAGCAGCCAGATGAAGCGCCCGGCCCAGCCGCCGCCTTCATCGTCATACACCACATACACGGCATCGTCGCGGTGGCCGAGTTCGCTGAACAGTTTTTCCAGCTCGCCCAGGGCCGGCAGCAGGCCGGGCGCGGGGGGCTGGCCGAGCTGGGTACGCTTGCCTTCGACGAAGCGTGCGCCGGGAATATGCCCGCTGACATAGCGGTTGGTGCTGCTCAGGTCGACCAGGATCAGCTGTGGCGAATCCAGGCGTTGCAGCAGGTCCGCGGCTTCGATTACCAGGGGCAGGCCGGAAAAGTCAGTCATCCACGGTCTCCAGTGTGGAAAGAGGGCCGATTGTAGCGCAAGGCTCAGGCCTTGCGGTTGGCAAACACCGACAGCGCCCGCTCGGTGCATTGTGCGGTCTTGCCGAAGGCTTGCACGCTGATATCGGCCAGTGGCCGGCAGCCCTGGTCAGCCACCATCAGCATCAGCACCTGGTCGTTCACCGCCAGCGAGCGCAGCAGCACGTGCTCGCTGCGGAACAAGGCGCGCAGCGGGGCCGGCAGCAGGGCCGAGAACTGGCTGTGGTTTTCCGGGGTGATGCGCAGTTGTCCAGCCTGGGCCAGCAGCTTTTGCAGCAGTTTGTTCTGCGATACCTGCAGGGCCAGGGCCCCGGCCTCCTTGGGCAGGCCGGCGAGTTGCTGTACTCGCAGGTAGTCGCTGGCCTTGTCCAGGCTCAGCAGCAGGATGCGCTGCATGCCGCAGGCCAGCAGGGCTTCGATGGCCTGGGTGGCCAGGTGCACGGTGTTGGTGAACGGGCTGGGCTGGGCCAGCAGGTGCTGGCACAGCTTGCGCCAGCGCGCCAGGTCGTCGCTGCTGGGCGGTGGCGGTGCCAGCATGTCCGGGTGCGGGCGACGCTGGTGCCAGGGCCAGATCAGCGCTTCGGCCGGGTGGAACAAGGCATGCTGGGCATGGCGGCGGGCGCTGGCCGCAGCCTGCTGGTGCACTTGCTGCTGCACGTCATCCAGCGAGGTCTGCAGGTACAGCGCGGTCAGCAGTTGCCAGCGCAGCAGGTGCGGGTTGTCCCAGCCCACCTGGGCCGCAAGGGCCAGGTTATTGGCCAGCAGCACGGTGTTGGCCGGCTGGTTGAACCAGCGGCGCAGGCCGGGCTCGGCATCCAGGCGGTGTTGCTGGCTGAGCAGGTCCTGGTCACGGGCGATATTGAGCACCTGGGCCAGCTGTTCGCGTTCTTCCAGCAGCAGGCGGTATCCCTGGGTCACCCATTGTGGCAGGCGCCAGTACTCCGCCATGGTCTGGCACAGCGCGATGATGCGCACGCCAAACAGCTCTTCCTCGACATGGGTGGCGTCCTCGCCCTTGTGGATAACCCGCAGCTCCCAGGTGTCGAGCAGCTTGGGGTAGGCCAGCGCCAGCGGCCAGAGTGGCGACAGGAACAGCAGGCTACCCCAGTGGATCTCCTGCCACAGCCGTGCCAGGCGGCTGGCGAACAGGCCGCTGGCCTGCTGCGAAGCGTGCTGGCTGATCAGCTGGAACTGGCACAGTACCGGCGGGATCTCTTCGACGGGTACCGCAGGCAGGCGCTTGAGCAACTGTTCGCTGCGCTCCAGACCCAGGCGGTTGAGGGCGACTTCCAGGCTTTCGGCTGGCTCGGCCAGGCTGGCATTGGTGGGGTGATTGGCTTCGCGCATCACCGACAGCACCAGTGCCGGGCTGTCCTGCATCAGTTCGGCGATATCGCGCAGCGAGCGGCGGCTATCGTGGATGGCGGCCATGACCCGGTCGTAGCTGTGCTTCGGCACGGGGATGCGAACACTCTCGAGCAGCTTTACCCAGGCCTCTAGCGTACGTGGAGCCTGAGCGGGCACCTTGGTTTCAATTGGCATTTTGACATCAGTCCGAACTGGCTTTTCGCATTGAGTGGCTATAGTCTGGCGCAGTTCTGCCGATAAGTAGAAGAAGAGTTTTAAAGCTCCCGCCTCTTCCCCTGACCACGACAGCAAGTGCTTTGAACCTATGGCTAAAATTATCGGCATCATCGTCGTATTCGCGAGCGTGCTCGGCGGATACGTGCTCTCCCACGGCAAGATCGCAGCGCTGATCCAGCCGTTCGAAGTACTGATCATCGGCGGTGCGGCCTTTGGTGCATTCCTGCAGGCCAACCCTGGCCACATGACCATGCACGTCATCAAGAAGTCGATGAAGATGTTCGGCTCGCGCTTTACTCACGCCTTCTACCTGGAAGTGCTGGGCCTGGTGTACGAGATCCTCAACAAGAGCCGTCGTGAAGGCATGATGGCCATCGAGGCCGACATCGAAGACGCCGCCGCCAGCCCGATCTTCGCCAAGTACCCGACGGTGCTCGCCGATGAACGCATGACTGCGTTCGTCTGCGACTACCTGCGCATCATGTCCACCGGCAACATGGCCCCGCACGAGCTCGAGGGCCTGTTCGACATGGAACTGCTGAGCATGAAGGAAGAGCTGGAGCACCCATCCCATGCGGTGACCGGTATCGCCGACGGCATGCCCGGCTTCGGTATCGTTGCGGCGGTACTGGGTATCGTGGTGACCATGGCCTCGCTCGGTGATGGTGACCAGGCCTCCATCGGCCTCCATGTGGGTGCGGCGCTGGTGGGTACCTTCTTCGGTATTCTGGCGGCTTACGGCTTCTTCGGCCCGTTGGCCAAGTGCCTGGAGCACGATGCCAAGGAAGAACTGAACCTCTACGAATCGATCAAGGCTTCGCTGGTGGCCTCGGCCTCGGGCATGCCGCCTTCGCTGGCGGTCGAGTTCGGGCGCAAGGTGCTGTACCCCAAGCACCGCCCAAGCTTCGCCGAACTGGAACAAGCGGTTCGCGGTCGCTGAGTCATGGAGAACAATCAGCCCATCATCGTCAAGCGCGTCAAGCGCTTTGGCGGCGGCCACCACGGCGGCGCCTGGAAAATCGCCTTCGCCGACTTCGCCACGGCGATGATGGCGTTCTTCCTGGTGCTGTGGCTGTTGTCCACGGCCACGCCGGAACAGAAGATCGCCATTGCCGGCTATTTCAAGGACCCGATCGGCTTCTCGGAAAGCGGCACGCCCTACGTCATCGACCTGGGCGGCTCGCCTCAGCTGGCGCCGGAAAAGACCATCAACCCCGAAGCCAAGTCCGAGCCGACGCCCGATACCAGCATCCAGCTGGACAAGGACCAGGTGGAGACCATGGCCGAGCAGGTCGAGCGTGAGCGCCTGGAGTTGCTGCTGCAGGAACTGCAGAACAAGGTGGAAGAGAACCCGCAACTGCAGAAGTTCAAGGACCAGATCCTGTTCGAGATCACCCAGGACGGCCTGCGCATCCAGATCATGGACGCCGAGAACCGGCCGATGTTCGACATTGGCAGCGCGCGCCTGCAGCCGTACTTCGAGGACATCCTGCTGGCCATGGCCGACACCATCAAGGCGGTGCCGAACAAGATCAGCATCAGTGGCCACACCGACGCCAAGCCGTATGCCGGCAGTGGCGAGTTCGGCAACTGGGAACTGTCGGCCAACCGTGCCAACGCCGCGCGCCGTGCGCTGGTGGCCGGTGGCTACCCGGATGGCCAGGTGGCACGGGTGGTGGGTTACGCGTCGTCTTCGCTGTTCGACCGCAAGAACCCGTTCAACCCGGTCAACCGCCGCATCGACATCATCGTGCTGACCAAGAAGGCCCAGCGCAACATCGAGGGTGAGCAGGGGACGCCGGAAGCACCGGCTGCTACGCCCGCAGCGCCGGGCGCTGCTGCACCGGCTGCGCCAGGGGAGACCGAGCAGGCACCCATGCAGCCGCGCGAGCTGCGCCAGAAGCTGAACATCTTCGAAGAGGGGACGCTGAAGATGGATGAGGCCAAGGACCAGTAAACCCTCTTTCGTCCTGCGCGGTCCCTTGTGGGAGCGGGCTTGCCCGCGAACACGGGCGAAGCCCGTGCCAACCACCGAGGTGCCTGCTTCGCGGGCACGCCCGCTCCCACAGGATTGGCGTAGCCCTCGAGCCTTGTGCAGAGCCTGTGGAGCAGGCGGTCAGTAGGCGTCTTCGGGCAAACTGGCAATGATCGAGCGGTAGCTGTTCATCCGTTGCTGCTTGATACGCCCCTCGTCCAGCGCCTTGAGCAGTGCACAGCCCGGTTCGCGATCATGCTTGCAGTCGCGGAAGCGGCACGTGCCGAACAGGTCGCGGAACTCGATGAAGCCATCCTCCACATCACTGCGGCTGACGTGACCCAGGCCGAACTCGCGGATGCCCGGTGAGTCGATCAGGTCGCCACCGTTGGGGAAGTGGTACAGCCGCGCGGTGGTGGTGGTATGGGTACCCTGGCCAGACCATTCCGACAGGTCGCCGACACGGGTGCCGGCGTCCGGCAGCAGGCTGTTGACCAGCGACGACTTGCCCACCCCCGACTGGCCGACGAACACGCTGATGTGGCCGTCAAGCATCTGCTGCAGGCGTTGCATGCCGTCACCGTGGTGCGCTGAAACCTCCAGCAGCGGGTAGCCCAGCTCGCGGTACACCTCTAGCAGCGCATGCAGGCCCGGGCCGTTCTCGTCGTTGATCAGGTCGGCCTTGTTCAGCAGCAGCAGCGGGCGAATGCCGGCATGTTCCGCCGCCACCAGGTAACGGTCGATCAGGTTGGGGTGCGGTTCGGGCGCGGGGGCGAAGACGATCACGATCAGGTCGACGTTGGCCGCCACCGGCTTCAGCTGGCCGTGGTTGTTCGGCCGGCACAGCTCGGTGCTGCGCGGCATCTGCGCGACGATCACGCCAATGCCCTGATTGCCCGCACGCCATACCACGCGGTCGCCGGTAACCAGCGCCGGCAGGTTGGCGCGCAAGTGGCAGCGGAACACCTGGCCGGCGACTTCGCCGTCCTGGGCTTCCACTTCTACCTGCACGCCGAAGTGCGCAATCACCAGGCCCAACTGCTCCGGCCCCAGGTCGCCACCCTCCAGTTCCTGCAGTACGTGCTGTTCGCGTTTGGCCGCACGCGCGGCGCGCTCGTTCTGGATTTTTTCGATGCGCCAGTTCTGGCGACGATTGAGCTGGCGTTTGGCCATGAAGGTTCCGTGCGTGGAGGGGCAGGTTGAAAACGGCAAGCAGTTTAGCACGCCAGGCGCCGGACCATTTCGCTTACCTTCGTGCCGTGAATGGGCGTGCCTTGGCCACTACGCTAATATGACGGCCTATACGAGGAGCCCCCGCATGCAAAACCCACAGAATCTGATCTGGATCGACCTGGAAATGACCGGCCTGGATCCGGACAGCGACGTCATCATCGAGATGGCCACCATCGTCACCGACAGCGAGCTGAATACCTTGGCCGAAGGCCCGGTGATCGCCATCCACCACAGTGATGAAGTGCTGGCGCGCATGGACGAGTGGAACACCCGCACCCATGGCGCTTCGGGGCTGACCCAGCGCGTACGCGAGAGCAAGGTCGGCATGGCCGAAGCCGAGGCGCAGACCATTGCGTTTCTCGAGCAGTGGGTGCCGAAAGGCAAGTCGCCGATCTGCGGCAACAGCATCTGCCAGGACCGCCGCTTCCTCTACCGCCACATGCGCAACCTGGAAAACTACTTCCACTACCGCAACCTGGATGTCTCGACCTTGAAGGAGCTGGCCGCACGCTGGGCGCCTGACGTGCGTGACAGCTTCAAGAAGGGCAACACCCACCTGGCACTGGATGACATCCGCGAATCGATTGCCGAACTGCGCCACTATCGCGAGCACTTCATCAAGGTGTGAGCCGAAAGGGCGCAGATATTGTATCTGCGCCCCCTTTTGGTGCCATGGGCAACTGGTTAGACTGCGCGCCTTTCTCGCTCGCCCGCACGGACCCCGCACCATGTTGTTGATGCTCTACCTTATCGCCATCACCGCCGAAGCCATGACCGGCGCGTTGTCTGCTGGCCGCCGCGGCATGGACTGGTTCGGCGTGGTGCTGATTGCCTGCGTCACCGCCCTGGGTGGCGGCTCGGTGCGTGACGTGCTGCTCGGGCATTACCCGCTGACCTGGGTGAAGCATCCGGAATACCTGGTGCTGACCAGCTGTGCGGCGCTGCTGACCATTTTCATCGCACCGATGATGCGCCGACTGCGCTCGCTGTTCCTGGTGCTCGATGCCCTGGGGCTGGTGGCCTTTACCCTGATTGGCTGCATGACTGCACTGGAGATGGGGCAGGGCATGCTGGTGGCGTCGATCAGCGGGGTGATCACCGGGGTATTTGGCGGGATCCTGCGGGATATCTTCTGTAACGACATTCCCCTGGTGTTCCGCCGCGAGCTGTACGCCAGTGTCTCGTTCGCTGCGGCGTGGTTCTACCTGGGCTGCGTGTACTTCAAGGTGCCGGCAGAGCAGGCGATGCTGCTGACCTTGTTTGGCGGGTTCCTGCTGCGGTTGCTGGCGATTCGGTTCCATTGGGAAATGCCCAAGTTCCACTACAACGACCAGCAGTAGTCTTGACATGCGTTCCCTGTGGGAGCGGGTTCACCCGCGAACACGGGCGCAGCCCGTGCCATCCACCGTGGTGGCTTCTTCGCGGGTAAACCGCTCTCATGCTGCACATTACTCGTTGAATTAGCAGGGACCCTGTGGGAGCGGCTTTAGCCGCGAACACCGGCGTAGCCGGTGCCATGCACCGCGTTGGATTCTTCGCGGCTAAAGCCGCTCCCACAGGGTACGAGGACCGCTTGCGAATTCAGTTGTCTGTGCAACAGCGCAGCCTAAAGCGCTGGGCAATCTCCCACAGGGGGGCTACGAAATGCCGTGCTGCGCCAGCGCCCACTCCACATGCTCGCGCACCAGCTCCGATGCATCCTCGCGTCGCGCCTTCAGCGCTTCGATCACCGGGATCGTCGAAGGCGCATTGCCCAACCCTATCGCCAGGTTGCGCAACCAGCGCTCATAGCCGGCCCGGCGCAACGGCCCGCCTTCGGTCTTGCGCAGGAAGGTCCGTTCATCCCACAGGAACATCTCTGCCAACTCGGCATTCTCCAGCCCGTGCCGTGGCTGGAAGTCCTGTTCCTGGCTGTGCCTGGCAAAGCGGTTCCACGGGCAGACGATCTGGCAGTCATCGCAACCGAACACCCGGTTGCCCATCTTTGAGCGCAACTCGACGGGGATCGGCCCCCGCAGTTCGATGGTCAGGTACGAGATGCAGCGCCGTGCATCCAGCACATAGGGCCCGACGAAGGCCTGGGTCGGGCAGATGTCCAGGCAGGCCTGGCAACGCCCGCAATGTTCGCTGGTGGTGGCTTCGTCCACCGGCAGTGGCAGGTCGACGAACAGCTCGGCGAGGAAGAAGTAGCTGCCCGCCTTGCGGTTGAGCAGCAGGGTGTTCTTGCCGATCCAGCCCAGCCCGGCCTGCTCGGCCAAGGCCTTTTCCAGCACCGGAGCGCTGTCGACGAAGGCGCGGTAACCGAACGGGCCGATAGCCTCCTGAATGCGATCGGCCAGGAACTGCACGCGCTTGCGCACCAGCTTGTGGTAATCCCGGCCCAGGGCGTAGCGCGACACGTAGGCTTTTTCCGGCTGTGCCAGGCGCTGCGCCATCTGCGTGTCGCCGGGCAGGTAGTCCATGCGCAGCGATACCACGCGCACCGTGCCGGGGATCAGTTGCTCTGGGTGTGCGCGCTTGCTGCCGTGGGCGCCCAGGTATTCCATCTCGCCCTGGTAGCCGGCGTCGAGCCAGCGCTGCAGGTGGTGTTCGTGTTCGCCAAGGTCGACCCCGGCGATGCCGACGTGGGCAAAACCGAGTTCTTGGCCCCAGATCTTGATCGATTGGGCCAGTTGGGCGAGGTCAGGCGTACAGGCGGACATGGATGGGCAAGGCAATACGGGCTCAGGTGCGTATAATTCTGCCAGACATTGGAGCCTTTGACCCCATGCCGCAGACCAAACACCCCAGCCATACCCCACAATTGCTCAGCAGCGTGACTGTCGCGCACCTGCCCGCACGGCATGCGCATGCCCATAAAGGCGACTTCGGCCATGTGCTGGTGGTCGGTGGCGACCTCGGTACCGGTGGCGCCGTGCTGCTCAGTGCCGAAGCCGCCTTGCGCTGTGGTGCCGGACTGGTCAGCGTGGCGACCCGGCCCGAGCACGTGGCCGCCAGCCTGGCGCGCCTGCCCGAGGTCATGTGCCTGGGCGCCAGTTCGGCCAACCAGCTGATGGGCGTGCTGGAGCGCGCTTCGGTGCTGGTGGTCGGTCCCGGCCTGGGCCAGGCAGCCTGGGGTCGCAGCCTGCTTTCGGCGGTGGCCAATGCCGAGCGCCCGCAGGTGTGGGACGCCGATGCCCTGAACTTGCTGGCGCGTACCCCGCTGGCCCTGCCCAGTGGCAGCATCCTTACCCCGCACCCGGGGGAGGCGGCGCGGCTGCTGGGTATTTCCACCGAGGCTGTGCAGGCGGACCGCCCGGGGGCTGCTCGCAAACTGGCGCGCCGTTACAACAGCGTCTGCGTGCTCAAGGGGGCCGGCACTCTGGTCGCCAACCCGGCCGGGCAACTGCTGCTGTGCGAACGCGGCCACCCGGCCATGGCCGGTGCCGGCCTGGGCGATGTGCTGACCGGTGTGCTGGCGGCGCTGCTGGCCCAGGGCCTGGATGCCTGGCATGCCGCGGGGCTGGGGGTATGGCTGCACGCCTGTGCCGGCGAGCGTCTGGGCGTTAAAGGTAGAGGCCTGGCTGCCAGCGATCTGGCGCCGGTCATTCGTGAGTTGTTGGAGGAGCATTCTGCGTGTCTGGCTTAAACCTGTTTCTGGCCGATGAAGCGGCCACGGTCAAATTCGGCGCACACCTGGCCGAGGTGACCGGCGGTCACGGCGTGATTTTTCTGGAGGGTGACCTGGGTGCGGGCAAAACCACGCTGTCGCGTGGCCTGATTCGTGGCCTGGGCCATACTGGTGCAGTGAAAAGCCCGACCTTCACGGTGGTCGAGCCTTACGAAATCGGTGAGGTGCGGGCGTTCCATTTCGACCTGTATCGCCTGGTCGATCCGGAAGAGCTGGAGTTCATGGGCATTCGTGACTATTTCGAGGGCGACCCGCTGTGCCTGTTCGAGTGGCCACAAAAGGGTGCGGGCGTTTTGCCAAAGCCCGACCTGACCATTACCATAAGCCCCCAAGCGGGCGGACGCTCGCTGATCCTTTCGCCGCAGGGGGCTCGCGGCGAGGCCTGGTGCGTTGCACTGGCCGAACACTATAAACAGTAAGTGGGGTAGGTATGCGCATACGCGCACTGGTCGCCATCGTTGGGCTGCTGCTGACAACGGTGACCGTTGACGCTCTGGCCGTCACTCAAGTCAAGAGCATGCGCCTGTGGCGCGCGCCCGACAACACGCGGCTGGTCTTCGACCTGTCTGGCCCTGTGCAGCACAGCGTCTTCACTCTGAGCGCACCTGATCGCCTGGTTATCGACATCAATGGCGCGACCTTGGCCGCGCCGCTGAACGTGGCTACCTCCAATACGCCGATCAGCAGCGTGCGTTCGGCCCAGCGCACCCCGACCGACCTGCGCGTGGTGGTCGACCTGAAAAAGTCGGTCACCCCCAAAAGCTTCACCCTGGCGCCCAATGCCCAGTACGGCAACCGCCTGGTGGTCGACCTGTACGACCAGGAAGCCGACGCCGTCGCGGCCAGCGCGCCGCCTCCGGCACCGGTACCAACGCCTGCAACCACGCCTGCTACCACCCCGGCAGTGCCGGTGACCCCGGCCCAGCCCGCCATCAAGCTGCCGCCGGTACCCAGCGGCAAGCGTGACATCGTGGTTGCCATCGACGCCGGCCACGGCGGCGAAGACCCGGGTGCGTCCGGCTCGCGTGGCCAGCATGAAAAAGACATCGTGCTGCAGATCGCCAAGGAACTGCAGCGCCAGATCAACAGCGAAAAAGGCTTCCGGGCCGAGCTGACCCGTACCGGCGACTACTTCATCCCGCTGCGCAAGCGCACGGAAATCGCCCGCAAGAAGGGGGCCGACCTGTTCATCTCGATCCATGCCGACGCCGCGCCATCCCGCGCTGCCTTTGGTGCCTCGGTGTTCGCCCTGTCCGACCGCGGCGCCACCTCCGAGACCGCGCGCTGGCTGGCCGACACGGAAAACCGTTCCGACCTGATCGGTGGTGCCGGCAACGTCAGCCTCGACGACAAGGACCGCATGCTGGCCGGCGTGCTGCTCGACCTGTCGATGACCGCCACGCTCAGCTCCAGCCTCAATGTCGGGCAGAAGGTGCTGGGCAACATGGGCCGCATTACCTCGCTGCACAAGCAGCGGGTGGAACAGGCCGGCTTCATGGTGCTGAAGTCGCCGGATATCCCGTCGATCCTCGTTGAAACAGGGTTCATCTCGAACAACAACGAAGCCGCCAAGCTGGCCACCGCCAGCCATCAGCAGGCCCTGGCTCGCTCGATCCACACCGGTGTGCGCCAGTACTTCCAGCAGAACCCGCCGCCTGGCACCTATATCGCCTGGTTGCGCGACACCGGCAAGATCGCCGCCGGGCCGCGTGAGCACACGGTGCGCCCTGGCGAAACCCTGGCGATGCTCGCCGTGCGCTATCAGGTCAGCGCGGCCAGCCTGCGTAGCACCAACGGCCTCAAGACCGATGAGCTCAAGGTTGGCCAGCGCCTCGATATCCCTGCCACCACATTGGCCTCGCAATGAGTGGTGGTTCGCGCATCCAGCTGCTCAGCCCGCGGCTGGCCAACCAGATTGCCGCCGGCGAGGTTGTCGAGCGGCCGGCCTCTGTCGCCAAGGAGTTGCTGGAGAACAGCCTGGACTCCGGCGCCCGGCGTATCGACGTGGAGGTGGAGCAGGGCGGCGTCAAGCTGTTGCGGGTGCGTGACGATGGCAGCGGCATTTCCGCCGACGACCTGCCGCTGGCCCTGGCCCGTCACGCCACCAGCAAGATCCGCGAGCTGGAAGACCTCGAAGGGGTATTGAGCCTGGGCTTCCGGGGTGAGGCCCTGGCCTCGATCAGCTCGGTGGCGCGCCTGACCCTGACTTCGCGTACCGCCAGCGCTACCGAGGCCTGGCAGGTGGAAACCGAAGGCCGCGACATGACCCCGCGGGTGCAGCCGGCGGCGCACCCGGTGGGGACTTCGGTGGAAGTGCGCGACCTGTTCTTCAACACCCCGGCCCGGCGCAAGTTCCTCAAGGCTGAGAAGACCGAATTCGATCACCTGCAGGAAGTCATCCGGCGCCTGGCGCTGGCGCGCTTCGATGTCGGCTTCCACCTGCGTCACAACGGCAAGAGCATCCTCAGCCTGCACGAGGCCCACGATGAAACTGCCCGTGCGCGGCGAGTGGGCGCCATCTGTGGCCCGGGCTTCATGGAGCAGGCGCTGCCGATCGACGTGGAACGCAACGGTCTGCGCCTGTGGGGCTGGGTCGGCCTGCCAACCTTCTCGCGCAGCCAGGCAGACCTGCAGTACTTCTTCGTCAACGGCCGTGCGGTGCGCGACAAGCTGGTCGCCCATGCCGTGCGCCAGGCCTACCGCGATGTGCTGTTCAATGGCCGCCACCCGACCTTCGTGCTGTTCCTGGAGCTGGAGCCCAACGGCGTCGACGTCAACGTGCACCCGACCAAGCACGAAGTGCGTTTCCGCGAGGGGCGCTCGGTGCACGACTTCCTGTATGGCACCCTGCATCGCGCCTTGGCCGATGTGCGCCCGGAAGACCAGTTGGCTGCGCCTGTCGCCGTGCCCGAGATGGTCCGCCCCACGGGCCAGCAGGCCGGCGAGTTCGGCCCCCAGGGCGAAATGCGCCTGGCCTCGCCGGTGCTTGAACAGCCGCGTGCCCCGCAGCAGTCGTTTTCCAATGGCGGCAGTGGCGCGGGTTACCAATACCAGTACACCCCACGCCCCTCGCAGCCGCTGCCGGCCGCCGAGGCACAGGCGGTGTATCGCGAGTTTTACAAGCCGCTGGATGAAGGCGCGGCGCCGACGACGGCGTTGCCCGAAAGCCAGGGTGACATTCCCCCGCTGGGCTACGCGCTGGCGCAGCTCAAGGGCATCTACATCCTGGCCGAGAACGCCATCGGCCTGGTGCTGGTAGATATGCACGCCGCTCACGAGCGCATCATGTACGAGCGCCTGAAGGTGGCCATGGCCAGCGAAGGCCTGAGCGGGCAGCCGCTGCTGGTGCCGGAGACCCTGGCCTTGAGCCAGCGTGAAGCAGACTGCGCCGAAGAGCACGCGCAGTGGTTCCAGCGGCTGGGCTTCGAACTGCAGCGCCTGGGCCCCGAGACCCTGGCCATCCGCCAGATCCCGGCTTTGCTCAAGCAGGCCGAGGCCAACCGGCTGGTGCAGGATGTACTCGCCGACCTGATGGAATACGGCACCAGCGACCGTATCCAGGCGCACCTCAACGAGCTGCTCGGTACCATGGCCTGTCACGGTGCCGTGCGCGCCAACCGGCGCCTGGCGATCCCCGAGATGAATGCCCTGCTGCGTGACATGGAAAACACCGAGCGCAGCGGCCAGTGCAACCATGGTCGCCCCACCTGGACCCAGATGGGCCTGGACGACCTGGACAAACTCTTCCTGCGCGGTCGATGAAATGAGCGGCAAGCCCCCTGCAATATTCCTGATGGGCCCGACAGCGGCCGGCAAGACCGACCTGGCCATCGAGCTGACCAAAGTACTGCCGTGCGAGCTGATCAGCGTCGATTCGGCGCTGGTTTACCGCGGCATGGATATCGGCTCGGCCAAGCCGTCGAAAGAAATCCTCGCCGCTCACCCGCACCGGTTGATCGATATTCGCGACCCCGCCGAAAGCTATTCGGCTGCGCAGTTCCGTACCGATGCCCTGGAGGCCATGGCCGAAATCACCGCGCGCGGCAAGATCCCGCTGCTGGTGGGCGGCACCATGCTCTATTACAAGGCGTTGATCGATGGCCTTGCCGACATGCCGGCGGCCGATGCCGCGGTGCGTGCCGAGCTGGAGGCACAGGCCGAAGCCCTGGGCCTGGCCGAGTTGCACCGCCAGTTGGCCGAGGTCGACCCCGAGTCGGCGGCGCGTATCCACCCCAACGACCCGCAGCGGTTGATCCGGGCTCTGGAGGTGTACCGGGTGAGTGGCGAGAGCATGACAGCACATCGCCAACGTCAATTCGCGGAAAGTCGCGGCGCAGACGCAGGCGCTGGCGGGCATTTGCCCTATACTGTCGCGAGTTTGGCGATTGCTCCTACAGATCGTCACATTTTGCATCATCGAATTGCGTTACGATTTTCACAGATGCTGGAACAGGGCTTCGTCGACGAGGTCCGATCGCTGCGAGCCAGAAGTGACTTGCACGCCGGGCTGCCGTCTATACGGGCAGTGGGGTATCGGCAGGTCTGGGACTACCTCGACGGCAAGCTGACCGAGAATGAGATGCGTGAGCGCGGTATCATTGCTACCAGGCAGTTGGCCAAGCGGCAGTTCACATGGTTGCGTGGCTGGCCTGAAGTACACTGGCTTGACAGCCTGGCCTGCGACAATCTGTCCCGCACCTTGAAATACCTTGGGGCCATCTCCATATTGGGCTGAGTCCCTGCTGATTGCCGTCTATTCTTGCGAAGGGGCGGCCTAATTTATCGATTTTCTTGATTTTCTATTATTTATCCTTACAGGAGTGCGGCATATGTCAAAAGGGCATTCGCTACAAGACCCTTACTTGAACACCTTGAGAAAAGAAAAGGTCCCGGTATCCATCTACCTGGTCAACGGCATCAAACTGCAGGGTTCGATCGAGTCCTTCGACCAGTTCGTGGTACTGCTGAAGAACACCGTCAGCCAGATGGTCTACAAGCACGCCATCTCGACTGTGGTTCCTGCCCGTCCGGTTCGTCTGCCAAGCCCGTCCGATTCCGAACACGGCGACAGCGAGCCAGGCAACGCCTGATAGGAGCCTGCATTGTTCTTTGAGCGCCACGGTGGTGGTGAGCGGGCGTTGCTCGTTCACTTGGAAGGTCAGAACCCTGAGGCGCGCGAAGACCCGCAGGAGTTCCAGGAGCTTGCATTGTCGGCCGGTGCCGACATCGTCTCGCTGGTCACGGTGGCAAGGCATCAGCCTTCCGCCAAATACCTGATTGGCAGTGGCAAGGTCGAAGAGTTGCACGACCTGGTCCATGCCGAACAGGTAGACCTGGTGATTTTCAATCACACCCTCACGCCCAGTCAGGAGCGCAACCTTGAACGTGTGTTCGAGTGTCGTGTGCTCGACCGTACCGGGCTGATCCTCGATATCTTCGCCCAAAGGGCGCGTACCCATGAAGGCAAGCTGCAGGTCGAACTGGCCCAGCTCGAGCACATGAGCACGCGGCTGGTGCGCGGCTGGACCCACCTTGAGCGTCAGAAGGGGGGTATCGGCCTGCGCGGCCCGGGTGAAACCCAGCTGGAAACCGACCGCCGCCTGTTGCGGGTGCGCATTCGCCAGATCAAGTCACGCCTGGAGAAGGTGCGCAGCCAGCGCGAGCAGGCGCGCCGCGGGCGCAAGCGCGCGGATATCCCGTCGGTGTCGCTGGTGGGTTATACCAACGCCGGCAAGTCCACGCTGTTCAACGCCCTGACCGAATCCGAGGTGTATGCCGCGGACCAGCTGTTCGCCACCCTCGACCCGACCCTGCGCCGGCTCGAGCTGAACGACCTGGGGCCGATCGTGCTGGCCGACACCGTGGGCTTCATTCGCCACCTGCCGCACAAGCTGGTCGAGGCATTTCGGGCTACGCTCGAAGAGTCGAGCAATTCCGACTTGCTGCTGCATGTGATCGACGCCCATGAGCCGGAGCGCATGGAGCAGATCGAGCAGGTGCTGGCGGTGTTGGGCGAGATTGGTGCCGAAGGGTTGCCGATCCTCGAGGTGTATAACAAACTCGACCTGCTCGAAGATGTCGAGCCGCAGATCCAGCGCAATGCCGATGGCAAACCGGAACGGGTCTGGGTATCGGCACGCGATGGGCGTGGCCTGGAGCTGGTCGGCCAGGCGATTGCCGAGTTGCTGGGGGATGATCTGTTTGTCGGTACCTTGTGTCTGGAGCAGCGTTTTGCCCGCTTGCGCGCGCAATTCTTTGCCCTGGGTGCCGTGCAGAGTGAAGAGCATGATGAAGAAGGGCGCAGCCTGCTGAGCGTGCGACTGCCCATGGTCGAACTGAATCGCCTGGTCAGCCGCGAAGGCATGGAGCCGCAAGTGTTTGTCGAGCAACACACTTTGCAATAAATGCTCGTCGAGGTCGCCGGGCAGCAATGACAGGCATTCTGTAGCATTGGACGGCGCGCCGTGGGCGCGTCTTTGCTTTATCAGATGGAGAGCGCTATGGCTTGGAACGAGCCGGGTGGCAACTCGAACAATCAGGATCCCTGGGGCGGCCGCCGGAATGGCGGTGGCGGCGGTGGTGACAAGAAAGGTCCACCGGACCTGGACGAGGCCTTCCGCAAATTGCAGGACAGCCTGAACGGCATGTTCGGCAGTGGCAAGAAACGTGGCGGCGGTGACCGCAATGTCGGCAAGGGCGGTGGCCTGGGCCTGCTGGGCATCGGCCTGGCGGTACTGGCTGCGATCTGGCTGTACAGCGCCGTGTACGTGGTCGACGAGCAGGAGCAGGCCGTGGTGCTGCGCTTCGGCAAGTACTATGAAACGGTCGGCCCCGGCCTGAACATCTACTTCCCGCCGATCGATCGCAAGTACATGGAGAACGTCACGCGCGAGCGTGCCTACACCAAGCAGGGCCAGATGCTGACCGAAGACGAGAACATCGTCGAGGTGCCGCTGACCGTCCAGTACAAGATCAGCAACCTGCAGGACTTCGTGCTCAACGTCGACCAGCCTGAGGTCAGCCTGCAGCACGCGACCGAGAGTGCCCTGCGCCACGTGGTGGGTTCCACCTCGATGGACCAGGTGCTGACCGAAGGCCGCGAGCAGATGGCCGTGGATATCCGCGAACGCCTGCAGCGCTTCCTCGACACCTACCGTACCGGTATCACTGTTACCCAGGTCAACGTCCAGAGCGCGGCAGCCCCGCGTGAAGTGCAGGAAGCCTTCGACGACGTGATCCGTGCCCGCGAAGATGAGCAGCGTGCCCGCAACCAGGCCGAGTCCTACGCCAATGGCGTGGTGCCGGAAGCCCGTGGTCAGGCCCAGCGCATCATCGAGGACGCCAACGGTTACCGCGACGAAGTCATCGCCCGTGCCAAGGGTGAAGCCGACCGCTTCACCAAGCTGGTCGCCGAGTACCGCAAGGCACCTGACGTGACCCGTCAGCGCCTGTACCTGGAAACCATGCAAGAGGTCTACAGCAATTCGAGCAAGGTCATGGTGGCAACCAAGGACGGGCAGAACAACCTGCTCTACCTGCCGCTGGACAAGATGGTCGAAGGCAGCCGCAACCCGTCCGCGCCGACCACTGGCGTGTCGCCATCGGTCAACGATGCGGCCGCCCGTGCGGCGCAGGACCTGCAACAGCAACAGCAGCCGCTGCGCACTAGGGAGAGCCGCTGATGAGCAACAGATCGCTGATCGCCCTGATCGCCGCCGTGGTCCTGGCCATCGTGGCCTGGAACAGCTTCTACATCGTGTCCCAGACCGAGCGTGCGGTATTGCTGCGCTTCGGTAAGGTAGTCCAGGCGGATGTACAGCCGGGCATGCACGTGAAGATTCCGTACGTGAACCAGGTGCGCAAGTTCGACGCCCGCCTGATGACCCTCGACGCCCCGACCCAGCGGTTCCTGACCCTGGAGAAGAAAGCGGTGATGGTCGACGCTTACGCCAAGTGGCGCGTCAAGGACGCCGAACGCTTCTACACCGCCACGTCCGGCATGAAGCAGATTGCCGACGAGCGTCTGTCGCGTCGTCTGGAAAGCGGCCTGCGTGACCAGTTCGGTAAACGTACCCTGCACGAAGTGGTTTCCGGTGAACGTGACGCGCTGATGGCTGACATCACTGCTTCGCTGAACCGCATGGCTGCCAAGGAGCTGGGTATCGAGGTGGTCGATGTGCGCGTCAAGGCCATCGACCTGCCGAAGGAAGTCAACCGCAGCGTGTTCGACCGCATGAGCACCGAGCGTGAGCGTGAAGCCCGCGAGCACCGCGCCAAGGGTAACGAGCTGGCTGAAGGTATCCGTGCCGATGCCGACCGTCAGCGCCGCGTATTGCTGGCTGAGGCCTATCGCGAAGCAGAGGAAACCCGCGGTGACGGCGACGCCCAGGCGGCCGCCATCTACGCCAAGGCCTACACTCAGGACCCTGATTTCTACGCGTTCTACCGTAGCCTGCAGGCGTACCGCGAGAGCTTCTCGAGCAAGAGCGACGTGCTGGTCCTGGACCCGAAGAACGAGTTCTTCCGCTTCCTGGACAAGAGCAGGCCGTGATGCTCAGGCCCTGATTCTCATGCAGCGGCGCCCCGCCTGGCAGCTAAAACACCAGGCGGGGTGCATCCTGAATGAAAAGGGGTGTATGATGAGGCAGCCGGGAAATTTCCCGGCTTTTTTGCGTCTGCAAGGTTGATTGGCAAACCGCCAGTTGACGGTTTGGTCAGGTCGCAAGGCAATTCGAGGGTGTCGGGTACGGTGGCTGCGCTGGGATCAGTGCTGCCCGCTGCTGTGCGCGATACCGGCTTTACTGACGGCTCGCCTGCTTGGCAAGCCGCCCGGACCAGAGGGGAAATGGCGTAATGGCAACGGTAGACCGCTGGCTGCTGCCAGATGGCATCGAGGAAGTACTGCCACCTGAGGCTGCGCGCATCGAGATCGCGCGCCGCCAGGTGTTGGACCTGTTCCAGAGTTGGGGCTACGAACTGGTCGTCACCCCGCATATCGAGTACCTGGAGTCGCTGCTTACCGGCGCCGGCCAGGACCTGGACCAGCGCACCTTCAAGGTAGTGGACCCGCAGTCCGGCCGCCTGATGGGCTTCCGCGCCGACTTCACCCCGCAGGTGGCGCGCATCGACGCCCACACCCTGCGCCGTGAAGGCCCTAGCCGCCTGTGCTATGCCGGCAGCGTGCTGCACGCCCAGCCGCGAGCCCTGTCCACCTCGCGCAGCCCGATCCAGCTGGGCGCCGAGCTGTACGGCGACGCCAGCCCCACCAGCGATGTCGAAGTCATCAGCCTGATGCTCGCCACGCTGCAACTGACCGATGTGCCGGATGTGCACATGGACCTCGGCCATGTCGGCATCTACCGCGGCCTGGCCCGTGCTGCCGGCCTGTCCGGTGCGGTCGAGCAGCAGCTGTTCGACGCCCTGCAGCGCAAGGCCGTGGATGAAGTGCAGGTGCTGACCGCCGACCTGCCGAAGGACCTGGGCAACATGCTGCGCGCGCTGGTCGAACTGTGCGGTGGTCGCGAAGTGCTGGCCGAAGCCCGCGTGCGCCTGGGGCGTGCCCCGGCCAGCGTGCTGGCGGCGCTGGACGACCTGCTGGCGATCGCCGATCGTCTGGCGGCGCGCTTCCCGGACCTGCCGCTGTACTTCGACCTCGGCGAGCTGCGCGGTTACCACTACCACACGGGCGTGGTGTTCGCCGTGTTCGTGCCGGGCGAGGGTCAATCGATCGCCCAGGGCGGGCGCTATGACGACATCGGCGCCGATTTCGGCCGGGCCCGCCCGGCCACCGGTTTCTCCACGGATTTGAAGACCCTGGTCACACTGGGGCGAGCGGAGGTCGTATTGCCAACTGGCGGCATCTGGATGCCGGACAGTGGCGACGCGGCCCTCTGGCAGCAAGTCTGCCAGTTGCGCAGCGAGGGCCAGCGTGTGGTCCAGGCCCTGCCTGGCCAGCCGTTGAGTGCTGCTCTCGAGGCGGATTGTGATCGGCAATTGATTCAGCAAGACGGGCGCTGGCAGGTTCTGCCGCTGGCCCAGTGAGTTTCTGCGCCGGCAACAGGCCGGCAACCAAGTTTGCGTGAATGAGGACCAATGTAATGGGTAAGAATGTCGTCGTCCTGGGCACCCAGTGGGGTGATGAGGGCAAAGGCAAGATCGTCGATCTGCTGACCGAACATGCTGCCGCCGTAGTGCGCTACCAAGGTGGCCACAACGCGGGTCACACCCTGGTGATCAACGGTGAGAAGACCGTTCTGCACCTGATTCCGTCCGGTATCCTGCGTGAAGGCGTACAGTGCCTGATCGGCAACGGCGTGGTCGTTGCCCCGGATGCCCTGATGCGTGAAATCACCAAGCTGGAAGAGAAGGGCGTACCGGTGCGCGAGCGCCTGCGCATCAGCCCGGCCGCGCCGCTGATCCTGTCGTACCACGTTGCCCTGGACCAGGCCCGCGAAAAAGCCCGTGGCGAAGCCAAGATCGGCACCACCGGCCGTGGTATCGGCCCAGCCTACGAAGACAAGGTCGCACGCCGCGGCCTGCGCGTGGGCGACCTGTTCCACCGCGAGCGTTTCGCCGCCAAGCTGGGTGAGCTGCTGGACTACCACAACTTCCAGCTGGTGAATTACTACAAAGAGCCGGCCATCGACTTCCAGCAGACCCTGGACGAATGCATGGCCTACGCCGAACAGCTCAAGCCGATGATGCTCGACGTCACCGCCGAGCTGCACAACCTGCGTCGTGCCGGCAAGGACATCATGTTCGAAGGTGCCCAGGGCTCGCTGCTGGACATCGACCACGGTACCTACCCGTACGTCACCAGCTCCAACACCACTGCTGGCGGTATCTCCACCGGTTCCGGCGTTGGCCCGATGTACCTGGACTACATCCTGGGTATCACCAAGGCCTACACCACTCGCGTAGGTTCCGGTCCGTTCCCGACTGAACTGTTCGACGAGACTGGCGCGACCCTGGCCAAGCGTGGCCATGAGTTCGGTTCCACCACCGGCCGTGCGCGCCGTTGCGGCTGGTTCGATGCCGTGATCCTGCGCCGCGCCATCGACGTCAACAGCATCTCGGGCATCTGCCTGACCAAGCTGGACGTACTGGACGGCCTGGAAACCATCAACATCTGCGTTGGCTACAAGAACGAGAACGGTGCCGTCATCGACGCGCCTTCCGATGCCGACAGCTACATCGGCCTGGAGCCGGTGTACGAAGAGATGCCAGGCTGGAGCGAATCGACTCTGGGCGTGAAAACCCTGGAAGAGCTGCCGGCCAACGCTCGCGCCTACATCAAGCGCATCGAAGCGCTGATCGGCGCACCGATCGATATCATCTCCACCGGCCCGGACCGCAACGAGACCATCGTGCTGCGTCATCCGTTCGCCTGATCTGCCTTCCAGGCTGATCTGACGCCGTGGCCCTGAAAGGGGCTGCGGCGTTTTCATTTGTGGGGTATGCCTGTCCCGGCGATAGGGCCAGTACCGGAAAACCCATTGCTAAACCTTGGCACTTATCCCTGCTGCCCCCGGCACAACCCTTGCTGTAAGAAGTTTCTGAAGATGCCATCAAAATAGTGGCGCCAGAAAACACGAGGGTTACACCGTGTCTGCCATTCTCTCACTGTTACGAAGCCGCCTTTTGCGGCCTGTGTTTGTTGCCCTTGGTATCGCTCTTTTGGTGCAGGTGCTGGTTGCCGTTGCGCTTACCCGAAGCACGGTCACCGCCCTGGAGGCCGACCTGGGTGAACGCCTGGGCAATGACAGCCGCCAACTCGCCAGTGAACTGGAGCAAGCCGGGCAAGATGTGCGCTCTGGTCTCGACGGCCTCTCCAGCAGTACCCGCCAGCGCCTGAGCGCAGGCTTGTCGGCACGCCTGCAAAGTGAGCAGCAGCAACTGCGCAGCACGCTGGAAAAGAACCTCAAGGACTCCGCCAACGACATGGCCGAGCTGCTGGCCTCGGTCGCCCCACGGGCGATCTGGGACAACGACGTGCCGGTGCTCTCCGACTTCGCCCGGCGTGCCCAGCGCAACCCCAACGTGCTGTTCGTGATTTACGACGATGCCCAGGGCCAGCACCTGACCCGCTACCTGAACCGGCAAAACCCGATCAACCAGGCATTGATGGACAAGGGCCAGGGCGAGCGTGCGCTGGACAAGGTGATCGACGCGGCCCGGCGCGACCCGGCGGTGTACTTCGTCGAGGCCTCGATCAACCCCAATGGTGCAGAAATCGGTAAGGTGGTGATGGGCGTTTCCACTGCCGGCATCGATCAGGAGCTCAAGGCCCTCGACCAGCGCTTTGCTGCCCTGATCGCCAGCGGCGAGCAATTGGTCGGCGACAGCCTGGTCGGTGCTGCAGCCGACAGCGGCAAGACCCTGCGCGAGCGCCTGGAGAAGGCGCAGGGCAGTGCTGCCGCGATGCAGGCCAATACCGCACAGACCGTGCGTGATGCTGCCGCCGAACTGCGCTGGCGCATCGGCCTGGGCCTGATGCTGGTCGGCCTGGGTGTGCTGGTGGTGGTGGCTGTGGTGCTTGGCCGCCGGGTGCTGAGCAAGCTGCGCCTGCTGATTGCCGCCCTCGATGACCTGGCGGCTGGCGAAGGCGACCTGACCAAGCGTGTGCCTCTCGACAGCCGCGACGAAATTGGTGACATGGCTTCGGCGGTGAACCGTTTTGTCGACAAGTTGCAGCCGATCGTGCGCGAGGCGGGCGAGGTGGCGCAGCGCACCGGCGTGGAGATTGGCGCGATGGCCCAGCGCAATGCCGGCGCCGATGCTGCCGCTGCGCTGCAACGCGATGAAGTGGCGGCCAGCCTGCGCGACCTGTCGAGCATGGCCGACGAGGCCCAGGCTGAAAGCCACGCGATGCAGGCAGCCCTGCAGCAGGTGGTGGATATCCGCCAGGCAACTGACGAGAACAGCCGCACCTCGACCCAACTCGCCGGTCTGATCGAGAACCTGGCCGGGCAGGTGGAGGCCGGCTCCCAGGTGATCGAGCGCCTGGCCAAGCAGAGCGAGCAGATCGAAGTGGTGCTGACGGTTATCCACGGCATCGCCGAACAGACCAACCTGCTGGCCTTGAACGCGGCCATCGAAGCCGCCCGTGCTGGCGAAACCGGGCGCGGGTTTGCCGTGGTGGCCGATGAGGTGCGGGCGCTGGCGAGCAAGACGCAAAGCTCCACGGGTGATATCCAGGCGCATATTGCCGCGTTGCAGAAGGGCGCCAAGGAGGCCGTGGCCACCATCAGTCAGGCAGGGCTAAAGGCCAGCGAGGGGCTTCTGGTGTTGCGTGACAACGAGCGCCGCCAGCAGTCGGTGCAGGCAGCAGTGGAGCAAGTACACGCAGCCATCGGCCTGGCCACCCGGGCGGCCGAGCAGCAGGCGAGCGGGGCGCAGGCCGTGCGTGGACGGGTTGAAACCATACACGCCCAGGCCGAACGCTCGGCCGAGGTGGTGATGCAGACCACCGCCAGCAGCAAGGTGCTGGATGACCTGGCTGCACAGCTGCGTGCCAGTCTGGGCCAGTTCAGAGCCTGATGCGGTCCCTGTAGGAGCGGCCTTGTGTCGCGAAAGGCCGTTCCTACAGCGAGTCATGTTGCTAAGCTGTCGGCGACACATGACAAAGGGAGTTGCTCATGTCCGCCCAACTGGTCGCCGCCAAGGCATGCCTGGATTTTCTCCACACTGACAGCGTGCAGCTGACGGTACCGCTGACCGCCCTGCAAGCCTACTGCGCCATGACCTCGGACGTCCCCGGCTGGCTGGCCTTGGCTTTTCACATTCGCGACTTCATCTCACGTCGTTTCAATGTCGCCGATATCCACGGCTTCACTCGCCGCGATCCAGAGCATGTACCAGCCGTCGGCGAGGGGCTGGACTTCTTCACTGTCGAGGCCATCTGCGACCAGCAACTGGTGCTGACCTCACGCGATACGCACCTGGCCGTCATGGTCTGCATGGATGTGTCGACAGGGGAGTGCGGCTTCCCGCAGTTGGACGTGACCACCTCGGTGAAGTGCTTCAACACCTTTGGGCGTTTGTACATGGTGCCGGTTGGATGGGTTCATGGCCTGATCGTGCGGCGGATGCTGAGCAACTTGCAGGGCCATCGTTTCGAGCGTCGATAAGCAGCAGACTCTTACCTGATAAATCAGAATTTTTACCTGATGTTGTAGGTAATTTCCCAAAGTTTGCTTTGGTTGGTGCGTGCTATTGCGTGGCTTGGCACCGGGAGCTAGTGTCAACCGCGCCTCGAGGCGATAGCGCTAAACCGCCGTGAGTTTTTCAGGCACAGCCGCAAGATGACAATGTCAGAGCGTTGTCGTTATCAGTCCAAACATTACCAGGGAGAGGTAAGCATGGCTTTCGATGCTTATATTCAAATCACCGGAATCGCTGGTGAAGCGCTGGACGAGCAGTTCACTAACTGGATCGAGATCGCTGGCTATAAGTTTGGTGCCAACCAGAGCACCTCTGCCACCGCCAGTTCTGCGGGCGGCGCATCATCAGGCCGCACCACCCTCACCAACTTCTCTTTCACCAAACACCTGGACAGCGCCAGCTGCAAGCTGCTGGAAGCCAGCTGTGCCGGCCAGCACCTGAAAGAAGTGAAGTTGGTGCTGTGCCGAGCGGGCGGCGACAAGCTCAAGTACTACGAAGTCGTCCTCGAAGAAGTGATCATCGCCGACTACACCCAGAGCGCCAGTGCTGGCGTGCCGATGGAGGTGGTGCAACTGAACTATGGCCGTATCAAGACCACTTACACACGGCAGAAGCGCCTCGATGGAAGCGCGGGCGGTAACGTGACCGGCGGCTGGGATCGCATCAGCAACAAGAAATATGCGTGAGGTGCGACCATGTCCGAGGCACGTAGCTTTATCAATCCCCAGGCGCAATCGTATGAGTCGCTGAAGGCCGGCACGCCGATGTCGGCCAATCAGCGGGCCAAGTTTGATGTGTTGAATGCGCATATTGCCAATAGCGTCGTTTTCCCTGGCGAACTCGTGATCGTGGGTGATCCAAGCACCCCCTCCTGCACTAGTCATGAAGCTTTTCTCATGGGTAAGGCGGTTGGAATACACCATGACATCGAAATCAACGGCGGAGGTGTTGACGGATTTTTTTTGGATAATTTCGAGATGCTTAAGAGTGTGTTAGCTCATGCCTCTATGGGGGTTGGCGCGGCTAGCGATGCCTGGAGCAGGAGTTTGAGTTTCATCAAAGGGACGCTAGAAGAGATTGAGCAACTACATCGCACATATATGGGAAGTGGGACGTTGAATGCGCGCGACCAGTTTTATGCCAGGCGCACAGCACTATTCACGAAGCTGGAGGAGCAACTCGATAAAGTGACTGCCCATGGCGCAGGGCTTAAAAATCAGAGCTCTATAAAGAGAATGTTAGAAATTTCCACTAAGAGCTACCTTCGGACAGGGGAAATTTCGAGGTATGCGGAAAAAGTAACCGGTGTCGCGCGAGCTGCAAACCTGATAAAGCGAGGTGCGTACATAGGCACCGCGCTGGATGTTGCATCAGCAGGTTTGGAAATACATAGGGCTTGTGTAATTGGGCGTGAGGATGATTGTCGTAGGGTGAAATATGTTGAGGGAAGCGCCTTGGTGGGTAGTGTGGTGGTAAGTGGGTACGGTGGTACCGTTGGTGCATTTATAGGGACTACAGTATGTGCTGTTGTTCTCGGTATTCCAACCGGTGGGACCGGGGCATTGGCATGCGTCGTTGTAGGTGGTGCGGCGGGAGGAGTAGTGGGCGGAGAGATTGGAAGCATGGCAGGGGAGAGGGTTGGGACGATTTTGTATGAGAATACACGATGACGGATAATCAAGAGGCAGCGATTTGGCTATTTTTGTTCACAATCGTAATTTCTACTATGCTTGCTTGGCTTTATATCGGCTGGCGGTATGCTGAATACATTGAATCTTTTTTTTCTGAAAGCTCCTTTGTGTTGGGGAATAAAAAAATGTATTCCAGTGCTGGCTTGTTTGGCAAAGTTATGCGCGTTGGTTCTGTTGCACTGATGTTGTCTATGGCTGCGTTATATGTGCGTAGAGGTTTGGTGAGCGCTTCGGAAGTGCTAGCGTTCCCCGTTGGTGTCAAACGTACGTTGGTGGGTCTTTGGCTGGTTCATGTGTTAGTGTTTGGTGTTCTTATAATGTTTTATTTTTGGGTCGGACTTTGTCGAAGCTAAGTTTGGCAGGTTCTGTGTGGTTGATTGGTTGGGTCGGTAGCGTAGTGCCTATGTCAACCTGCTGTCGCTTTATCTTGTTAGTGGTTGCTGTTAAGAGCTTAATTGGTGCTGGGTTAAGTTGAGCGTTTGATAAGGGGATAAAAAGCCAGCTTGTGATCGGAGGTGCTGTTGGTGGTGCTGCTGGCGATGCCATGGGAGGTGGTGTAGGGGAAATGTCAGGTGAATTGTTGTATGGGGTGACACAGTGATCGGCTTTGATACAAGGTGGTTAGGCATTCCTCTGATGGGGCGATCCTTTTGGTCATTTGCATATGGGTCTATGTTTCCATTCGCTACGTGGGCTACATTGAGTCGCTGCTTTCGAACAGTTCCATGGTTTCCGGTAATAAAAAGATTTTCATTCGGGCGGTTTTGCTTGGGAAGTCATGCGTACGGGCTCGGCCTCCGTCATGCTCTCAGCCAGTAAATACACTGATAATCCTGAAGTCACGATTAACAACACCGCATAAGGCACCTCCATCGCGAAATAGCAGCCTTGAGCGCGCGATCGCGCTTGGTACTTGTAGAAATGGATCCAGGGGGCATAATAGATATGCTGGAGAACGAAACCTTCAATCGACTCGGAAGCAATCATAAAATATCGGCGAGCATCTACAATCTGATCCTCGGCGCAGTACTGCTGTGGGGTTTCTTCGTCAACTGGTATCTGGTAATTACGGTGCCGCCCGATATTGTTCGGTCCATCCCCATGATGCTGTTCCTGGTTGGCTACTTGATCACCGCGTTAGCGGGTGTCGCGATCATCTTCAAATCTGAAAAGCCGTTGTACAGTTTCCTCGGCTACAACCTGATCGTGATTCCGGTCGGGTTGCTGCTTGTCATCGTCCTCCCAAAGTACTCACATGAAAACATTGTGAATGCCTTGCAGGCGACCGTCTTGCTAACCGTTACCATGATGTTGCTGGGGGCTGCATTCCCCCGCTTCTTCAAGCGCATCAAGGCGTCATTATGTATAGCTTTGATAGCTGTGATCTTCGTTGAGTTGGCGCAGGTTTGGTTATTCGGTATCCATCTCGCGGTAATGGATTGGATCACTGCACTGATATTCTGTGGCTATATCGGGGTCGATTGGGGGCGTGCGAACCAGATCGAGCGGACCGTGGATAATGCGATAGACAGCGCTGCATCGCTGTATCTGGACATTATCAATCTGTTTCTGCGGGTCTTACGGATCGTATCCAGGAAGTGAATTGCCCTAGTGGCGTAATACCCAGGCCGTATGGCGGCCTGGGCAAGCTTTCAAGCCTTATTCAAATACATCCGGGTAGTCAGCAGATAAACCGG
Source organism: Pseudomonas sp. NPDC096925 (assembly GCF_044762545.1). NCBI lineage: Bacteria > Pseudomonadati > Pseudomonadota > Gammaproteobacteria > Pseudomonadales > Pseudomonadaceae > Pseudomonas > Pseudomonas sp. NPDC096925. Next base: position 2,802 of record NZ_JBIWEM010000005.1, on the reverse strand, counting down.
CAACCCCGAAACCACAATCAGCAACGCCGCATAAGGCGCCGCCGCCGCGAACTCGACGTTGGCCGTATGCGCCCACACCTCTGTGGCCAGGGTGGTCATGCCGGTCGGGCTGAGCAGCAAGGTGGCAGTCAACTCCTTCATGGCGTCCAGGAACACCAGGGCAAAGGCTGCCGCCATGGCCGGGAAGATGATCGGCAGGGTCACCCGGCAGAACGCGGCAAAGCTGCTCGCGCCCAAGGTCCGTGCCGCTTCCTCCAGGGTAGGTGAAGCCTTGTTCAGTGCGGTGCGCACCGGCGACTGCGCCAGCGGCAGGAACAGCAGCGCATAGGCCAGCAGCAACAGTGCCGTGGTCTGGTACAGCGCCGGCACGTAATGCAGGGCGAAGAACACCAGGGTCAGGGCAATCACCAGGCCTGGCAGGGCGTGCAACAGGTATGGCAGGCGCTCGGCCCAAATTGCCAGGCGGCCCTTGTAGCGCACCACCAGGAAGCTGATTGGCAGGGCTAGCAGCACGCAGAAACCGGCACCCCCCAGCGACACCGACAGCGAGGTGAGCAGCGCCTTGGAAATGGCTGCCACAGGGAATGCCGCCGATGAACCCACGCTCAACCAGTAGCCGAGCATGGCCAGCGGAATACCGCTGCCCAACACCGCCAGGCCCACGCAGAACAGTTGCGCCAGCACTGCCCAGCCACGCAGCCGCACCGGTTGTGCTCGCCGCGCCACACCCTGGCCGATGCGCACATGGCGGGCCTTGCCACGTACCCGCAACTCAAGCCACAGCATCACCAGGCACATCGCCAACAGTACGGCGGACAGCATGGCGGCGTTGGCATTGCTGAACTCCAGTTCGAACTGCTGGTAAATCGCCGTGGTGAAGGTTTGCAAGCCGAGGATCGACAAGGCGCCGAACTCCACCAGCATGTGCAGGGCGATCAGCAGCGCGCCGCCCAGCATCGATGGCCACAGCAGCGGCAGGGTGACCTTGATGAATACGCCCCAGCGGCTGCAGCCCAGCGTACGTGCCGATTCCTCCAGCGAGGTATCGAGGTTGCGCAGGGTTGCCGCCACCGGCAGGAACACCAGCGGGTACTTGGACAGGGCCATGACCATGATTGCCCCGCCCAGCCCTTCGAAGTCCGAGCTCAGCGACACCCAGGTGAAGCTGCTGACGAACGACGGCACGGCGAACGGCAGGCACAGCACCACGCCCCACAGCCGACGACCGGCCAGGTTGCTGCGCTCCAGCAGCCAGGCCAGGGCCATGCCGACCACCATGCAGGTCAGCGTCACCCCGGCCATCAACATCAGGGTGTTGCGCATCAGCCCCCAGACAAACGGCCGCCACAGCAGGTGCAAGGCTTCGCGCCAGCCGGCTTCCCAGGCTTTCATGGCAACGTACAGCAATGGCAGCAAGCTCATGGCCACCAGGAACAGCACAGGCAGCACCACCCAGATCGAGGGGCGCTTGCGGCGCGGTACGAAGCGTACCGGCACCGGCTCGGACAGGGCGGCAGTCATCAGAGCAGGCCGACCTCGCGCTCAAGCTCGATCGCTTCCTCGGCATTGCCCAGGTCGGCTGGCGAGATCTTCGGCGGGCGCAGGTCTTCGAACGGCTTCAGGCCACGGTCGGAGACCATGCCTTTATGCAGCGGGTACTCGGCGGTGGTCTGGGTGATCACGCGCTGGCCTTCTTCGCTGGCCATCCAGTTGAGCAGGGCCTGGGCTTCTTTCGGGTGCTTGCTGGCCTTGACCACGGCTGCGCCGGAAATGGTGACCAGGTTGCCGGCATCGCCATCGGCCAGGTAGTAGAGCTTGGTGTCCAGCTTGCCGCGCTCGCGCTCAAGCGCATACCAGTAGTAGTTGTTCACCAGTACCGCAGCCACTTCGCCTTTTTCCACGGCTTTCAGGGCGACCATGTTGTTGGTGTAGGGCTTGCCGAATGCCTTCAGGCCGGTCAGCCATTCTTCGGTGGCTTCTCGCCCGTGCATCTTCAGGATGGCCACGGCCTGCTCCTGGAAGGCGCCGCTGGTGGGCACATAGCCGACGCGCCCTTCCCACTCGGGGTTGGCGAAGTCCATCACTGTGGTCGGCAAGTCTTTCTCGTCGACCTTCTTCGGGTTGAACACGACGATGCGCGTACGGGCGGTGATGCCCATCCAGGTGCCGTTGGCGCCAACGTACTCCTTGGGCATCATGTTCGCGGTGGCGTCGTCGATTTTCGCCAGCAGGCCCAGCTCACCCAGGTTGTTCAGGGGAGGGGACTCTTCGGTATAGATGATGTCGGCCGGCGAGCGTTCGCCTTCCTCGATGATCTGGCTGGCCAGCTGGTTGCTGCTGCCCTTGCGGATATCGATATGAATGCCGGTCTTGGCCTCGTAGGCCAGGGCGATGGCTTCGCCGATTTCCTTGTGCTGACCGTTGTACATGGTCAGGGTGACCGGTGCGTCTGCCATGGCGGCCGGAGCGCCGATGGCCAGGCTCAGCACGGCGGCGGCCAAGGTACGCATCAGCGGTTGCGGGCGGATCGTCATGCGGGTACTTCCTCGCTTACGGCTACATATTTGGAAACAATGGTAAACGAAATCGTTTCTCAAGTGGCCGGGTGACGAGAAATTCATGGTCGGATTGCCTTGGGCCTTTTTGCGCCTGTGAGATCGAGCGCCGCCCGCGCGGCGCATCGCGGCTAAAGCCGCTCCTACATTTGTGAACTGCGCCCCTGATGTTGGACAAAAATCCAACCTCAGGGGCGTTTCACATGAGCAAGCACACCAGACAGTTCAAGCTTTCCGCCATCCAGGC